>CBDUBA010000012.1:0-66567 GCA_965365275.1 uncultured Cyclobacteriaceae bacterium | reverse complement strand
TTTTTTATAATTATATTCGTTTTTAATTGTATTCTTTCGATATTTACATTAGATTGTAATCAGTTAATCTCAGTTTGCATTTATTATAAATTTGGCTGATCTGATAGGGATGGTGATCGGAAACTAATTAACTTATCAGATCTGGGAGTAGCCGGTTAAAAGCAAAAATAAAGGAATAATTCCTTAAATTTTGCAATGTTTAAAATTGTATTTATAAGTTATTTTATTGGATTTAAATTATATTTAAGGTTGGTAATTATTACCTTTGCACTGTACTAAAGATCGGTTTCAGTTTATTAACAAAAAAGCACTACAGTTAAAATGACCATAGGGTTTATATATATCATAATTTTCACAAAAATGAAAATTACAATGGGGGAGGTTATTTCATTTTTTTTATTTTCAAAGCCATTTAATTCAGACCTCAAATGATAGAAAAGGATTCATTGTATGATATATTAAACACCTATCTTCAGTCGGATTCGGATAAAAAGGCTATCAAAAAGAAGATCAAAAAGCGAGATCTCGTTAAGCAATTGATCAAGATAAAGAGCCAATATGATGAACAGCAGTCACTTTTTAAAGTAATTGAACATCAGTTACAGGAATTACTTAAGACTGTTAGTGGATTGAAGGAGAAGAAACCAACAGAAGAACAGGAAAAACAGGAAACGAGTCTTAATGAAAAGATCCTGCGAAAGTCTCTTGATGTACTTGAGGCAAACAAAAGGATCAGCCGCGAGATATTAGCTATTGGCGAGCATTATAAGGTAGATATTTATAAATTGAACTGGAAGAAGGCATACCTCAGATATTTTTATGTTCAGCTTTCTAAAAAAATGAAAAAATCCGGATTTTCTGATTATAAACTCAATTGGGAAAGGATCAATAAACTAATCAAACACCAGGGAAAACCAATAGAAGAGTATAAGGATAATAATATCCCACCTAAAAAATTGATTAAAATAAAAAAGCTTGTTTCTCTAACCCTAGAGCAGGAAATCCAGGAGTAAAATCACCGGCAGTTTTTTTAATATTATATTTGCACACAGTATTGCTTAGGTTCATTAAGTTTATATCTTCTATTAATGAAGCACATAAGGATTTTATTTTTTCCATTTTCTTTGTTGTATCACCTGGTCACTTCCCTCCGTAATTGGCTATATAATATTCGGGTTTTTAAATCTTTTGATATAGATGTGCCAACTATTTCAGTTGGAAATTTGACTGTTGGAGGTACAGGTAAGACTCCCGTTATTGAATATCTGATCAGGTTACTCAAGGATCATCATAAAATTGTAACCTTAAGCCGGGGGTATAAAAGAAAGACCAATGGATTCCTGATTGCAGACGAGCATGATAATGCAAAGACAATTGGTGACGAACCTTTTCAATATTATAATAAATTTAAAAAAGATATAGGTGTGGCGGTATGTGAAGACAGACTGTATGCAATACCACAAATTCTAAGTATGCTTCCAGATACTGACCTCATTCTGCTTGATGATGCGTATCAGCACAGGAAAATAATTCCCTCATGTAACATTCTTTTAAATGACTATAGCAGGCCGTTTTATAGTGATGTCCTCTTGCCTGCCGGAAATCTTAGAGAATCGAGGGCAAATGCCCGGCGTGCTGATGCTGTAATCGTTACAAAGTGTCCTGAAGACATCAGTAATGCGGAAATTGAAAGCATACATCAGTCAATATCAAATTATATAAGGCCAAGTGTGCCTGTCTTCTTCACCAGTACGAAATATGGCACACAGGAACCGGTACTGAATAAGAATTATAAGTTTACTGAAAAAGTTATTCTTGTTACTGCTATTGCTGAACCCGGCCCGTTGGCAGATCATATCAGAAGGAATTTTCATTTGATTAAGCATTTTAAGTTCAATGATCATCATTATTTCTCCGTAAAGGAATTGAAGCGAATAATTACCTTTTATAAAATGCTAAATGATCAGACTATTAGTATTTTATTTACAGAAAAGGATATTATGCGTATAATTGGAACCAAACTAGAGGACATTTTAATGGAACATCCTGTATTTTTTCAACCTATAACCTATAAATTTGCTCAGGGTGAATCAGAATTTGAAGATTTCATTCAAAAGGTGCTAGATAAAACAGAAGATTAAGTGAGCAAGAAACTATTTTTCCTGAGTTTTTTAATGCTGTTGATTGCAAGCAACCTGTTCTCCCAGATTCTGGATGATTCTACTCAAACCGTATATGGCCCGACCACTACAAATTACAAATACCTGAATGACATAAAGTTCAACAGAAATGTATCTTCCCATCCTGATACCGCTATAATAGGTTTTGAGCGATTTTCACCTATGGAAATACAAAGATACAAATTGCAGGACCTGGGAATAATCGGAACCTCAACAAAACAAATGTTTTACCAACCTCCTTCTATAATTGGGAAGACTTCCGGATATTACACGTATTCATTGTTTAAATTACCCGTTGAAAATATCAAATTGTTCGATACACGTTCTCCCCACACTGATTTATATGTAGTATTCGGATCAGGAAATAGAAATATTACTGATATATCCTTCAGTCAGAATATTAAACCCAACTGGAATTTTGGTTTCAACCTTTTATGGTATACGATGGATAAACAGATCAGTAGCACCGGAAGAGGTGATAATGCTGTGAGGGGTTTATCTTATAACTTTTACATGTATTATTGGACGCCAGACAGTAATTATTTTGCACTAGGCGCATATACCAGAATGAATCATAAGGTTAATGAGAGCGGGGGCGTTGACACAACTGGATTTCAGAATAATAATGATTTCTTCAACGAAAACGCTGAGGTTAACCTGGAGGAGGTAGGCAGTTCCGAGTTGAATGTTAAGTACTATTTATACCAGCAATACCAGTTAAATCCTGCTTTTGCCATATACAATGAATTTTATTCTTCATTGATCACAAATTATTTTTCAGATCCACGTGTCTCTACCAATCAGGAATTTTATGACCGTATATTGTTTAATACTACGGAAACCTGGAATAAAAATAAGATAAATGATATAACGAATGAGGCAGGGGTGAAGGGAGATTGGAAAAAGGCATTTTATAATGCATACTATCGATATCGTCAGGTCAAATTCTTTCAAAACTACCTTACTGATGTGGAAAACAGAACTGAAGGCTATGTGGGAGGAAGTTTACGATACGACAATGACAGTTCCTATTATCTCATGGTAGAAGGGGAACTCCTGTTGAATAATGGGAATCATAAGATAAGGGGTGTTTACGAAAATCGATTCTGGGAATTGTCGTATCAGCGGATGATGTATGATCCCGGTTTTATACATGAAAGATATTTCAGTAATCATTATGAATGGTACAATGATTTTGGATCAGTTCAATCAGATAATATTAAGGCCTTATTTAAGATCAAATTGAAGAAGATATCGATCAGGCCATTTATCAATCTTTCAATGATCAAGAATTATATTTACTTCGATATCGATAAAATGCCCAAACAAGCTTCCGGATTTGCACAGCTTTATTCTCCGGGGATTGATCTCAATTTTCAGTTCGGTAAATACCTGCATTGGGACAACCAGTTTATTTACACCTTCAAAACAGGTGATGAAGAGGCGAGGGATGTTTTCAGGATCCCACCAGTTTTTGCTAATTCAAGCATTTACTATTCAAGATTCATGTTCAAAGAGAAATTACTGATGTCTATTGGTGTAAACGGACATTATCAAAGCAATTATTTTGCTGATGGATATGATCCCGTTACTCAGCAATTTTATCTGCAGAATGATTTTGAATTACCCAGTTATATTTTGGCTAATGTATTCGTAAATATTAAGATTAAAACTGTTCGCTTATTTCTCAAATATGCCTATATAAATCAAAAAGCGGGACGGGGATATTTTGCAACTCCTTATTATCCTGGTCAACCGAAGGGTCTCGATCTTGGTCTGAGCTGGATGTTTTATGATTAGGAAACTTTAGCGTTTCATCTTATCAAGTAGTGAATTACACGTTGAATGCAGCAGGGATAAATCCTCTTTCTTCAGATAATTGAGTCTTTCCATAATCCTGGGCCCTATAATATGCGACTGTTTTATTTCAATTATTTCAAGTAAGTTTTTTACTTTCTCTTTTAATGCCTTCAGGCTTTCATCAGGAATGACTTCTTCCTCTGATTCTGAATCTGATCTTAATAACCGGGACATTAAATAAGCATAGATCATGACGGCCTGTGATAGGTTCAATGAGGGATAGGGATTAGCGATCGGCACATAGGATATAAGGTCACATTTTTTGATCTCATCATTTGTAAGGCCCGATTCTTCACGTCCAAACAGGATCCCGATGCGGTCTAAATTTCCTTCACGTTGCTTTAAAAAATCAACCAACTCTTCTGCCTGTATATAATTCTCATTGGTCCTTCTGCGCTTTGCGGAAGTAGCTATTAGAAAATCAAATTCAGATACCATATGGTCAAATTCCTTATATAATTTTGCATTCTCAAGTACTTCTACTGAAGCATGAGCCAGAATCTTCGATTTTTTGTCAAGATGGCTGGAGGTTTTTACAAGGCATAAATCTCTAAAACCCATCGTTTTGATAGCTCTTGCAGCAGCCCCGATATTCTCCGGCACGGCTGGTTCCACCAATATGAAAGAAATTTTCATTTTTTAAGCATATCAGGTTTTCTGCTTCTTCTTTTTGGCGGCAGGAAAGAGTATGTTATTAAGAATTAACCTGTAACCGGGTGAATTTGGGTGAAGGTTTAAATCTGTTGGTGCTTCTCCCACAATATGCTGGTAATCTTCCGGATCATGTCCGCCATAGAAAGTGAAAAATCCTTTACCCTGGATCCCATGCAGATATTTAGCCTCGTTCAGATCTTTATTTTCACCCATTATGACCACTTCAGGCTTTATAAGACTCTTTTTATAAGCTGTTGTTTGTCCCATAAAACCCTTTACAATTTTCTCATGATTTTGCGTCAGCATGGTAGGAATTGGATCCCATTTGGCAGAAAATTCAAAAAGTGTAAAGAAATCATTTTCAGCTATGATATTTCTTTCAGGAGCATTCTGATCTATATTAGAAAATTCGTATTCAAGTGGATCCCGGACAAGCTTGAAATCCTTAAATGCCAGGGTATTATCGTATACCATTTTTTTCTGTGCCGCCGGATCAGCGGGATCACCATCATACATGTATTCACAAATGTCAACACCATCCGCAGCAAGGGCAATATCGAAGGTATCAGTGGCCGAACACATGGCAAACAGAAATCCTCCACCGATGACATATAGTTTAATTTTCTTGACAATTGCCAGTTTCAATTGGGATACTTTCTGAAATCCATGTTTCCTTGCACTGGCTTCAAATTCCTGTTGTTGTTGTATATACCATGGGAAGTTCCGGTAATTTCGGTAAAATTTTCCATACTGTCCTGTGAAATCTTCATGATGCAGGTGTAACCAGTCATATTTGAGTAGTTCGTCATAGATCACTTCATCATCAAAAATAACATCATAGGGTATCTCCGCGTAGGTCAATACCAGGGTAACTGCATCATCCCAGGGTTGATTGCTTTTTGGAGAGTAAACAGCAATACGGGGTGCTTTTTCCAACTTCATCACATCAGTATTGGAGGAGGGACTTGATATTTCATTTAATATTTGATTGTATTGAGCATCGGATATTACAGTAAAGGCCACACCCCTAATGATCAGCTCATTTTCGATTTTCTGCAAATATTTGACCATAAAACTTCCACCACGGTAATTTAGAAGCCAGTCGATCTCTACTTCATTTTGCAATGTCCAGTAGGCAATACCATACGCTTTCAAATGGTTTGTCTGACTGTTATCCATTGGGATTAATATATATGCAGCTTTAGAAGCATGCATCCCAATAATCAGTGTTATACATAACATCAAAACCAACCTGGAGAGTTTTACCATCTTATATTACCTTTCATATAAATTATTCTACATTAGAGTAATATTACTTAATTGAGTAAAAATTGCCAAGTATATTTATCTTTATAAAAAGCATGCTTTCATGAATCTTTTAGTAAATATCTCAGAAGGATTAAGGTCTATTTCAGCCAATTTATTGCGGTCCATCCTCACAGCCTTGATTATTGCTATAGGAATAACTTCCTTGGTAGGTATTCTTACAGCCATTGACAGTATGAAAGCCTCAATTAATAATAGCTTTTCAAATTTAGGAGCTAATTCCTTCGAGATCCGGTCAAAACGAACAGACAGGGGACGGAATAGAAGTGGAATCGAAGAGAAAAAGTACGAACCATTACAGTATTTTGAAGTAAAGAGATTTAAAAACCTTTTTAAATATTCTCAAGCCGTAAGTGTTTCCACATATGTTTCATGGAATGCCGAAGTAAAAAGGTTATCTAAAAAAACAGATCCCAATATTAGAATTGTAGGAGCCAATGAAAATTACCTGAACCTGCAGGGTTATAATATTGAATCAGGCAGGAACTTTTCCTCTTACGAAGTAAAATTTGGAAGACCGGTAGCTTTGGTTGGAAATCAGGTGGTTGAAAAATTGTTCGAAGCGAATGAAAGTCCATTGGATAAGGAGATTGCATGTTTTGGGAATAAATACAAAGTGGTCGGGGTATTAAAGAAAGAAGGTGCCCTGGGGGGAGATAGTGGATCTGACAGGTCTGTTATAATACCCATTGAGAGTGCTATCCGTCTTAATACTGGCTGGACAAACTTTAGTTATTATATAAATGTTGGCGTTGATAACCCTGAACAGATGGAATTTACCCAAGGCCAGGCCACGGGATTAATGAGGACTATCCGTCAGGATCCCATAGGACAGGAAAACTCATTTGAGATATCCAGAAACCTTACCCTGGAAGAAGAACTCGAAAATATAAGCTCCTACCTGAGAATTGGTGGGTTTATAATAGGATTTATAACATTGCTCGGAGCATCGGTGGGACTCATGAATATCATGTTGGTTTCTGTTACTGAGCGCACCCGTGAAATTGGTATTAGAAAGGCCATAGGAGCCAATCCCAGGAAGATCAGAGAGCAGTTTTTGATAGAAGCAATTGTGATATGTATTTTTGGCGGTTTAGGAGGCGTAATTCTTGGAATCGCTATTGGTAACCTGATCTCTGGCCTCATCAGTGCAGGTGGGGCCTTTATAATTCCATGGTTATGGGTAATCGTAGGTTTCGCTATCTGTATCGCAGTGGGTTTAATTTCAGGTACTTATCCAGCTTTTAAGGCTTCCAGGCTGGACCCGATCGAAGCTTTACGGTTTGAATAAGTGAAACGCCTGTGGAAGACCAGCGTGATGATCCTCTATTATGGTTCTCCGGAGCACGTATTGGGAACGGTGCTTGATAGTCAAACTATAATTGCTTTTGAATTAAGGATTGGATAATTCGGGTTCATTAAGAAATTCTTCAACTTCAACCAGCCCGTTTGAATTGATTTCCCTTAGCTTTACGGGAAGTGTTTCATTAATCAGAAGAGGATCATAATTAGCCACCACGCGGATATAATTATTTGTAAACCCGTGCATTCTACCATCTTCAACATCGTGTTCGAAAAGCACTACCTCGTTTCTACCGAGATTATCATTATAGAATTTATGCCTTTTCTTGAATGAAAGATTACGCAACATCTTCGATCTTTCATTACGTACTTTAACAGGAACCGACCCAGGCATATCTATAGCTTTAGTGTTGGCACGTTCAGAATAGGTAAATACATGTAAATAGGATACATCAAGTTCGTTAATGAATTCGTAACTGGACCTGAACTCTTCATCAGTCTCACCTGGAAAACCTACGATCACATCAACACCAATACAGGAAAAAGGCATAAGCTCCCTGATCTTGGTTATCCTGTCCAGGTACAATTCTCTAAGATATCGTCTTCTCATCAGTTTCAGGATCTTATTCGATCCAGATTGAAGTGGAATGTGGAAATGAGGAACAAATCGTTCAGATTTTGAAACAAAGTCGATTATCTCATCGGTAAGTAAATTAGGCTCGATGGATGAAATACGGAACCTCTCAATGCCATCTATTTTATCAAGTTCCCGAATCAAATCTATAAAACGGGATACGCGTCTATTTTCAATAATCCCATAATCCCCGGTATTAACGCCGGTAAGAACAATTTCCTTAACACCCTTTGAAGCGATTTCTTTTGCATTTTTCAATATGTTCTCAATGGAATCGCTTCTGCTTTTTCCCCTTGCAAGGGGAATAGTACAGAATGCACAGGAATAATCGCATCCATCCTGAACTTTTAAGAAAGTCCGCGTTCGGTCATTGATAGAAAAAGCCTGATGATAAGAACTGACTTCACTGATAGGAGCTGCATGAACTGTAGGCTTTTCAGTCTTTTTGAAATCTTCAATATAATCAAAGATTTTGAATTTTTCAGCGGCACCCAGTACGGTATCAACGCCCGGAATGTTGACTATTTCCTGAGGTTTTAATTGCGCGTAACATCCCATTATAATGATATAGGGATCTTTAGCAACCTTTTGAGCCTCTTTCACAACTTTCCTGCACTTTTTATCGGCATTATCAGTAACACTGCAGGTATTTATAATATAAATATCTGCTCCATCTTCGAAGTTAACTTTCCTGAATCCTTTGTTTTCAAATAATCGGGAAATGGTTGAGGTTTCAGAGAAATTAAGCTTACAGCCTAAAGTATAGAATGCCACTGTTCTCATATCCCGCAAAAATAAGCAATAAAAATGTATTGCAACGAACGGCCTTTAATTTATAAAAGTGACCTTTTGCGGTTTAGGTATTGCTTTTTAATAAAATATATAAATATATGCTATCAAGTTTGTGCCTTCTTTTGACTAAAGTTAATTGAGGTGTATGAGGGTCAAATTATTCTTATTATACTATAAATCGAATATAAACAGGGGGATTATCTCATGGTATAGACACTTACATTTCATCCCGGAATCGTCTTAGTCTTTAATACAACGAACGGAAAACCAGTATTGGTCATTATAGGCCACACCTTGTCCCATGCCTGTACTTCGATAGGATAAATCTCTATACCAGGCTGTGCTCTCTACATAAGCTCCTGTTGTCCAGTAGTATCCGTACATTCCAAGCAAGGTAAATTCCCCATTATAGTACTGTCCTCCCGGAAGGCCGCCGAAACCATATTTATCTGTTCCGTGGCCATCGTCATACCAGTCATCCGTTCTTGATTTTAACACTGTACCTATCGCGGTATTTCCCTCAGCTATGATAAAATCCCTCAGTAAGTTCCATTCCGCTCTGCTCGGCATATGCCATCCAGCCGGACATACGCCTTGAACACCACTGGGTATATCATTACTGGTATAACCACCATCCGTCGCCTCAATCCAGGTATATAGTGCTCCGTATTTTTTATAATTTTCAGTCAGCTTTGCATCATCAACATTTGATCCTTCATAATCATAAACTCGAATTGAACTTCCAACCGAAGGCAGATATGCGAGATTTTCGGCCATCCAAATCTGTCCATTTATATCAACTGCCAGGAATTCTCCTTGTCCTCCCACACGATCATCTGCGAATGTCAAATAATCTATATCTACGGGACTATCATCAATGGTCGTAAATGACCAAACCGGACTTTCTGAAGATCCATCATGCGGATCCTTCACGATCACCTTCCAGTAATAGGTGGTATTTGGACTTAATTGGGGAAGGTAAGACAATTGGGTTTGATCAGCACTGATAAGACTCAATGTACTTTCGGCTTCTCCAAAATAGAAATCATACAGTACCTGGAATCCATCCGGATCCTCTGCCTGTTGCCAGGTCAATCTTGCATCCACAGGAATATCAACGGATCCATTTGTCGGATAGGAAAGGGTTACATCCTGAGGATTTGTATTGATTGTAGTAAAACTCCTTACCTCACTCTCTTTTTGTCCGTATTTACCCGCATCAGCCACCACTTTCCAATAATATGTTTCATTTGGTGTCAAGGATAGTTCAAAGGTTCTTTGATTAAGACCAGAAGCCAGCATGGAAGAAGGATTTTGAGATTCATCCAGATAGATATTAAATTTGACCGGATCCTCTTCAATTCCTCCAAGGGGATAGGACCATCGCAGTTCATCAAACGTAAGAACATCGTTGGCTTCATCCTCCGGATATATCAGGGTTGGGGCCGAAGGTCCCGATACATCCTGATCGGGTTCTTCTGTTTCATCGCAGGAATTAAAAATAATCGAAAATGACATTGAGAAGAGAAAAATAATAATAAATGTTATGTTGATTTTCATGACTTAATTGTTTTATGTAAAAAATCACTGGCTATCATTCACTATTATTAACAATGATTGATATTAAAAAATTCCGGATTCGTTTAATTATTTAGAATTTCATATTATAAATCTTTCTATTCAAAATATATCAGAACTAAAAAACTGGTCAATCCTTTCAAAATTTATATTTAGTGCTTAAACTCGTCCCCGGTTATAATTCATTTTTTAATTTTTACACTATGAAAAATTTTTATAAGGTAATTGTTGTACTTTTTATCGTCTTCCCGGTTTCCGCTCAGGAAGTTATTGATCTTGAGATGATTCATAAGATTCGTCAGGAAGGCCTTAAAAATTCAAATGTAAATGATCTTGCATTTTACCTTACTGATGCATTTGGACCACGACTTACGAACTCACCAGGACACAGGCAGGCTGGTGAATGGGCTGTTAGACAACTAAAAACATGGGGATTAGACAATGCTATGATGGAAGAATGGGGAGAATTTGGCAAGGGATGGAAGGTTGATAAATGTTATGTAGCTATGAAAGAACCTTACTATTTTCCATTTATTGCAATACCCAAGGCCTGGACTGGTTCTACAAATGGCATGATCTCAGACGAAGTGATTTTAATTGATGTGAGCTCAAAAGAAGATCTTGAACCTTATAAAGGAAAGTTGAAAGATAAGATCGTGCTTCTCAGATCTTCAGCAGATACCGCCCCTTCATTTGAAGCAGAGGCGTTCAGATATACCAAAGAGGAACTTGATGAGGAAGCCAAACAAAGAATTGGAGGATCTGGCAGATATTCACCTGAAAGAATAGCTCAATATCGCGCACGAAGAGCACTTGACAATAAAATCAATGAATTACTTGATGAGGAGGGCATTGCATTATTGATCAGGGGATCGAGGGGAAAACATGGGACCTTTAAAACCAATGGAGGTGGTGATGCCTATAAGCCGGAGGCAAAAATACCCTTTGCTCAATTGGAAATGGCACCGGAACATGCGGATCTTATGGCCAGATTATTGGAAAAAGACATCAAGGTGACCGTCGAATCCGAAGTCAAAACTACCTTTTATGAAGACAACCTTAATTCTTTTAATGTAGTAGGAGATATCTCAGGAGCAGATAAGAATCTTCGATCCGAACTTGTTATGCTGGGAGGGCACCTGGATTCATGGCATGCAGGTACTGGAGCCGTTGATAATGCTGCGGGATGTATTGTTATGATGGAGGCGGTCAGGATTTTAAAGGCCATCGGTTATACCCCTAAGCGTACAATCAGAATAGCCCTGTGGTCCGGAGAGGAGCAAGGATTGTATGGGTCCAGAAACTATATAAAGAATCACTTTGCCAATAAAGAAGATGGCATAGTGCATCCCGATTATGATAAATTGTCTGCCTATTATAATATTGACAATGGCACCGGCAGGATCAGAGGAATTTATTTGCAGGAAAATGATATGCTACGGCCTATTTTTGAACAGTGGTTCGAGCCTCTGAAGGATATGATAGATCATCCGACAGTTACCTTACGCAATACTTCAGGCACAGACCATAGAGCTTTTGATGATGTTGGTTTACCAGGATTTCAGTTTATACAGGATCCGATTGATTACGATTTGAGGACATGGCATACGAATATGGATACATACGAAAGATTGCTGATCCCGGATCTTCAGCAAATGGCAGTGATAATTGCTTCTTTTGTCTATCTAACTGCAGAAAGGGATCAAAAGTTACCGAGAAAGGAAAATCCATTTGAAAAGGATTGATATATACTGAGTTCGTAATTGTTAAAGGATACGAGTTCTTATCTTTAAAGAAACAAACCATAACCGTAATGATGGATTTAAATATCCTGTAGATATACTTAATCCTTAAGGGGATATTTTACGGGGATCCTGATTCAATTATTTATCATCCACCTTCAGGGTGATAAATCCGGCTATGATCATTGAGATCCCGCCAAGCATAAGTGCGTAAATGGCTTCTCCGCCAAAAAGATCTTTCGTAATGAATCCCAATATGCTGGCTGCAAGGATCTGTGGTATAACAATAAAGAAATTAAAAATACCCATATAAACGCCCATTTTATTAGATGGTAATGATCCTGTCAGAATAGCATATGGCATGGAAAGTATACTTGCCCATGCGAATCCAATTCCTATTTCTGATATGATCAGCATATAAGGATTCTTAAATATATAAAAAGACATCAGCCCAAGCCCACCAAACAGGAGGGCGATCAAATGGGTTACTTTCCTGTTGGTGCGTTTTGCGATAACAGGCAGCATAAAAGCTATTAAGGCTGCGAATCCGTTGTAAACGCTCATCAAAACACCCACCCAGTTGGCGCCTTCATTATACGCTTCTGAAGTAACATCTGAAGTGCCATAAATATGACTTGTTACCGCAGGGACGGTATAAATCCACATGGCGAACAAGGCAAACCAGGAGAAGAATTGTACAACGGCAAGTTGTCGCATAGTCTTTGGCATATGAAAAAGGTCTTCGATTATCTCCGTCATCCCATTTGTTCGATTATTTTTCAACATTATCCCAGTCAATAACTGTATAATCCCAAACACAACAGCTCCAACACCCAGAACATACAGCTCCTTATCAAGTGTATAATGATAAACTATATAGCTGCCAATAATACCCGCCAGTATCCATACCAGACTTTTCCTCAAATAATTAATCTTTTTCTCATAAGTTGTCGCATCGGACTGGTTGGCTGCCTCGCCGGATTCAATATCTGCTGCACCTTCATCAAAGGAAGCCAATTCCCCGGGGCTGTATTCTTTTGATGAGATAACTGTCCAAAGCACGGCCAGAAAAAAAACAGATGCTCCGATGTAGAAGGAATATTTTACAGAATCAGGGATCATCATTTCCGGTGCTGTATTATCGATTCCCAAAAAATTAGTAAGCAAATAGGGGAGAGCGGAAGCAATGACAGCACCAGTACCAATAAAAAAACTCTGCATGGCAAATCCTGCTGTTCGCTGTTCATTGGATAACATATCTCCCACGAAGGCCCGGAATGGTTCCATACTTATATTTATGGAAGCATCCATGATCCACAACATCCCTGCTGCAACCCACAATGCAGGTGAATTTGGCATAATTATCAGTGCCATGGATGCCAATACGGCACCTACCAGGAAATAAGGTCTTCTTCGGCCCAGTTTGCCCCATGTTTTATCACTCATATGGCCAATTATAGGTTGAATGATCAGGCCTGTAACTGGTGCTGCGACCCATAAAATAGGAATAGCATCTACATCAGCACCGAGTGTTTGAAAAATACGGCTGACATTGGCATTCTGGAGTGCAAATCCAAATTGGATTCCAAGAAATCCAAAACTCATATTCCAGATCTGCCAGAAACTTAATCGTGGTTTTTGTGCCATTATAATATCTTTCTTTTAAAACGTGTTGTTGTTTCTCAATAATAAACAGGACTTGAAATGATCTATTAAATATAATAGAATACTCTATAATGCAACAGATCAATTGCATTTTTCAATGGATTTCAGCTACTTTTTTATACAGGCATTGTGCATGCCAGAATTACCAAAGAACATTTGAATTTACGAATTGACCTTTTGGATCAATTTAACATAAATGAGGGAGTGTTGAGTGTATGGAAAAATAGATTGATATAAAAAAAACCGTACCGGGAATACCAGTACGGTTTGAAATTATTTCTAACAAGTTCAATTACACATTTCTATTAATACAATTCAGGTCTTCAAAAGCTTGTCTTAAACGGGCAACAAAACTCTTTTCACCTTCCCGTAACCAAGCCCTTGGATCATATTTTTTCTTATTTGGTTTATCTTCACCTTCCGGATTTCCTATCTGACCCTGAAGATAACCTTCGTTGGCTTTGTAATATTCCAGAACACCAGCCCAGAATGCCCATTGTGTATCTGTGTCAATATTCATTTTTACTGCTCCATATTCAATGGCTTCTGTTATTTTTTCCGGCTCTGAGCCTGAACCGCCGTGAAATACAAAGTTTACTGGATTGTCCCCTGTTCCAAATTTCTCTTTAATATGCTCCTGCGAATTCTTTAAAATAATTGGAGTCAGAACAACATTTCCTGGTTTGTACACACCGTGAACGTTCCCGAAAGCAGCTGCAATCGTGAAGTTTTCACTGATTCGGTTTAATTGCTCATAAGCATAAGCGACCTCTTCTGGTTGAGTATATAATTTAGAACTATCGACATCCGTGTTGTCTACCCCATCTTCTTCGCCACCGGTAACACCTAGTTCAATTTCGAGTGTCATACCCAGTTTATCCATTCTTTCCAGATACTTCTTTGAAATTTCGATATTTTCTTCAATTGGTTCTTCAGATAAATCAAGCATATGTGAGCTATACAAAGGCTGACCAGTTTCTTTGTAATACTTTTCTCCAGCATCTAATAAACCATCAATCCATGGCAATAATTTCTTTGCACAGTGGTCCGTATGCAAAATCACAGGGACTCCGTAAGCTTCGGCCATCGCCCTGACATGGTGAGCTCCAGCAATACCTCCAGCAATAGCTGCTTTTTCATTCTCATTGGAAAGGCCCTTCCCAGCAAAGAATACAGCACCACCATTGGAAAACTGGATGATAATTGGAGAATTAATGTCGCGTGCAGTTTCAATTGCAGCATTTACTGTACTGGTGCTGATAACATTAACAGCAGGCAATGCAAAATTATTTTCATTCGCATAATCCAATAACTCCTTAACTTCGTTACCGTATAAAACACCAGCTCTGAATTTTTTACCTATACTCATTTTAAAATGAATTTAAATTATTATTAAAATTATTTACAATATGAACGTTTCAAAAAATCTCTGTAAGGATAGCCATGATGAATACCCGGCCAGTTTGCCATGTACTTTTTGGCAGTGCAAATATGATCAATAAAAATGATTTTTTAGTTAAAATGGAGCAGTAAATGCATGGGAAATCCAAAGTACAGGGGTCATTACATAGCCCCAGTAAATAATACAGATCATTATCGGCTCCAAACTCTTTTTTTTAGCAATTGTGGTAATTGTTTTATCAGTATTTTTTATCTTTCGAGGATAATTTAACATTTAAAAAATTAAACAGCATATGGCACATTTCTTCGGGATTGACATTGGTGGTTCCAACATCAAGATTGGACTTGTGGATTCCAAATATGGATTATTGGAAAAGGTAAAATATCCCACCAAAGACCTTCGGAAAAAGGACGATTTCGTTCAGGGATTTAGTGATGTTTTAAAGAATGAATTTGAGAATCATCCGGAAGTTGAAGAAATCGGAATAGGTGTACCGGGAACGATATCCCGTGATGCCCGTAGTACATTGGAATTGCCCAATTTGGGAGATCTGGGGAATACTAACCTGCTTGATAGACTTGAATCAAGCCACCCGGGAAAACATTTTTATTTGGATAATGATGCTCATGTAGCTGCACTTGGGGAATATTATTTTGGTAAAGAAAAAGTGCCGGAAAATTATGTATTCATAACCCTGGGAACCGGTGTTGGGGGAGCTGCAATAATTGACCACCATATTTTCAGAGGTGGTGATGGAAATCCAATGGAGATCGGTCATATTATGTCGCAGGATGGAAAAACGCTGGAAACAATTATTGGTAAAGCGGGATTGAAGGATATGCTGAATGACATGTTAAAGAAAAGTAAGAGTAAGCTCCTTGGTGATAGAGTCGAAAATTGGAACACAAAAGAAGTTCTTGCAGCAGCAAAAGATAATGATAAGGTAGCACTCAAGGTATTCAAAAGAATAGGTATTTTACTCGGTGAGGCTCTTGTCTCAACGATTCGATTGCTTGATATCAAAACAATTATTGTTGGTGGGGGCATATCTCAAAGTTATAATTACGTAATAGCACCTATGGAAAGGGTATTGATGAAAAACCTTACACCATATTATACCAGCCGTATAGAAATTAAAAAAGCTACATTAGCAAACGAAGCAGGAATTGTAGGTGCTGCCTCACTTTGTTTTAAGTAGATGGAGTTTCTCTAAAACTCGGGGCACCCTGAACAAATACCTCCTGAGACAAGCCCACGGCATTAAATCGAATAAAAAGAAAAAGTGTTTCAGTTTTGTTTGTTACGTTGCATTTTGAAGCCGGGGAAATTTGGTAAATAAAAAATTTTTGATTTCGACTGTAGAGTTCATTTCTTTCCGGCTTACCAAGAATACTGATGATCTGTTTATTTGTCAAACCCAGGACTTCATTCTGGGTTTCTAAAATTTCCTTGTAGATCCCCAGTCTTATCTTCTTACAACCGTTTGGATCTTTTTTCCATGAGTCATTGTCAAAACTGACCTGTATCTCATGCATACATCCACTAAAGAATAATATTAGAATAAATGCTGTAATAAATTTCATAAGTTATTCTTTGAACTGTAGTGCTCCTTATTAAAATATTAATTTATAGTATTTTGAAATTAATTGTCCGTTTTGCACCACAATTCATTCCCAAACAGAATAATTTTGTTCAAAAATCAAGAGATGAACAAATTTCTCAAGTTTTTCACTAATGTTTCGATTGTAATTTTTCTTGTGGCTTTATTGCTTGTTTATGCCTTCTTACCGGATCCTCTGGGGATTTTGTTTAACAAGAATGGATTAACCGTTCATGAGATTTCAAAAGATATATTTTTCTATTCTACATTATCCATTTTCGTGGTCATCCAGGTCTTTATGTTTCTTATTAAAAGGGAAAACTTAAGAAAACTGAATAGCCAGCGACCGTATTTTAATACCTGGTTTCAAGGATTTCATTTAACCGTCAATCTGTATATTATAACTATGTTGATATTTATAGGTTTTGCTAATAATGCAATTAATTACACCTATGACAGCATACATTTTTTGGTTTATTTAGGACCATTGATTATAATCTTGTGGGTTGTTATATTCCCGGTAATTTTAATTCTAAAGAAATCCTGAGTATTTAAACCGTAAACTATCAGTCCGGCTATTTAATTGAAAAGTTTAAATGAAGTAAAATAACTCTCATAAGATCAACGATATATAGTTAATTACCTAATCTTTGAAGGTGAAAAAATGTCAGAAATCTAGTTTTTTTGGCATTATTTTACTCGTATATTCACTCATTAAAATCATAAGAAATATTTTGGTCAACCATTGGAAAAGGAACTGGTAGATGGATAAAAAATCAAATGACGAGCATTTCGTTTATGATGAAAGTACAATAAAATCCCTCGATTGGAAAGAACATATCAGACTACGACCGGGTATGTATATCGGAAAACTCGGGGATGGATCTGCGCAAGATGATGGCATTTATGTTCTCGTTAAGGAAGTAATCGACAATTCCATTGATGAACATGTGATGGGTTATGGTAAAACCATTGATGTAAAAGTTGGCGACCATATGGTGGAAGTCAGGGATTACGGAAGGGGAATACCTTTGGGAAAAGTAATTGATTGCGTCTCAAAGATTAACACAGGGGGGAAATATGATACACAGGCTTTTCAAAAGTCTGTTGGACTGAATGGCGTTGGAACGAAGGCTGTAAATGCCCTTTCAGCATATTTCAGGGTTCAATCATTTCGGGATGGGAAAACAACCTCTGGTGAATTCAGCAGGGGCAATTTGTTGAAGGAACTTAAAAACAAAAAAGCAAGTCAGCGAAATGGTACATTGATCGTATTTGAACCTGATCCTGATGTATTTAAGAATTTTCATTTTATTCCGGAATATCTGGAAAACCAGATCTGGAATTACGCTTACCTGAATGCCGGATTAACCATAAACTTTAACGGTGTTAAATTTCACTCCGAGAATGGACTTCTTGATCTCATCAATAATAAAACAGATCCGGAAAGTTTACGTTATCCTCCTATTCACCTTAGAGGTCAGGATATTGAAATTGCCTTAACGCATAATAACCTTTACGGGGAAGAATATTATTCGTTTGTTAATGGTCAGTTCACAACACAGGGTGGGACCCACCTCAGTGCCTTCCGTGAAGCCATTGTAAAAACAATCAGGGATTATTTTAAAAAGGATTTTGATGCATCGGATATCAGAGCCAGTATTGTGGGGGCAATCTCTGTAAGAGTTATAGAGCCAGTATTTGAATCTCAGACAAAAACAAAGCTGGGGTCCATTAATCTGGGACCGGAAGGCCCCACCATGAGAACCTTCATAAATGATTTTATTAAGAAAGAACTCGACAATTATCTTCACAAACATCAGGAAGTAGCGGATGCCTTGTTAAAACGCATACTTCAATCGGAAAGGGAAAGAAAAGATATCGCCGGTATTAAAAAACTGGCAAATGAAAGGGCTAAAAAGGCCAATCTGCATAATAAAAAACTGCGTGATTGCAGGATTCATTTGGATGATCAGAAAAGTGATCTCAAAAATGATACGATGATCTTTATAACCGAAGGTGATTCAGCCAGCGGATCTATTACCAAATCAAGAAATGTTCAAACCCAGGCTGTTTTTAGCTTGAGGGGAAAACCCCTGAATTCGTTCGGATTAACTAAGAAAGTCGTTTATGAAAATGAAGAATTCAATTTATTACAGCATGCTTTAAATATAGAGGACGGAATAGAAGGCCTTCGGTACAGTAAAATAGTTATTGCCACCGATGCTGATGTAGATGGTATGCATATCAGGTTACTTTTATTAACCTTTTTCCTGCAGTTTTTTCCTGATCTGATCAGGAACAGTCATGTGTATATTCTGGATACACCACTCTTCAGGGTAAGAAATAAAAAGGAAACGCATTATTGTTATAATGAAGAGGAAAAGCGACTGGCCATTGAAAAACTAGGCTCTAAGCCTGAAATAACCCGGTTTAAAGGTCTCGGTGAGATATCACCGGATGAATTCGGGGGCTTTATAGGGGAGAATATCAGGCTTGAACCTGTAATTTTGCATAAAGACACAAGCATTAAAAATCTATTAAAATTTTACATGGGGAAAAATACGCCGGATCGACAGAATTTTATAATTGATAACCTGAAAATTGAAAAAGATCTGGTCCTTGAGGAAGTAATATGACAATGGGAGAAGATAACAACAACGTATTTGAGGAACTACCTGAAAATGAAAAGATCCATGATATATTACCAGTTTCCGGGATGTATGAAAACTGGTTTCTGGATTATGCCTCCTATGTAATTCTCGAAAGAGCTGTTCCAGCCATCCAGGATGGTTTCAAGCCCGTCCAAAGAAGAATTCTCCATGCTATGAAGGAGATGGATGATGGCCGCTATAATAAAGTAGCTAACATCATTGGAAGTACAATGCAATATCATCCTCATGGTGATGCCTCCATCTCCGATGCAATCGTAGGTCTTGGCCAAAAAGACCTGCTCATCGATACTCAGGGTAACTGGGGTGATATACGAACAGGTGATAAGGCGGCAGCAGCAAGATATATAGAAGCCCGCCTGTCGAAATTTGCCCTCGATGTTGTATACAACGCTCAAACTACAGAATGGCAACTATCCTATGACGGGAGAAAGAAGGAGCCAGTCACTCTGCCTGTTAAATTTCCAATGCTTCTTGCTCAGGGTGTGGAAGGAATCGCTGTAGGTTTATCAACAAAGATATTACCACACAATTTTAATGAATTGATCGATTCTTCTATCAATATCCTGAATAACAAGAGGATTCAGCTCTACCCGGATTTTCCTACTGGAGGTATGGCTGACTTCAGTGAATATAACAAAGGATTACGAGGTGGAAGGGTCAGGGTAAGGGCCCGTATCGAGGAGCTGGATAATAAGACACTGATAATTAAGGATATACCATACGGGATTACAACAACAGGTTTAATAGATTCTATAATAAAAGCCAGTGAAAAAGGGAAAATCAAGATCAAAAAAGTAGTTGACAATACCGCCAAAGATATTGAGATTCTGGTTTATCTTGCTCCTGGTCAGTCCCCACATATAACCATTGATGCTTTATATGCATTTACAGATTGTGAAGTATCTATATCCCCAAATGCATGCATAATTCTGGATGAAAAACCACATTTCATGGATGTTCACCAGATCCTGAAGATCAATACTGATCAAACTTTGCAACTGCTCAAACGGGAACTTGAAATAAAACGGGCCGAACTTCTGGAAAGAATTCTGTTTTCTTCCCTGGAAAAGATCTTTATTGAAAACCGTATATACAGGGACATTGAAGAATGTGAAACCTGGGAAGCGGTCATAGAAACAATTGATAAGGGACTGGAGCCTTTTAAAAAACAATTTTACCGGGAAATTACAGAAGACGATATAGTCCGTCTAACTGAAATAAAAATTAAACGGATATCCAAATTCGATTCGTATAAGGCTGATGAAAGTCTGAAGAAACTTGAAGGCGATCTCACTCAGGTAGAGTTCAATCTAAAGAACCTGGTTGATTATGCTATAAACTATTTCAAAGAACTGAAAGAAAAGTACGGCAAAGACAAAGATCGTAAAACAGAGATAAAGAATTTCGATTCAATAGCTGCAACTGTGGTAGCTGCGAACAATCAAAAACTGTATGTAAGCCGGGCAGATGGCTTTATTGGATACGGGCTTAAAAAGGATGAGTTTATTAGTGAGTGTTCTGACCTGGATGACGTAATTGCTTTCAGAAAGGATGGTAAATTTAAAGTTTCCAGGATTGCTGAAAAGGTATTTATGGGGAAGGATATACTCCATGCAGCTGTTTTCAATAAAAACGATGAACGGATGGTTTACAATATGGTCTATCTAGATGGAAAGACCGGTAAATCTATGATTAAGCGCTTCCAGGTTATGGGTGTAACCCGTGATAAGGAATATGATCTCACTAAAGGACATAAAGGTTCTAAAGTGTTATATTTTACCGCCAATCCCAATGGTGAAGCCGAAACCATAAGTGTAAATCTTACATCGGGAAGCAAGGCCAGGAAAAAGACCTTTGAATTTGATTTTACCTCTATTGATATAAAAGGAAGAGGATCACAAGGGAATATATTGACAAAATATCCGGTTCGTAAAATACAACTAAAAACGACAGGTTTTTCCACCCTGGGTGGTCTTGATATATGGTATGATCCGACCATTGGAAGACTCAACAGGGACAACCGTGGTAAATATCTGGGTAATTTTAAACCCGAAGACCTGATCATTGTTTTGACGAAAGATGGTTCTTATACTCTTACCAGTTTTGATCTTACAAACCGGTACGAACCCGAGAAAGTCGTTCTTATTGACAAATTCGAGCCAGATGATATTATTTCTGCTGTTTACTATCATGGCGGAAACAAAACATTCTATATTAAACGCTTTATAATAGAAACCTTATCGACCGGGAAAAAATTTAACTTCATATCAGAGGAAAAAGGAAGCAGACTAGAAATAGCCACAAATATTAAGAATCAGAAAATCAGGGTTCACTATAGTGTAAAAAGAAAAGATGCTAAAAAGACTGATGAGTTCTTATTAGATAATTTGATTGAAACCAAGGGTTGGAAAGCTATCGGGAATAAACTTTCCAACAATAAAATCAGGAAGATAGAGCTGCTTAACGGTAAGGAATTAAAACAGGAAGATCTTTCGGAAAAGAAATCAGCTTCAGGTGTAACCCATGCTATCACATCCGAACCAGTTAGAAAGAAAGAAGGGAAAATATCATCCCGGCAAGGAAAAGAAGGAAACAGATCTTCAAAAGTGGAAAACAAAGTTGAATCACAGGACTTAAGTGATGATTTTGAAGAGGACCCTGTAAATTCATCCCTTGAACATAAAAGAAAGCAATCAAAATCAGATTTACCAAGTAAAGATGACAAAGCCCCCCGGAAGACAGAAAGGTCAGGATATACTGCCACTAAAGAATCCGGATCGAAAGATACAGAGGCGGATCAGAAAGTGGAAAAGATCAAATCAGTTCATAAAAGAAGAATAGTTAAAAGTCCGCAGGCACCTCCGGAAAAAGATTCTATCAATCAAAAAAAGGATAAAAATACCGATGAATATTCTTCTGAAGACCAGGAAACGAGTACTGATGATGAAATTTTTGAAGTAGGCAGTACAATAGATCTTAATTTTGACCTGCCCAGCAAGAAAGATGATCAGCTTGATTTATTTGGAGATTAAGCCTAATTAATTGTGACGATCCCCTGTCGATATTTTATCTTTGTATCCAAATGAGAATCTCACTACATATATTATTATTAATTTATTTGATCGGATTAATTAGTTGCGGTTCATCAGATGACCGGAAGGCTTCAATAATTGATAAGGGAACCAGAATTCTCGACCTTAATGAATCCCTGGCATATATTGATGGAATGCTTGAAAAAGAACCGAATTCTGGCGAATTGTTGCTTAAAAAGGCAGAAATGCTGTATGAACTCCAGGATTTTGATAGTTCATTCCAGACTTTATCCTTAATAGACAATTCGGAAAAGAACACACGGTACAGAATATTGGAGGTTCAGTTGAATCTGCAACTGGATAGTGTGGACAGGGCCCTGGCCGCAGCTGAATACTTGTACAATAATGACGAAATCGAATCGATCGATTTGAATGAACAACTCGCCTATATATATGCAGAAAAAAGAGATTTTCTCAAAGCGATTGACCATATAAACTATTGTATCGATAAAAATGGAGCTGAACCAAAGTTCTCTTATTTAAAGGGTCTTTATTATTATAACTTTAAGGATACTGTAAATGCCTATCAATATATCGAAAAAGCTCTGATCAATGGATATGAGGAAATGAACGGGATTATTCTGTACTCTGATCTGTTGATGTCCTCAAATAAAGCAGATGAAGCCTATGATATGGTAACTGAATACCTGAATAAGGAACCCGAAAATACAGACTTGAAAAATGCGCTGGCCAAAATTTACAATATGAAAGAAATGTATAAAGATTCAAAAGAGATCTCTTTCAGGTTGATTGATGAGGAGGATCCAGGATATGGGCCATATCTTAACCTTGCTGATGTGTATCTGGATACATATGATTATGATTCTGCCATTTATTTTGCGGAAAGAGCACTTGAAATTGATAACCAGTTGAATGAGGCATATTATATATTAGGGAAGGCGCATAGGGCCAAGGAACAAGTGTATAATGCATATAACGCATACAGTAAAGTACTTGAATATGACCAGGGAGATCCATATGCACTATCAGAAATGCAGAAACTTGAGAATTATATTGCATATTTGCAAAGAATTAGGAGGGAGTATGAATCCCGGCCCATACTTCCTGCTTTAAAACCAAAAAGTATCGAACAATAAATGAGTAAAAAAATAAATATTAAGTTTCCTGATGGAAGTGTCAGATCATATAAGAATGGAATAACCGGTTATGAAATTGCACAGAGTATCAGTGAGGGGCTGGCCCGAAATGCCCTGTCAATAAAGGTCGACCATGAAGTTTGGGATTTGAACCGGGAAATAACCAAAGACTCAGAGGTTAAGTTGCTTACCTGGAGAGATATTGAAGGAAAATCGACATTCTGGCATAGTTCAGCACATCTAATGGCGGAAGCCCTGGAAGCCATCTACCCCGGGATAAAATTTGGGATTGGACCTTCTATTGATAATGGTTTTTATTATGATGTTGATTTTGGAAATCAGGAATTTGATACAGCAGATCTTGAAAAGGTAGAAAAAAAGATGCTGGAAATTGCACGGCAGAAAAATGAATATATACGTGAACCGAAATCAAAAAAAGAAGCTGTTAGCTATTTTAAGGATAAGGGTGATGAATATAAGCTGGAATTACTTGAAGATCTTGAAGATGGACAGATAACCTTATATCATTCAGGCAATTTTATCGACTTGTGCCGTGGTCCTCATATCCCAGATACTGGCGTAATTAAAGCAGTAAAATTATTAAATATAGCCGGAGCTTACTGGAGGGGTGATGAAAAGAATAAGCAACTAACACGTATATATGGTATATCCTTTCCTAAGCAAAAGGAATTAGCAGAATATTTGACATTACTTGAAGAAGCAAAAAAGAGAGATCACAGAAAATTAGGAAAAGAACTGGAATTATTTGCCTTTTCTGAAAAAGTGGGGCTTGGGTTGCCCTTATGGTTACCAAAAGGAACTCAATTGAGGGAAAGGTTAGAAAACTTCCTCCGTAAAGCACAGGTCAAGGCAGGTTATCAGGGGGTCGTAACTCCCCACATTGGGCATAAACAACTATATGTAACCTCCGGGCATTATGACAAGTATGGAAAAGACAGCTTTCAGCCTATACATACTCCTAATGAGAATGAGGAATTCCTTTTGAAACCGATGAATTGTCCACATCATTGTGAGATATATGCAGTAAAACCCAAAAGTTACAAGGAATTGCCATTGCGTCTAGCAGAATTTGGTACAGTATACAGGTATGAACAGAGTGGTGAATTGCATGGTCTGACTAGAGTTCGTGGTTTTACTCAGGATGACTCACATATTTTCTGTCGGCCTGACCAGGTAAAGGAGGAATTTAAGAATGTAATTGACCTTGTTCTATATGTTTTTAAAGCGCTAGGATTTGAGGAATTTACAACACAGATCTCTTTACGTGATCCTGAAAATAAAGAAAAATATATTGGTGATGACGAGGCATGGGAAAAGGCACAGAAGGATATAATTGAAGCTACTGAGGAAAAAGGATTAAAAACTGTAACAGAGTTAGGTGAAGCTGCATTTTATGGCCCGAAACTGGATTTTATGGTGAAAGATGCCTTACAGAGAAGCTGGCAATTAGGCACGATCCAGGTGGATTACAACCTTCCAAAAAGATTTAATCTGGAGTATATCGGAGCGGATAACCAGAAACACAGGCCAGTTATGATACACCGGGCTCCCTTTGGTTCAATGGAACGATTTGTAGCCTTATTGATTGAGCATTGTGGAGGAGATTTTCCCTTATGGATAGCCCCTGATCAGGTTGTCGTAATTCCTGTATCGGAGAAATATACTGATTATGCGGATAAAGTTTTCAGACAGCTTGAAATGCATGGGATTACCGGATATGTTGACAACCGGGATGAAAAGGTAGGGAAGAAGATCAGAGATTCTGAAATAAATAAAATCCCAATGATGTTAATAGTTGGTGAGGCAGAGGAGAAATCCAATCAAGTATCTCTCAGAAAACGAAAAGAGGGTGATGTCGGAAAGTACGATCTTGAAGAATTTATAAAGTATTTTTCAGGTGAAGTAGATAAAAGTTTAGAAAATGTCCAATAAATTCTCTATTATTGATCCTTCGAAACCGGATATGTAAAAATTTCTATGATAGAATTTGTGAGAAAAAATAAATAAATAGCGATATTTGCACTTCATTTATAAAAAGCAGTTTAAATTATCAGACCAAGAAATAGATTTGTAATGAGAGGGAGGGTCGAAGAGCCCTACCGCATCAATGAAAAAATTAGATCACCCAGAGTAAGGGTTGTTGGTGAAAATGTTAACGTGGGCGTTTATTCTATTGAAGAGGCCTTGCAAATGGCAAAAGACATGAGTTTAGATCTTGTGGAGATTTCACCAAAGGCTGATCCCCCTGTTTGTAAAATCATTGATTACTCTAAGTTTAAATATGAGCAGAAAAAAAAGCAGAAAGAGATAAAAGCGAAAGCTCAAAAAACCGTGGTCAAGGAGATCAGATTTGGTCCCAATACTGATGATCATGATTTCAACTTTAAAACGAAGCACGCATTAAACTTTCTGAAAGATGGCGCAAAAGTTAAAGCCTATGTTCATTTTGTTGGTCGGACAATTGTTTTTAAAGAAAGAGGTGAGATTTTATTATTGAAATTTATGCAGGAGCTTGAAGATTATGGTAAAGTAGAGCAGATGCCAAGATTAGAAGGCAAACGTATGACAGTAATATTATCTCCTAAGGGAAAAATAAAATAAACAAACGGTAAAATGCCTAAAGTAAAAACAAAATCAGGAGCAAAGAAACGTTTTAAACTTACTGGTACAGGTAAAATAAAAAGAAAACATGCTTATAAAAGTCATATCCTGACCAAGAAAGAGACAAAACAAAAGAGAAATCTTGAACACGCAACATTAGTTCATAAATCAGATGTTCCTAGAGTAAAAAAGATGTTGAACATCTAAGGTTTAATGTGTAACCCGGCTTTTGGTACGTAAGACCCTAGTAGGGCACCAACAGCCAAAAACGAAAAAAAATGCCAAGATCAGTTAACAATTCAGCTTCAAAAGCAAGAAGAAAAAAAGTCCTCAAACACGCCAAAGGCTATTGGGGAAGAAGAAAAAATGTCTGGACAGTAGCAAAAAACGCTGTTGAAAAAGGATGGACTTATGCCTACAGGGACCGTAAAGCAAAAAAGAGAGAATTTCGAAAATTATGGATCCAGCGTATAAATGCTGGTGTCCGTGAGTATGGATTATCTTATT
Source organism: uncultured Cyclobacteriaceae bacterium (assembly GCA_965365275.1). Taxonomy (GTDB): domain Bacteria; phylum Bacteroidota; class Bacteroidia; order Cytophagales; family Cyclobacteriaceae; genus JAGTVG01. The sequence continues at coordinate 39,839 of CBDUBA010000012.1, read as the reverse complement.
CCAAGTTTATGGGTGGCCTGAAAGAATCAGGTATAGAAATTGACAGAAAAGTCTTGGCCGACCTGGCTATGAATCACCCGGAGGCCTTTAAAGCTATTGTAGAAAAAGTCAAGAAGTAATATTATTTAAGAGTAAAGTATAGCCAGATCAAGTATCTGGCTTTTTTTTTATATAATCCCATTCGAATAAGACTTATTATTATTCATTCTCTTCATAAAGAAGATTGTTGTAAGCATTCTTAAGTTCCTGGTGAGTTTTGTAATCTCCAAGTTTATTTGCCAAGGCAATTCCCTTTTTAAAAACGATTTCAGCATTTTCCCTGTCATTATTTTCAAGGTAAAGATGGGCTGCCTGGTAATAAACCGGAAGATAATCAGGATGTTCTTGCAATAGCATTTCAAATTTTTTCAGCGCCAGCTCAACATCGCCTGCCTTGACATACTCCAAACCTAATACGTAATGTAAAAATGAATCATGCGGATCATCAGCAAGTAGATTTTTTAACTCATTTATTCTATCATTCATTATGGAATAATTTTAATTTGGATTATAGTTCCTTATCTTAATCAGGTGGTATAAATTTGAATAAAATCTTATGATTTATGAAAATTCTGGTTTGTATAACCCATGTACCCGACACAACGTCAAAAATTGCTTTTTCAGAGAACAATACAAAATTTGACAGCACTAATGTGCAGTATATAATCGGGCCCTATGAAGATTATGCAATATCGAAAGCCGTTGATTTAAAATCTTCGAATAATGCACATGTCACTGTCTTGAATGTGGGCAGATCTGAATCTGATCCAAGCCTGCGAAGGGCGCTTGCAATTGGTGCAGATGAGGCAATAAGGATAGATGCAGATCCAATAGATACCTATTTTGTGGCTTCACAGATAGCAGGTCACATTAAAAGTGCAAACTATGACCTTATATTGATGGGCAGGGAATCTATTGATTTCAATGGTGGTATTGTGCATTCACTCGTAGGTCAAATGCTGGGGATCCCTGCTTTTTCTCCGGTTATGCAACTTGAAATTAATGATTCAGCTGTTAAAATGACCCGGGAAATTGAAGGAGGTAAGGAGTACCTTGAAACCACTTTACCCTTGATCGCGGGTTGTCAGGAGCCCATTGCCGAATGGAAGATCCCCAATATGCGGGGGATAATGACGGCCCGGACAAAACCATTTGAAGTTATTGAAGAATATGAATCTGAATCCCGGTCGGCAAATAACAATTTTGAGCTTCCCAAAGAAAAAGGAGGCATTCAACTAATTGATCCCGATGAAGTTGAAAAACTTCATGATTTGTTAAGGAATGAAGCAAAAGTGATTTAAATAAGTATAATGTCCATAATTGTATTTTTAGAAAAAGAAGGATCAAGTATCAGGAATACAAGCCTGGAGGCGATATCCTACGCAGGTGAATTGTCAAAAACTGTTAACGCAAAGGTTGTTTGTGTGGTTTTCGGAACGCTGGAATCATCTCAGGGGACTAAAGCCGGATTGTACGGATGTGATAAATTGATTCATGTAGAAGACCAGGCTTTTGACCAGGCTGTGATAAATGTATATGCCCATGCCCTGAACGATATTATGAACAATGAATCAGGGGATATTTACATTACAGCTCAATCTGCTCTTGCCGATCCAATTGCAGCTAAAATCGCTGTTTTACAAAACGCCAGTATAGCTACAAATGTGGCAGAATTGCCTGTTGCAGGAACTGAATTCTCTGTAAAACGAAGTATTTATTCTGGAAAGGCTTTCGAGAACCTGATTCTGACCTCTCCGAAAAAAGTAATTTCAATCAAAAGAAATGCGATTGGTTTAATTGAAAACCAGAAAAATGCATCTATTGAAATATCAGATTTGAAATTGAATCCTGATTTGATAGATGCAAAAATAACCGGAACAGATAGAACTACAGGAAAGGTCCTTTTACCCGAAGCAGATATTGTTGTCTCCGCGGGAAGGGGCTTGAAAGGTCCTGAAAATTGGAGTATGGTTGAAGAACTTGCTGAAGTACTGGGAGCTGCCATTGGTTGCAGCAAACCGGTATCAGATGTAGGATGGAGACCACATCACGAACATGTTGGTCAAACCGGTATAAAAGTAGCACCAAATTTGTATATTGCAATTGGAATATCAGGAGCTATCCAGCATTTGGCCGGAGTAAGTTCTTCGAAAGTAATCGTTGTTATTAACAATGATCCTGAAGCACCATTTTTTAAAAATGCTGATTATGGAATAGTAGGAGATGCTTTTGAAGTAGTACCTAAGTTAATTGAAGTTATTCGAGAAAATAAATAATTTTTTGTAGTGGAAAAAATTCAACTGGAAATACTGGGGTTATCATCGAGCCAATCCCAATCAGGATCTTTTGCTTTAGTGCTTGGAGAAACGGAAGGGAACAGGCGACTGCCGATTATAATAGGTATGTTTGAGGCTCAGGCCATCGCGATAGAAATCGAAAAAATTATCCCGAATCGTCCAATGACCCACGATCTGTTTAAATCATTTGGACATTCTTTTAACTATACGATTAAAGAGATCGTAATTTCCGACTTGAAGGAAGGTGTGTTCTTTGCTAAAATAGTTTGTGAAAATGATAGTAAGACTGTAGAAATCGATGCCCGTCCTTCTGATGCGATTGCTATTGGCCTGAGGTTTAATGCTCCAATCTACACCTATGAAAAAATCATGACAGATGCGGGCATCATCCTTACTGAGGAGTCCGAAGATGAAGCCTCTGATTTAACCGCTGAGATCAAAAAAGATGAACCCAAAGCCTCAACAGCTCCTGAAGAAAAACCTTTGAAAGATCATTCATATGATAAATTAAAGGAAATGTTGAATAAAGCTTTGGAAGAGGAAGACTACGAGAAAGCTGCCAAGATCCGCGATGAGTTGAATAGAAGAAATTAATCAATAATCAAACATGGTGGGAATTCTTAGGGGTTTATTTGGCCTGGTCTTTTTGCTTTTAGTTGCATATGCCTTCTCGAGGGATAAAAAGCACATTGACTGGAAGCTTGTTGGCATGGGGGTTGGCCTGCAATTAGTGTTCGGGATCCTTATAACCCAGGTACCTTTCGTGGAGAGCATGTTTGACCTGATCAGTCGTGGTTTCGTAAAACTGCTCAGTTTTTCGAATGATGGAGCACAATTTTTGTTCAATGGATTGGCCCGAACTGATTACGGTTATATTTTTGCCTTCAGAGTACTACCTACTGTAATCTTCTTTGCATCCATATCTACAGGCCTCTATTATCTTGGTGTATTGCAATTTATAGTAAAAGGAATTGCCTGGATAATGGTTCGAACCATGCGCCTCTCAGGAGCGGAGAGCCTTTCTGCTGCAGGAAATATATTCCTTGGTCAAACTGAGGCACCATTGCTCGTTAAGCCATTCATATCAAAAATGACCAAATCAGAACTGATGTGTCTCATGACTGGAGGAATGGCTACTATCGCCGGGGGTGTACTTGCCGGATATGTTACGTTCTTAGGCGGAGATGACCCGGCAGAACAGGCACGTTTTGCTGCTTACCTTTTAAGTGCTTCTATAATGAATGCTCCTGCGGCCATTGTGATGTCAAAAATATTAATCCCGGAAAGGGATTTCGAAAAGATTGACAAAGACCTTTCGGTATCAAAGGAACAAATGGGTGTTAACCTGATCGATGCCCTTGCCAAAGGTGCATCCGAGGGATTGAAACTGGCTCTGAACATCGGTGCCATGTTACTCGCCTTCATTGCCATTATATTTTTGTTAAACTATATACTAAGAGATATGATCGGAGCCTGGACCGGGCTTAATGAAATTATAATATCAAATACTGACGGTCAATTCAGCGGCTTGTCACTGGAATATCTTTTAGGTCAGGTATTCAGGATTTTTGCCTTTGCCATCGGTGTGGACTGGTCCGAAACGCTTCAGGTAGGTAGTTTGATCGGGCAAAAAACAGTTATTAATGAATTCGTGGCCTATGAGAGTTTAAGCGGTTTGCTTAGAGATGATATGTTAAGTGATAAATCTGTTATCATTGCTACTTATGCATTGTGCGGTTTCTCAAATTTCAGCAGTATTGCAATCCAGGTGGGAGGAATAGGAGGAATTGCACCAAACAGACAGGCTGATCTCTCCAGATTAGGCATGAAAGCTCTTCTCGCAGCAACCCTCGCAACATTAATGACTGCAACTATTGCAGGGGCCATTATGGTTTGATTATCTTTGCAAGATACTTCCAGTCAAGAGATTTGAAAGCAGCCAGAAATAAACCTATAATAAACAAGTTATTTGCCACCTTTTCGGGCGTAATCCTGCTCTTGACAATTGGATGTGAATCAACTATAGAATTCGATCAAGAGGCATCCGGACAAGCTTTTTATCCTTTGATAACAGGAGAATACAGGGAATATAAGGTTCGGCAAATCAAATACACACTTCTGAATCTGCCAGATACGGTTAATTATTTCCTCAAGGAACAAGTGGGTGAGCCTTATATCAACCAGGCAGGCAGCACAACCTATACACTGAATAGGTTTAAAAGAAAGGATGATACTATGCCTTGGGAAATTGATTCTGTATGGACTGTCATCAAATCCGAAACCAATGTTGTCGTCAGCGAGAATAATATTCCTTTTACTAAATTGGTGTTTCCGGTATTAGAGCAAAAGAGATGGGATGGAAATGCTTTTAATATTTTGGAAGAAGAGCTCTATATCTACGAAGATGTCTATCAGCCTCTTACTTTGAATGGGACTGATTTTAACTCTACGTTGAATGTAATTCAGGAATATAACCCGGACTCCATAGTAATGTGGGATCAGAGAAGTGAAATTTATGCTGAGAATGTAGGTCTTATTTCTAAAGAATCTATTATTTTGCACTATTGCACTGAAAATGAATGTCTTGGAAAACAAATTATAGAACAAGGCATCGACTTTAGACAGGAATTGATAGGGTATGGGAACGAGTAAAATGGTAATGATTTTAATTATGTGCATGGTATCCTTTAACCAGGTGTCAGCACAGGTGAACAGATACATGGTGTTTTTTGATACTAAATCTGAATCTGTTTACACATTGGATAATCCCAAAGCTTATTTATCCGAAAGAGCTATACAAAGAAGGATTAAATATAACATCCCTGTTAACTTACAGGATCTCCCGGTCAATAATCTTTATGTAAATGCACTGAACAGCATTGATAGCGTACGTGTTTTTTACCAGACTAAATGGCTTAACGGCGTGCTTATAGAAGCACATGAATCCAGGATTACAGAGATTGAACAATTGGCATTTGTAACGGAAGTGCAATTTGTTGCACCCGGTCAACGGCTGACCTATGAATCAGTTTATGAATCATCAACAACAGAATACCTTAATCGCACTGCGGAAACAGAAGAACTAACTAATGCTATCCAGAATGATATGATCGGCGCAGGCGAAATGCACGCTGCTGGATTTTCAGGACAGGGAAAAATTATAGCTGTATTTGATGCCGGATTTATCGGCACCAATATTAGCCCATATTTTACGAGGATGTATGATAATAACCAGGTTGTGGCTGTATGGGATTTTGTTGAGAACTCAGATAATATATACAGATATGATGATCATGGAACAAGTGTGCTTTCGACAATAACAGCACACCTTGAAGACGAATTTGTTGGGGTAGCCCCGGATGCGGATGTAATTCTCTGCGTAACAGAAGATGTGCCTACTGAATATATTATTGAAGAGTATAATTGGCTGTTTGCAGCAGAATATGCAGATAGTATAGGTGTGGATATTATAAACACTTCCTTAGGATATAATTTCTTTGACGATCCCTCAATGGATTATAACTACCAGGATATGGATGGGAATACTGCAATAATTACTCAGGCAAATGACATCGCATCTTCAAAAGGAATATTATGTGTTGTCAGCGTAGGCAATGAGGGTGATGATGAGTTATGGGGAAAAATGGTTGCGCCAGCTGATGCGGATTCCGTACTTGCAGTAGGAGCTGTAAATGAAAATGCGGAATATCAAATTTTCAGTTCAACGGGACCAACGGCTGACGACCGGATAAAACCCGAAGTCAGTGCACTTGGTAAAGGAACAAGTATAGTTGGCTGGAATGGTTCCCTGACTTACGGATCAGGAACATCGTACGCGGCTCCCCTAGTAGCAGGATTAGCTGCCGGAGTATGGCAGGCATATCCTGATCTGAATAATATGGAGATCATTGAGTTGATTAAAAAGGGTAGTACACAATATAATACTCCGGATACATTGATCGGGTATGGGATCCCTGATTTTATTGCAATTAGATCTGAAATAACTTCCATTGACGATGATCTTTCTGATAAGGGGTATAAGATCTACCCAAATCCTGTAGAAGATCACAGGTTATTTGTTGAACTGACAGGAGACAAATCAGTCGTCCGTGTCATAGATATCGAGATATTTGATATAAATGGTTCAATGGTATTCGCACATAGAGCTGAAAAGGTAAAAAGTGGAAGCAGATTTGAACTTGACCTGAAAAAGCTATCCTCAGGAATTTACGTTTTACACTTACATTCAGGAAAGGATAGTGGAAAGGTTAAAATCCTGATTCCCTGATTTTTTTATTTAAACTTCTCTGACAATGGTTATTATATCGCCCTCAATTTTAAATGCTGATTTTTTAAATTTAAGATCACAAATTGAATTGATCAACAAGAGTGAGGCTGATTGGATCCATCTGGATATTATGGATGGTGTTTTTGTCCCAAATATTTCATTTGGATTCTCAATAATTAAATCAATTCATTCATGCTCAGATAAACCTCTTGATGTCCACTTGATGATCGTTAATCCTGAAAAATATATAGAAAGATTTGCAGAGGCAGGAGCATATTTGATTACCGTTCATTATGAAGCGTGCCCACATTTACACAGCACAGTCCAGCAGATAAAAAATACAGGTGCAAAAGCCGGGGTAGCGCTCAATCCACACACTGATGTTGGTCTTCTTAAGCCTATTATTAAAGATCTGGACATGGTCCTTATTATGACCGTTAATCCGGGATTTGGTGGCCAGAATTTTATTAATTCTTCATATGAAAAAGTAAAAGACCTAAGAACTCTATCGAAAGAATTGAATCCTGAGCTTTTAATACAGGTAGATGGTGGTGTTTCAACGGATAACATAAAACAATTGCACGATGCTGGCGTTGATGTATTTGTAGCTGGAACTTTTGTGTTCAAATCAGAAAACCCGGTAAAAACAATAAATGTATTAAAAAATACAGTTTGATACTTCAGGGGTGAAAGGTCTTTTTTCCATTAAATTTTCTATTGTACTTCTATGTTTAAGTATGATGCCTGTAATGCTTATAGCACAACAAGGCATTCTGTATGGAACCATCAAAGATTCCTTGAATAACCCGGTCCAAACAGCTTCAATCTCCATTCCGGAATTCAGTACTGGTACTACCACCGATAGTGTGGGATATTATGAATTATCACTGCCGTCAAGCGTGGATTTTACTTTTATCATACAACATATTAATTATGAAATTTATAAGGATACCCTGCAGCTTGAAGCAGGTGAAAGGAAAAGGAATGATGCGATCTTAAGTCAGAGACTCAGGGTGCTGGATAGTATTTCTATTACCTCAGGTCCTGGTGATGTAGTTCGAGATCAGGTAAGTGTCTATACTATAGAACCCAGAAATATTGAATATTTGCCGACACCTTTTAATGATTTTAACCAGGTACTTGTCACACTGCCGGGTGTGGTGAGTAATAATGAACTTTCCAGCACATACTCTGTAAGAGGAGGTAATTTTGATGAAAACCTGGTCTATGTAAACGATATACCTGTATACCGGCCCTTCCTGACACGGTCGGGGGAACAGGAAGGCCTGAGTTTTGTTAACCCGGACCTAACACAGGAAGTTAATTTCTCATCCGGGGGTTGGCAGCCGGAATATGGTGACGCACTTTCTTCCAGTCTCAATGTAACATATCAGAAACCTAAAACCTTTAACGGTTCCCTGGCTATGGGATTGCTGGGAGGGACCTTCCATATAGGGGGGAGCATTAAAAAAGATAAGATATCCTATCTTATTGGGGCAAGACATAAAAGATCGGAATATCTTCTAAATACACTGGAAACGGAAGGAGAATATTACCCAAGGTATACGGATATTCAATCCTATTTTCATTTTGATCTGGGGAATAAGAAAATTGGAACCTTCGCAAAAACGGAACTGGGTCTATTATTTGCTTTTTCCAAAAATCAGTATACCGTAGAGCCCCAAAGCCGTGAGACCGAGTTTGGCACATTCAGTCAGCCATTAAATATTTATGTTGCTTTTATCGGAAGGGATTTATTGAATTACAATACCTACCAGGGAGCGTTTAAGTTAACACACAGGTTCACAGAAAGGTTTAGCTCACACCTGATTTTTTCAAATTATTATACCCAGGAGAGAGAGTACTATGATGTTGAGGCAGGTTACAGATTGTGTGACGTAGACAAAAGGCCGGAATCAGAAACATTTAACAAATGTATTAGCCTGCGGGGTATTGGAACAGATTTTGAATCCGCAAGAAATAAACTTAATGCTCAAATCTTAAATGCAGAGTTAAGAAATGAACTTATAATTTCAGATAAAAGTCATTTGGGTTTTGGCATCGGATATGCCTATCAGGAATTTGACGATCATGTCCAGCAATACAGTTTTATCGATTCAGCGGACTATGTTACCATTATCGAACACATCGATGCCGACAACCATACACAAGGAAATGTATTGACAGGTTATATTCAGCACTACATTAATTTTAATAACAGACACAGGCTTACCTATGGGCTTCGCCTAAACTATCTTGATATTAATGATAATTTTCTGTTTAGCCCCAGGATCCAATATTCTTTTTCCCCAAGTTGGAAAAGAGATGTTGTTTTCCGCGCCGCGGCGGGATTATACCAGCAGCAACCATTTTACCGGGAATTCAGAAGATTTGACGGGAGTCTCAACCTTGGAGTAGATGCTCAAAAATCATATCATGCCATAGCCGGGATGGATTATAATTTTAGTTTCTGGGGACGTCCTTTTAAACTGACTGTAGAAACATATTTTAAATATCTGAACGATATTATACCCTATGATATTGATAATGTCAGAATCAGGTACTATGCTGATAATGTCGCCAATGGTTATGCTGCCGGTTTTGATTTCAGGGTAAGCGGGGAATTTGTTCCTGGTGATGAATCCTGGTTCAGTATAGGATTATTATCTACAAAAGAAGATCTATCCATTGATGACAGAGGCATGATACCAAGGCCAACCGACCAGCTGGTTAATTTTAATATTTTCTTTCAGGACCATCTTCCAAAAAATCCTACCTACCGGGTATACCTTAATCTTAATTACGCGTCTGGCTTACCTTTCGGCCCACCCAATAATATCGAATACCGTAATGTTTTTAGAGGAGAATCATACCAGAGAATTGATATAGGATTATCAAAGATCTTTTTCATGAAAAAGGTTAATTTCCTGGAATCCATATGGTTAGGAGTTGAAGTTTTGAATTTGACGGGAAGAAATAATCCGGTCAGTTATTATTGGGTAAAAGATTTTAACAATGTCTATTATGCTGTTCCGAATTCCTTATCCGGGCGATTTTTCAATATCAGATTTAAACTCAAATTTTAGGCAAGATCGTATGCAATGCCTATAAGTATATCCCCCCGGAAGTAAGAAGCATTGTGGTTTTTGTAATTCTCCAGGTATTTAGTATGCTAATTACCAAGTACTTATAAAACAATTTTTTTTAGTTTCCTTTTGCCATTCAATTTAAAAATTTGTTATTTCGGCACTTAATTAAAAATGGAATTAATAAAAAATAAATAAATTGATAAAATAAAAATTAATTGCATGATGAAAAAACTAATCTATTTCCTTGTTTTTGTAATCGGGGTAGGATTTGCCAATGCCCAGGATCTTGAAATAACAGATGATGACTTAAAGGCCTATGCTATAGCCAATGCCGGGGTAAAAAGCATAACCTCGTCCATTAGCCCGCTGGTGAATGATTTGATTGCAAAACAAGAGGGGATGACCGGTCAGCGGTTTACGGAATTACAGGCCACAAAAGGTGATGCCGATAAACTAGCTGGAATTGAAGCACAGGAGTGGGAGATCAAGTTTTTGGAAACTGTCAATGGAGAAATTGACGAAAGGAAAGAAGCTGCAAAGGATCTTATTAATCTTATGGCAAAGTATGCTATTGGATCCAGTAAATATAAAGCCATCCGGTCAGGCATTAAGGACGATCCGGATTTGAAGGCCAGGTATGAGGCCATAGAAGCTAAATTTGAATAATATTTTGAAAAATTGAATCAATAGCCTGGAATTTAATAAAACTCCAGGTTATTGATCATTTATGCTGGTGATAACTGAACCAGTTTATAATTTTTTTATCTCATCGTCGGGGTCCAATCCGCTCAGTATCTCGATATTTATGCCATCGGACAGTCCTGTCTCAATTTCCCTTTTTTCAAAGATTTGATCTCCGGTCTCCAACTCCACGAATATTTTATCCTCTTCAAAAATCAGGTTACTCTCTTTTATGGCCAGAACACTATCTCTTTTATCCAGTACGATGTCGGCATTGGCACTATAGCCGGCTCTGAGGAAGGTTCCTTCTTTAAGATTTATAGCTGCTTTTATTTCAAACTGTATGGCCCCTTCTTCTTCAACTCCTTTCGGGGAGATGTATTCCAGATCTGCCATGAATGTTTCTTTATCGAGGGCACCAATTGTTAGCAGCAAGCCCATCCCTTCTTTTAATTTACCGACCTCTGATTCGTCCACTTTACCCTCAAAGATCATTTCATTCATATTGGCAACTGTGGCGATGGTTGTTCCTTCATTGAATGTATTTGATTCAATCACAAAAGTTCCCTGTTTCACCGGAACGTCAAGTATCATTCCATCGGCTGTTGACCTGACGAGGTTAGAAACACTGCCAGATTTTTTCGAGGCACCTTCCTTAATTAGATCCAGATTATTTTCAGCTGCATCCAATTCCTGTCTTCTGAGATTATATTCCAGCATATACCTGTTGAAATCAAACTCTGAAATGATCTTATCATCATACAGTTTCTTTTGCCTGTTCATCTCTTTCTCAGCATTTTTATAGTTGATAATGGCCGCGTTCAAATTCGCTTCCGCATTGTTAAGCGCCACTACATCGGGGATAATTTTGATCTTTGCAATGATATCACCCTCTTTGGCAATCTCTCCAGCCTCAACAAATATTTTCTCAACCACCCCTGATACCTGAGATTTTAGATCAATTTCCTTTCGGGGTACTATTGATCCTGTTGCCACGGTTTTATAGATAATATCTGTATAGAAAGGCTTTTCGGTACTAAACACTACAGGCGGTTCTTTTGATTTCTGATAAAGGAAATAACCGGTTCCTACAAAGCTTGTTATTAATATCAATACTAATAATACTCTGAAAACTGTTTTCATTTTAAATAATTTTATTCCACTCTAATCGCTTCAATGGGACTAATTGAGGCAGCTTTTCTTGCAGGGATCAACCCGGCAAAAGCACCACATATAATTAATATTCCGAATGCTGTGATTGCGATCCTGAAATCAACGCCCGGATGTGCAAACATATCGGAATTTAAATCAAACTTTTCCATGGCATAGTTAATCCCCTCCAGAAGAAATGTGCCCAATACCAGGCCGATGTATCCGGCGAAAGCTGTCAATACTATAGATTCCTGTAATATAAGGGATATTATTGATAGGGGAGTAGCCCCCATTGATTTCCTGATGCCAATTTCTTTCGTACGTTCCTTAACGATGATTAACATAATATTGCTCACACCAATCACACCAGCAAACAAGGTGCCGATGCCTACAATCCAGTTAAAAAGAGATATTCCGAAGAAAAGGCCGTTTATTCGTCCGAATTCTTCTTCCAGGTTATTGGAACCAATGGCGGCATGGTCTTCAGGATTTACATGGTGACGTTTCTTCAGGACATCCTTCATATGCTCTTCAACGAGACTAACCGGTACGCCTTCTTTCGCGGTAAATGAAAACCATCCAACCCGGTTTCCATAATTAAATGCCTGCTGAAAAGTGGAAAATGGTATATAAACGGTCTGCATGTCCCTCGTCGCCATCTCGTCTGTTCGCAGAGATTTAAACACGCCTATGACCTGGAAAAATATACCATTAATCTTTATATAATCTCCAATTGGATCCTCATCCGATTCAAAAAGCACGTTAACGACCTCTTGACCGAGAACTGCCACTTTTCGCTTTTCTTTGAGATCATAGTCATTCAGGTGTCTTCCTTTGACCATATTAACTATTTGAATATGTTGGAAATCGGGATAATCCCCATAGACATTAAATGGTCCTGATTTATTGCCTCTGAAAACATTATTGCCACCACGCCAGCTTCCCAGTGAATTACGGGGAGCCAGTTTGTCCAGTCCTTTTACATTTTCACGCAATGCGTCAATATCTTCATTGTAAAATCTAAGATATCTCCCAGGCTTGAATCCTTCATAGGCCATCGTAGTTTTATTTCCCCACATGAATCCGGCATTGGTCGCCCAGCTCTCAAAGCCTATTCTTACGCCCGTTTCCAGCCCATTTCCTGAACCAAGTAAGACCATTAGCATAAAGATCCCCCAGAAAACGCCAAACATTGTCAAAGCAGTTCTAAGTTTGTTCTTTTTTATGGTTGCCCATATTTCCTGCCATTTGTCGTAATCAAACACTTTTGCTTTTTTTAAAATTTATTCTGCAGTCTATTTAATATCATTCATCTCTCAATGCTTCTATCGGCCTGATCTTTGAGGCTTTTTTAGCCGGAATATATCCTGCAATAACACCTGCGAATATCAACAACAATGTTGCCCCAATTGCAGTCTGCAGATGGATTTCGGGATTTCTGAAATAGGGCGCATCAACACTGAATTCAAGCAGTGAGTAATTAATAAATTCAATCAATCCAATTCCGCCGAGCAATCCAATGTATCCGGCAATACCGGTAATTACGATAGCTTCCTGTAAAAACAGGCCTACAATAGAATTGGGTGTCGCACCCAATGCTTTTCTGACTCCAATTTCTCTTGTTCTTTCTTTCACTACTATGAGCATAATATTACTTACTCCTACAATACCGGCAATTATGGTACCTATCCCTACAATCCATATAAAGATCTTAATACCATTAAAGAGATTAACGAAACGCTGATAATTCTCCACATTGTTCCATATGAACAAAGCCCTGCTATCCTCCGGATCAAACTTGTAGCGGTTTGAAAGATCATCTTTTACCTTGTCAACGATTTCAATACTTTCCTTGACAGATGCATCACCAACGGTGAAAACCATATTATGTATATAGTTGGATCCATTATAGGCCAGTTGAGCTGTTGAGATCGGGATAAAAATGCGCCGATCTTCATCACCATCTCCGGCATCATCATATATTCCCACCACTTTATACTGTATACCACCTATATGTATCCACTTGTCTATTGGATCCTCATTGTTAAATAATATCTTGCTCACTTCCGTGCCCATGATGACCACCTTTCTTCTCTCATTATGATCATTTTCATTAAGATACCTGCCCTGGAAGGCTTTCTGGTTTTCGATAAATGCATGATCAGGGTGAACGCCAATCACAGAAAAGCTTGAATACCGGTCCTTATACCTTACGGTGAATTCACCTGAGCAATAATATCTTCCTGTGATATGGTCAATGCCTTCAATTTCAGATTTGGTTGAACTATAATCGCTGTTTTTCAGCCTGATATACCGGCCTTGTTTCATGCCCTTATAAGGCATACTTGTTCGCCCAGGTGACACATAGATGCTATTGACAGCGTCTTCCTCAAATTCCTTGTTAACGCCATTCTCAAGGCCTTTTCCGGCTCCCAGTAATAAAACGAGCATAAAAATTCCCCAGGACACACTAAATGCCGTTAAAAAGGTACGTAGCTTGTTTTGCTTAATCGTATAGTATATCTCCTGCCACTTATCCAGGTCAAACATATCTTTGAGGTTAAGATGCTATCGCAATTTCTTCATCTACAATAATTCCATCCCTTAATTTTATAATGCGATCCGTCTTGTGAGCAATATCATCCTCGTGTGTTACGATCAGAATGGTTTTTCCGGCATCATTCACTTCTTTAAAAATCTCCATTACTTCATACGAAGTCTGTGAATCCAATGCCCCTGTAGGTTCATCAGCCAGGATAACCTTCGGATCTGCAATCAAGGCCCGTGCTATGGCTATTCTTTGCTTCTGCCCGCCAGACAATTCACTTGGCATATGCTCAGCCCATTCTTTCAGCCCAACCATATCGAGGTATTCCATAGCCTTGATATTACGTTTTTTTCTTCTCACTTTCTGGTAATAAAGGGGTAAGGCTACATTTTCCAAGGCATTTTTAAAGGAAAGAAGATTAAAGGACTGAAAAACAAAGCCTAAAAACCGGTTACGATAGTAGGCGGCTTTTCGTTCGGACAGGTTTTTAATCAGTGTATTGTTCAATGAATAGTCTCCCGAATCATATTCATCAAGTATTCCAATTATGTTCAGCAAGGTTGACTTACCGGATCCAGAGGATCCCATAATTGAAACCAGTTCCCCGGCCTCTATATGTAAGTCAATACTTTTTAATACTTCAAGTTTCTGTTTCCCTACCTCGTAGGACTTTCTTATCTCTTTTAATTCTATCATAATTTAGGCATACCAATCCTCTCTGTTTCTAACTATAACTATACCAAAAGTCTAATTGTTTGACAATCAGATGATTCCAAGAAAATTTAATTATTAGTATAATTATGTTGTACGGATTTGATGTAATAAATGTTCGATATCGGACGTCAAAATGCCAGAGAAATATTGAGGGAATGCGTATTAATTATTTTAACTTTAGCTGAGATAAATACTGACCATTATGTTAACCGCCAACGAAATAAGTATCATTCTCGAAGATCATGATGTTCTTCAATCAGTACAGGATCTCAAGAATACCTTTCGAAATAAAGAGGCGCCACATCTTGATATCAGTGACCACGATTTTTTGAGTCTCATTATCATGATGCCCAGTATATCCATTGCCCTTTCAACAGGCGATATAAGTCTTATGGAGGAAATGGCTTTAAACAAAAAGGCGAGAACGATTTCAAAAGGAGGACATTATCTTAAAAAGGATCCGGTAGTTTATGCAATGAGTTTTCTGGTTAAGCATGCAAAGAAATGGGAAGATCATTTTTTTCAAACCATTAAACTGGCCATGGAAAAATCCTTTGATAAATCATTGATTGACGGAGATGACACGGATGCCTCCAGAGTATCCGACAGAGAATTTAAGAAAATGTTAATGAATGCCCCATATATGTTCATTCGATTCCTTCATTCCTTTTTCTGGGATGACACCCATGAAGATTTATCTGACAAAAGGAAAATATCAAAAGTTGAATTCAAAAAAGTTCAGGAAATAGGGGAAAAGTTGGAATTGTCAAAAACCATTATTTTTAGAAAATTTTTAGATACTTTTGACGTTAGATAAGCAAAAACCGGCCAAAAAAAAGGGGTATTGACCGTTTAAATGGTAAAAAAAAAGCTACTTATTTTAATTCTTTTGTTCATCCTGTTTGCTCCCGCACTCAGTCAGGTTACCGACCCTTATTATTATGTGCCCCAGAAAGAGGCCCAGGTTAGCCGGTTGCGACAGATCCTGAACAAAATATCCATAACCTTTACAGGTGGATATGGCAGAACGTTCTATAAGCATGACCTTCCGGGCTATGGTGTATTAAACAAAACCGATTCCACGGACAATGGTCTTTATCTTTTTACCCTTCAGGATTCCTCTTCTTCATCCTTTTTTGGTTATAAGAATTGGTTAAATGCCCCGGATTCAGCAATTGTTACAAGAAATTCCTCGAGCGATCTGCAAAATCAAGTGCTCAGTGATACCGCAAAACTAGGATACAAAGGGAGTGCAGGGGCTATACCTTTTACCCTTATCATTAGTGTGGATTTATTTGACCGGGTCCGGGTAGGGGGAGGGGCAGCTTTTGAGCTTCATCATTTGCCAACCATGAGCCCGTATACCGGAGCTGACGCGCTTGGGCAATATACGCCAAATGTCAAAACCACAAATCTGAAACGTGTTTTCGGAACAGTGGGCGCCAGGGTATATGATTTTATGTACTGGACTTATTATGCCGATATACAGGTTGGTAAAATATGGATGGGGGGTGCCTACGATAAAAGTCTGATAAATCAGGGTGTGTATTTTAATATAGGAATACCCATTGAATATGAGTTTTCTGAATATTTGAAAGGTTATATCAGGCCTTCCTATGAATTTAAAAGTTATAAGATGGATTTACCTGAGTTTGGAGGAAGTGTCAGACACAGGTATCCTGCATTGTTTGTTCATGTTGGTTTCAGATATACCATCCCGGAGCTTCCACGCTGCCGTTTAAATGCCAAGACCCCTCCTGGATATGATTATCCGAAAAAATTTACCAATAAGACCTGCCGATATCAGAAAAAACACATTCATGGGAATAAAGGATATCGGGGGCAGCCTTTTTATAAAAAACAGAATCCAAAAGTAGGAGAGAATTATCCCAATCTCCATAAGTACAGGTGGTGGAGAATGAACCGGCGCAAAGTATCCGGAGGGTATTAGATTGGTTCATAAATTAAGGGCCAAATTATGCTCCGTAATAATATAATTTTATGTAAATTTGCGTCCATAATTTTTCTATTTTAACCACAGTTAATGGCAGAAGGAGCTAACGAAAACATTATCCCTATCAACATTGAGGAGGAGATGCGGGGTGCCTACATAGATTATTCAATGTCAGTAATAGTTTCCAGGGCGCTACCAGATGTACGGGATGGATTGAAGCCTGTACATAGAAGAGTGCTATATGGAATGCTTGAGTTGGGTGTTACCTATAACAGGCCATACAAAAAATCAGCTAGAATAGTAGGAGAGGTGCTGGGTAAATACCATCCTCATGGTGATTCCTCCGTTTATGACACAATGGTCAGAATGGCCCAGGAATGGTCCCTGAGATATCCCCTGGTTGATGGTCAGGGAAATTACGGATCAATTGACGGGGATTCACCGGCAGCCATGCGATATACGGAGGCCAGGCTCAGGCGCATTTCCGAGGAGATGCTGAATGATATCAACAAAAATACAGTTGATTTTCAACCTAATTTTGATGATTCATTACAGGAACCAACAGTTCTGCCTGCAAAACTCCCAAACCTTCTGGTAAACGGAGCTTCCGGAATTGCAGTCGGTATGGCTACCAATATGCCGCCGCATAACCTGTCAGAAGTGGTAGATGGCATTGTGGCTTATATTGAAAACAATGATATCCAGATTGAAGAATTGATGCAATATGTTAAGGGGCCTGATTTCCCGACTGGTGGAATCATATATGGGTATCAGGGTGTTAGATCTGCCTTTGAGACAGGAAGAGGCAGGGTGGTTGTGAGGGCGAAAACCGACATTGTTACGAATAATTCGGGAAAAGAACAGATAATAGTTACAGAAATCCCTTACCAGGTTAATAAGGCAGCTATGATCGAAAAAACTGCTGCGTTAGTTAATGAAAAGAGACTGGAGGGCATTTCTGATATACGAGATGAATCTGACAGGGATGGCTTGAGGATAGTATACGATATTAAACGTGATGCTATTCCCAACATTGTATTGAATCATTTGTTCAAGCATACTCAACTACAATCATCTTTCGGTGTAAATAATGTCGCTCTAGTTAAAGGAAGACCTCGGATATTGAATCTTAAAGATTTGATTTCCAAGTATGTAAGTCATCGACATGATGTAGTTGTAAGAAGGACTAAGTTTGAACTTGAAGAAGCAGAACGACGTGCTCATATTCTTGAAGGATATATCATAGCCCTGGACAATATTGATGAAGTAATAGATCTTATTCGTAAATCAAGGGATCCTGAAACGGCCAGAGAAGGTTTAATGAAGCGGTTCAAGCTTTCTGAGATTCAGGCAAAAGCGATTCTCGACATGCGTCTGCAAAGGTTGACCGGTCTCGAACGCGAAAAGATAGAAGAAGAATACAAGGAACTCCAGGAACTCATTAAAAAGCTTCAAGCCATTCTTGATGATAAAGCGTTGAGAATGAGCATTATAAAGGACGAATTGATGGCTGTGAAGGAGAGGTATGGAGATGAGAGGAGGACTGATATCGTACACGATTCAGATGAAATTGGTATAGAAGATATGATCCCAAATGAAGAAATGGTGATTACCATCTCTCATCAAGGGTATATTAAGCGCACACAATCCTCAGAGTACAGGACTCAGGGCCGGGGAGGGGTGGGCTCGAAGGGAGTTGTCACGAAAGATGATGATTTTACCGAACATCTATTTGTTGCCAATGCCCATGATTATCTTCTAATATTCACTGAATTTGGAAAAGTTTTCTGGAAGAAAGTATATCAGATCCCGGAAGGTGTAAAAACTTCAAAAGGGCGGGCTATACAGAATCTGATCAATATTGATCCCGAAGATAAGGTACGGGCTGTATTAAACGTGCACGACCTTCAGAATGAAGATTACATCAATAATAACTATATTATGATGTGTACCGTTAAGGGTACCATAAAAAAGACTTTACTGGAAGCCTATTCAAGGCCGCGCCAGAACGGCATAAATGCAATTACCATCAATGAAGGCGACCGCCTTTTGAATGTGGCATTGACCAACGGGGATAATCACATTGTAATTGGAAAACGTTCCGGAAAAGCTATTCATTTTCATGAAAATGATATCCGGGCAATGGGAAGGAATGCTGCTGGCGTTAGGGGAGTTAAACTTGAAGGGGAAACAGATCGGGTTGTGGACATGGTATGTATTAACCGCACAGATGCAAATTTATTGGTTGTTTCTGAAAAAGGATTTGGAAAAAGGAGCCAAATTGACGATTATAGAATAACAAGACGGGGCGGTAAAGGGGTTAAAACCATCAATATAACAGAAAAAACTGGCAAGCTTGTTGCTTTAAAAGAAGTGGTTGACACAGATGACCTGATGATCATTAATAAATCAGGCATTACGATCAGAATGGCTGTTAACACATTGCGTGTAATGGGCCGGGCGACGCAGGGAGTCAAGTTGATCAAATTAAATGAGAATGACGAAATCAGCAGTGTAGAGAAGATAGAGAAGATTGAGGAAGAAAATTTAGAATCAAGTTAAAATGCTGATAAATAGCATATTATATATCTGTAACTAACTAATTGTTTAAGTAAATATCTTGAAATCATGAAAAAGATCAGGTTAATTTTATTTTTACTCCTTACCGTAAGTGTGGCTTTTGCCCAGAAGGAGAAAACTCCTAAGATAGAAAAGGCTAAAATACTACTTGACAAGGGAGAAGTGGCTGAGGCTCAAGCGATTATCGATGTTGCTACCACACATGAAAAAACGAGTGATAAGGTTAAAACATGGTATTATCGCGGCCTAATTTATGAAACAATCTATAACTCAGAGGATGAGGCCGTAAAATCCTTAAGTGATGATGCCTATAGAATTGCTGCTGAGTCGTTTCTGAAAGTGAAAGAAATGGAACCTGAGTCAAGCACCTATTACATATTTGCAGATCAGCGGATTGTTGCATTGTATAGTGCTTCATTTAATGGGGCAGTAGAGGCATATCAGAGTGGTGATTATGAAGGTGCTATTGCTTATTTTGATATGGTAAAAATGGTGTTCCCTAATGATACAACGGCCTGGCAATATACAGGATACGCTGCACAGCAGTTGGATGATACCGAACTGGCATTAGAGAACTTCAATTATCTTGCTGACAATAATATGGCTGATGTAAATGTCCATAGGAACATTATTTACGTTTACAGAGCTGTTGTGAAAGATACATTAGCCGCTTTGGATGCAGCTAAGCGGGCAAGAGTTCAATTCCCGGAAGATCATGACCTTAAGCAGGATGAAATTACACTCCTAATCATGTCAAACAGGATCGATGAAGCTAAAGCATCCCTTTCAGCAGCCATTGAAAAAGATCCAGATAACTATATCCTGTATTATGAGATGGGATATATATATGATGCAGCAGAAGATTATAATACTGCCGGTGAATGGTATGAGAAATGTCTCGAAAAAAATCCCGAATATTTTGAAGCTTTATATAACCTAGGGGTGAATAAATATAATCAGGGAGCTGAGATTCTTAAGGAAGCACAGGATATGGATCTTGATACATACAAGAAAGAAGGTAAGGCCGTTGAAGCCAGGGCTAATGAAGTATTTGCTTTAGCTGTTCCATATTTTGAAAAGGCACATGATGTAAATCCTGAGGATATCAGCACATTACAAACGTTGCAGACCTTATATGCATTGATGAAAGAATACGAAAAAGTAAATGAAACCAAAGCGAAACTGGATGCTTTGGGAGCTACTTCAGAGTTAGAGCAACAATAATATTTACCAGAAAATAGGGGAGATAAAATATATTATGGCGGCCCGACATCAAGGGCCGTCTTTATTTTCAGGCATCTTACTTAACATAATGTAAATTATATAACAATTTCCTGAGATTTGCAGTAATACGAGTTTAAGGAGTATTTATACATAAGATCGGTTATATAACTGATCGTTGGATTCTTTACGGTGTTGGTGAAAACTAAAATTCAAACCAACAAAGTGTGGTTAGGATGTTTATTATTATTTTTGATTTAATTTATAATGTATTAGAGCCTAAATATAAGTTTTAGTAATCACCTAAATAAAAGAACCATCCATGCAGATAACAATATTAGTCGCCTACATTTTAGTATTGCTTTACACCGCAATCAGAATCCTTCTGGACACAGAATCCACCCCTAAAACATTAGCGTATTTGCTTCTTGTATTTCTGTTTCCGGTTTTTGGGATTCTAATCTATTTCTCCTTCGGTATAAATTACCGGCATCACCAATTGAGCTCAAAAGGCGCAAAGGCACAAAACACGCTTGACGAGCCTTTCCAAAGGGAAATCAAGGATGAAACTGGAAATCTCGCAGAAACTCATCGGGATGAGATAGCACATTTCTTGCCGATGGTTCAATTTCTGGCAGGATTAAGTAATGAACATTTAGTTCCAGGACAATTTAAACTATTGGTGAATGGAGAAGAGAAATTTCCAGAAGTGCTAAGTACACTGGAGAAGGCCAATCATTTTATTCATATGGAGTATTACGACTGGGAAAATGATACGCGCGGGAATCAGATCAAAGATATTCTATTAAAAAAGGTGGAAGAAGGAGTCAAAGTGAGGATACTATATGACGATTACGCCAGCAGAAAAATTAAACGAAATATTGTAAAAGAGTTAAAGCAGGGAGGTGTAGATATTTATCCAAAAATTAAAGTGAAATTAAAGCAGTTTGCTAACCGAGTTAATCACCGCGATCATCGGAAGATCATCATAGTAGACGGAAATTACGGTTTTGTTGGTGGAATAAATGTCTCAGACAGGTATGACAATTCCATTGATACTGGTCTTTACTGGCGCGATACCCATATGAAAATCACTGGCCCTCTTGTAAACAGTCTGCAGCGTCATTTTATTGTCAGTTGGAATACCAGTGCGAATGATGCCCTCTCCTTCAGCAACTCATTATTCCCTAAGGCAACACTAAAAACACAAGAGGATATTCCCGCTATCGGCCAGGTGGTGGCGGGAGGCCCTATTTATCCAAAATCCAATATCATGCTGAGCTATATGCGCATTTTTTCCTTAGCAAGAGAAAGCCTTTATGTGACCAATCCATATTTCATACCCAGTGAAAGCATCCAAAATGCTTTATGTCAGGCTGCTATATCCGGAGTGGACGTCAGGTTAATGTTACCGGAAAAATCGGATTCAGCGATTGTAGGTGCTGCATCGAGGTTTTATTTCAAGGAATTGTTGAATGCAGGTGTCAGGATATTCCTATACAGCAAAGGTTTTGTACATGCCAAAACCGTTGTCGCAGATTCGAGGTTGAGCGTGGTAGGCACAGCCAATATGGATATAAGAAGTTTTGATCTGAATTTTGAGATTATGTCGGTGATCTATGGGATGAAGTTTGCTGAAAAATTGGAAAGCGTATTTCTTGAGGATTTGAAAGAATGCCATGAAATTTCAAATGAAGCGTGGGATAAAAGCAACATAATCAAAAGATTGACCTATGCCATCGCCAGGTTGATTTCATCTTTCCTATGATCTGAACAAATATGGACAAGTGATAGAGAATAAATCCAAAGCGGATTGGTCTTTTTAAGATCGCTTATTTCATCCGTTCTTGTTCAAAATAGAGAAATGATGGGTATTATTCTGTATTCTTATCCGTTTTTGAATGTTCCGGTTGCTTTAATGCATCCTTTGGCAGGATGGTGAAAAGTGCTACCAAAGGCCTCGTACCTTCATTGTACTCCAATAATACTTTGGCTATTCCCGCAAAAGGCATAAATAAAATCATGCCTGAGACACCCCATATCATCCCACCGGTTATCACAGCTAAAAATATCATAAATGCATTCAGGTTGATTTTATTACCGATAACAACAGGCTTTACAACATTGCTTTTTATGGCATTGGAGATAATTATCCCCGCCAATGCCAATAATGGCACCATTAATCCATCATTGGAAATGGAGGCGAATATAAAAACAATCGCCATTCCCAGGGGACCTCCAAGGTATGGTATAAGTGTAAGCAGGGCCACAAAAAATGCGAAGAACAAAGCATATTGTAAGCCGATCAGCAGAAAGATAATATACAACATTACGGCCAATATTAGTGTAGTGACAAAAAGACCATACAGGAAGTTATTGATAATGCCAATTACTTCCTTACTTCTTTTTTTTGCAAAAGCAAATCCATCATCTGTCTTTTCCCGAAGCCTCATAAAATAGAGGTAATTATCCCTGTAGTATAAAATGAAAAACAGATAGACTCCCACAAGAAAAATATTGCCTATACTTTTACCAAATGATGCCAGTGCTTTGATAATAACGTCAGAATGGCCGGCAATCCAACTGTGTATTTGAGATTGATCGATCATTGGGATGTTAATGCCATATCCTTCAAAGATATGGATGATATTTTGAGTTGTCAGGATCAGCTTTTCACTTAAGGATGGAATTCCTTTGATGATAGAGGCAATCTCACGCGAAAAAAAGTAAAATAAAATGATGATGAATAGAAAAACCAATCCAACAAATACCAGTGATGATATCAATCGTTTTATATGATATTTTCTTTCGATCCTGGTTAAGATCTGGAAAGAGGCAAGCGCTATCACCAGACTCCAGGCAAGTGGTATTAAAAACGATTTTCCGATAATCATGATGGCGATGGCAATTGTTGAGCTTACCAAAACAGCTGTAATTTTTAACAGCAATGAATTTTTAATGGTATTATTCTGCATTGCGTCTTTCTATTTTAATCACTAAAATTAGTAATTAAAAAGAAACTATAGCCAGCAATCGGACACTATTTAAGCCACCGCATGGAAAAGGTATTCTCCATCTATAGATTACTTTCCAATTGTCCAAAGTTGTAATCTCTCTGAATAATTTTTAAAACCCGAGCTTTACATCCTCCGTCAGGGAATTCAGATAATTTGTTTTATTCAACCGGTATAATTCCGGCGGACGTTGACCTGTATTTCCTTTTACTTCTCCAGTCTTTGCAATTATATCCAGTTTTAATATGCGTTTGCGGAAATTTCCACGATCCACGGGTCTTCCCAATATGGCTTCATAAAGCTTCTGTAGTTCTGGAATGGTAAATTCAGCAGGTAAAAAGCTCGACAAAATTGGACGGCTAAGCAGATCCCTGGCCAGGGCTTTTCGGGCTTCGGCTACAATTTCGCCATGATCCATGGCAAATTTATATTTATTATCAATATTCAACCATTTGCCACTGCTATACATGGAACCTTCCTTGATTTTAGCATCAGGGTCGGCAATAACGCTGTAATAGGCTATTGTTACAAACCTCTGCCCTATCCAATCCAGATATTCCTGAGAAAGCCCCAATTGTTGTATTTCATCAATATCTGTTTTCATTTTGCGTTCGCTCGAACCAAAAGATCCAAATTGATATAAAATCAGATTATCTATCAACGTTTGCTCATATAGATTCCGTTTGGCGGCCTCGTCAATACTTTCATCCTGATAGACATACCCACCCGGAATATACCATAAATTTCCATTGATCAATTTTACTGCTGCAAATTGCAATTGTTGATCATGAAATCTGAATATTACCGTATTGATCGATAACTGAGGAACCGATCTCAGAATCGCATCCTGTACTAGATCTAGATTTTCTTCATTCGAATTCTCCATAAATTCTACCATAATATTGATATAAATATAGTATATGAGTAAAAAATACTCAATTAAATTTGGGATATTTATTTTTTTAAGCAAAATTTACCTGGAGATTAACTTTTAAAGCAGTATGCAATATATAATCTCATGCCCAACTGATTTCGAAAATAGTGCCTATTAAAGAAATAAAATTCAAATCTTATGGATTCTAAAAAAACAAGGAAGACACCTTCTAAAGGAATCTCCAGGAGAAACTTTATTAGTAATTCTGCTACTGTTGCAGCTGTGTATACCATTATCCCGAGAAATGTTCTTGGTGGCGTTGGATACACTGCCCCAAGTGATATGGTGAACGTGGCAGGGATCGGATTGGGAAACCAGGGTGGCAGCGATATTCAGAACATAGCAACTCCGGATGTCCCTATCAAACGCGGCATGGGACTGCCCGGGCTCAAGTGGTACAGGTATCCGGGTATAAGACCACCCAGGCCGACAAGAAGGGCCAGCGATAATGCCAATCAGATGGGTGAAGCCGGAGGCCCGGAAACATTTAAACATGCCAATATTTATGCATTATGTGATGTGGATTCCGAATACGCCGGCCATGTTTTTGCAGGTTATCCCAAGGCAAAGGTATATGATGATTTCAGAAAAATGATAGATAAGGAGAAGGAACTTGATGCCGTGGTCATCGGTACTCCTGATCATCTCCATGCCGTAATTGCTGCCTATGCATTAAATGCCGGGAAGCATGTATTTGTCGAGAAACCAATGGCGAAAACCATACATGAAGTCAGATTCCTGAAAGAATTGGCTAAAAAGACCGGATTAGTAACCCAGATGGGAAACCAGGGACACAATATTGAAGGAACCATGGCCACTGTAGAATTGATCCAGTCAGGGGCAATTGGCAACGTAACGGAAGTACATATGTGGTCTAATCGTCCGGTATGGGCGCAGGGGCCTCTTACACGGCCTTCGGGTGTTGAAGTTCCAAAAAACCTGAATTATGACCTCTGGCTGGGACCTGCACCTGAGAAACCCTATAATCCCGAAACCACTCATTTTGCATGGCGCGGACTCTGGGATTATGGAACTGGCGCCATGGGCGACATGGGTGCACATACTTTCGATGCACCCATCTGGGCTCTGGAACTGGGTATGCCAACCAAAATCCAGGCCACCACCTCTCCATACACCGAGGATTACCTTCCTCAATCAGAAAATGTAATGTATGAGTTTCCGGCAAGAGGAGATAAACCACCTGTAAAGGTAACCTGGACTGATGGAGGCATCAAGCCATTCCGGCCAGCTGAACTGGAAGCTGACCGCTCTCTGAGAGAGGCATTATATATTGGTGATAAAGGAATGATCATGCATGGTACCCATGGAGCAATGCCGGAATTAATCCCGGAAGATCCTGATTTCACGCCTCCTGAAAAATGGCTCAATCGTCCCAGTAGTGTGTACGTTGATTTTATAGAGGCCATTAAGGAAGGGCGTAAAGCGGCTAATGATTTTGAAATTGCATCGAAACTGACAGAAATCATGTTGCTGACAAATATTGCAGTAGCTGCGCAGCAAGTTAACAGGACGCTGGAATACGATGCTGAAAATATGAAAATTACCAATTGTGAGGAAGCCAACGCATACTTCCATTATGAGTATCGGGAAGGCTGGAAGCTCTAATTTTGTTTACATTAATCTAAATATTGTATTATGAAAAGGTTTTTTTATTTGACATTAATCATGGTTGTCACCTTTATGGCTAAAAGC
Organism: uncultured Cyclobacteriaceae bacterium; assembly: GCA_965365275.1. GTDB lineage: Bacteria > Bacteroidota > Bacteroidia > Cytophagales > Cyclobacteriaceae > JAGTVG01. Next base: position 13,615 of record CBDUBA010000012.1, on the reverse strand, counting down.
CAATATGGAATTTCACAGGATCGTTTTGGTGGGGCAACACTTTATACTGTGCGGGAGGAAATGAAAGAGAACCCACAGGAGACACTAAAAAAAGTAGCAGAAGTGGGCTATAAATATATAGAAGCTACAGATTACAGGGATGGTAAATTTTATGGCATGACCCCTGATGAGTTTAAAAATCAATTGGATGATCTGGGATTGGTTCCTTTAAGCATCCATATGGGGATGGCAACTCCTGAAAATGCAGATCAACTAATAGCCGATGTAAAGGCAGCAGGATTTAAGTATTTTGTAGCTCCAATACCACCAAGAGGTTTTTTTAAATTTGACCGGGAAGCCGGGGGCCTCGTATTGATAGGAGACCTGGATTCAATGATCATGGTATTGAATACGTTGGGGCAAAAATGTAAAAACGCAGGTCTGGAATTTCTTTATCACAACCATAATTTTGAATATGAAGAAATCGATGGAGGGATTGTCCCCATGGATTATATGTTGGAGAACCTGAACCCTGAACATGTCAATTTTCAGATGGATCTGTATTGGGTAATTAAAGCCGGCGCTGATCCAGTCGCGTATTTTGAAAAATACCCCGGTCGATTTAAGATCTGGCATGTGAAAGACATGGATGACCAGGGCAGATTTGCGCCTGTCGGAACCGGATCAATTGATTTTGAACGAATTCTTAGTAAAAAAGACCTTGCGGGTATGAAATACTATATTGTAGAACAGGACCGGACCTTTGATGGGATGAAACCTGTCGAAGCCATAAAAATCAGTCACGATGGACTTAAGAAAATAGGCTTTAATTAAATGCATGGCTATATAACAAGTTTTAGATCCCGCTTAGGCGGGATTTTTTTTATACTCATTTCAGGGAATCTGATATATTCAACGAATTTTTAAAGGTAAATTCAGGAATTTCCATAGATCTTTAATACGGTTTCCCTAAGGTCCTTCCCTCCTTCCCCACAGATGAATGCAATTTTATCAGCTATGCTTTCTGGGGACACCCAATCCGAGAAATCAGCATCCGACATGGCTTCCCGGTTGGGAGGTGTATCGATTATGCTGGGGACAATAACTGTTGCAGTTGTATTATTCAGATGTGAACCGGCATTGATTACTTCTGCCATCTTGATCACCATTGATTTGGATAATGCATAAGGGAAAACCGTTTTGGCAATTTTTGGTTCAAAAACCGGTTTAGCACCTACCAGTACAATGCTTTTTCTTTTTTCCCCATCAGATAAAATTCTGAGAACTGGCTGAACAACGTTAAATGCAGTAAAAAAATTCAGGTTGATCATTTTCTGCAAAGCATTCTGAGAAGACTCTGATATGGTAGCCATATCAAATCCACCTACAAGGCAGATGACTGCATCAATCTTACCATAACGTGAAACAACTTCCTGAATCAGTGTATCAGTCGCCTCAGGATCTGTAAGATCCACCACTCTATATGTCACTTGTTCATCCTCGGAGGACACATCTTTTCCGGGCTCAGTGGTTCCAATGACTGTAAATCCTGAATCAATCATTTTTCGGGTAACTGCTTTGCCTAAATTTCCAGTGGCACCTGTTATGAATGCTATTTTTGACATTTGATAATCCTTTCTTTTATAATTAAGCTAAATTATGATTTCATCCAATACTTTTGATTCAACTATTGAGGTTATAAACATTACTATTGCTTCTCAAAAGATAAAATTTCAATTCTAATTATCCAAGCTATTATCATGGCAAAGAAATTCGTTTTAATATCTATTATATAATATAAATACATTTCAATATGGTCTCTAAAAAAGTAAATTGGATTATAATTCATTATTTTTATTTCCTGAATGATATTTTCCAAATAATCCTGCTTTTATGAAACGCTAATAGATGGTTTTTCAAAGCAATAAAATAGTGATAACATAATTATTTATCTTTTTTTATAAATATTATTTTCATGAAAGTATATTTTTTAAGCATTTTCACCCTAATTATCCTTTCTTGTGATTATAGATCTACTGAAGGTAGTTTCCCCAAAGACAAACTTCCCCTCCACATTGAACCATTAACCAGTTTCGGGCAAAGAGCCGAATGGTCTCTGGATGGTGAAAAGGTATTTTTTGTGGATAGTGCCGGTGGAGATGTATGGATGGTGGATATACATTCCAAAAATCCGGTTAAAATAACAAAACCATTCTACCGGCCGGAAGGACATGGCTATTACAGGGTCTTGTGCCTGTCGAATGGTGATCTCTTATTTACATGCGGCCCTGAACGATATACACTTTACATGCAAGTTATGGATAAAGATCTGACAGGTCCTCCCATAAATATCCCGGATGAGCAAATTAATGAAGGTCCGGCGATATCCAGGAAGTCCATGAAGATTGCCTGGTCACCGGATCATAAAACTATTTACACTGGTGAAATAGCGTATTCTGAGAAAGGTATACCAGGAATCACTAATAAAAAACTCATCATAGACAACCGGAATATTGTTGTGGATGGAATAAAATATGAAGATATCCTCGAACCTCAGAATTTCAGGCCACCAGAGGAAAACGAATTGATTTGGTCTCAATATGGCAAGACCTCAAAAGGAGTATTCAGTAGTGAAGTAATGGGATATAATTTATTGACAGGAGAAATCATTAATTATACAAGTGCTCCGGAACAATATGATGAACCTGAAGGAATATTCCCGGATGGCGTTCACACTTTGATTGAATGCGATAAGCATAACCCTCAAGGGACCGCTTATATTGATGTTTACAAACTCAGGCTCGATGCTGAAAAACCGGTATATGAAAGATTAACTTATTTCAGCGAAATCGAAGGATTCAGATCATCGAATCCTGTCGTTAGGGATGATGGAAAAAAGATAGTGTTTCAGGCGTCAGTATCAGGTTCTGCAGCTGGTGCGGGTTGTGGTCTGTATATTTTTGATCTGGAAAAGTATCCTTAATTTTAAAGTAGTATTATTATGCACAAATGATTATGACTTCATTATGATTTAGTAATATTGTATTCATTTTTTAAAATATGTAACAAATTGAAATCCAACTAAAATGAAAAAGATCACTATACTCGTTTTATCTCTAATAATTATACTAAGCTGCAAAGCGCCCCAATCTGATAAACAGGAGCTTAACTCTGATGATCAGCTATCCGATATTAAAGTTCCGGTATATGCCTGGCTGAGTGGTCCGAGGTCAGATACAGACCAGGAAATAAAGGAATATTTCATTGATCTTAAACAAAAAGGCATTATTGGCCTGATGTACAACGGAGGCCATGATCCGGAGACCTACAAGCGTGTCGGAGGCATCGCCAAAGAAGCAGGACTGGAATTTCATACATGGATACCAACCATGCTCCAACGCAACACTGAAAATTTAAAAGCTGAATGGTATGCAGTCAACGGGAAAGGTGAATCCGCTTTCGATAACCCGGCCTATGTAGATTATTATAAATTTCTATGTCCGAACCAACCGGAGGTATATGATTTTCTGGCTAATCTGTACGGAGGGATTGCTGACCTTCCCGTTGTTGATGGCATCCATCTCGACTATATACGATTTCCGGATGTAATTCTTGCCGAAGGATTATGGGAAAAATATGGTCTTGTCATGGATCGGGAGTATCCTGAATATGACTATTGCTACTGCGACCTTTGTGTTAATGGATTTAAAGAAAAATCAGGGATTGATATTAAAACAATTGATGATCCCTCACAGGTAGAGGAATGGAAACAATATCGCTATGACTTAATCACCAGCATAGTAAATCGTCTGTCTGAATTGGTTCACAGTAAAGGAAAGGAAATCAACGCAGCGGTTTTTCCGGGTCCAAATTCCATTGCTAAAAAGATTGTACGCCAGGAATGGGATAAATGGAACCTGGATGCATTTTATCCTATGAACTACAATGATTTCTACCTGAAAGGGACAAAATGGATCGGTGAAGTATGTAATGAAGGTGTATCATCCCTTAATAACGGTAAACCTCTATATAGCGGATTATTTATCTGCCCAAGACCTGAAATGAAAACAGATGAACCTGATCCTGAGAATCATGGCTTGATTCCCGAGGAAATTGAAGATGCGATACGTGAGTCTATGGAAAACGGTGCTGCAGGAGTATGTCTTTTTACCCCCAGAAGAATGACAAAAGAACACTGGGATGCTTTTGCGATTGCTATCAGGAAAGAATATTAGCAGGCATAAAGGTTATTTTCTAATGGCGATGAAAAAGGCAGGAGATTGAGGAGGTATGAGTACCTTAATCTTTGTATTCTAGTTCCTGGGAGTATAGGTCAGGATTATACCTTCCTCTCCGACTATCCATCCTGTCGAATTTTTGACCATGTGTATGGCATTTAGGTCATTATATAATCCAGTCCGTTCCTTTTGCCAGGTATTGCCACCATTTGTAGTTTTATAGACTGTGCCACCCTGACCTACAACCCAGCCTATATCCTCGTCGAGAAAATAAATGTCATTCCATACTAATCCAACCGGTTCATTCTCTATCCTCATGGAGATCCATTTGGTCTCTGAACTATCATCAAATTTTAAAATTGTATTTTTTGAACCACAAGCCCATCCACTGGAAGCATTAACAAAATGCAATGATTTCAAGTCGATTTCCGGAAATTCAAGATTTAATTCCCATTTAACTCCTCCATCGGTTGATCGTAAAATATTGCCCTGATGCCCAACAGCATACCCGTCCATCTCGTTTAGAAATTGAATATCACTTATTGAAAAGTCAAAATCAGTTATTGATTCTTTCCAGTTTTTCCCACCATCCACAGAATATAACAGCTGCCCATTGTCGCCTCCTGACCAAACATAATTTTCATTTAAACCGAAGATTGTATTAATGGGATAATTCATCAACTTCTGGGATTCCGGATAAGAACCTCCATTGGTAGATATGTAAATATTTCCATTTACCGGGTTGCCTCCCATATCGCCTGAAATCCACCCTATGTTTTCACTAATCATCGTCACACTTCTGAAATTTCCCTCTAAACTGTTAACCGGGGCTTGCGGCCAGGTATTTCCTGCCATTGTCGATGATAAAATTGTGTTTTCATCCCCGACTATCCAACCTGTCATATTATCAACAAAGTAAACATCCGTGAGATCTACATCAGTTTCTGTAAATTGAATGGACCAGTCATACGGATTATTTTCCGGAGTAATTATTGGAAGATTTCCTCCATTATTCATTGAATCTTCATTTTGACAGCCTAAATGTATCAAAACTAGCAGGAAAGTAAATACTATATTTTGTAATCTCATTAACATCCTATAACTCGGTGAATGAAACATAATAAATAAACTGGCTTTGGATTGATTATGTTCAAAACAAAGTAATTATACCATACTCGTGTATGGGCTCAAAATCAATATGGTATCATTAAATTTTCAGTAAATAACACTGTATTTCTTCCTTTGAACTGATTAGCACATTCATTGACCTTCTGAGCAAAATAAGATTTGAATTTACCTCTTAATATTGCAATACAAGGTTTCATTCTCACTATTTGTGGAAGTTAATGTAACCATTAAAAAATGAATTCTAGAAAGATTGTTAAACATTAAACCAAATTATCATGACTGAGACAAAAAAATTAGTAGTTCTTATTACCCGGGGATTAGATGATGAAAGATCATCAGTGGCCTGGAGCATTGCCAACGGTGGAATTAATTCCGGACTTGAAGTAACCATTTTCCTGACAAGTTCAGGTATAGACTGGGTGCGCAAGGGTGCCGCTGATAATGCACACCTGAATCCTTTTGATCCTCCAATGAAAGAAATGATCGATAATGTATTTGAAAGTGGATGCAAAGTATTGGTTTGCCCTCCTTGTGCTGCTGTTAGAAATTATAAACAGGAAGATCTTATGGATGGAGTTATCATAACCGGCTCAGCTGCCATGCATGAAGAAATCAAGCAGGGAGCCGCAACACTTTGCTTTTAATTATTCTGTGATCATCAACCATTCATAAAAGCTGATAATTTATTCATTGATCACCATGAAATCAATTAAGCCGGTACTTAATAAGTGCCGGCTTTGTTTATATACAAATGACCTTATTCCTGATTGATCGGTTTTATTTAAATAAAACTTCGGTGGATTATCTTTCCGTAAACCGTATCAGATACCTGCCTGCAAGAGCATTTCTATTACAATTCAAAAATAATCCGAGTATTAGATTCTATTTATATCATTGGGCGTTCATATTTCCCACGGTAAGGTCTAGCCAATAATGCTGATGCCTGAGGATTATCCTTTATAGAAAATCTCTGACTATCCCAATCGATCACGGCTTTTGTATTGTAAGAGATCATGGCTAATTGCACCGTCGCTGTCGATTTAAATGCATCCTCAACAGGACATGATATCAGGCCCTTATCTTTCATTTTAACTGCATTGAGAAAATCAGCCATATGGGCAACGGCCATATCTTTTCCCGGCAGGTCAAGGACCTCCTGGATTTGATCTTTCCCCGCAGGCATGATTACTATTCTCCTGTCTGAAGCAAAAATGGTCGCTTTCTCACCGTAGAAGAAAACACCATTATTAAATTGTGGATTCAGGTCACCGGAACCCCATAACCTGTGTTGCCAGGTTAAAGGTAATGCTTCAAAGTTAATGGTAGCTGTGAGCGTATCCGGCGTGGTGATTTTTCCTTCCAATACCTTAATGCCTCCTGTCGTGTAAATACTTGAAGGCATATCAAGATCCATTATATTACGAATGATATCAATATGATGTATTCCCCAATCAACAAGGTGCCCGTTGCCATATTCCTTTTCGAGCCTCCATGCAAGATGTCCTATATTCGGGCTGTAGGGTAATTTTGGAGCAGGTCCGCACCATGCTTCCCAATCCAGTGATTCTGGTGGTGCCTGTATTGTATTGTCCTGTAGTATGGGATTATAATGTATCTGGGCCCCGATCTCAAGGATATTGCCTGCAACATTTTCCTCAATCAAAGACTTAGCTTTGGCAAAGGCTTCACTTTGACGTCTCTGAAAACCAATCTGAACATAATTGCCTGCTTTTTGAGCTGCCTTGATCATGGCCAAACCTTCATTTATATCATAAGCCAAGGGTTTCTCACAATATATATCAAGACCTTTCTCACATGCAGCGATAAACTGTAAGGCATGCCAGTGTGGTGGAGATCCGATAAACACCGCTTCCAATCCTTGGTGATCCAACATATCGGAATACAGGATATAGGTCTTGGGTCTTTTTCCCTGTAATTGCTCCAACTTGTCGGCGCTTTTCTTTAAATGTTCGGTATCCACATCGCAGATCGCCAGAACTTCAATACCTCCGGCTTTGAAAGCAGCTTCGGTGATAACCATCCCGTACCAGCCAACGCCAATCACACCAACCTTTAGTTTTTTTTCCTGGGAAGCGGCAGGCAGATGTATGGCGGAAAAAATTGCAGCTGTACCCAGGGATCCATTGATTAAGAAATTTCTACGGTTCATATCTTGTGTTCATTTTTTCATTATAAACATAAGAAAAAATGAGCCTTATTAAGATATTATTAAGAGAAAAATAAATAAGGTTTGAATTTAGTAAAGGAATATAAGTCATCATTTGAATAATGAGCCAACCCATTTGTTTTTAAAGAAGGTAAATTTAATTATCAGCCCGGTTATCAGTCAAAATTAAATAGATAAATAATAAATAAACTGATCCAAAGTGTAACTTTTCGGATATCAGAAAGTCCTTATGAAAGGAATTGTTACTATTATGCAACTCTTCCAAATAGTTTATGTCCTTTGATAGAAGGATATGCTAAGAATTGACAGGTCATACTAAAATAATACGGTTAACAAATTCAAATAAATAATGATTCGCAACTACTTTATCGTTTCCCTAAGGAACCTGCTCAAAAAAAAGACTTACTCCATTATTAATATCACTGGTCTATCAATTGGAATTACATGTAGCATATTAATCTTGTTGTGGGTTTTTGATGAATTGTCCTTTGATAAATTTCACCCAAAATCTGACAGGTTATATCAGTTAATGGTTCAATCCGAATTTGACAATACGATAAATACCTGGAGATCGGTTCCACTCCCTACCTATGAAGCAATAAAGGACGCACATTCCAATATTGCTAATTCTACTGTTGCAAGCTGGTATGGTGATCACCTCCTGGTTGTGGATGAAAAGCGGCTATTCCTGCAGGGTTATTATGTCAGTGAAGAATTCCTCACCATGTTTGAGTTTCCCTTAAAGTATGGCAATCCTGCTGATGTGCTGGATGATGCTTCCTCTATAGTGATCACGGAAGAAACAGCCAGGAAGTTTTTTGAAGATGAGGATCCCATAAATCAGGTTATTAGAATCGATGATCTGGGAGACTGCAAAGTGACTGGTATACTGGAAGACATCCCAAAGAATTCTTCATTTGAGTTTGATTATTTGATCTCGTGGAAACATAGGAGATCAGTAAATCCATGGGTAGTGGATAACGAGGACAACTGGGGCAATTATTCTTTCCAGGTATTAGTTGAATTAACTGATCCTAAGCAGCTCGATGCAGTGAATGAATCGATAAGATCCATGCTGATTGAACATAGTGAGGAGGGTGATTTAGAATCAGAACTTTTTTTATATCCCTTATTGAGGTGGAGGCTGCATTTCAGCTTTGAGAACGGAGTTGAAAAAGGCGGCATGATCGATTTTGTTAGAATGTTCAGCCTTATCGCAATCTTTATACTTCTCATAGCCTGTATAAACTTTATGAACCTGGCCACCGCCCGTTCGGAAAGCCGTGCCCGGGAAGTAGGCATCAGGAAAAGTATCGGTTCTAAAAAGAAAGACCTGGTATTTCAATTTCTTTCTGAATCTATTCTGATCTCTTTTGTGGCGTATATCCTTGCCATATTGATCACCCTTTTAATTCTTCCATTTTATAATAATCTTGTAGAAAAAAGTCTGTCTATAAATTTTGCATCATTGGAATTCTGGGCATTTTCGATCCTGATGATCTTGTTAACAGGACTTCTCGCTGGTAGTTACCCCGCATTTTATTTATCTTCATTTAAACCAGTTAAGGTATTAAAAGGAAAGCTTCAGGAAGGGAAACAGGCGAGTTTACCAAGAAAGATCCTGGTAATTTTGCAGTTTGGTTTTTCTATACTCCTGATCATGGGGACAATTGTTATATACAACCAGATACAACTGGTCAAAAACCGAGAATTGGGATATAACCAGAAAAATTTAATTTCGGTGGAAAGGAATGAAGAATTGGACAAAAACTATCAGGTCCTTAAGAATGAATTATTGCAGTCAGGTGTAGTAGAAGGTGTCACTGTATCAAACAGTCCCATCACGCAGATCAATTCAAACAATTTCCTGGGATGGCCCGGGAAACCTGAAGAACTAAGGGTGCTTTTTACCACAATAACAACAGAATATGATTATGCACATACCATGGGTATTGAAATACTTCACGGAAGAGACTTTTCCCCTGACTTCCCGAGCGATTCGAGCGCCATTCTTATCAACAAAGCTGCACTTGATCTTATGAACCTGGAAGATCCAATAGGAACCGAATTAGATCTATGGGGGGAAAAAAGAACCCTTATTGGTGTGCTTGACAACGTATTAATGGGTTCTCCATTCATGGAAGTTAAACCACTTTTTGCCATAATCGATGATTGGGATGGGTTTATTACCATCCGTTTGAAAGAAACAGGAGACATATCAGCTTCATTAAATCTATTAAAAAACCTGTTTGAAAAATATAATTCTGCCTATCCTTTTGAATACCGTTTTGCTGATATAGAATTTGATAAAAAATTCAAATCAATTAACATGACAAGCAACCTGTCAAATATTTTTGCAACGCTGGCCATCGTTATCACTGGCCTGGGTTTATTCGGTTTGGCAGCATACACTGCGGAGCAGAGGACAAAGGAAATAGGGATAAGGAAAGTAATGGGGGCATCGGTATTCAATATCGTTCGACTGATGACCAGTGATTTCTCGAGGCTGGTTATAATATCGTATATTATATCCGCCCCGATTTCATGGTGGTTACTGAATTTGTACCTGGAAAGATATCCCATTCATACGAAGATTAGTTTCTGGATATTCCTTGCTACTGGTGTTTTTGCCCTGGCTTTTGCGCTTTTGATCGTTACTTCACAGACCCTGAAAGCGGCTCATTCCAATCCGGTTAATTCTCTCAGGAACGAATGATTCATGTGCTAAGCTGAATATTTCGGAAGTGATCGGCACTTTGGGGGATCAGCAACGGGCATTATCGAACGAGAAAACATAAATTTCTGGAAGTAGGTTTATAGAATTACAATCAAAGAAGGTTTTGGATAAAAAAACCACCTGTTTTTTCAAACAGGTGGTTTGAACGTAATCAGTATAGGATTACTGATCAATTATTTTTCTGGCAGCAGGTTATCTTTTATTGATTGGCGTTCACAACATGTACAATCCTGTAAACAACACTGGCCCTTGGGTTGCCTTCGGCCTCTCCTATCTTGGTCATATCAGGAGTTTCGAGATCACCAGACCAGGTTTGACTAACAGCGTCATGTAAACTGGGATATATATCATATGAAATTGTATTATACTTGATATCTTCCCCGGTTGGTGATAATATTCTAGCATTACCCCAGGCCGTCTGATTTGTCTTACCTGCATCCATGGCAGTTTTAATAAAGGGCGCCCATATTTCATTCTCTGCAGCAACAAGTCCTGCAGGATCGTTGGCATTATGATACACCATGGTCATATACTTAAAATCCTCTTCCGGGTTAGCACCTTCAACCTGAGTCCAACCCTGTGATCTTACAAAGATCATACTTGTATTGATCCCCATGGAACCAGTTTCCATATCTTCCATAGGCACATCCGGGAAAACAGCCTGCGGATTCCAAATTTCTCCCATTTCATCGTAATCAGGCATTTTTGGAAATGTATTAATAAATAAGAAATTGGAAGAGTTAGGCATATCATACCCTCCTATTTTCTGAAACAAAGCCCAGAATCCAAGCTTTCCTTCATCCATTGCTTTTTGAGCGACTTTGCTCCAGTACTTTGTTTCTCTTTCAATAAATTCGTTGACCTTATCGTTGTCAACTCTTCGATATTGCCAGATACTTATACTTTCATTTTCCTCCTGCGCTGTGGCAGTCTGAAAATTGAAAGTAATTGCTACCAATACAGAAGCAATAATGAATTTTAGGCGATCAGTTTTAAAGTTTTTCATTGTTGTAAAATTTGGTTTAATGCGGAACTTACGGAAATAAATTTGGTTTCAAAAGTTTTTACAAAAAAAAATTTTTTGTAGAGCAAAATGGGGCAAAATCAGTTCCGGTCAATTAAGATAATATTTGAGTCAAAAAGCAGCTATCGAATCCGGGTTAAATAATATCAATAGTGAGATTGCATAAATGCCTTTTATCAATTACTCAAATCCATTAAATATACTGATGTCCTTCGTATACCCAGTAAACGGAAGATCTGTTGGCTAAGAAAAGAATAGTATGATTCAGGATGTGTTATATAGCGGCGAACAATTTAAATGGAAGCATAAAAATTGCACCAATTATCTTAAACACCACACCAAGCGTGAATCCAACTATTGCAAAAGGAAGCAACAGTAGCCAAACAAAGAAAAGAAGAAAAAATAATCCTACAGCCAGTGGCCAGCACATGACAAACAATATGCAGAAAAGTAATACTGCGATCAATAATTTCATAGCTACGAAAATTTTTTATTTACTATGACTCAAATATCAAACCAGATTTTCTAATAAACTTATTCTCAGTTGATTGAGTTATTTTTTAAATTCAGCTATATTAAAAAACGTACAATTAATTGTTCAATTTAGGACAAAATCAGATAGTTTTCCATAATGGTTCGTAAAATTATTCATATTGACATGGATGCATTTTATGCTTCCGTGGAACAGCGGGATAATCCGGAACTTATGGGTAGACCTGTGGCAGTTGGATCACCCGATGCCAGGGGTGTGTTGACCACAGCCAGTTATGAGGCCCGGAAGTACGGTGTTAAATCCGCTATGCCTTCTAAAGTTGCTGCCAGACTATGTCCTGATCTTATTTTTGTCCGACCCAGATTTGATGCATATAAGGAGGTCTCTTATGAGATCCGGGAAATATTCCATCAATACACTGACCTGGTTGAGCCATTGTCATTGGATGAGGCCTTTCTTGATGTTACTGAAAACAAAGTAAATATTCCCTCAGCCACAATTATTGCAAAGGAAATCAAGCAGAAAATCAAAGAAAAGACCCTTTTAACGGCTTCAGCTGGTATATCCATGAACAAATTCCTGGCTAAAATTGCTTCTGATATGCAAAAACCGGATGGCCTGTTCCTGATCCCGCCGGAAAAAGCCGTTGAATTCGTGGAAAGACTACCCATCGAAAAGTTCTTTGGAATCGGAAAGGTTACCGCCAGGAAAATGCATGAGCTTGGTATTAAAACGGGATATGACTTAAAGCAACTTTCAAAGAAAGAGTTGACCCGAAGGTTTGGGAAGGTGGGATCTTACTACTATCAAATTGCCCGTGGCGAAGATAACAGGAATGTAAATCCTAACAGAATTCGTAAATCACTCGGTGCAGAAAATACATTCGCCAAGGATCTTGTCGATATGGAGGATGTAAGAAGTGAATTAGAAAATATACTGGAGATCCTGTATAAAAGATTAAAAAAATCCAATACTAAAGGCAAAACTTTAACTATTAAAGTTAAATATTCTGATTTTCAGCAAATTACAAAAAGCAAGACAATTGATGGCTGGATTGATAGCAAGCACCACATACGGGCTTTGTATGAGGAATTGCTTAATCAGGTTGAAATAAGAAATGGTATCCGATTGCTGGGAATAACACTATCCCACCTCAATCACGAAGAACATCAAAACAAAGAGGATGGTTCAGGATCTCAATTAATTCTGGATCTATAATATCCTTTTCACTAAAAGCACTGTGCCCCATAAAGCGCTGTAACATTTATCCTCAGTAAACAGATAAATATCTTATTGATTTCTTATTTTTATGGAATATGATACACTCATATTGTGCATAATCCTTATTTTTTTTATATCATGAACAAATCAGCCCCTATAGCCTTTATAACATTAACTATAGTATTTTTTTTTAGTTTCTCTTCTTGTGAAATCAGTCAGGAAAAAAAGATTAAATCCAAAAGGCCCAATGTAATTCTGATATTAACCGATGACCAGGGATTTGGAGATTTAAGCATAATGGGCAACACAAATCTAAGTACACCCAATATTGATGCTATCGCAAGAAATGGTGCTATGTTCGACCGTTTCTATGTCAGCCCGGTTTGTTCACCAACCAGAGCCGAAATTCTGACAGGTCGATATCATGTAAGAGGTGGTGTTTATTCAACCTCAGCTGGAGGAGAGAGACTTGATCTCGATGAAACGACAATTGCTCAATTATTTCAAAAAGCGGGATATAAAACAGCCGCATATGGCAAGTGGCACAATGGAATGCAATACCCCTATCATCCGAATGCCAGGGGATTTGATGATTATTATGGATTTT
>CBDUBA010000011.1:0-67389 GCA_965365275.1 uncultured Cyclobacteriaceae bacterium | reverse complement strand
TTATCGAAACCTATATATCGAATTTTATCTGGGGATTCAGCATTGCATGGATATTGAACTGGCATCCAAAGAAAAGTATCTCAACTTAGGATTAATTAATCCAACTGCCCGACTTTCAATTTATATTCCAAACAATAAATTCATCAGGGGGATATATTTAAAGGTTGATTTTAAATTTTTTTTCGAAATTAGTTGAAAACTACTCAATAGATTAAGTTTTTGGTATCATTTATTCTATGCAATGAGTAGCTTCAATGAATATTTTCTGCCTGCCTATAAATGGATAAAATTTGTTTAAGTTTCAAGCATAATATTGGGATTGAAATTTAACTCAAATTATTATTTCATAGTCTATAATCAGTCATCAGGAGGTTAATCTTTGGAAAAATTACGAAACAGCCTTAATTTGCAGAATACTATTCTTATAATCATTTAAACTTAATCGCATGAACAATATAATTTATCTTCGTGTATTTAAATCCCAATTGATTTATTGTAAAGTTTTAATTCTTTCAATTGCCTTTCTATTATTAGGTTTATCCAACTCTAATGGTCAATTAGTTGGACGTATCGGTGGATCTGTTGGTAATGGATTTAACAATAAAAAAATTCAGGACCTCACTGGTGAAGATTTTAAGATAAATGAAAACAACCTGGCCTGGAAAATATTTGCTGCAACCAATTGGAAGTTTCTTGGAGCGGAAGGAGGGTACCGGGATTTTGGAACGGTTGAAAGTACCAATGTTAATGGGACAGGAAAGAGCAAAAGCCGAGGTGGAGATATTTATGGTACCGGCACATTTAAAGTTGCTATAATTGAGATTTTTGGCAAAGCGGGTGCTTACTTTGGACGAACTAAAAATGAATTATATGATACCAGTGGAGTAAAAGTGATCGATGAATCAGAGCGGGAGACTTCTTTTGCTTGGGGAGTAGGTGCTGCAGTAAATTTGGGGATCCTTCATGTACGTCTTGAATATGAAAACATGCATATCAGTTCGGGCAACCTGGCAATGTTATCCTTAGGTGTGGGCTTTAACCTGAAAAAAAAGAAAGATTAGAAAAAAGAGTCATTCAATTATTATTATTGAATCCTCTAACCCATGTCTAAAAAAATACTTTATAATCCCAGGGAGAAAGGATTTGATGCATTCTCTCTTGATTAGTAATTGGATATAACTATTAAGAATATTCTTTAAAATTTACAGAATTTGCCACTAAATGATACCCCCCATTTAGCTATGAAGTATAAATAAATATATATTAATGATCGTTAAAAAAAGAAAGGTCCTGGATATAAAATCCGGGACCTGGAAATGCTCGCCTGAAAATATTTTTATTCAGCGCAAATATTGGAAAAATCTTCCCTATTCGAAAACTTTATTTCAAAAGTTTTTAATGATTTTATGCAGAGATTTTTTGTTTGTAGATTTTTCACGAAATCTCAATTATGTTTATGAGTTCCAAACATCTTCTTTCAGCCCGGACCAGGATTCTGGATGCTGTGGCCCGCTACTTTTCTTGACATCAACATTGAACCCTGTAAGATGGACCATCCCTGATACTTTTTCGATCTTATCGGGTCCGTCAGCCGCAAGGATATTTACATTGACACCTTTGGTTTTCCCCGCTACTGACAATCCTGAGGCCTGATGCCCCCAACCGTGGGGAAGGGCAACTGTCTTCAAACCCAGGTCATCATCCAGTCTGAGGGGCAACCGTACGGTAGCTGTTTCGGTACTGACATCAACCATATCACCGTCGGCCAATTGCAGATCCCGCGCATCCCTGGAGTTCATATACAGATAGTTCGTATGTCTCGAACCCTGTACAAATTCCTCATAGTTATGGGTCCAGGAATTATGCGTCGTTACCGCTCTACGGGTAATTAATTTAAACCGGTTTTTATTATTAATTTCAGATATAAAATCATCTTCAAGTTTCCTGGCTTGTTCCATGAACTTGTGAGGAGCAAGATTAACCAGACCATCATCCGTAACCATCCTTTTATCCAGGAAATCTTTAGCCGTATGAGCTGGACGTAGTATTCCGTGCTTATATTTCAGCAAACTTCTAAATCCTTTTTGCCGGGTAACCCTTAATAAAAGATTCAACAGAAATATTTGTGGTATGGATCTTTGATATATCTTGCCCTTGCCGATGGAATTTATCCAAATCAGAAACTCAAAAAATTTCTGGGCTATTTTAGATCCAAATATTGGGAACCCGGATGCCTTTGCCAAGTCTAAATAAATTGAGCCTTCATCCCTTTGTTCACCTTCTGGCTTAATTACTGACTTTGTTGCCTGCAAATAGGGCCTGGTCTGTAATCCTAACATTAACGGAAAGATAAACGGGAGATCCGGGCGTTCCAGCGGCGTGGTACAAGGCAGCATATAAGTTCCAACACTGGCCGTTTCAGTTGGCAAAATATCCAGGGTAACAAGTAATTCCAACTCGTTAAAGGCCTTCCGGAGCCTGTTCGAATTGGCCATCGTGATCAAGGGATTACCACCGGTGACAAAAAGCGCTTTTATTTGCTTTTTCCCCGGTGTAAGGATCTCATCAGCCAGTATACCCCCGGGAAATGCATCATTAACACTTTGAAAATTACCTATCCTTGATCTATCAGGCCGCATTAATAAACCATTCTTGGCCCCGAACTTTGGAAAATCGATCACACCCCTTCCCACAAGAGTCCCCCCCTCTTTATCAAGATTTCCGGTAATAAAATTAATGCATTCCTGTATCCAGAATGCCAGGGAACCATTAGTACCCATATTCACCCCGGTGGAACTGTAAAGACTGGCGCCGTTGCTGTAGAGGTAGACCTTGACCAGTTCCCTGAGGGTTCCTTTTGATATTCCTGTTACTTCTTCAGTCTTTTCTGCTGGCCATTCCTTTGCCAGTTGAATTAGTTCTTCATATCCTTTGCTATAATCAGCGACTCTTTGAGGGTCAATGCCATCCTGGTCAATAACTTCCTGGAGAAAGGACAGATAAAAGAAAACATCCGTATTGGGCCGGATATAGTGATGTTCAGATGCGATCTTGGCCGTTTCTGTTTTTCTTGGATCGATCACAATTACCTTTCCTCCCCGGTTTTGGATGTCTTTTATATGTTTTGAAGGATTAGGAACCTGCAGAAAACTCCACTTGCTGACCATTGGATTCGCCCCAACTATGATCAGGCATTCGGTATTTAAAATATCCGGGAATGGCTGTGTAAATGGAAATCCGTATACCTGATGGGATACTGAGAATTTATTACTGCAATCCTGTGTGGCAGAAGCGAACATACTCCGGGAGCCAAGGCCTGTCATAAATCCCTGGGCAAAGACAGGGTGCAGGACCCCAAATCCGGCGGCAGTCCCAACATACATGGCTACAGCGTCAGGGTCATTTTCTCTTATTAATGTTTTAACCTTGTTGCCAATTTCTTTCAAAGCCTGTTCCCAGGTGATCCTTTTCCAACCATCAGCTTCCTTTTTCATGGGATACTTCAGCCGGTCGGGAGAATCAAATAGTTTGTGTTGTTTGAGACCCTTCGGGCAGGCAAAGCCCTGCGAGGCAACATGGTCCTTATCGGGCTTAATATCAATTACTTTATTTCCATGAGTAGTAACCTCGAGTCCACAAAGGGACTCACAGATCCTACAGAAGGTATTATGCTTTTTTAAATCCGCCATATCTAGGTATCCAAAATTTAACCTCAGCCTGAAAAATATGTTTCAGAATACACAAAAATTCTCGAAAGATACTCAATCTTTCTTTTTTGATGGAAAAGAAATTTAAAAAGTGCCGGATGTATGATCTGATTTAAATCCTGATAACTGTAAGAACTTAGATCCTGCCTACAGGTAATTGTAATTGATTAAGATAGGATGAGTGCTCTCAGATTTATAGCGAATAATGTAGTTGGAGAAACAAAACAAAGCGATTCTTGAAAATAATGTTAAAGATCGATAATAAGAGACATATATTGATCCCGTAAAATTTCCAGAAACAAAAAAGGGAGGACTACTGCCTTCCCCTTCTAGAAACTTGTTATGCTTTATTCTTCCTTCCCATTGTCTTCGCTGTCAAGTTTGCGGCTTATCTGATAGGATTTTACCAATGCTATCCCAACAAAAAGAAATATCATGGCAAAATAAGCCTGTGGGTAATCCGCTTCACGACCCTCAATATGATCAACAGCACTGAGGACTCTCTCGATGACAAATCCTAAAGTAATACCAACGGCAAGACCGATACTTACCAAACCTAAACTCAATGTAAACGGTGTAGTTGACTTTTTCTTTTTCTTGGAATAGAACAAATCAGCATCCGCGCCTGATTCGATTAAAGCAAGTCGTTCTTTATTCCTGTAACTCAAATAGAAATAAACTATTCCAAAAATGGTTGCAAATATGGCTAAACCCATAAGAGCAGGAGCAATATCATCCATAATTATATATTTAAGTTTTAAAATTTGATTCTTCAACCGTATGACAAAGCCATTTATAAAAAGGTTACAAAAAACTTTTACTGGCATTCCATTTATTATTTCTTATTTTTAATGTAACCATTATCCATTATGGATGGTCATTTAAGGTAATGGAGGCAAAAGGAGAAAATCCAGAAATTCTAAAGACATTGGAAAGGGTCAAATCCGGTGATCAGGAGGCGTACCGGCTGATCATCCGGGAGTTTAAATCACCTGCTTATTCAATTGCCTACAGGGTTCTGAGAAATGCAGAGGATGCCGAAGAGGTCGTACAGGATTCATTCCTGAGGGCTTACAAAAAGATCCATCAGTTCAAGGGAGATTCAAAATTTGCCTCGTGGTTCTTTAAAATCGTTTACAATCAATCGCTTACCAGGGTAAAGAAGAAGCGTATTGATACTTTGGAGATAAACGAAGAAATTGACACCTATGACAGGCTGAATAATTTCAATCTCGATGGATGGAAGATGATCATGCAGGAAGAAAGAGAGAAATATGTTCGGGAGGCACTTGGCAAACTGCCCGATGATGACGCCCTGGTATTATCCTTGTATTATATATCTGGTAATAGTGTCCCTGAAATCTGTGAAATCACAGGTTGGACGAACTCAGCCGCAAAAGTTAAATTATACCGGGCGAGGCAAAAGGTGTATGCCAGTCTATTCTCCATTTTAAAATTTGAAATGAAATCGTTGATATGAGAGACACACATAATATTCCGGAGAAAGAGATCGAAGATCTTATGAAAAGATCTGTTCTTCTTGAACCCGCAGGAGATATCGAAGATAATATCATGAATAAAATATATGCCTCGGGGAAAAAATATACTTCACAATCACCATTGATAAAATGGATGCCTAAATTTATTATCGGCATACTTGCCTCAATTTTTATATATTTTATGGTTGCACCGGTAAAATTTCAATTCTTCTCAAAGATGAACTCGCCAATTGATATGAGTAAATTCAAAATAGTTGATCCGGGAATTTATGATCTTGGTCCAAGCCAGCCATACCTTTTAATGTCGATCCTCATTTTTGCCGTGGCGGTCTGGATGATCATTTTATTTAATTTGCCAAAAAAAGATACGCCAAATAGGTTTATTTAATCCAGGGATCCAAAGATCTGTTTTAGATGGTGTTCCATATGTGACAGGTAATCAGTAATCAGGAATTCCGCTGTATGCACTTCCGCTTCGTTTTTACCTGTATCAATTTCAAGCTTCAGCTTTTCAGGGGGGAAACCTTTAATAATTCGGATGAATTGCCGGTTCATTGAATGCCAGAGTTCAACAACCGATTCTTTATCCATTTCCTGATAATTCTGAATTTGAACCCAATGATCCTGGTCATATACGATCTTAACACCCGGTTCATACTGCACCCGGATCAATCTTTGAAGATTGTTTATGGCAGAATCCACAAGGTGCCCCAGTATCTCTTTTTTGCTCCATTTCTCAGGATTGGGTTTATTTTCCACGGATGCGGCGTCAAGGTCCAGAAATCTTCCGGGAACTGATTTAATATAATTTTCCAGTTTTTCTATTATCGCTATCATCTTGTATTCTTATCTCATTGAATTCATCTTATTTGAATACTAATTTATACTATATGATTAACTTTTCTGATTTATTCACAAACAGACTTATCCCCATTTGTTATAAGAAATGATGTATATTTACCGATTCTTAAATTAGATTAAACAATTCTAAATACAATTTAATTTCAATAATAATGAAGAAGGTATTACCGATTTTATTCTCCCTAACAATATTAGTTGGCTGTTCAGACACTACATTCCGGGCTGATTATGATAAAACCGTTGATTTTACTAAGTATAAAACATTAAGTTACTATGGTTGGGCCAAGGACAGTGATAAAATCCTGAATGAATTTGACAAACAGAGAATTGAAGGTGCCTTTGCAACTGAATTTATGAACAGAGGCATTGAACTTAAACAGGCAGGTGGAGATATTACTGTTTCACTCTTTATTGTTATGGACCAGAAAACCGGGGCCACCGCTTATACCACACATATGGGTTATGGTGGATGGGGATATGGCCCAGGTTGGGGCTGGGGAATGGGTGCCTCAACCACCAATTATCAGGAATACGATTATTATGTAGGAACCCTTGTATGTGATGTATTTGATACCCAATCTAAAAAACTTGTTTGGCAAGGTGTGGTATCCGGGGAAATTGATGATAATCCGAAATCAAGGGAAAGAAATATTCCCCGTGTTGTACAGGAGCTTATGAAGAAATACCCGGTTGCCCCGATCAAGAAATAATTCAAATAGGTTTGCCTGTGCTTAGTGAAGGTCTCTTAGGACTTGTTGTCCGGAACCCCCTTTCAGGAATTTAAAATCGCAGCCTTGGTCTGCCTGTTCCACATGGTTAATAAAAAGACTGACATATCCTCGTTCTGAAGCTAATGGCTGGGGCTTCCACTTTTTCCTTCTTTTGGACAGTTCTTCATCGGAAACATGTAAGGTTAGGATCCTGTTCTTTACATCCAATTCAATAATATCTCCATTCTCTACCAGCGCAAGATTTCCCCCAATCGATGATTCAGGTGATATATGAAGAACTACGGTTCCATAGGCCGTGCCACTCATTCTTCCATCTGAAATACGTACAATATCCTTCACGCCTTTTTTCAGAAGTTTTTCCGGCAGCTCCATGTTCCCTACTTCAGGCATTCCCGGATATCCAACAGGGCCGACCCCTTTAAGCACCATAACGCATGTATCATCAATATCCAGGTTAGGATCATCTACTCTTTCATGATAATCTTCAATAGATTCAAAGACCACCGCTCTACCGGTATGTTGCATTAAATGGTCCGACGCGGCAGAGGGTTTTATAACCGCCCCATTTTTGCATAGGTTCCCTCTAAGAACAACAATGCCAGCCTGATTTTTAAAGGGTTTATCAACAGTTGCTATAACTTCATTATTATAACATACCGCATCCCTGTAATTATCACCAATCGACTTTCCATTTATAGTAAGGGCATCAGAATGGATTTCTTTAAAGAGCTCCTTAATAACAACAGGTAAACCTCCAGCATAGTAAAAATCTTCCATGAGATATTTGCCAGCCGGCATCAAATTCACCAACAATGGCATTTGACTCCCTAATCGATCAAAATCATCTATATCAAGCTTCACGCCTATCCTGCCAGCAATGGCTGTAAGATGGATCATAACATTCGTTGATCCTCCGATTGCCGAATTTATTTTTATTGCATTTTCAAAAGCTTTCTTTGTCAGAATGGAAGATAATTTCAGATCTTCATGCACCATTTCAACAATTCTGTTTCCTGAAAGATGTGCCATAACTTTTTTTCGCGCATCGACAGCAGGAATCGAAGAAGCACCTGGAAGTGTCAATCCCAGGGTTTCCACAACACTCGCCATCGATGATGCTGTACCCATAGTCATACAATGACCTGCACTACGGCTCATACAGGATTCAGCATCCCTTAGATCATCTTTTGTGATCTTGCCTTCTTTTAGCGCATCGGCCAATTGCCAAGTAAAAGTCCCTGATCCGACATCCATTCCACGCCATTTTCCATTAAGCATGGGCCCCCCTGGTACAATAATGGTAGGTAAATCAACACTACATGCACCCATCAAGGTGGAAGGGGTGGTTTTGTCACATCCTGTCAGGAGTACTATACCGTCCAAAGGATTTGCCCGGATTGTCTCTTCTACATCCATACTGACAAGGTTTCGCCACATCATGGTAGAAGGTTTCATAATGGTTTCACCCAAAGACATGACAGGAAATTCAAGAGGAAAACCACCTGCTTCATAAACGCCCCGTTTAACAATATCTGCAAAATCCCTGAGGTGGGCATTACAAGGGGTAAGATCCGACCATGTATTACAAATACCTATTACTGGCCTCCCTCGGAACAGATGATCGGGATGTCCCTGATTACGCAACCAGCTTCTATGAACAAACCCCATTTTATCATCATCCCCAAACCATTCCTCACTTCGGAGTTTCTTTTTATATTTCTTCATTTCAGATTTAATGCCTCTACCATCCTGGAATCCACATATCACGTCTTTCAAGTCCACATTCCTCAATGGCTTCCAGACAATAGGTAAGATTACCCAATTTAGAATCGATGTTATTTGTTCCAAAAGTAAATTTAACACCCATTTCTTTTCCCAGTTTTACGAACGTGAAACTGGGCATTTTAAGCCGGGCACTGATCTCAATGGCAACATCATTGTCAATAGCTGCCTGAATCACCTTCCTCATACGGGGTTCTGTCCACAGTGCATCATACTGATCGACAATAGGATCAGGAAGATAGGTCGCATTCACGTATATATCTATTGGTTCATCATTTAATATGGTAACAATATAATCCACGAGCTTATCCATAAATGCTTCTGGGTCTGAAAAATCCAGTCTGGTAAGCTGATCAGCCATCCACATCTGTACGGGATTTCCGTCTGCATCTACAAAGGTCATAGCATCTGAGAAAACATAATCAAATGTGCTGACAGCATCCATTGAAAAAATATCCACCCATTCGCGTCCTTCTGCCTGCATAGCATTGAAAGCTGGAACATTTTGAACTGTTTCTATGTAATCAAGAAGTTCCTGATCGTTGTTGATGGGAAAATTCTCGGCTTTTCCACAGTTTATGGCTATTCCATAGTCAATACCCTTATATCTTGATTGTGACAGAGCCTCTTCCATGGTCAGGTCGCCCTTCAGGTGTACATGCAGATCCATAATTGGAAATCCAGAAGCATGAAGCTTGGCTATAGTCATTTCAAGGTCCGGGTCAAGTCGTCTTTGCTTAAATTCAAATGCTGCATCATCCGGTAAGGTTTTCACCATAATATTTTTATAGTGTACTCTGCTTCCCGGATCATGTCCCTGCAAGGCGAAGGTCCCTTCACTTAAAACTCTGCCTTTCATACTTTCAGGACGGTATGGATCGTCAGGCTCGGTATAATCTGTAACCAACTGGTCATTAACGCTGATCTGGATCCGGTTTCCTTTTACCACAATATGCATGGTGAACCATTCATTGTCTTCCACAGTGGTCAGGAATTTGTCTCTTATAGCGTATAAACCAGCTGTTTTCCTTAATTCCGGATCCTCAGGATTTCCGACAAAGGTATTATTGACCTGGATTTCATACCCTTTTGAAGGCCAGCCTTCCTCCTGAAAATCAGTATGAATGTAAATTCCGGAATTAGACCCGGGCATAGTCATTACATCAGCTTTAAATTCAAAATTCCTGAAGGTTCCTTTATTTACATCTCCAGTGTAAAATAAATGAGACCTCTCCCCTTCACATACCAGGTTCCCGTCTTTTACAGACCAAGTATCAGCATTTTCACTGGCTGTCCAACCCTCCATGGATTGACCATCAAATAAGGAGATCCAGTCAGATTCGGTATCAGAAGGTTGACAATTGACCAGAAAAAATGCAGAGAGTGATAAAATCAATATATTTTTCATATGTTAAACGTTTTATAAAAGTTGCATTCAATGCCCAGGATACTACGTATAATTTAAAAAGTCCGATATGGCTTCGAAATATAACATTATTTTAAAAATATTGCCTCAACGCCTTCGTAAAAATTAATTCATTACCATAACCTGAAATACGTAATTATTTATAAAAATATAAATCCGCAAGAAGTGCAGGCTAGGTTTCTAATAGTATTTTCAATGTGCATATTGTAGATGATGAACCGGATAAATCAATGAATCTGGTCTATACAATGCAGGTCTGAGATTGTGGATACTAAAAAATTCCTGCCAGGGAATAATATAATAAAAAACCGCCTTATGGCGGCCCTGGTTTACTTATAAAAAAAACTGCCCTATTGGGGGCAGTTTCTCTTTTTATCTGACAAACAGAAGTTCTCTGTATTTTACGAGTGGCCAATCATCATTGTCAACATAAAGCTCAAGCTTGTCAACATGATAACGGATGCGCTCAAAATACTTTTCTTTTACGTTATCGCAATATTCAATAGCTCTATCGTAGGTATCTTCAATTTTATTGATCCTTCTTCTTTCATCGATCATTTCATTGACTCCAACCTTTATGCCCTCAATATGCTTGGAAATCTCGGTAATGGTTTTAATAACCGCCTGGCTATCGATTCCAATCCCTTTGAGACCGTTTGCATTATCTATCAGTTTATTCTGATAAGAAACAGAAGTTGGAACGATATGATTTAATGCAAGGTCACCCATAACTCTTGATTCAATCTGAACCTTCATCATATAATTCTCAAGCATGGTTTCATTTCTGGCTTCAAGCTCCCGCTCATTTAGAATACCGTTTTTCACGAATACATCCTTGTTCTTTTTATCAAGATAGGATTTTAAGGCCCGTGGTGTATTAGTGATGTTTGACAATCCTCTTTTCTCAGCTTCTTTCACCCAGGCCTCTGAGTAATTATCTCCTTCAAACCGTATTTTTTTCGAAGATTTCACATAATCTCTGAGAACACTGATGATTGCCAGTCTCTTTTCTGCGCCTTTTGCAATTCTGGCATCCACATCTTGCTTGAATTGCTTTAGCTGCTCTGCAACAATCAGGTTCAAAACGGTCATTGGAGCAGCAACATTGGCCTCACCACCTACTGCCCTGAACTCAAATTTATTACCTGTGAAGGCAAATGGTGATGTTCGGTTTCGATCGGTATTATCCAATATTATTTCAGGAATTTTTTCGATACCAAATTTCATATACATATTATCACCTTTCTTGATCTTAATGTTTCCACTATGCTCTAATTCATCAAGAACAGCTGTAAGTTGCGAACCAATGAACACAGACATGATGGCTGGGGGAGCTTCATTGGCACCCAGTCGAAAATCATTTCCTGAAGAGGCCACACTCGCTCTGAGCAGGTCTGCATATTCGTAAACCGCTTTAATGGTATTTACAAAGAACACCAGGAATTGGAGATTTTCTCTCGCACTACTGCTCGGCTGAAAGAGGTTAACCCCTGTGTTGGTGATCAATGACCAGTTATTATGTTTACCAGTACCATTAAGGCCGGCAAAAGGCTTTTCATGGAACAATACCCTCAGGCTATGTCTTTCAGCTACCTTTTGCATGGTATCCATCATAAGCTGGTTATGATCGGCCGCAACGTTAAGCTCCTCGAAGAACGGTGCAACCTCGAATTGTCCCGGTGCAACCTCATTATGACGTGTACTTACCGGTATTCCAAGCTTATGGCATTCGATCTCAAAATCCCTCATAAAGTTATAGATACGTGGAGCAATAGAACCAAAGTAATGATCATCCAATTGCTGACCGCGAGCGGGATTATGACCAAAGACAGTTCTACCTGCCATAACCAGGTCAGGCCGGGCATAATACAAGGCTTTATCGATTACAAAATATTCCTGTTCGCATCCCAGGCTGGCATTTACTTTCGAAACATCCCGGTCAAAATATTTACAGACGGCCGTGGCTGCCTTGTCAACCAGTTCCAATGCTTTTAATAAAGGCGTTTTATTGTCAAGGGCTTCACCGGTATAGGAAATAAATACTGTTGGTATACATAATGTATTACCCCAGATAAACATAGGTGAACTTGGATCCCAGGCAGTATAACCCCTGGCTTCAAAGGTACTTCTTATTCCGCCACTGGGAAAGGAAGAAGCATCGGGTTCCTGCTGAACCAATGCACTGCCCTTGAATTTTTCAATTTTTTCGCTACCATCGAAAAAGGTGTCATGCTTCTCAGCGGTAGCACCAGTAAGCGGCTGGAACCAGTGTGTGTAATGGGTGATTCCTTTTGTCATAGCCCACGTTTTCACAGCTGCAGCAACTGCATCAGCTGTTTCGGTATCTATCTTTTTCCCCTTGTCAATATAGTAATTGACTTTCTTATATACATCCGGTGATAAAGTTTCCTTCATCCGCTCCAGCCCGAATGCATTCACTCCAAAATAATCAGATATTTTATTCGATGGAGCTACGACCTCCGGGAAAGTGCGATTACCCGCTTGCTCCAGAGATTTAAATCGAATTTGTGCCATAGTTTATTTAGTAATCTTAGTTATAAAATGATTAATTTATTTCTTATTTTATTGTCAAAAATTTAATATTTATGACATTTTGCTATCATTATATTAATATAATAGCTGATTTATAAGATACACTATCAATTTGCTGGACAAATATATACCTTTTTATGCAAATATAAATTTTTTGACATTTTTTTTATGCAATTTTTTTAATTATTACGTATTTCAACCATTTTTGTCTCTAAATCCTTAGTTAATTTTTCGATTTTGCTGTTAATTGCCTCATAGTGAGTTATCCATGGCTTTTTCTTATTATCGGGATAATATTTTTCAAGAGGGTATGTTTTGGAGCTTTTCGGAACGAAAACACCAAAGCGGTTTCTTTCATAGTTTATGAACTTGAAGTTATTGATTGTGTATTCATATTTTGAGTCATTCACGCTGATTTTAATATCGGCCATCATCACGCCATCCACCTGTTTTGTAAGCGCGGGTTTTACCAGAAGATAAAACCCAAACTGGTGGGACATTTCTGTCAGGGTTTCATTTGCCTGTACATCTTTTGTTAGCTGGTCTGGTACCGAAAGTGTGCTTAGGTATTTCATAGCATTATCCCATAGTGTCAGGTAAGTTAATGAATCCGTATCGACCGACTTGGTGTACTCCACCATACCCTCAACATTTGTTGGCAAGGTAACAGTTTGAGCAGCAACCATGGAGGCGTTTATCAATATCAGGAATATGAGGAAAGGCCTTGAGAGGGCCTTTCCTTTTCCTGTTGTAGCCATACAATTAAAAAGCATAGATTGCTGCCAGAAGAATTTGTGAGGCCGAAGAGGCGGGATTACTATCTCCATCTACGAAGAAATCAGAGGATCCGCTATCCAATCTCCATTCAGCCAGGAACCGCATTGGACCCAACTGAAAGTTACCTGTAATAGTGTTAGCAAATACATTTTCATCAGATACCGAGGATTCACCACTTCTAATTTTGAAATATTCCGGTCTCCAACCCAGGGAGAACAGATCAGAGAATGCAAATTGAGGATATAATGCTACTCCACCATATCCTGCGTCACTATCCTGAGCAGAGTACCTGGCCGCGTTCAGGCCCAGGAAGAACTTATCAGTGATCTGGTAAGAGGTGGTCAAGTCAATAATGGTTCCTGAAGGACTTCCGGTAAGGAAGTTCACATATACGTCCCATCCTTCAACAGGCGCCCAGTATACCTGTGCACCAAAGTCGGATACACCATTAAAGTCCTGGTAAACATTCCAATCATTGAATAATCCAACCATGACTGACAGGTTATCCATGATAGTCCAGTCCAATCTGAGACCCGCATTCTGAAATGGGCCAAAAGAAAACAAATACGAGGTTGAATAATTGAAATTAGGAACCGGAGAGATCACTTCATACCCGACGAAAGTACCCATATAACCAGCGGTCATGGATATCTTCTCCGTAAAGGCATAGGTTATATACAGGTTCTGGATGTTAATATTTATATCGTCATCCGAATCAATCTGAAAGGTAGGTATAGATTTGAAACTTCTCGGACCGAAAGAAAATTCACCCACGAAACTGGCTTTACCGACTGTCTGTGACAAGGCCACATCCAACATACCGATAGATATT
Source organism: uncultured Cyclobacteriaceae bacterium (assembly GCA_965365275.1). GTDB lineage: Bacteria > Bacteroidota > Bacteroidia > Cytophagales > Cyclobacteriaceae > JAGTVG01. Next base: position 53,221 of record CBDUBA010000011.1, on the reverse strand, counting down.
GAATTCTGGTTATCCGCAAAACTGGTACCGATATTTGAGGTTCCATCGTCTGAGACATATCCTGAAAAATCATATTTATAATAGGTGTCGACAGATCCAGATATGGACAATCCCGGTTTATCGTCTTCCTGAGCCAATACAACCGTACCAAACAACAATAATGATAATACTATGTTTAATTTCTTTTTCATTTTCATTCTATTTTGAGTTTGTTAATTATTTAAAAATTTGAATTGAACCGGCAATGACCAGGGCAAGGTATCACAGTACATTTACCCTGATCAGCACCTGTTTAATTTCTACTCGTCATAGGTAATTGTATACCCACGTATACCATGCTCATGACTATCCATTCCTGATTTTTCATGTTCGGGAGATACCCTGAGACCCATGGTCATATTGATGACCTTAAAGATCAGGAAGGCTGAACCAAATGAAGCGACAGCATAGAAAGCCACTCCTTTCAACTGGATCAGGAACTGACCCCATCCTGCCAATTCACCAAACATACCAACAGCCAGAGTTCCGAAAATGCCACATACAAGGTGCACTGAAACAGCCCCAACACAATCGTCCAGTTTAAATTTATCCAGTGTAACAGCTGAGAATACCACCAGGATTCCGGCAATCAATCCTATCAGAATTGCTGCACCGGGACCCATCTTGTCTGCCCCGGCAGTTATTCCAACCAACCCGGCCAGAATACCATTCAGCACCATTCCAAAATCAAGTCGTTTAAACATGATGTATCCACCAATAGTTCCTCCTATGGCACCGGCAGCTGCTGCCAGACTGGTCGTTACCAATACCAGTGATGTAGCGCCTGGCTCGGCAGAAAGCACTGATCCACCGTTGAATCCAAACCATCCAAGCCATAACAGGAAGACACCAATTGTCGCTAATGGCACCGAGGATCCGGGGAAGTCGCTAACCTTGCCATTTCCATATTTCCCGATCCTAGGACCAAGAATCCAGATCCCGACCAGGGCCGCCCATCCACCAACAGAATGCACGAGGGTGGAACCGGCAAAATCATAAAATCCGGCCGCATCGAGGAATCCGCCACCCCATTTCCAGCTACCCACAATCGGATAGACCAGCCCTACATAGAATAGAGTGAATATCATATAACCACTGATTTTAATTCTTTCGGCTACCGCACCGGAAACTATTGTGGCTGCCGTGGCTGCAAACATAGCCTGGAACAGAAAGTCAGTCCAATAGGTATAGCCGGCATCCGCATATTCCGGTGTAAGCCCATTTTCAGGCAGTGATAACCCTAAGCCTGCCCATCCAAGCCATGATCCCAGGCTGAATTCTCCGGGATACATCAGACTAAATCCGATTACTGTGTAGGAAAGAAGACCAATTGCCAGCGTCAATGTATTCTTATACAAAATATTAACTGTATTCTTAGCTTGAGTAAACCCTGCTTCGACAGAAGCAAAACCCAGATGCATTATAAACACCAGGGCGGTTGCCAGCATCATCCAGATGTTATTTGCCGTAAACAAAGCATTAATGGAAGCCGCTGCTTCATCATGTGTGACACTAGCAGCCTCCTGCACTGCCGTCACACTACTTGTACCCATCTCAGATAACACACTTGTGATTAAGGGCATTGAAAGAAATTCGGTAAAAAGTTTTTCCATTACTTATAGTTTTTAAATTGAACATAAATTCCATTGCACTCATTTAAAACTCTGTCCAAAGAGTTAAATTCCAAATTTCAAATTTCATTCTGTTGAAGATCCAGATCGTCATCCAGATGGGGCAAAAATATGTAAGGCGATTAGATTTTAAAAATATTGTAATATATATACACTATTGATATTTATATGGCTATTAAACGGATATATATTATAATATTTTCAATTTATAGACATATATACTAATTATTTCGTAATACATTTCTAAAAGTGTGCAGTATCGGATACATATTTTATTGTATTTTATTTATTTTTTATTATATTTTTCAAAGTATTTTTTTATAATAAATTTTATTCAATGCATTTTTTAATCTATGTAGGTCTTTTTTAATGTCTTTTTTATATTTATTTTGTTATTTAATATTTTTTTGATTGATATATAAAGCTATAAAATTATATTTATTGTTTTTTGCAATTTTTTAGGGTAATTATTACTTGTATTATAATATTTGTATTATTGGCCCCATTTTTCCACCTTTATATGGAACTTTTTTAAAATCATGATAAAAATTGCCATAATAGGATCCGGCACCATGGGGAACGGAATAGCCCATGTGTTTTGCCTTAATGGATACCACGTAAACCTAATTGACATATCCCAAAAAGCTCTGGATCAGGCTGTTAGCACCATAAATCTCAATATGGACCGCCAGATCAAAAAGGAAACCATAAGCGAAGAAGACAAAAAGAAGGCTTTAGAAAACCTGGAAACAGGCACAAACTTAAAACAAGGTGTTGAGTCAGCTGACCTTGTCATTGAGGCGGTAATTGAAAATATTGATATCAAAAAGAAGATTTTTGCAGACCTCAACAGTTTCACTATGGAAGAAACCATCCTGGCTTCCAATACTTCCAGTATTTCTATAAGTCAGCTGGCATCCTTTACGGATAGACCCGAAAAGGTAATTGGCATGCACTTTATGAATCCAGTTCCAATGATGGAGTTGGTTGAAGTGATCAGAGGATACAATACCTCTGATGAAACAACAAAAACCGTTGTGGATATATGCGGAAAAATACAAAAAATCCCTGTTGAGGTTCAGGATTACCCTGGATTCATCGCAAACCGTATACTCATGCCAATGATAAATGAATCTATTTATGCCCTTCAGCAAGGTGTTGCAGGCGTATCAGAGATTGATACCATTATGAAGCTTGGAATGGCCCACCCAATGGGTCCCCTTCAATTGGCAGATTATATTGGTCTGGATGTCTGCCTCTCAATACTGAAGGTCATGTTTAATGGATTTGGAGATCCTAAATATGCACCAAGCCCTCTGCTTGTCAATATGGTTCAGGCTGGTCATCTTGGCAGGAAATCAGGACAAGGATTTTATTTATGGGAAGCGGGTAAGAAGGACCTGGTGATATCTCCAAGGTTTCAACCCAGATCCCCTAACTGAGGACGCAGAATGATTTCCTCAACAACAGTTCTGGATGACATCTCGTAAGCATTCCAGATGGCTGATGCGATATCTTCAGGTTTCATAAACCGATCAGGAGGCAGATCAGCTCCCTCCCAACTGGAAGTATATGTCGCACCCGGCAAAACAGCCGTAACCCGTACATTATGTTCTTTCATTTCTTCGCGCAATACCTGGGTCATACCATACATAGCATATTTGGATATACAATATGAGCCCCCATTAACATAAGGCATGATACTTGCCGTTGAACAAATATTGAATATGTGTCCCTTTTTATTCTTTATTATATCTCCTATAAGTCCACGCGTCAGGTGGTAAGCACTGTGCAGATTCGTTTCCAGCATTTGATCAAATACCCCTTCCGCTTCAGTGGATATAGATCCGGGCTGGAAAGTGCCCGTATTATTGATCAACACATCCACGGGTCTGTTGAAGGAATTGATGAACCCGACAAAACCATCTACTTCTTTTCGGTTCCTCAGATCGGCCTTATATCCCCTGATTTCATTTGATACACCCCGCGAAAGGATCTCCTGGATCAGATTGTCAATATCCTTCTGATTACGTGAACAAGTTATAATATCAAACTCTTTCTGTACAAAATTTTCAACAATCGCCCTTCCAATACCTTTTGTCCCACCAGATATTACCAATAATTTTTTCATATGTAAATTTTAGTTTAAAATATGAATTATGTTTTTAAATTTACGCTATGAAGATAATCGGAAAATATTTTATTTTTCTACATTCCCTCTTTATTAAAAGAGAATCTTTCAACACATATGTCCGTCTAACACTTGATGAATGTATAAAGGTTGGTATCGATTCCATTTTTATTGTAGTGATCATTTCTACTTTTATTGGTGCGGTTACAGCAGTTCAGACTGCGTATAATTTTGTTACCCCTCTAATCCCGAGATACGTAATAAGCCTGATCGTTCGGGATATGACATTACTGGAACTGGCGCCTACAATCACTGCTATTGTCTTTGCGGGGAAAGTTGGGTCCAACATAGCCGGAGAATTGGGCACCATGCGAATTTCTGAGCAGGTTGATGCACTTGAGGTGATGGGGATAAATTCTTCCTCCTTTCTGGTATTGCCTAAGATCGTCGCATGTATTTTAATGTATCCGCTTCTCGTGATCCTTGCAGGAAATTTATCCATACTGGGAGGATATATTGCAGCCACACTGACCGGAGAAATGACACCAAGCGAATATGTTTATGGAATCCGGGTTGACTTTATTCAATTCAATGTAACATTTGCACTAATAAAATCCATCGTCTTTGCCTTTCTCATTGCATCAATTAGTGCCTTCACAGGTTATTTCACGGCTGGAGGAGCACTGGAAGTAGGCAAAGCAAGTACAAAAGCCGTTACCAGCAGCTGTATAGCGATATTATCAGCTGATTATCTCCTGGCCCAATTGCTATTATAAATATGATCGAAGTAAAAAACATTAGTAAATATTTTGATGACACCCAGGTATTGTTCAGTATCAACGGAAAGTTTCTGCCCGGGCAGGCCAACCTCATTATCGGCTCAAGCGGTACGGGTAAAACGGTTTTATTGAAGTGTATAGTAGGTCTCTTATCACCTGATGAGGGATCCGTATTCTTCGACGGAAGGGACTTCCATAATTCTGGGAGATCGGAAATACAGGATATCAGACGTGAAATAGGCATGCTCTTTCAGGGAGGTGCATTATTTGATTCTAAGAATGTAGAACAAAATGTCGGCTTCCCTCTGGATATGCTTACTAAAATGCCCAGAGATGAAAAGCTGGACAGGATCAATTTTGTGCTAAACCGTCTTGGCCTTGCCAATTCAAACAAAAAAATGCCTTCTGAATTGAGTGGGGGGATGAAAAAAAGGGTTGGACTTGCAAGAGCTATTGTTAACAATTCCAAATATCTGTTTTGTGATGAACCCAATTCCGGTCTCGATCCTCAAACGGCCATTGTGATAGACCACCTCATCCAAGAAATTACGGAGGAATATAACATAACGACGGTAGTGGTTACACATGATATGAATTCAGTAATGGAGATCGGTGACTATGTGATGTTTATGCATAAGGGGCAAATGTTGTGGGAAGGCCCTAATAGTGATATCCTGAATGCGGATGTCAGGGAATTACAGGAGTTTGTATATTCCAATAAACTAATGATGGCACTCAGGGAACAAACCAGCTAATCTGTCTAGAACATAGCCATAACCTGCATCCTGCCAATATGGATTATATCCAGATCGCCTGATTTACGCCCTTCATAAAAAAGATTCATTTGCAATCCATTAAATAATTTCTGCTGCCAGGATAGAGTCCAGGTTATGTTTTTCCCTGGCTGCAGGGCTTTCAGCAGTTCATAACCTACAGCTGAATTCTCCTCACCTGTAAAATCTATATGTGTAAATCGGAAAGAAAGATCAATATTCTTATTTGCAGCTTTCGCGTATTTGAAATTAACAAGGGCTTCGTTTATCACCGAAGCTTCTTTTATGATCTCAAGGCTTCGGTCATTTACATTATCACTGAATGTATAATCGGTAGTGATCCTGAAACTGTTTGTCGGTTGCCATTCAAAGGTACCGGTGAGGGTTTTACTGTTGATCAGGTAATTGCGGTTTTCAAGAAAATCAGAACTGTTATCCACAGTAGAGTTCCCGACCGTCAAACGCAGGTTATAATCCCGGTTAATGCTTAACCTGCTGATGGCCTTTAGATTGGATGTATTCCGGGCTTCAAATCCATTCGACAAGAGTTGTCTGTTTTTTAAACGAAAGAACAGTAATTCGAAGCCATATCTGGGATCAGCCCGGTTGAAATACAGGTTATTCCTTATGTTATCCCTGTAGGAGATCAGTTTATCATCAAAACTCCCCCCATGATTAAATAAAAGATTATCAACAAACCTATCATCCGCTGTTTTCTGTTTCAGGCTAACATTCAGATTATTTGAAAATCGACCGAGAAATTTTTTAATGCCATTACTGTTTTTCCATTTTCTTGGCATTTCCAGTGTCAGCCTGTAATTCAGGTTATTGTCATATGCCAGGACATATTCATCTGTTGGTGTAAATAATTTTATATAATTACGCTCATCATTATTTATGGCCAGATAAAATTCATCCAGATCTTGTTTCCCGTCCTGATTATCATCCCGCCAGGTATGTGTACCTTCCCCCAATGGGACAGGTATAAATACATATTCCCTTTTTAGTTCCCTTCCATTTCCTATAGCATACATGATCTCTGAACGAATATGCTTTTTCAGAAAATCAGCAGACCAATCTAATCTTCCCAGCAATGATTTTATATCCGGTGTTGAATTATTCCCCAGATAAGCTAATTCCCGATACGTTACATTAACATCAAGCTTTCCCATTTTACCCCTGCCTGTTCCCACCATAAGGTTCGCGGTTCGAGCAATATTTCGGGTAACCATTTCTCCAAATTCCGGCCATCTGTCTTTCCTGATGCTGTAACTTGCATTGAATATTGTTTTCAAGGTGTCACTGTTTCTTAAAAAGAACAGATGTTCCTCGAAATTATCAGCGGAGTATATTACTGAGTCTGTTTGTGACCTCGTAATTACATTTCTGTCAACCCGGTACTCATATCCCGGGTAAAGATATTTCGTTTTCAGAAAAGTCATGATGCGGTAACGCAACCACCTGGAATGATCAAACCCGTTATCATTATTCAGCATAAAAAAATCAGCCTGTATATGAAACCTGCTCATATCATACATGCCGTCACTGTAGGCCTGCCATCCATTGACATACCCGGGTTTATTTCTCCGGGAAACACCAAGGCTCAGGAAATTTTCATTGTCTTTTTTTATGCCAGCTTTTACATTAAAGATATTATCATTTGAAAGTCCTTCATCACGGGCTTTGTTATAACTCCAATCCCGGTTAAACTCGACCGGCCTGAACCGGTCCACAGCCCTGAAATCTTTATTATTAAATTCGTAATCAATCTGACCAGTAAAGAAATATCCTGGCAGAAAACCAATCTTCTTTTCCTGGGTAATAAATCCACTTTTTATCGCTATCCCCTTCAAACCATCGGATGATTTATTGTATAAATTGTCATTATGATTGGAAATAGCCAACTCTGTAAAGAATTTATTGTTCCTGCCGAGGTTATAGGCTGTATTCACACTGATCATTTGTTTCTTTTTTGGCAGTGGAACGACACGCATGGGTATAAAATTTCCCTGCGACATACCATCAATTGGTGAAACCCATTCATATATTTTCCCATTCAGGCCACTTGAACTTCTTACATAATCGCCTTTTCCCATGGTAACTTCGGTAAATACTACATAGTAAAAGGCACTGTCTTGATTATCAGACTGTTGAAATATGGTGGCCACATTTCCGGAAACATCCATTGTGTCTATTTTTTTATATAAAACCCGATCTTCAGAATACCCGATCGAATCCCAACCTGGAATCGTGGCATTCCCCTGCTCCGGATCCACACTGCTCAATATCCCCTTGTCGAGATCACTCAATTCAAAGGTCATGGGTTGATTTGGATTATCCTTTTCCTGAAAATAATTAACGGAAACCTCCAGGTCCTTTATATTCTGATGATGGGAAGCTGTAACGACTGTTCTGCTATATGCCTGATTGGTATACTCAAAATCGATTTGGACCCTCGAATACCTGGTAATCATGATTCTACTGGTAAATGTAATCTCAGCTGTATTATAATCAATAACATAGTCGTTATTAAATCCCCGCTCCAAAATTCTCCCATCGAGATAAACCCGTTCTGAATTAGCTAATATGATTATGAAATTCTCATTGTCCGGACCATATATCTTGTATGGCCCCATAATGCCATCCAGTACATTCAATTGATAGGATGAAAACTTCCCTTTTGACACCGAAACAGAGAGTTTGCTCTCCGATCGGACCTGATCATTGATGGCATACTTTCCGCTCACCTCAGCCCCCTGGACATTTCTATGATATTTGAGAAAATAGGATGAGGGATTTATCAACACGATATCCCCGCCCGCGAGGGAGAAATTTTCGTTATAGATCTGGAAAAACACATTATCAAAATCCTGAACCAGTTTTGTATTTCCTTCTGGTTGGTAAGGGATATTCTGGTCAGTTATGGATGCCCTTATATTCAGTTTTTCACTCAACTTGCCATCCATTTGAAGGTTTAATACGGAATTCACAAAGATATCCTGCCGGTTCCCAAATGTTATACCGCGGCTGATAACTCCTGATTTGTTTAGATTTGGTGTGCTAAACAATTCCTCTCTTCGCTCATTCAATATCGAAATTCTCGGCTTAGATGAAGATTGAAACATAGCTGTGCTGTCGTAAATTTCCATACTCTTATGATACACCTTACTGTGCATCGCATACGGATAAACCTTATATCGCAATAATATCGAATCAAGCGGCTGATGCGGTTTGATCTTAACTTTACCAGTTGCAAGACTATAATGAATATCTGCTTTTAGTATTGAATCAACAAGCTGAATGGATCCGGGAACAATGCTTAAAGAATCGAGAATAATAGGCCTATCAAAACCAGATACCCACTTTTGTTTTTCATTACTTTTCTGGGCCACAGCTTTGAACGAAACGATGATGATCAATAAACCTAATAAACCTCTAAACACTTTCAAGACATCACAGGTAATTCAATATAAAATGAAGTTCCAATTCCAATTTCTGTATCAAACCATAATTTACCCCCGGCATGTTCGACGGCTCTTTTTGTAATGGCCAGACCAATTCCCGATCCACTATACTTTGTGCTGAAATTAGGCATAAAAACTTTTTCCCTGATTTCTTCGGGAATTCCTTTTCCATTATCTTTCACTGTTATCAATACTCTGTTCGGAGAACTTTCCTTTAGGGATAAATGTATAACAGGCTTGGTCCCCTTATCCACAGCCTGTATCCCATTGATGATAAGGTTTGAGACCGACCGGCCAATCCAATTCGGATCTCCAACCACATGAATATCCTCGTCAGGAATTTCGGTGTGGAATTCAATTTCCCTATTGTTTATGTATATATTGATAGATTTCTTCAGCAATTTAACAATATCAAATCTTTCTTCTTCAGGTATAGGCATATGGGCGTAATCTGAGAAGGATGTAGCAATATCACTTAAGGTATCAATATTATGAAGGAGAGAATTTATAGACTTCCCAAATTTAGACCGCTCTGATTCCGGAAGGTCTGACAAACGCATATTCAAATGTTGAAGGGTCAACTTCATGGGTGTAAGAGGATTCTTAATTTCATGGGCAACCTGTTTGGCCATTTCCCGCCAGGCCGCTTCTTTTTCTGTTTGTGCGAGTGCTTTTTTGCTTTCCTCAAGTTTAAGAAGCATCTTATTATATTCAGAAACCATCCGGCCGATCTCATCCGTCGAATTATATTGGAGAGGTTCATTAATCCCTGTCAAGGTAGTCCTTCTTAGCCTCTCGGTGACAAACCTGAGTGGAAAAGTCAGGTAATTGGAAACAATAAATGAGAGAATTATGAATCCTATAAAGATAATTGTAAAGATTCCCAGAATATTTACAATCAATCCAGTTAAATTTCTGTTGATTATTTCCTGGGACCCGAAAAAAGGAATACTTAATATACCTATGAGACTACCATCATTCGGAGACTTTATGCCAACATATGCAATTTTATAACCCAGTTTACCAAAAGATTCCTCAAGTACAAGGCTTTTAACACCCATTTCTTTGATCTCAGCAAATGCTATCGGATTAATTACGCGTGCCAGGATACCCTTATCGTATACCAGCGGTTGCGTTGCTACAAGAAGCCTTCCCTCGTTTTGTCTGATATTGAATATATCCATATCTAATTCAGAAAAATCTGCAAGTTCATTTATGCTACTTTCCAACTCTTCCTTGTTGAGGAGATCTTCATTGAACCTTTCAAGGTAACTTGTTAAATTATTCCCGGTGGTTTCCACTGCATCCAGGTATCCCCTGTTGGTTTCTGCCTTATAATCACTCGTGGAACGGGTAAGTGTCGTTATACTGATAACGAACAGCGGAATGAAAAAGGCAAGATTTAGGAACAACTGGATCCTGGCAATATAATTCAGGGCACGTCCCTTAATGTTAAAATATACAACATATCCAATCAATCCAACCAACAGGAGGAAAGATAAAATGATAAAGAGAAAGGAAAAATTCGCGAAGAAATAGCTCCAGGGATATTCTGGTGATGAAATGACATAGGTTTTATTATTATTGGTCCGGAATCCATAATGACGATAATTACCTTCACTCAAACCTCCACTGAATAATTTTTGGCCGTCAAGATGTTTACGGTTAAAATTACTTTCATAATTATAGTTTCCTGAAGTATTCAGCAACCTCGCATCCCGAAATAAAGCATAATCATATTGATCATCAAAATAATTAAGAGAAAGGATGTCATCAAGTAAAAGCCTGGGATATACCCTGTAGGGGATAATGCTCTTCAATCGCAAATCAAGTATAATGTATCCTATGGTTGAATTATACAGGCTGAGTGGGATAAAATCAAGATAGATCTTTCGGACCACCGGTGTTTCATAATTATAAAAATAAATATTCTCGTAATCAGTCTGGTATCTGTCAATGGCGAAATTCTGATAAATATGAAAATATGAATTACCATTGTTAGAGGCGATTGGTTCTCCCCTGCTATTGAACATTAATATCCTTATCTCAAACTTATCGAGGTAATTATTCAGGTGTACCCTTCGGATCTTTTCTTCTATGATCTCCTTTGAACCAAAAGGACTCGATAATCTTTGTTTTAAGAAAACATCATTCTGTATTTTTTCCGAGGCTTCCTGAAGGAAAAATTCTGTCATCGGGTCGTTTTCCTGCATAAGCTGTTCTGCAAACCTGTCCCTGTTGATTTTTTCCTTGGTTAATCTTACTTTATTAATCGCAATGGCTCCCAAAAGTCCTGATACAATAAAAATGAACAGGATATACACGAAGGTTTTATATTGCAGCTCAACAAAAATTGTTTTTATGTCAAGGAAATAAGAGATATATAAGAAACCTATTCCAATCGAACATACTACGACCACATATGCATCTATAAAAACGACAGATAAAATAAAGAGTGCACTGCCAATAATAATATATACTGTCAGTTTCATCAGGTCCTTGCGGGTATACCTGAAAATGATCTTCTGACTGAAATAGGTGACCAAAAGGACAATCACAATACCCATCACAAACAAAACATAGCTGAACCACCTGAACATGGAAAAATTGAAACCTGTTGTCACATCCATGGTCCAACGAGAGTGCGTGCTTAAAGATTCAATAATCTTGTAAATAAAATATAGAATGAATAACTGAAGCAATACGGAGGCTACTATTAAGATGTTTCTGGTTAATCCCTCTTTTTGCAACATCTGTACTATATCCCGGTTTGGAATATATACCCACAGAAACAAGGAAATATTTATTACCAATAGCAGGTTGATGAACATATCCCCAAGAGAAGGATTTAGCAATGAGGATGCATAGAATTTTGAGTCGAATAATGGCAGGTAATTAAAATCTATAGGAAATTGAAAGTAGAGAATCAATACCCGGAGGGATACCAGAGAAAGGATTAAAAATCCAATGCCCCGGAAAAGTCCTTTTCTTTTGACAATTCCAATGGCTGCATAATTCAGGAAAAGCAACAGGTTTAACAAACCAAGGCTGATGAAACTGAAGGCCATAAAGGACATCCAGTAATGACCACTTAAATATCCTGGAAGAAATTCAATGGAGAACAAAAATGTACCATCAGACAAAGTTATTGGCTCATAGATACTATCACCAGATATTCTGACCTCTGAGTTTATGAAAATATCCGGGTTGAAACCGCTTAACAGGAAATCATTGTTTATGTTATAATCCACATATAAAGGGATAAGGGATAGAACATGATGGGTCTGATCACTAAAAGTATCCTGTACGCATAAAAACTTTTTACTGCCGGTATCAATATAGCTCACTGCGGCACCTGGCTCAATAAGGGTATCCCTGGGAACGAATTTATTATCAGACCAGTATACAAGGTTAGGACCCTCAAAAATATAGGTCGGATAATTAACAACATTGTTTAGCGTATGGAAAGAAATGTCATCAGTTTTTGAGAACCTGCTTGACAATTCATCCTGTTCATGGATCACTTCCTCATATATCCTGTTCAGTTTCTGATTGATCAATCGGGAGAAGTAGCTTTCCTTGCTAACTTTAAAAAAATCTACCCAATGAAGAACCAACCCAATTGCTATGCAAGTGATAGCAATCCAGAGTGATCTCTTGCTGTACTGCTCAAAAATCCTTTTCAATTACCCCTTTATCTTGTTGATCTAAGGTAAAAAATATAATCTATTTTGCGAAATACTGCCGGAGATTTGAAGATTTTAAAGGCCTGGAGGGAAATAGAAATAATTATTAACAATACCTCAATGCTTAGTTTGAGAATTTATTTTATCTGGATTATAATCCACTCCGCCAAACAAATGAAGGTATAAAACCCTGGAATACCGGAATAGAATTGGGAACAATACTATTAATGTGAAGAGAATGGTCAATACATATATATAAATTTCCGGATCGTTCAGTAGTATAAATATAGAAAATCCAACAATAACGAAAATTGCAACAGAAAACGCATAGCTAACGTACATTGCCCCGGTGTAAAAACCAGGCTCCAGCTCAAAATTCAGGCCACATTGAGTGCATTGCTTATGCATTTTATCGAAATTCCTGAGATCATATTTTGTTGAAACAAACATCTGCCCTTCCCTACACCTGGGGCATTTTTCCTGAAGGATGGATCCGAATTTTGATTTTTTGGGCATTTTTATTACTTGCTCTGTACCAAAAATAGGCTATTATGCCAAATAATAAATAGGGTGCGATAAATAAATATAATATTCCAAAATTCAGACCGGCCGAGAATTGATCACTATCGCCACTAATGCTGTTCTCCATAGAAGCCCGGCACATGGAACACTGCGCATTAGCATTTACGTGGAACAGAAACATCGCTGTAAATAAGACTATACTATAGATTAATTTTCTGATCATGATCTTAATAATAAGGTCTGATAAGTAGATACACGACAACCCCCGACACAGATACATATAACCAGATAGGTAAGGTGTACCGCACAATCTTTTTGTGTTTGTCAAACTTATCTGACAGTGCAAAATAAAAAGCAAACAAGACAAGTGGTACTACAATTATGGCCAGAAGTATATGAGACAAAAGAATTAGCAAATAGACTGACCTAAGGCTGCCTACCAGAACCGTCTCAGCTTCATCCAGTATTCCGTCACGGTTGACATCGCCAAATATTGTTGATGAAGTAGTGGAATGATAAAGGATGTAGGAAATAAGAAACAGGATCCCCAGAAAAAAGGCTGTGATCATTGCCTTTTTATGCATGTCCCTGTTATTTCTTTTTATCATTACAAAGCCTAAAAGCAGGACAAATGACGTAATTGTATTAATACTTCCATTAATGTGCGGGAGATACATATTCCAGTTTCCGGAAACTGACAATTTACCAGGAGTAAATAAAAGAAGTGCCACGATGAGTGGGATGATAATGGAAAGGAAGAGAATTATATTTTGAATTTTCTTAGGCATGTTGATCCTTTTTCAACAGTATTTTAACTTCCAATATTAACCTGTCAATTTCTTCAAAGTCATTAATTAAATAAGATCCACGGATTCTATGTTCATGATCCAGGAGAATCATTTTATTGTATCCGATGGTTGATCCGGAACTATCACCAGAGGGCATAATGGATTGCATCATCTGATTCATTTCATTATGATCAGTAAATAGAATTGAAATATTCCTTTCGGATTGATCAATAAATTTCATTGAATTTGCTCCTGTAAAATCACCATTCACAAAGACACGAAATATCCTGACCGATTCTTCATCCCGGAATATATCAGAGATCCTTCTGATTTGATGGTCCTGTTCATTTTGCTCTTTAACAGAAGATACAAACTCCATAACGATTATCTTTTCATCAAAACTATTGAGGTCTACCTTCTGTCCTTCTATATCATAAAATCCATCGAACCTGAAAATGTTTAAGTCATGCTCACCATTCCCTTTAATTTCCGAATATATTGGCAGATCAAATTCATTGTGCCCGAAAATCTTTAGGAATGTATAAATTCCGGCAGGAAGTAGCAGGATAGCCATTAAAATTAATATTTTGAGTCCTTTTCTCATGAATTCAAAATTCAACTAAGAACCTTTTCTTTAAAATTAAAGACTTAGTACAGGGCATTCAATATAGAACCGCCCTCAGCAAGCAGGGCAATGATAAGCCAGATGACAAATATTGTGGGCAAGAGGATCGACCAGATCAGCGCTTTCGCTTCATGCTTTAAATGCATAAATTCAGAAACAATATAAAATGCTTTAACTATGGTCAATCCGATAAATCCGGCATATAACAGATAACCCCGGGGTAATGTAAAGGCCATTATAAATTCAATAAGGGTAACGATCCCAAGTATCAGGGCTATTTTCCATAGTTTTTTTACCTTTTTCTTATCAACAGGCTTTACATCAACAGCTACAACTTGTTCCATATTTTTATACTTTTTTTAGATCAAATAGAAGAAAGTGAAAACGAATACCCAGACAAGGTCAACAAAGTGCCAGTACAATCCTACTTTTTCAACCATTTCATAATGTCCCCGCTTATCGTATGTCCCTACCACCACATTATAAAAGATAATAACATTTAAGAAAACACCACTGGCTACGTGTGTTCCATGAAACCCGGTGATAAAGAAAAACAAGCTGGCAAACAATGGAGGTCCATATTCATTGACCTGCAGATTGGCACCATGAATGATCACGCCATTTGAAAGTGCCATACCTTCTTCTGTACCTGTAATAAAATGCGACCATTCCCATGCCTGGCAACCAAGGAAAGCCAGTCCACCAACAATGGTCCATAACATCCATTTGGTGACATCTTTTCTGTCCATTCTCTGACCTGCTTCTACTGCCAGTACCATCGTAACACTACTTAGAATAAGTATAAAGGTCATTATCCCAACAAAAAGCAATGGAAGATGAACGCCATGCAGAAACGGGACGGCATCGAATATTTTTTCCGGTATGGGCCAATAATCAACCGAGGGCTTGAAAGCGCTAACTGGTCCGGAAAATGCGGGGTAACTGTAACGCAGAAAACCGTAGGTAATCAATAGGCCTGAAAAGGTAAAAGCATCCGACAACAGGAAGAACCACATCATGATCTTTCCATAACTGGCCTTAAAAGGAGAAGTTCCTCCTCCCCATACATTTGTTTTGCTTTCTTTTTCGATAGAAGCTGTTACTTCCATAGATTTAGTTTTTTATTAATGATTTAATTTCAGGAACAGAAAAAGGTACAACCATAAACCACCCAGAAAATGCCAGTACGTGGTGCACATTTCTATTCTTATTATACTCCTGGAATGTATTTTTAATTTAAATGATGATACGATCACAATTAACAGAAATATCAACCCGCTGATTATGTGTACGGCATGCAAACCTGTGAGAACGTATAAAAAAGAACCGGCAGGATTTCCGACAAAATATACGTCCATTTCCACGAGTTGCTGCCAAGATTGATACTGCCCGATCAGAAATGCCAGTCCAAGCACTGCCGTTACAATCAGGTACCCTCGTAGCCTTTTGAACTGATCAGCCCTTGCCGAGATTAAGGCAAGTTGCATGGTGATGCTGCTTACAATTATTATTACGGAAGTGATCCAGAACATCCCTGGCAGGTTAAAATTCAACCATTCCCCGCCAGATTGTTTTACAATGTAGGCGCTGGTAAGCGCTGCGAATAACATGGTAATGGAAACGATAAACAACCATACGATAAACTTGGACGGGTTCATGCCCATCGCCCTGCGATCCTTTATAATTTCAATATTCTCTATTGCCTGATTCATATTTTATCAATCAAATAAGCTATCTGCACAATTGGTAAATATAGAAATGAGGAATACATTATTGTTAATGCTGTATTCCTGTTACAGTTCTTCATATGCCTGAAGGTCTGGGCAAGGAAAAGCACTCCACAAAGGGTGGCAATTGCACCTGATATTACGCCTGTCAGACCAAAAACAGTTGGCAAGAGCCCCAATGGAATAAGAAACAGGGTATAGATCATGATCTGAAAGGCTGTATTTATATTTTTTTCACCATTCCCAGGCAACAATTTAAATCCTGCTTTTTTGTAGTCTTCATCAGCTATCCAGGCTATAGCCCAGAAGTGAGGAAATTGCCAGATAAACTGGATCCCAAATATGATCAGTGCTTCGTGTGACAACATCCCGGTTGCAGCTGTCCATCCAAGAAGCGGGGGCAAGGCACCAGGTATTGCTCCAACAAGTACAGCAATTGGACCAATTCTTTTGAGGGGGGTATATATAAATACATACAATACAAGAGATACCATTGACAAGACCGTGGTCAGGATATTGGTAAAATAGAAAAGGACCAATGTGCCAGCGAAAGCTAATATTATAGCATATATTAAGGCTTCTTTATCAAAGACTCTTTCAGTAGGTAAAGGTCTTGTTTTTGTTCTTTTCATCTTCCGGTCATATTCGACTTCACTGACCTGATTAAGCGTTACTGCGCTTCCGGATATTAAAAATCCTCCCAGGCAGAACATAAGCAATGACATCCATTCAAAAGAACCACTACTGCCAAGTATATAGCCAAAGGCAGATGAAAATACGACCAGGAAGGAAAGTCGAAGCTTAAGCAGCTCAATGAAAGCACCAAGCCTGGCAACTATTCCATGTTCAACATTTATGGTCGTAATATGACTTTCACTCATTTATACAGCAATTTGTGTTTTATAAATACCCTTATTGTCTTTGCCATTTAAAATTAAAATAGCTAAAAACTGCAATCCGAAAATAATGACGGCAAATAACAGGTGTAATGGTTGTGCAAATGGAGGAATACCAAAATATGACATGATAACGCCCAAAAGAACTTCCAATATAATTATTCCCAGTATAATCCCGGTATAATTAGTCAATCCTGTTTTTAGTAACCCGTTCCGGTACAAAATATAGAAAACCCCAATCTGGGAAAGCAGGAGCAAAATGGACAAGGACCTGTGTATCACAAAAGAAATTCCTGTCATGCCAACCCATGTATCACGGTTTTGGAAATTCATGGACACAGCCACCTCATCAATAGCTTCCCGGACTTGTGTGCCGAGTAGAATCTGAGATGTAATTAAGATACCTGAAATGATCATAAGAGAATTTAACATCTTCTTCTCCGGTATATTTACAGATTGATCCGGTTTACTACGAACCTTAAACACCAGGTATATCAAAACAGCAACAATCAGCATGGCCAGTAACATATGGATTGTCACCATCCATGGAAGAAGATTTGTCGATACCACCACAGAACCAATCCACCCCTGAAATATTACCATGATTACCAATATCAGAGACCACATAAATATTGTTTTATCGTTTTTAAGAAACTTCCGTGAAGCCATAAAATTAATAATGATCAAAAGCCCGATCACTGCACCGATAAGACGATTAATATACTCCGTCCAGGTCTTGGTAACGTTAAATTCAGTTTCAGTTAAAATGGATTGATCATTGCGGACCTGCTCGGCTTTTTCCGTGAATCCCATAATATCCAGATAGGCAGCAAATTTAATATTCTTGTTTTTACGGTACTCCACGAAATCCTCTTTGTAGGTATCCGACAATTGCGACTCATCTGTCGGAGGTATCCACATGCCAAAACATTTTGGCCAATCGGGGCAACCCATACCTGATCCAGTACTGCGTACGATCCCCCCGACCAGAATTAAAACATACACGGCAATCAGGGTAATCCTGCTGGTCTTCCTGAATAAAGCGATATGGTTTTTCTCATTGGCCATCTAAGATTCTTTTTCCTCCTTTTCTTTATCGATCAGGTCTTTTTCAAATGGCAGATTGGATTCCGGAGTTTGGGAATATGGAATATTTTGCGGTATGAAATCTTCTTTTGCTCCTGGCTTACTGTAATCGTACGGCCAGCGATAAACCTCCGGGATCTTTCCAGGCCAGTTACCATGTCCCGGATTACGGGGTGTGGTCCACTCCAGGGTATTGGACCGCCACGGATTAGCCGGGGCAAGTCTCCCTTTGAAAATACTGTAGAGGAAATTAAATGCAAATATGATCTGAGCTCCAAATGTGATTATTGCGGCCACACTTACAAAAGAGTTCAGATCTGTGAACATACTGAATGCATCAAAGTTGGTAAAGGAATAATACCTTCGTGGGAAGCCTGCTATTCCGATATAGTGCATTGGGAAAAATACCAGATAAATACCAATGAAAGTTAACCAGAAATGGACATAGCCTAACTTCTCGTCCATCATCCTTCCAAACATCTTCGGGAACCAGTGGTATACGCCTGCCATCATTCCAAAGAAGGCAGCGCTTCCCATGACCAGATGGAAATGGGCGACTACAAAATACGTGTCATGCAACTGTATATCAATGGCTGAATTGCCCAGGAATATTCCGGTCAATCCCCCGGATATAAAGAACGAAACCAGTCCTATGGAAAACAACATGGCTGGGGTAAAAACTATATTCCCTTTCCACAATGTAGTCAGGTAATTAAATACTTTTACAGCACTGGGAACCGCGATAATCAACGTCAACAGCATAAATATGGATCCGAGAAACGGATTCATCCCTGTCACAAACATGTGATGGGCCCAGACAATAAAGGAAAGTATGGCAATTCCCAACATGGATCCAATCATGGCCCTGTAGCCGAAAATGGGTTTTCTTGAATTGGTAGCTATCACTTCGGAGGTAATTCCAAGGGCCGGAAGAAGCACAATATATACTTCCGGATGACCAAGGAACCAGAATAAGTGCTGATACAATATCGGGCTACCCCCCATATTGGGCAGTGCCTCTCCATTGATAAATATTTCTGCAAGGTAGAAACTGGTACCAAAACTCCTGTCGAGTATCAACAATAAGGCAGCCGCTAACAATACCGGGAAAGATAATAATCCAATTATGGCAGTCAGAAAAAATGCCCATATGGTCAGCGGTAATCTGGAAAACGACATTCCCTTTGTTCGCAGATTAATTACTGTGGTTATATAGTTGATACCACCCAGGAGTGTTGAGGCGATGAACAATGCCATGGCGACCAGCCACATGGTCATCCCAAGACCTGATCCTGACATGGCTTGCGGTAATGCCGACAGCGGCGGATAAACCACCCAGCCACCTGAGGCAGGACCGGTTTCTATAAAGAATGAAAGAAACATGACCACACTGGATGCAAAAAAGAACCAGTAAGAAAGCATATTCATGAACCCGGATGCCATATCACGGGCACCGATCTGCAGGGGTATCAGGTAATTGCTGAAGGTACCGCTCAGGCCTGCTGTTAACACGAAAAATACCATTATTGTACCATGCATGGTGACCAATGCCAGGTAAAATTCCGGATCCAGTTTTCCGTTCACCGTGATCCATTTCCCGAAAAACGGTCTCATCCATTCCAGATCCATGTCAGGAAAACCAAGTTGTAAACGGAAAACAACAGATAGTAAGCCACCTATAAAGGCCCAGAGTATTCCGGTGAACAGATATTGTTTTGCAATAACCTTATGGTCGGTACTGAAAATATATTTCGTTATAAAGCTCTGATGATGCTCATGATCATGTTCATGCTCATGTATCTCGGCTTCTAGTTCGATATTTTTAGTGGACATATTTTATATTAATTTCTTATAAACGATTTATTCCCGAATCCTGGAAATTATTGATCTATTCCTGTTTTAATCAGGGCCAGTTCCTGCAGGTCCTCAGGTACCTTAGCCAGGTATTCCTGGTTCTTACTAAGCCAGGATTCCTGTTCTGATTTCCATTTTTCATAAGCTTCCGGTTCTTCAACAACGACAAGCATTCTCATGGAAAAATGTCCCCTGCCACATACTTCCGTACAGGCTATCTCATAGTTAAAGTCCGGATTACCGGTCTCAATTCGCATTTCTTCAGTTGTTTTGTTGGGAATAAACCAGAAACTAGTAGGCATTCCGGGAACAGCATCCATTTTAAGTCTGAAGTGTGGTGCGAAGACACTATGAAGCACATCCCTAGCCCTGATCTTCAGCAATACCGGTTTCCCCTTAGGAATATGGATCTCTCTGGGAGTAAAATCATCGAAGGCGGCCTTATCCCGGAAATCAATTCCAAATTCATTGGTTGCATCAATCAGTCGGTAGTCATATTTGCCAAGCTGACCATCTTTTCCCGGATAACGGGTTTTCCAGGCGAACTGATAACCCATAATCTCCACGATTTCTGCTTCCTCGGGTGGGTCTGCTGTAACCTGATTCCATATCTTCAGACCGGAGAATATCAGTAAGGCCAGCACAATGGCTGGTACTATCGTCCAAATCATCTCCAACCTATTGTTCTCAGGAAAGAACAACGCTTTGGATTTCGACTTATACCGGTAACGGTATGAGAAATAAAACAGGAGGATCTGTGTTATTATGAAAACGATACCGGTCACGGCCATGGTTACCCAGAAAAGATTGTCTGTCGATATACCATGTTCAGAAGCGACAGGCAGACTGTAAACATCAAATCTGCTTACAGAGTACCAGATAAGAAGGATCATGCTTATTACCAGAAAAGCAAATAATAAGGCTGCATTTACCCCGTTACTTCCGGTAACTTTTTTCTTGTGATTGCCCCTTGCCACATCGACAAGAGAATGGATCCTGTATACCACTACAAGGATCGCAATAATTAATACTAAACCTATTAAAATAACAGTTACGACCATAGTTCTTTATAAAATAAACTTCGAATCTAATCATTAAACACGGATTTGCAAAAAACATATCCGAATTCATTATATTTTAAGCGGATTTCAACAGAAAAGATGGAAATTTTCATATCAACCCATCGTTTCCGGACCGATCCAGCTTAAAACTTCACTAAATATGATGGTGCATACTCTCCTGCAACATCGGATGATTTTTAGGCACGAGGGCTGATTTTGTAAGACTGTTCAAAACGACATACAAAAAGGCAGCCACATATACCAGAATGGTTCCAATCTCAAGGAAACCAAATCCACCATTTTCCTGAAGAGTGCCTGGTGTGACCATCAGGTAGAAGTCAAGCCAATGCCCGAACAGGACGACAACACACACAATCTTCAGAAATACCCCGTGCCTCTTTGCATCCCTTGTCATAAGAACTAAGAAAGGAAAGAAAAAGTTTATAATAATATTGAGGAAAAAAACTGGGGTGTAGAAATCACTTTTTAACCTCTCTATAAAGTATATAGATTCTTCAGGAATATTCGCATAATAGATCAGCAGATATTGAGAAAACCAGATATACGTCCAGAAAATACTGAAGGCAAAGACGTATTTTCCAAGATCATGCATATGGTTTTCTGTTATCATAGGCAGGTACCCGTTCTCTTTTAATAAAAGGACAAGCAGGGTTATGCCAGCCACACCGGCTACAAACCAGCTGGCGAAGACATACCATCCAAACATTGTACTGAACCAGTGTGTATCAATAGACATGATCCAGTCCCAGGAACCAACGGCTGATGATAATGCGAAGAATATAATAAAGATAGCGGACAGGCGTATCAGTTTACGATAGTTGTTGACACCAGCCGTAATATCTTCTGCGAAATTTATTTTTCTCATAATAAAAAAGAACACAATCCAAACCAGGAAAATTCCCGCCATCCTGATGAGATAGAATGGCAGGTTCAGATAGGCCTCTTTGCCTGCTATGATGTAATCATAATTAGGGTTAACCGATCCATCAGCCAGGGTTTCACTATACAATGATTGGTCCAGCCAATGGAACATATGCCAGTGCGAACTAAAATTGGCGAGATAAAATACAACCAGTGTAAGAACAAATGCAAAGGGCAACCAGGAGCCAAAAGAAAGTGGTATCCTGATCAGTGCGGATGACCAGCCTGCCTGAGCAGCGTATTGAACAGCAAAGAAGAACAGACCTATGATGGCCAGACCCAGGAAGTATACATTGTTGATCCACAAGTCTGCAAATAATCGATGTGTCCAGTGGAATGAATGGCCTGAAGCTTCATGCCCGGCATCAGCTGCATGGCCGTGACCTCCAAATGCCAGGATGGCAATACCGATTGCGGCCAATACTATTCCCACCAATCCAAGGATCAGAATTTTCTTTTTGGTCGAGGATGTAAATACAAAAACTTCTTTACTCATATTTATACTGATCTTTAATTCGGTTGATTCTGTAAAGTTTGAACATATCTAACGATCTTCCACCGGTTTTCAATCGGTATCTGAGGACCCAGAGGATACATCCTGCCCCGGCCCCAGGTTATGGTATGGAATATCCATCCTTCTGTCAAGTCTTTTACCCTTCCAACGTTATAGGCCGGGACTCCCAGCATTACCTGCCCTACAAGCCCATCACCCTGTCCTGTAGCTCCATGGCACGAGATGCAAAATATTTCAAATAAGGCCTTACCCTGTGTTAACACCTCAGCGGTGGAATCTAAAGGATTCTTCACATATTTGCCGGCATATTCAATGCTATCCTTATGAACGCGATAGGGAAGGAAACCATTTTTAGTTCTTGCTACCACATTGGCCGGAGGCGTTCTCAGATTCATCATATGCGGGTTGTTCGGATTGGAATTAAAATACTCCCCGTATATATCGCTGTCCGAGTTCACCCAGCTGCCAGCATCTTTATCGGTTATTTGAGTCATTGGCTCATAGGGAACGCTATGGTACATATTTGGGGCATATTCGAGACCCTGGTAGTCATCTTTAGCACTACAGGAAATTATTATTCCTCCAATAACGATCAATCCGATATATGATACTATTCTATTCATCACAATCATTTGATTATTCAAAATTCTTTTCGTTGACTTCTTCAGCGCCTGTTTCTTTCAAAAGTTTTTTTATTTCGTCCGATGCACCACTATTAGCACCCAGATCTATAGCGATCACGTGTTTATCATCGGTGATCCGTGTATCCATTAATCTCACTTTTTTGTATGGTTTGAGATCTGAGGCCACCATAAAAACACCAACCATTCCAAGGGCTGAGATCAATACTGTCAATTCAAAAGTTACAGGGATAAAAGGCGGTAATGATGCAAAGTTCTTACCCCCAATGATCATCGGCCAGTCAATTCCCATCATCCAGAACTGCATAGTCAAAGCCAGGATTGTACCTAACATACCAAACAAAAAGGCGGCTATGGGTAACCTGGAACGCTTGTAGCCCAAGGCATCGTCTATCCCATGTATGGCAAATGGAGAATAAACTTCATGAACCTTGATCTTGTTTGCACGGATTTTCTTAACCGCACTGACAACCTCATCAGGATCACTATATACACCTACTATAAATTTCTTATTCAATTCCATTTATTTCGAAGTTTTTATGGTAGAACCTGTAGACTTAATAATGCTCTTTACTTCAGCCATATTGACTACCGGGAAGAATTTCGCAAACAGGAGGAAACATGTAAAGAAAAACCCGAGAGAGAAGAGATATTCTCCCACATCATAAAATGTCGGGTAAAACATGGCCCAGCTTGACGGAAGGTAATCCCTGTGCAAAGAAGTAACAATAATCACGAAACGTTCAAACCACATCCCAATATTCACAACTATGGATAATATGAAAGATGCTACAATGCTGGTCCTGATTTTCCTGATCCAGAACAGCTGTGGAGATATAACGTTACAGGTCATCATAGTCCAGTATGCCCACCAGTAAGGCCCTGTAGCTCTGTTCAGGAATGCATACTGTTCTGCCGGCACACCAGAATACCAGGAAATGAATAATTCTGTCAGGTAGGCTACACCGACTATTGATCCCGTAATAATGATGATTATATTCATCAATTCTATATGATAGATTGTAATATAATCCTTAAGGTTCATGACATGCCGGGCTACCAGCATAAGCGTCATTACCATAGCAAATCCGGAGAAAATAGCACCGGCCACGAAATATGGAGGGAATATGGTTGTATGCCATCCCGGTATAACGGATGTGGCGAAGTCAAACGATACGATGGTATGAACGGATAAAACAAGCGGAGTAGCTAATCCGGCCAGTATCAAGGCCACAGATTCGTACCTTGACCATGTTTTAGCGGCGCCATCCCAGCCGAAGCTTAAGGCTCCGTAGATCATTTTCGAGATCTTATTCTTGGCACGGTCGCGTATTGTAGCAAAATCAGGTATTAATCCGATATACCAGAATACAGCTGAAACAGTAAAATAGGTACTGATTGCGAACACATCCCAGAGTAAAGGGGAATTAAAATTAACCCATAAAGATCCAAACGTGTTTGGTAAAGGCAGCGCCCAGTAAAAACCAAGCCATAGTCTTCCCATATGAAAGCCAGGGAACATCGCTGCACATATCACAGCAAAGATGGTCATAGCTTCTGCAGCCCTGTTGATTGACATTCTCCACTTTTGCCTGAAAAGCAGCAGAATGGCCGAGATCAGGGTGCCGGCGTGACCTATACCCACCCACCAGACGAAGTTGGTAATATCCCAGGCCCATCCAACGGTCTTGTTAAGACCCCAGACGCCAATTCCTTCCCATAATAAAACGATCGTCGCATATAGCCCTATAGCCAGAACTGTAAGCGATATGGCCATTCCCATCAACCAGGACTTCGAAGGTTTCCCCTCTACCTGCCGGCAGATATCGTTGGTCACATCAGATGCTGTCTTACCACCAGTAACCAATGGTGGCCTTATCGTTGATACTACTTCCATATGTGGTTATTAGGCATTTTTATCTTCTAAATCTTTATTTCTAATCTTGGTCGTATAAAATACATT
Source organism: uncultured Cyclobacteriaceae bacterium (assembly GCA_965365275.1). Lineage (GTDB taxonomy): Bacteria > Bacteroidota > Bacteroidia > Cytophagales > Cyclobacteriaceae > JAGTVG01. The sequence goes on along the minus strand of CBDUBA010000011.1, from coordinate 28,099 downwards.
GGGACGAACCCCAATCTCTTCCAATACGGTATAAATCCGGTCTTCCTGTATGACCTTATTCCCATTGTCTTCCTTGACTTTCATCATTTTGTTGATTCGGCTTTCCGGATCATTCAGATCACCGAATACCAACGCCTCGGATGGGCAGGACTCCGCACAGGCAACATTGATTTCTCCATCCTTGGGCCTTCTTCCTTCCAATTTGGCCTCTAGTTTTCCATATTGAATTCTTTGAACACAGAAAGAACACTTTTCCATAACACCCCTGGAGCGTACTACAACATCTGGATTCAATACCATCTTTCCAAGATCATTATGCATGGATGTGTTTATGCTGAACTGGTCATTATCATGATATTTGAACCAGTTAAACCTCCGGACCTTATAAGGGCAGTTGTTTGCGCAATATCTCGTTCCGACACATCGGTTATAGGTCATCTGATTAAGCCCTTCAGTGCTGTGTGTGGTTGCAGCCACCGGACATACCGTCTCACAGGGTGCGTTATTACAATGCTGACACATCATAGGCTGATGTGTGATCTCGGGATTTTCAGCTGCCTCTTCCAAACCCACCAGATCGTTGACTGGTGCATCACTACTGTAATACCTGTCAATCCTGATCCAGTGCATATCCCGTCGATTCAGGACTTCTTCCTTTCCAACGACAGGGACATTATTTTCCACCTGACATGAAATGGTACAGGCAGAACACCCGATACAGGAGTTCATGTCAACCATTAATCCCCAGTGGTGGTTGTTATAATCGTGTCCTTTCCAAAGTGTGATCTTTTTGGCATCTATTTTCCCATCTACATGACCGTCTCCCATTTTTCGATCCAGGTCCATTGAAGCAGCAATCTTTGCATAATGCCTTCCAGCGGCCGGATCAGCCTGATATTCTTCAAGGTATGCCTCCTGGATCACATTCGTTCTGCCCATGTAGGTATGATGGGTTTGTGTCTGTGCGATCCTGTAGGTCTCAGAAAGGGGCTCTATTTTTACTCCTTCCATAACAACCTTAGACCAGAATCCTCTTGAATTATCCATCAGGGGATTGGCATCAACCCCCAGATTATTGGCTACAATTCCGGCATTTTTTCGTCCATAGCCCAGGGCTAGCCCTAGTGTTCCCCTGGCCTGTCCAGGCTGTACCAGTACCGGGACTTTCATGGTTATACCGCGGGCACTTAAGTTAGCAACCGGAAATTGATTCCCATCAGCTCCTATCCCCAGCTCACGTGCATGCGCTTGTGGAATGGTAAGATAATTATCCCATGTGGCTTTCGTAATAGGATCAGGCATCTCCTGAAGCCAGGGATTATTGGCCTGGGATCCATTTCCAATACCTATTTTAGAATACAGTATAAGTTCAAGGCCTTCACTAGAAACTTTGTATTTTTCTCCAATTCCTTGCACAACACTTTCCACAGGAACATAATCACCGGGTGATGTTATATCCGCTTCGTAAGTATACACTCCATCATGAAGGCTTTGATCCCAGAAGGTCTGAAATTCAGAAACTTTCTGCTGAGTCGGGAAATATTTACGTTCCCATGTATTATTCAGATATTGATAATAATCCGTAATTTCTTCTTCCATCCAGGTAAGAAGGGATTCCTGGACCTGGCGGGTATTAAACAAGGGTGTTATTGAAGGCTGTGCAAGACTTAACTGACCGGGAACGGGTTCCGCATCATTCCATGATTCCAGATAATGATGGTCCGGAAGAACATATTTTACATGAGAAGCGGTCTCATCCCTTACCCCTGATGTAGATACTGACAAAGATGCTTTGGATATTGAATCAGCTATCACAGATCCTTTAGGATGATTATATACAGGATTCGAATTATAAAAGATCACGCCACCAACTTTACCTTCAGCCAGTTCTTTTACAAAGGTATCCATAGCCTCATCGTCTCCCTGCTTCAGATTAACCGGGTTACTTAAATCAATGGTATTCCCATAATTTCCCAGCATAGCATTAATACCATTTACAAGCATTTGCACATCAGGATCATTTGATCCCGCAACGACGAGGGATTTGCCGCGTGCAGCCCACAACTGATCTGCTGCCTTGGTGAGGAACTTAACTTCCCCGGGATCAGCAACATTCAGAGTATTCTGTCCTGCTTTCGAAGCAATCAAATTGTACAGTTTTGCTATAATGAGCCCTTCTTGTGAAGGTTTTATGGAAATTCTGTAGTCAGCATTTGACCCGGTTAAAGACATTAAAGACTCATAATGGTAATGACGGGACATCTTTCGGTGTTCTTTATTGATCTTCCTTTTCTTCGCATAATCACGGCTGTATCCCACAGCGTTCAACCAATTCCCTAGAAAATCTGCATCAAAACTGATTATTACATCCGCCTTGGCAAAATTATAGGTAGGTATCAATGCAAGCCCGAAATTGTTTTTATTGGCCGTCCTCATGCCATGCATGGAGTCGGTATCGTATACTATATGTTCTGAAGAGGGGTATTTTTCAAGAAACTTATCTATGATTTCCTGAGTAGTAGGGCTTAGCACCGAATGACTTACAATTCTTATTTGCCCGTTCTGGTTTGCAATTTCTTTCAGCTGCTTTATGATTTCAGCGTCAACTACTTCCCATTCTGATTTCTCACCGTCAAGTAATGGGCCGGTTATTCTTTCTTTGTCATAAAGTGACAGTATTGATGCTTCAACTTGTGCACTTGTGCCACCTTTTGAAAAATGCGATAGTTTATTACCCTGGATTTTAATAGGTCGTCCCTCTCTCGTCTTTATTACGATGCTGCAGTAATCACCTCCAAGAGAGTAGGTAGAAGCATAATAATTTGGCACGCCAGGCTCGAGGTTCACGGGTTTATTCAGGTACGGTATCGCCTTACGCACAGGCGCTTCGCAGGCGGCCAGGGAGGCCGCAGCTACACTGAATCCCATCATCTTAAGAAAATCCCTTCTTGAACTTGAAGGCGCCGCACTGTCCTCTTTGCCGACAGGTAATTCCTGTGCGAACTCCTTCTCAGCATACTTTACATACTCAGGGTCATTTTTCAGTTGCTCAAGTCCGTTCCAGTACCGTTTTTTATTTTCTTCCATGAATTAATTTAATTCTGAATAAATTCTTAATAATGACATTTTGAACATTCGAGTCCACCAATATCAGCAACTACCATATCCTCTTTACTTACGGTCTTATGAAGTTCAACCAGCTGATCATAATAGGCATTATCCGTCTGGATAATTGTTTCTCTATGACAATCGATACACCATCCCATAGTCAGGGTAGAATGTTGCCTGACCACTTCCATGGTCTCAATAGGTCCATGACAGTCCTGACATTCAATATTTCCTACTTTATAGTGCTGGGCATGATTGAAGTATGCCAGGTCAGGAAGGTTATGAACCCTAACCCACTCTATCGGCCTGTTGTTTTCTATGGCATCATAAATCTTCTGTATCTCCTCCGAAGGCTCATCAGCTCCAGTCACCTTCACAATTGCACTGTGGCAGTTCATACATACACTGGCTGATGGAATATTTGCCTGACGACTGGTAGCTACGCCCGTATGGCAGTATTCGCATTCAATCTGATAATCCCCTGCATGTACTTTATGAGAATAGGCAATGGGCTGTGTTGGAGCATAATCCTGCTGTATTCCTACTGAATACAGGCCGTCAATTACCGATTTCATCATAATGGCTACAAAAATAAAGGATACAAAACCCACGAAGGCAGGGGATCTTACGAGTTTTGCCAGATTAAAACGTTGTTCAATTACTTCAAGTTCTGACTCATCAAGACCTTTTTTCTGTTTCATGAACCTGGTCAGGGTTTGTACGAGCATGACAAGTACAATAAGTATTAAGACCAGGACGATGATAAGGCCAACCATGGCTGCAATCAAAAATCCGGAAGAGATGGATAATCCCGAAGGGGCAGCACCTGGCTCACCAGATGCACCTGCCATATCCATGGCAGTAGCAGGAGGATTTAAAGTCTGATCTTTTACATAGGAAAGGATTGCAATCACCTCATCATCATTGAGATCATGTGAGGGCATCTGGGTTTTATTGTATTGCTCATATAGCTGAACGGCATAAGCATCTCCGCTCTCTATCACTTTCTGAGAATTCTGAATGAAAGATATAAGCCATGGTAATTCCAGTCTTTCATAAACACCGGCCAGAGCAGGTCCTATTACCTGTTTGTCTACAGCATGACAGACCTTGCAATAATTGTTAAACAGGGTCTCCCCTGAAGCTATAATATCCGGGTCAATCGATAGCCCGTCATCGGGCGCTGCGGCACTTACCACGGACACACTGTCAACAGCTTCCTGAGCATATACTGAAATCCCTGATAATGAGAGAAATAAACCTGAAAATAATATGAATGCTAAAACTTTATGACCTCTCCTACTAAGCAGGCAGCTTATCTCTTCTAACATATTAGATTTTTATTTCGAAATAATTAATTGGCACAAAACTAACATTACCCACCTAATTTCCAAAGAAACTGGAAAAAGAACACCCTTCTGCGAAAAGTATCCACAAAAATGGATTTATAATTTAAATTATTAAAAACTTCATATTAAGAAATTTCCCAATACCTCAATTTAGAATGATTCTAAATAACTAAGTCAATTTTTTTTATGTGCCCTTCGATGGATCTTTGAAATACCATGAAATTTTTTTTGATTGAAATACTATTTTGAAAATAAGGATTAGGTGTTCATGTTTTTATAACTTTGCCGGTAGTACGAATTAATTTAAACACATATTTATGGCCTTCGATATTGATATGATTAAAGCTGTATATGCCCGAATGGGAAACCGGATTGATGCAGCAAAAACCCTATTGGGTAAGCCTATGACCCTGGCTGAAAAGATCTTATACGCCCACCTGTTCAATGGAAAACCCGACACAATATATGAGCGGGGGAAGTCTTATGTTGACTTCGCCCCTGACAGGGTTGCCATGCAGGATGCCACAGCCCAAATGGCTTTGTTACAGTTTATGCAGGCGGGGAAGAAAAAGGCGGCTGTGCCCTCAACGGTCCATTGCGATCACCTCATTCTTGCCAAGGAAGGAGCTTCCGTGGACCTCAAAAATTCTATAACAGCCAGTCAGGAAGTTTTTGATTTTCTGGCTTCCGTTTCCAACAAATATGGTATTGGTTTCTGGAAGCCGGGTGCAGGGATTATCCACCAGGTGGTACTGGAGAATTACGCCTTCCCGGGAGGGATGATGATTGGGACTGATTCCCATACGGTAAATGCCGGAGGTCTGGGTATGGTAGCCATTGGGGTTGGCGGAGCTGACGCGGTGGATGTAATGGCCGGAATGCCCTGGGAACTTAAATTTCCAAAACTGATCGGCGTGAAGCTCACGGGAAAGATGAATGGATGGACCTCTGCCAAAGATGTTATATTGAAAGTTGCAGGTATTTTAACCGTCAAGGGTGGTACCGGGGCCATCGTAGAATATTTTGGAGAGGGCGCAGAAAGCATTTCCTGTACTGGTAAAGGCACCATTTGTAATATGGGTGCTGAAATCGGAGCGACCACCTCAACGTTTGGCTACGATGAAAGAATGGAATCCTACCTGCGGGGTACTGACCGTGGGGATGTAGCTGATCTGGCTAATGCGGTCAAAGAGCACCTCACCGGTGATCCAGAAGTTTACGCCAATCCTGAACAATACTTTGACCAGGTCATAGAAATAAATTTATCTGAACTTGAGCCACATATCAATGGGCCCTATACACCCGACCGTGCAACACCCATATCAAAATTTGCCGAGGAAGTCAAAAAGAACGGATGGCCTCAAGTGTTAGAGGTAGGTCTGATTGGTTCCTGTACGAATTCTTCCTATGAGGACATTAGCCGGGCAGCATCCGTGGCACAACAGGCCCTTGACAAAAATCTTAAAGTCAGATCAGAATATACCGTAACTCCGGGATCAGAAATGGTAAGATATACCGTAGAGCGCGATGGTTATCTCGAAGTCTTTGAAAAAATTGGGGGTGTAGTACTGGCCAATGCCTGTGGGCCATGTATTGGTCAATGGGCCCGACATACCACCGACCCGGATAAAAAGAATTCCATTATTACCTCGTTTAACAGAAATTTTGCAAAAAGAAATGATGGCAATCCGAATACCCACTCTTTTGTGGCATCCCCAGAGATTGTCACAGCGATGGCAATTGCAGGAGACCTGACCTTCAATCCACTGAAGGATACATTGGTCAATGAAAACGGAGACCAGGTCCTTCTGGATCAACCCCAGGGGATCGAATTGCCGGTGAAGGGATTCGATGTGGATGATCCCGGTTATGTGGCTCCGGCGGAAGACGGTTCCAGGGTTGAGGTTATTGTCAAACCTGACAGCAAACGATTGCAGTTATTAACTCCCTTTAAACCATGGGATGGCGAAAATCTCATGGGATTGAAAGTATTGATTAAAGCCGAGGGTAAATGTACTACGGATCATATTTCCATGGCGGGTCCCTGGCTGAGGTTCAGGGGGCACCTTGACAATATATCAGACAATACCTTAACCGGAGCTGTGAATGCTTACAACAAGGAAACCAATAGTGTTAAGAATCAACTTTCCGGAGAATATGGCCCGGTCCCGGACACACAGAGAGCTTATAAAGAAGAAGGCATCAGCACAATTGTTATCGGGGACCACAATTATGGGGAAGGATCATCCAGAGAACACGCTGCTATGCAACCCCGGCATCTAGGTGTCAGAGTGGTCCTGGTCAAATCTTTCGCCCGCATCCATGAGACAAACCTTAAAAAACAGGGCATGCTTGCTCTGGTGTTTCAAAATGAAGCGGATTATGATAAAATTCAGGAAGACGACACCGTTGATATTGTCGATTTGAAGGCATTTGCTCCTGACAAGCCACTGACACTTCGATTACATCATGCGGATGGTTCAGAGGATACAATCATTGCAAATCATACTTACAATCAGGCTCAAATTGACTGGTTTAGGGCTGGGTCAGCACTTAATCTTATTAAAACCAAAGAAGGCAAATAATCAAAATACGAAATAAGATGAGACCTGCTTCAGGGATAGGTCTCATTTTTTTAATATTCTACATTACTCAAACGGTAGAAATCCGGATTCCTGTTGAATGGGCGCAGCAGTAATTTATATTCATAGTTTTTAGGATAAGTACGGTATACCGGCCTCACCCTTACCGGAGTTCCACCTACTCCCGTTACCTGGTGGTCAATGTTCAATATTGGATTTTTTGAACGTTTCAACTGGAAGGGATACCAGGCTTTATCCAGGTTTTCATACGGATCAATACTAGAGTTAAATGGCTCATTGCTGGTAATGAGCAATCCATTTCCATCTGAAGAATGTATGCTTAACCATCTAAGATCCGTACGATTGTCAAAATCCTGAGGAATAATATACGGAATGTTTATATCACTTATATTTATTTCATACTGCCCGGTTTTATAGCCTGTTTTTCGGTCCGGATAAGATTCATATGGACCTCTCCCATACCATGACAGCTTTTCTATCTCCTCAGCCAGTGTAAATTGAAGTCCGACTTTCTGAATGTATCCAAGTGGAAACCAATCCTGGGTATACAAAGAGGGTGGTTCTACATCAGGTATAATCTTATGGTGAATTAACAGATCGCCTGTTGAGAGGAAATCATAACTTAACTCATGGTGAAATACATTCACCGGATTTGAAAAAGCCCTTGATTCAATTTTAAATTTTACATACGCATCAATCCCTGATTTTGAGAACTCCAGCAATTCTGCACTATGAACCAGGCTATCAAAGCCATACCTGTACCAGAACTCAGCTTCATTAACACCCCACTCCGACCATTCATTCATAATTGGTCTTCTCCATACATTAAATTTTGGTGAGCCTGTAATCAGGTCTGTGTCACCGTTCCGTATTGAGATCAAAAGTCCGGTTTTAAGATCCAGGTTGAAATTAATATTATTCGCTGTTATGACCAGAATATCCTCATCTTCATCCAATACATTGAATCCCGATGTTTCCTCTTGCATAAATACCCCTTTTCGTTCATTCAGATTTTTAAGTTCGAATTCCTGGAAACATATCTCATGATCCTTCTCAGCCCAGTCATTTTTCCTTTTTAAATTGATCATAACTCTGAAGATATATACCGCCCCAGCCCGGTATGTGGGCTCTTTATAGGGAGCGTCGAATTCTTCAACATTTTGCGGGGCGGTCTCCAATTTAAGATTCCCCGAAGCAATATTCTTATTATTCTCCAATAACACCCAGTTTATATCAAATTCTGATAGATCCGTAAAATGATGCCTGTTTATGATCTGATATTTTCGCATCTCCCTGTCCATAACTCTGATCGATACCGGAGCATGAGATTGTTTCATCTGGTACGCTTCAGGCTGTGGAACTCGGTAAGCAGACACTACCCCATCCATGGTGCCACTGCCCTGGGGTGTAGCGCCGTATGAAAGGAATGTGCCTTCCTTTTCATGCTTGTCAAAATCAAGCCAGAGAATGGATTTGGCAATATTTAGATTGCTTTTGACAGATAAAGCCAGGTTTTGGACATCCATTGCCTCATTATAGATCCTTACCTGATCGAAGATGCTGTTCGATACAAACCAACCCTTGTTCTCATGGTTCTTTTTATGATTTTTACCAATACATACCGGGTGTGGTGAACGGTCAATCTTTCCGGTTGCATTCATTTCTGCCAGAAGATCTCCATTCAGATATAATGCCATTTTACTTCCATCATATATGGCGATAATATGCTGCCAGTTAAAATTCCAGTTTCTGGAAACATAACCATCGATCCTGTGTAAGACGCCATTCAACTGAAGAATAAATGAAAGGCTGTCTTTATGCATTTGTGATATTTCATAACTCAACCCTTTACTGATCATGGGATTGATATCGGCGAAATTCCGGGGATATACCCAGCATTCCAGGGTTAATTGTTCTCCTAACTGGTTGAAAACAGGGTGATCATACACTTCTACAAAATCATCAAGTCCGCTAAACGCCAAGGCTTTTCCCTGAATACCTTCCTGAATTTCAGTTCGACCCATAATAACTGCCTGATGCATAAATCGGGATCCATCAGGTGTTGTTACCAGGTCAAATTCAAGACCCTGATTTACCCAATCCCAGATGAATCCGCCCTGAAGTGATTTATTGTTATTAATGATCTCCCAATATTCATCAAATCCTCCCAATGCATTGCCCATTGCATGGCTGTATTCTCCCATTATCACCGGCCGGTCGGTGGTTTGGCCAACGTTATATAATTCCTCCTGTCTTGGATACCGGATACCATTTACATCAGCATATGGAGCATCCCCATTAGGAATATTACCCTGGTGATATACCACAAGAGTTGGATCCTGTTCTTTCAAATACTCGGCCATGGTATGGTGTATCGGGGCATAACCACATTCATTACCGGTACTCCATAAAATTATCGATGGATGATTCTTATCCCTTTGATAGAACCTTTCTGTCCTATCCATAAATGCGGTTTCCCATCCTTCCTGGGCAGCCAGATAGTTTTCTCCCTCATGACATTCAGCATTCACTTCATCACATAGATAAAGGCCATACTGGTCAACTAAATCATAAAAAAGAGGTGTATTGGGATAATGGGAGGTTCGGATAGCATTCACATTCAATTGCTTCATAAGAATCAGATCTTTCTCGATCATTTCCCTTGTCATCGTACGACCCAGCTTTGGATCGTGTTCATGCCTGTTCACTCCCCTGAATTTTACTGCAACCCCATTGACCAGCAGCTGCGCATCTCTAATTTCTATTTCCCTGAAGCCAATAGTCTCTTCAATGATTTCCAATACCTGATCTTCCGGATTCTTCAATATCATCAAAAGCTTGTAGAGGTTGGGCTTTTCAGCACTCCAGAGTAAGGGATCACTGATCTTATAGGACATTTCGACAACCTTCTCGTCATCGGCAAGGAGTGTCCCGGCCTTGAGGTTTTTGGATAGAACCGTTTTTTTATCTGAATCAATCAGTTTTACATCAAGCAGGAGGTTATTGTGCTGTATGCTGTCATAATTGCGGATCTTTGCATCTATGATCAGGTCTGCACCCTTAAAATTATTGTCGAGATCTGTTCGAACATAGAAATCCCTAATATGCACTTTGGGGGTGGAATATAAGTACACATCCCGGTAAATACCACTGAAACGCCACATATCTTGATCTTCGAGGTAAGTTCCATCACTCCATCGAAGTACCTTCACCGCAATGCGGTTTGTACCACTATGCAGGTAAGATGACAGGTCCCATTCCCCGGAGGTCATACTACCCTTGTCAAATCCTACATAGATTCCATTTATCCATAACCAATATGCCGATTTCACACCTTCAAAATGGATAAAAATCTTCCGGTTATCCCAGGCCTCGGGTATCTGAAATTCTTTTACATATAAACCTGTGGGATTCAAATGATCAGGCACTTTCGGGGGATCATATGGACCGAATTCCAAAGGTATGTTACGATAGATCTTATATCCATAACCCTGCATCTGCCAGGTGCCGGGGACATTAATATCATCCCATGTATTAACCATGGTAGCCGGACTGTAAAAACGGGCAGGCGCATCAAATGGATTAGTGTACCACGAGAACTTCCATATGCCGTTCAATGATTGATACCAGGGTGACAAACTGAATTCCCCTTTCAAGGCATTTTCCTCTTTTTCAAAAGGGCAGAGTGGCACATGCGGTGCTTCCTGGTTTTCGTTATACATCGATGGATTTTCGATATATTTATCCAGATCATAACTGGCATTTTGTTGTGCTTTAATTATTTCAGGAAGTAATATGAGCAAATATAGAGCGGTAAAAAATAATATCTGTCGCATTGTAAAAAATGTGGTTTTGAAACAAATATAAATATATGGAAATAGTAATAAAAGAAATAATTTTATAGTCAAGCTGGATTTACATGTTATGAATAAGCATCAATTAATTAGTAATCAGTCAGTTGCATTATATTTTACCTCACCTGAATGTAATGTATGCAAGGTCCTTAAACCCAAAGTAAGGGAGCTGATCGATCAAAAGTTTCCAAAAATGAACCTTCATTTTATCGATATCGTTGAAAATCCTAAAACCGCAGCAGAATTCCAGGTATTTACCGTCCCTGTAATTCTGATTTATTTCGAAGGTCAGGAATATATCAGAAAAGTCAGAAATATAGGTTTATTTGAGCTTGAAAGAGAAATTTCACGTCCATATGAGCTATTATTTGATTCCTAAAACCTATTTTTGAATACTTAGTTATATAATTATAAACAATATATTGAATTATGAAAGACAATTTATCATTAAACCGTTCCATATCAACAGAAACTGAGGCCATGTTAAACAATCAGATCATGATGGAAGCACAGGCTTCAGCCCATTATTTATCGATGGCATCCTGGTGTGATGTTCAGGGCTACAGCAACTCTGCTAAATTCTTGTACGGGCATGCTGATGAAGAAAGGATGCACATGATGAAATTGTTTCATTATATTAATGATGCCGGCGGGCATGCTTTGCAGCCGGAGATTACCGGCCTGCAACATAGTTATGATTCACTCCGGCAGGTCTTTCAATTGATCCTGGAACATGAAATAAAAGTCACTCAATCCATAAACGAGATAGTAGAACACTGTTATAACGTGAAGGATTTTGCAACACTAAATTTCATGCAGTGGTATGTTTCGGAACAACGGGAAGAGGAAATGTTATCACGCCGTGCACTTGAACTATTTGATATCATAGGTGAGGAAGGAATTGGACTCTGGACCATTGACCAGGAAATTGGCAAACTGGAAGCGGCTGAGCCCGGTGAAACAGGAGCAGCATAAGTAACAGATTTATGGCCCGAAATAATTAATCTCTTCGGGCCTCTCTCGTTTTATACGATTCCGGAATTCACCAAGCCACCACCACATTTCTCTTTTATTCAGGTCAATATCAGCAATAGCGACGGGATTATCTTCTGTCCCTTCGACTATCAATTTACCTGTCTTATCAAAAATCCCTGTTTTCATATCGTAGGTTGAAGATACCAGGTAGATCTGATTTTCGATTGCTCGTGCTTTAGATAATGTGATATCCCCTCCCCATATGGGCATAAATATGATCTCTGCGCCTTTCAGGGATATCTCTCTTGATACTTCCGGGAAAAACACATCCCAGCATATCATCATTCCAATACGGCCAAAATCAGTATCAAAGACAGGAAACTCATTACCGGGTGTAATACCCCCGTCTATCTCTTCCCTCGGTAAGGTGGTCTTCCTGTATTTACCTTTCAACATTCCATCCCGTCCAATTAAAATGGAGGTATTGTAAACCACCGGGCCTTCCCTTTCATAAATTCCGGCAACTATATACATTTCGTGTTCCCTTGCTAATCTTCCGAGATATTCGGTACTGGGACCCGGAATTGATTCACTTACTTCCACATAATTTAATGAAGTGCCTACTATGGTTATTCCTTCCGGAAGGCAAACGATATCCGCACCCTTTTCTCCTGCACGAATGATGTGTGGTTCAAAGGATTTTCTACTCTGTGAAGAATTTTCCATATTTCTTGGCCGGTGATGGATAGCTGCAACTCGTACCATTCTGGATCCGGGAGGAGCTACTTCATTCAATTCAGTGCCACCAAAAAATACAGTTCCTTCCGGGGCCCATCTCAAGATCAGGTCAATTCGGGCCTGGGTTGTACTTTCGGGAACCTTGTAGATCTGCCGGATCTGATTCCAATCGTTATTCCGAATGGCTTGAAATGCCGGAAATTCAATGACATCCACCCTTTCTCCCGTCTTGTTTAACCAGGTGATCTGAGCCAATACACTACGATCAATCTGAGAAATAATATCCGTTTTGAAATGTGTTTTAAACTCGTAAAAACGACCCGGGATAACATTGATTAATCGTGCCCAACTCCCGTTTATATAAGCTTTCCCTTCTCCTGCCAGTGCCAGTGTTGGTTGATCTCCAAAAACTATATCCCCATCAACCCAATGCGCGGGAGCAATCTCTTCCCGCTGTGAATAAAATTTCCAATCAGTATCATTTTCCTTGTTGTGCTGTCTGCTGAAACACCCTTGAAAAAGGAAGAAGATGCAAATTGAATGTATAACAGGATTCAGGATAAAAGATTTTAGAAAACAATTGACGATTAACATGATCTTATCTGTTGATTTTTGCTTATAATCGAAAAAAGACAATTACCTGGTTTGAAATGTGTTCCTAATCTTACGATATTTAAAAAGCATTATCAGGCATGTATACAATATAAGAATATTTCTCAGGATATTGATTTTTTAATTGAAGGCTTATGAAAAATCCTCTGATAAAAAAAAGAAATACAATAACAACAATTAGAACCGCTTTTTCAATTCTGTTGATTTTGCTGATAAGCGTGATATCAGATTCATGTAAAAACGGGCCGAAGGCTATTCTCAAGCTGACATTAAGTGAAACTGCCGGATTGAGCAGATCTTTAGAATATATTGAGGTAGAAGTACCATTTAGGCTCAATTCCCGGATGAAAGGAGATATTTGTTTAAAAGAAGCAAGTGATACCAAGCTTATACCCGGTCAGATTATGGATACTATAACCCGGGAATCCGGAAAAATGTATTTGACATGTATATTTCCTGTATCGATAGAGGCCAATACAACGAAATCGTATGAGATCATCAATGGAACCTCGGAATTAAAAACGGAGGATTTAAAATACACGGGTCAGGACCTGAATGTTAAAATAGAAAATACAGATTTCATCGCAGATCTCAGCAACATCAAAGCAACGGACGCAAACGGACTTGGACCAGGCCAGCTCGCTGGTCTGATATTAAAAGATTTTAATGATCAATTAATTCAGAGAGACCATATCAATATGCACTGGGCTCCCAATTTTCAAAAGGAAGGACTTGAATATAAAACATTTGGGCATATACTACGTCCTGATACCCTGGAAATGATCAAAGGTCCATATTACTTTTCTCTATACAGGTCGGGATCAGTGAGCGGATATGAAGAGATACAGGTAAGTTGTACATACCGGTTCTATGCAGGTCTGCCTTATTTTACTTTTTCTTCAGAAATATTGGTAAAAGAAGATGTTGAACTGATGCTGCTTAGAAATGACGAGATGACCATGGACAGCCTTTTTACCCACGTTAGTTACCTCAATCCGGATGAAGCCGTCACGACCGTAGCGCTTTACGAGGGAAATGGGATTGAGCAATTGGAGAAAGATCCTATTCCTGATGATGCAAAATGGTTGTTTTTTCAGAATAATAACAAGAAGTATGCATTTGGGAGTATTCGCCTTGAATATGACAATACCAATTTATCAGGAGGTATTTCACCACTCTATCAGGAACATACTAAAATAACGCGAAGTGCTGGAAATGGCCGATACTGGAATCGGCGCTTGATCAATGATCATAATACCCTCATCCCTGCAGGCAGCCGCTATCAGGAAAAAAATGCATATTTAATCTTTAAAATAAACAATGATGAGGGGGCCCCTGAAATTGAGGAATATTATAAAAGATTATCGAACCCATTGATTATTCGATATATTCAGTAGCAATTCTGACTAGTATAATATCTTAACCAGGGACATCATACAGATAGAGTAGTGATAATGCATATTTTAAATGAAAATTTAAGTATCAAATTTTGCAAGTATAAATGACTCTTAACTACAATCTGCGGGCGATGAGCCAGAAAGACATTCCTTCCGGCATGCGATTAAAGAATGCTGCAGGTTGGAATCAGCTGGAAGGAGACTGGAAACTCTTTCTCGACTCCAGTCAGGATGGGAGCCTGGTTGCCGAATACGGGGATAAAGTCATTGGCACAGTTACCACAGTCAATTATTCCGGGCGATTCAGCTGGATAGGCATGGTCCTGGTTGACCCGGAGCTAAGACGCAAAGGAATAGGCACTATCCTGCTGAAAGAGGCCATATCCAGGGCGAAAGATAAAGGTACCATTCGTCTGGATGCCACTCCGAAAGGAAAAATGCTTTATGATACCCTGGGATTTGATGATGAATATGGCCTCAAGCGGTATGAGATCAAAACATATTCATCAAGTCTTATTAATCGCTCAAAACCTGAATGCTCTAAAATATCGTATCATGACTTGCCCAATATCATAGAATATGATCAGCATGTCTTTGGAGCACCACGAGCAGGCATTCTGAGATCGCTATTTAATATAGGGCCGGATTATGCGTGGATATGTGGTTCAGGCAATAACATTCAGGGCTATTGCTTTGGAAGGTCCGGAAGTAATTTTGAACAAATAGGGCCTATTATTGCGTTAAATGAAGAAATAGCATTTTCATTGCTATCTAATGCTATCCCTCACTGTGAAGGCAGACCAATAATTATTGATATCCCTGATGCGCAAAAGGCATTTATACAATCTGTTCAGGATATAGGTTTCAGAATACAGAGACCATTTATTCGGATGTATTTGGGGAAACATCCATACCCTGGAAGGCCGGAACAACAGTTTGCAATTGCTGGTCCTGAGATCGGATAAATCCCCGCTAAGATCGCTTGAAGAATAAAACATGTTAATATTTTTAAAAAAGAACAGTTAACGGTATTTTTAGTCCTTTATTTTTAATAAATGCCCTTACCGGGTATTATTAACCAAAATTTTTTATGAAACGATCATGAATTTTAATCATTCTAAATTCGTAAATATGAATGATTAAAATTTATGTGAGTTCCTGAATGTCTTCAAATTTTTTGAACATTTAGGAATCAAAAAATTTAAAACAGATGAAAAAACTATGGAGTTTTGCCCGTTTGGGCGTGATTATTCTTTCAATT
Organism: uncultured Cyclobacteriaceae bacterium; assembly: GCA_965365275.1. Classification (GTDB taxonomy): domain Bacteria; phylum Bacteroidota; class Bacteroidia; order Cytophagales; family Cyclobacteriaceae; genus JAGTVG01. The sequence goes on along the minus strand of CBDUBA010000011.1, from coordinate 12,202 downwards.
CTGATCTTTACGCCGCTTGTGATTCCAAAAAATGAATTTATGCCAGAGTTAATGGGGATGCCCTATACCCTTTGGGTTGGGATATTGGCCTATTTTGGATATGTAGCCTTCATAATGATCGGGATTTATGCCCATTCCAAGGTAAAAAAAGAGGAGGACGGAAATGACTAAATGGTTTTGGTTCTTCGGAGTTATTTTCATTCTTCTGTTAATCCTGGCCTCCTCCAGGGCCATTAAAAAAAACAGAAGCATTGATGATTATATGCTTGCAGGATCCAATATTGGAGCGATATTGGGTGTGCTCACTTATGCTGCGGCATTATTCAGTGCCTTTATTTTTATAGGCGTCCCTGATTTTTTCAGGGTCCATGGTGTTGGAGCCTGGATCTTCCTTCCGGTTTCTGACGGCATCATGTTTTTTATGATCTTCTGGTTTGGATATAATTTAAGGAAAAAAGCCAGGGCGACAGGTTATAAAGGCATGGCCGGAATGATGCGTGATGTATTTGGAAACAAGTGGGCTGGATACCTTGTGTTTACTGGTGCCTTTTTATTCCTCATACCCTACGTGGCTATACAGATACGGGGCATGTCTATGTTCTTTACCGCCATTTTCCCTGAAATGCTCCCTTTGTGGAGCTGGGCATTGATAATAGTAGCGATTATGCTAGCCTATAGTGAACTGGGGGGATTAAAGGCTATAGTTTTTAGTGATGCGGTTCAGGGAGTCCTGTTGTTGATTGTATTATCTATTATAGGATACAATTGTGTTATTCATTTCGGGAATGTCAAAGAACTTTTCAACCAGGTCCAGCAGGTAGATGAACGGCTTTTGTCCACTCCGGGTCCTGAAGGATTATTTACCACCCAGTTTCTGGTCGCTTCTTTTCTTGCGATCATGTTATTACCTATCTCCCAGCCTCAATTTTCATCCAGGATAGTTGTTATGAAAAGCATGAAAGAAACATACAAGATGGCAGGAGGCGTAAGTATTGTTGCATTCATTGTCTTTGTAGCCACAGCATTTATCGGGATGTATGGTGCAGTAAGATATTCCGGCTCACCTACCGTAGAATTTGTTCAGAATGCCCTTCTTTTCGATCAGCCGGATTTTCTGGCAGGCCTGGCCATAGTAGGTCTGTTTGCTGCTGTTCTTTCAACTTCCAATGCGCAGATCTTTGCCCTGGGTTCTGAATTCAGGTCACTATTAAAAGGAGATGATAAATCAGTATTGATACGTACAAAAATAGCACTTTTCATTTTTGCCCTGATCGTTATGGTTTTTTCAGTGATCATAAGTGATGAACTGGTATTACTGGCCAGGGTAAGCTTTACTGGAACTTCCATGCTCACCCCGGTAATCCTGATAGGGGTTATTTCAAAGAAAGCGCCAGGGAAGGAATTGTTGATCATCTCCGGCATTGCCTTGATTGTATTCCTGCTTTCAGTGTTTCAACTGATTCCGGAAAACATCATGGGCATACGACTGGATATAGGATTGTACGCTATACTATTTGTTATAACAATACTATCTATTGTGGCAAGAGGAACTCTCAAAAAGGATTAATATTATTTATGATCTTATTTTCAGCAGGTTAAATAGGTAATTATTATTAAAATGGATCAATTCTTTTTATAGATGACGGCAGTCCCGGAAAAAATATCGAATGAACAGGAATTGGATGAGATACTTTCAAGACCTGCAAAAGATCTTATTGAGACCATATCCGGACTTGATGGAGACATTCTGTTTCTAGGTGTGGCAGGTAAGATCGGCATCTCCATGGCGATAATGGCAAAGAGGGCCCTTGATCTTTCAGGAACAAAGAAACGGGTAATTGGCCTTAGCAGGTTCAGTCAGGAAAATCAAAAAAAGGCCCTCGAAAAAGCTGGGATAGAGATCATACAAGGAGATTTACTGGATCCGGAATTTGTGAAAGGATTACCTAAAGTAAAAAATATAATTTTCCTTGCCGGCATGAAGTTCGGTTCCGAAGAGAACCTGTCATTAACATGGGCCATAAACGCTTACCTTCCCGGATTGGTGGCCGACCATTTTAGCGAATCAAGGATTGTTGCCTTCTCGACAGGTTGTGTATATCCTCTGGTGCCTGTGTCTCATGGCGGATCAAAGGAAGCCGATAAACCTGATCCAGTAGGTGAATATGCTCAATCCTGCCTGGGGAGGGAGCGGATGTTTGAATATGGCAGCCTCAGGCATGGAACACCTGTAATCCTGATAAGGCTGAATTACGCTGTTGAAATGCGGTACGGTGTGCTAGTGGACATAGCCGTGAAGGTTAAAACAAGGACACCTATTGATCTTACCATGGGGCATTTCAATGTGATATGGCAGGGAGATGCTAATGCTATGATCTTAAAGGCGTTGAATTATTGTCAATCTCCTGCCAGAATTTTAAACATTACCGGTCGGGAGATACTTTCCGTAAAGGATGTCGCCATTCAATTTTCAAAATTATTTGGTATTGAGCCTGTATTTACCGGGAAAGAGTCTGAAACTGCACTTCTTAGCAATGCGGAAGAATCTTTTAAACTTTTGGGATATCCGCGGGTGAGTGTTGAAAAAATGATCTCCTGGATAGCCGACTGGATCTCCAATGACAGACCTTTATTAAACAAACCAACCCATTTTGAAGTCAGAGATGGAAAATATTAACCTGCCCGTTCTTCAGGAGGAAAAAAGCAAACTATTACACAAGGGCGTAGTGATACCAGCCTTGCCACTAGCCCTTAACAAAGATCGTAAACTCAATGAACGACGGCAAAGGGCATTGCTACGGTATTATCTTGACGCAGGAGCCGGGGGCATAGCTGCTGCTGTCCATACCACACAATTCAACATCAGAAAGCCTGAATTCAACCTGTTTGAAAGAATTTTGAAGATTACATCAGAAGAAGTCAGGGATTTTACATTACGCTCTGGTAAGACTATTATTAGGATAGCCGGGGTTATAGGCAGAACAGAACAAGCGGTTAAAGAGGCTGAAGTGGCCGTCAATTCAGGATATGATGCCGCATTGCTAAGTCTTGCTGCTTTTAAGAATGATTCTAATTCGGAAATACTTGCACATTGCCTTAAAGTATCAGAAAGAATCCCTTTGTTTGGGTTTTATCTACAACCTGCTGTAGGCGGCCGGATCCTGGATGTTAATTTCTGGCGATCATTTTCAGGAATACCAAACGTAGCTGCCATTAAAATCGCTCCTTTTAACCGCTACCAGACACATGATGTCATTCGTGGTGTTGCGGAATCGGGCCGTGCAGAAGACATCGCCCTGTATACTGGCAATGACGACAATATTATAGTAGACCTTCTTACAGAATATCACATTCCTGTGAATTCAGGAATAGTAAAAAAGCGAATAGCAGGCGGTTTGCTGGGACATTGGGCAGTATGGACCAGAAAGGCCGTTGAGATACTTGACAGGGTACAAAGTGCTGAAAGTGCGGAGGAAATAAAAGCTTTATTAAGTTTGGGAATACAGGTCACTGATTCTAATGCTGCTTTCTTTGATGCTGCCAATAATTTTAGCGGGGTAATTGCAGGCATTCATGAAGTACTCAGAAGACAAGGCCTGCTGGAAGGAATCTGGACCCTGGATAAGGATGAAAGATTATCACCTGGCCAGAAAGATGAAATAAACCGCGTATATCATGCCTATCCCGAATTAAATGATGATGATTTTGTCAGGGAGAACCTGGGAAAATGGCTTTCCTAGAAAATCAGGGTGCGACAGTCTGCATTAATAGTCCACACACCCATGCTCCATATGTACCAAGTGCATACCCCAGGACAGCAAGCAATACACCTACTGGCGCAAGGGATGGATGGAAAGCGGCCGCAACGACCGGAGCAGAGGCGGCACCTCCTATATTCGCTTTACTCCCTACAGCCAGGAAGAAATAAGGGGCCTTAATGATTTTACCCATAATAATTAGCAAAATTACATGTATTAACATCCAGATACCTCCTACAACAAATAATCCTGGGTTAGAAAAAATCTCAGTAATATCCATTTTCATACCAATGGTGGCTACCAGGAAATATATGAATACACTTCCGATTTTTGAGGCACCTGCTCCCTCATAGTTACGGGCTTTCGTAAATGAAAGGATCAAACCAAAAGTAGTCGCCAAAACAATCAACCAGAAAAATTGCGAGGTCAGGCTGAATCGTTCCAGTATTGGTAAGTTTTCCTGGAAAAAACCAGCCAACCCATCTGAAAATAAATGTGCCAGCCCGGTTAAGCCAAAACCTATGCCCAGTATTACCATCAGATCAGCCAGGGAAGGAATACGGGCAATACTCAAACTAAAATCATGCATTTTTTTCTTTAGGACATTTACTGCGGTGGCATCTGCCCTGAAAAAACGGTCAAGCTGAACTGATTTGCCTACTCCAATCAACAAAAATGCCATCCAGATCTCGGCTACAATAACATCCACAGTAATCATTATAGAATATAATGAATCAGAAGGATTAAAAATTTCATACATAGCAGCCTGATTGGCACCTCCCCCTATCCAACTTCCGGCAATTGTTGTCATGCCTCTCCATACTGCCTCCGGGCCAACCCCTCCTATCGTCTCAGGGCTGAACACAGATACGATCAAAATGGCCAGCGGACCTCCGATAACTACACCAAATGTCCCCGTTATAAACATCACAAGTGCTTTAGGCCCAAGTTTGAGCACTTCCTTCAGATCTATGCTCAGGGTAAGTAGAATAAGGCTGGCAGGCAGCATATATCTTGAAGCAACATAATATAGGTTCGAGTTTTCAGCATCTGCTATCTTAAAAGTAGTCAGGAGAGAAGGAATAAAATAGCACATCAGAAGCATGGGAATGACCTTGTAGAATTTCTGCCAGAAAGGATTTTTACTTGATGAGGTTTTAAATATAAATCCCAAAATAACCATCAGCACACCCAGAAGTACTGCATCATTTTTAATTAGTGGCTCCATACTATTCAATAATTTCCTTTAATATCACTGCAAATTCATTAAGAATCATTGCCGTAGCTCCCCAGACTATTTCGTTTTTGATATCAAAATAAGGGGCTACTATTTTATATTTATTCTGTATCATAAGTTCCTTAACCTTTCGATTGTTATCAGAAATCAAATCATCTGTCCTGCCTTCAATCACCCTGCTTACTTCTTCCGGGTCAGGAATGTAATCAGGCTGGTAGGGTAAATAGCCAACTACTGGCATAACATTATAATGACTCGCCTGAACATATAATTCCGTAAGCATGCCAATCACTTTAATATCCATTGCTTTTACACCTATTTCCTCCTCAGTTTCCCTCAACGCTGTTTCTATTCTGTCTTTATCCTCCTCTTCAACCTTCCCTCCCGGAAGCCCGATCTGCCCACTATGAATTCCTGAATACAAAGGCCTTTGGATCATAGGAAAACATATGTCATCTTTGTTTTGAAACAATACGATCAGGACACTACTTTCCTTGGGTTCACCATTATATTTAAAATTAATTCCAGTCCTCCCGCGTGGATAAGCTGACATCTCCTTCTGCACCTTTAAGCCAGGAAGCGGTTGCCTGAGCCGCATTTCTAATTTCTCAAAAAAATCTTCGCTGTTCTGAATTGGCATGCTGCAAATATAAGTGGATAATATTTTATTATCCTAACCATATCTAATTAGCAAATAAACAGATCATTTACCGCAACTTATATTAAATTTCATTCTCTTGATAAAATCATAATTTTAATTTATTTTGCTGAGCCTTATTTAAGGGATAATGACAATCAATTCCAGAAAGATTTTCAGAATATATAAATCTTTAGAAAAGGATCAAATTCAGTTTGTCCTTGATAAAAAGATTGAAGATACCCTGACCTTAGAGGAATGGCTCAATAAGCTGCACAGAATTGCAGAAATGGATACCATCGGAGATGAGTCAAGAAAACAAGCGGGAAACCTGTCTATTGTATTTGGAGTACTCACCATTGCTACACTTTTTCTTACGATTTCCAAACCAATTCTTTTTTTCTTCCCCATTGGCTTCTTTACACTATTTATATATTTTGTGGTTACTTTCTTTTTGCTGAGTAAAATTGACATAGGCAACAACCTGCGCCTGTTTATTGTACCCATGCTGGAATACTTCCGTAAAAAAGGCTCCATCAAGAATGCATTTAATTTAAGAATGGATTTTTCCCACCCTATTACCAAAGAACGCCTTTCTGAGTCCGAAGAGGAAGAAAACCAGAAGCCGGGTAGTATTTACAGGCATCATTGGATGGATGGCAGGATGGAATTTGATGATGGTGTCAAAATCGCATGGGAAATAGAAGACGTCATCAACAAAAAAGAAAGTGGCATAAAGAGGAGTGGCAATAAGGAAACCTCAGCAGGAAAGTATGAGATTCAACATGTTCTGAATATGCATTTTTCGGCACCAAAAGAACATTTTCTAGCTGTTAACAAAGATATGATGGAAACTGATGATGGTCTTTATTATATTGTATCGATACATAAGAAAGATGTTTCAGCCAGCCTGGATGAGGGGATGTCCCCTGAGGTATTCATATCGTTGATTGAAGAAGGGTATCACTTTGTCAGGCTAAAGTAATTATTCTCTATCCAGGAAACTGGTCATATCGCTAATGTGATAATCTTCCGGAATTTCAAAATCACCAGTGGCCAGCTTCTTCCGTGTGACTTCTACAGCTACCATCTCAAAATAGAATGATTGCCCGCCCGTTTTTGATTTTCCTTTAAACCTCAATGGAAATCCTTTTTCATTCATAAAAAGGAGTAGAGGATTGTTCTTATCTTTTAAAACTTCAGGGATTTCCACATATATCTTATTGGTCAACCACACCTCAGATTCGACAAAAGCCTCTCCTGCTTCAGTGGTAACGATGTATTTTGTGCAATTATAACCCTGGATGTCAAGGGTTTGATTCGTTTCTATTAAATTTATCATCTCCGAATCAGGGTTACTATCTGTTTCTCTGAGTGCTTTTTCATATTCCTCCCTGAATTCTTCCGGAACATTCCCAATCCGGTTTTCTTCATCACCATTATTTACACGGATCTTCATGGCTGTTTTAGCCTCATCATCAATCATATAGAAACTGTTTTGATCTCCTTTAATGAGTATCCTGGCCAGTTTAATATTTTCGGCTCCGAACATTTGAATGATAATATCATTCTCTTTGATATGATATTCCGTAAATGCGGGCATCATCCCCCCGTTCACATCTTCCGCCGAGCTTTTGATCTGAAACTTGATAATCCCCTCGAAGACTTCGCTGGTTTTTGATATGCCAGAGAGGGCATAAAGATCTATTTGTATAGGGAATAAAATGACCAGGAGAATTAAATAGCGGAAGGAATAAATCATAATTCTATACAATTATTGACCAGGATCACATGGATTATATTATCAAAACATGACTAATCAGAAAACCGGCGTACACCATCATCTACTCCTACATCGTAAAAAAGCGGAGGATGACCAAACCTGGTATTAAAAGCTTCAGACAACTTTTCTTTAAAGGAGGGGATGGCCGTTTCTTTAATGATATTTATGGTACAACCTCCGAAACCTCCGCCCATCATTCTGGAACCTAATATTTGCGGATCGTTTTTAGTTAAATCAACAAGGAAATCGAGTTCTTCACAACTCACTTCATAATCTTTCGACAGGCCTTCATGAGTTTCATACATTTTTTCACCAAAGTCCTCAATACGACCTGCCACAAGATCATCACAAGCCTTTTGTACTCTATCGATCTCCCCTACCACATAGTTACATCGCCTGTAGACCACCGGATCAAATTTCTTCCTCATTGATTCCAGTCTATCCATTGACACATCCCTCAGACTTTTAATCTCTGGATTTCCTTCAGCCACCAGATTAACACCAAGCTCACATTCCTGTCGCCTTGTATTGTATTCTGAGGTTCCAAGTGAATGTTTTACTTTAGTATCGACCAGTATAATGCCATTGCCATTTAATTTCAGCGGGAAATATTCGAATTCAAGTGACCTGCAATCCAACCTGAAGACATGTCCCGACTTCCCGAATACAGATGCAAACTGGTCCATGATCCCACAGTTAACACCCACAAATTCATTTTCAGCCTTCTGGGACATTTTAACAAGATCCAGTTTGGATATACTCAAATTGTAAATTTCATTTAACCCGGTGGCCAATCCAGCTTCCAGTGCAGCAGAGGATGACAATCCTGCTCCTATTGGTATATCACTTGTTACAACAACATCAAATCCGGGAATATTATGGCCCGCCCTATTCAACTGGTCAATAACACCCATCAGGTAATTAGGCCAGCCTTTATCAGTCTGGGTAAGGTTACCAGCTTGAGCTTCATAGGATTGATCCAGGTCTATAGCATAAAAGCGGTACTTATTTGATCCATTTTTATTAAGTCCATATATAACGTGCTTATCAATGGCTGCCGGTAATACAAAACCATCATTATAATCAGTGTGTTCACCTATCAGATTGATCCTTCCGGGAGCTATAAAAATGCTGGCATCACTGTTATATAGCTTCCGGAAAACCTCTTTAACATAAGATGTTTTCATTACCAGAAGAAATAATAGAGTAAAACAATGATTATAACTATACCGATAGAACCTAATGTAAAGACCGGTGAGGTTTTGTAGATCTCAGGATCGGTCGTATATGATTTTGTATAGACGTATTTCATTTTAACATTAAAGATCAGAATCAAGCCCAGGAAGACGAATAAAGTGGACAACATGAATATTGACTCAATTCCGAGGTATTTATAGGGTCCAATGAATACTATCCCGGCTATAAGACTTACTATGCCCAGCACTATAAAAAACCACCCAGTTGCAACGATTTTTTTAGATCGTTCATTAACAACAACATCTCTTTGTACTTTTCCACGTTTATCCAGCAAGCTGATCAATGACGCTGCAAATGCAAGTACTATAAAGACGTATCCCATTCTAAGTATGAATGGCATGTCCGGAAAAATTGCCCGTATTGCAATTCCTACAGGGATTGTGATTATCGCTGTCCACAAGGCAGCATTTGATGTGGCCTGTCTCCAGAACAGTCCCATGCAGAATACAACCACTACCCCTGGATAGATATATCCGGTATATTCCTGTATGTATTGGAATGCCTGGTCTAGTCCACCAAGAAGAGGTTTTGCCATTGCGACCGCTATGATCAATGCTATAAAGGATACAAGTCGGCCGGTAAATACAAGTTGTTTTTCTGAGGCTTCCCTGTTAAAGTGGGCCCTGTAAATATCCATGGTAAAAATAGTAGATGTACTATTGATCATGGAAGCCAGGGAACTCACGATCGCAGCTACCAATGCAGCAAAAGCAAGGCCGCGGATCCCAACAGGTACAAAGTTTTTTAATAGCCAGGGATAAGCCTCATCGGCAATGGTTATCTCACCAGAGGTACTGGTACCCTCCATTAATTCAGGGTTATTAAAAAGGACATAAGCCGTAATACCAGGGATCAAAACCAGCAAGGGAATTAAAATCTTCAGATAACCTCCAAAAATCAGTCCTCTTTTTGCATGAGATAAATCCTTTGCGGCCAATCCTTTTTGTATTATGTACTGATTAAAGCCCCAATAGCCCAGGTTGGTAAGCCACATTGCCCCGAATATCACAGCCAATCCGGGCAGGCTCAAATAAGCATCCTCTGTGCCTCCTTTGCCATCCGGGACGATTGTTCCTTCCGGAACGATCATTTGAAAATGATCGGTAGCCTTTTCATAGATCACCGAAAATCCTTTCCAGATTCCTTCACCTCCTGAAACGGCATCAAGTGCCAGAAATGTAGTAATTAAACCACCACCAACAAGAAAAATAACCTGTACCACATCAGTCCATGCAACGGCTTTCAAACCTCCATAAATGGAGTATAACCCGGAAAAGACCGCCAATCCTATAATACCCCACCAGAGTGGCACTCCCATAATCTCCTTTAGGGCTAGTGCACCCAGCCAGGTTACCGAAGTCAGGTTGACAAATACATATACCAGCAACCAGAAAACGGCAAATGCCGTACTTACGCCTTTATTGAAACGATCTTCCAGGAATTGGGGCATAGTGTATATCTTCTTCTCAAGGAATATCGGAATGAAATATTTTCCCACGACGATCAAGGTAATGGCGGCAATCCATTCGTAGGCTGCAATACCAAGACCAATTCGATACCCTGATCCTGACATGGCTATAAAATGCTCTGCGGAAATATTGGCAGCGATCAAGGACGCCCCTATTGCCCACCAGGTAAGCGACCGGCTTGCAAGAAAATAATCCTGAGAGGTTTTTTGTTCTCCTTTCTTCGTCCTGGAAATCCATAATCCCAGGGCGACAATAAAAATTACATAAAGGAAAAATACTATATAGTCAAGCGTCGAAAAACTCATATGAATTGTATTTATGAAAATAAATCAAAAAATAAGGTCTCCAAAGATAAAAAAAAACATGTATTATGCTATTCATATATTTAAAATACAGTGGGTATTTTACATGGAAAGGGATTGTTCCCGATTGTGTTCGCCTAATAAAGCCTTGAATAACTACTGATTTACTCGAATTTTTAATAAATTTAGTTACCCGTTGTTTTGGATGAAGAATAAATAAAATTCATAGCTTTCTTTATTTAAGGAAATCTTTGAATTGATCTGAGGGATGATATGTTTAGATGCATCTGAAAGATTACAGCGGAAAGCAATATTTAATACAGTATAATAGAGTTTTTTAAAAATAAAAAGACATGAAAAAGGATTCCATTTCCCGCAGAATATTTATTCAAAAAAGTTCCCTGGCTGCAGGCACTCTTGCCGCAGGCAGTACTTTAATTGGCTCATGCAGTGCAGAAAAGTCAAAGACCGATGATACTGAAAATGCAATCGAACAGCAGCCAATGTCCGGCCTTATTCCCACCAGAAAATTTGGCAAGACTGGAGATAATATAGGGATCCTGGGTTATGGAGGTGGTTCGCAATTTATGAAGATGCCGGATGGGGAATGGGAGCCACATATGGAACTGGCCTTAAAATCGGGCATTAACTATTTCGACACAGCCACAAGTTATGGAGCAGATACTGAAAAGCCCAGTGAATCCCGGTTCAGTGAAATTCTTCCTCCGCACAGGGATAAAATCATACTCTTAACGAAGATCCATGAGCGGGATCCTGAGAAGGCAAAAAAAGAGTTTGAAGAGAGCCTGAAAAGACTAAAAACAGATTATGTCGATATCCTTTTGATCCATGCTATCACGGACGAGGATAAACTGGCTGATATAGCAGAAGGCAATTACAAACTCCTTGAACAGCTCAAGGCTGAAAAAATGGTGCGCCACATAGGTTTCTCCAGTATGGACAGTGCTGAACGTTCCAGGGAATTAATAGAACAATTGGACTTCGATGTCACTTTACTTGCTATGAATCCTACAAATTATGGTAACTTCATCGATGTGGCACTGCCTGCTGCAAGGAAGAAAAACCTGGGAACCATCGCCATGAAGGTAATGCGGGATATAGTAAATGATTACGCAGGGCCAAAAGAATTGCTTGAATATGCCTGGGAAAAGCAGGGCGTGCATACGGCTGTAGTAAGCATGACTGGTATGGACCCCTTGAAACAAAATATTGAGATTGCCAGTAACTATATTGAAGGAAGTCAATCCGATCAATTGGGATATGACCTGGAGAACAGACTTGCTCCATTGGGTGAATCCCAACATCTTGTTTATTCAAAACCGGGATATTACGATGGAATGATCTGTTAGACAGAAAAGAGAGGATTAAAAAACTAGTTGTTCCGATGGGAGGATTGTGCAAAAAGGTTGTTTCTGGAGTTTTTTTATTTCTTTTGATCCTGGTCATATGCGGCCCTTTTTTCACAGGTTGTAAATCATCAAAGCCAGGAGCCAAACCTCATAAGTCCCAGTACAGAACATCCAGTTATAAAGTGAAGGTGAAGTCCATTAATGATATTCAATATAAAGGGGCATATAAATACGATACTGACGGTAAAAAATATAAAAAGCATTACAGGAAGAAAAAACGAAGAGAAAACAGGTAGCAGGGGAACTATGTAGTATCACCAGTCCCAGCCATACGAAAGTTTCGTGATGAACGCCATTATCATACCCACTTATAAATGTTCCGTGACAAT
>CBDUBA010000010.1:0-67390 GCA_965365275.1 uncultured Cyclobacteriaceae bacterium | reverse complement strand
CTGTTGAAGTTGGGAAATTCCTCAAGGCAGGTGAAAATTACCTGGTGATCGAGGTTGCCAATACCTGGTTGAACCAGCTGATCGGTGAAAAGGACAAGCCATTCGACCAACAAAGGACCAGAAGCAATGTAGGAAGGGGTAACAAGGAGGAACCAAGACGCCTATGGGCAGATTACGAACCACAACCTTCAGGACTGATGGGGCCGGTGCGTCTTATTAAAAACCAAAATATTAAGATAGAATTCGAATAAACGAGGCACAATTAATTACCCGATTAATGATCCGGCTTAACAGGAATAGACCGTAATACACCACCGATATCCAGCATGACCAACTGACGTCCCTCCTGACCAACAGGGCAATCTATAACTACCTTAGTGCCATCCGGAGAGGATCGCGGATGGGTATCGCAACGCCACTCACCGCGATATTCTGGATCCAGGTAAAAATCACCGATAGGAATCCGTTTCCTGGTAGGGATGTGATACAGATAGACATGTTGCAAGCGATCAGCATCGGGATAAGTATCATTCAGGATCCATTCATTGCCGGGCAGATAGGTGTTATGTCCATTGCGGGTCATAATGCCCTCCCCTTCCTGGACTGCGGTATCAGATCCATCATCCTTGAACAGGAAGAAGCCATCTATCCCCTGATGTTTTGTCCACATCATAAGATGTTCCGGATCACGCCATATAAAATGCGAAGTATATCCTGAACCATCAACGATGCGGATATCATTTCCTTCCAGGTCTGATGAGTACATCAGGGTTCCAAATCCTCCTACATTTCCTTTGGAAGGTGACTTCCAGCGGTGCAAAAAAACAAACCGGCTGCCATCGGTATTGAACAACAAGTGATTGAACCAATTCTTCTCTGTATAAAAATCCTGGAATGCTGGATCATTGGAGGGTTTGAGTGGCATCTGGTTCATCCGGGCCAGGGAAATGATTAGGGTCTTCTCCCCCGTCTCAAGATCGCATCGATAGATCCCGGCATTATCAGGTGCCAGTGTTTCTTTATAGGGATCCGGGATGCCGGCATATCCATAACCCGGACGCATATCATTTATCCGTTCAAAATCGACAGACAATGCGGTACGGCCATCGGGGCTCAAGGTATAAATCGGAAAAGAGAGGGTTTTCTTTTCGCCGTTAAAAATATCATAAATATGGCATACGAACCCATCTTCCTGGCGGTCATTCCATATCACCTTCGATTTTGTACCGGGTATAAACTGCAACATACATCCTTGTTGCCATCCCCAGGCTACGGAAGTCCCGATCTCATGCCATGCATTTGAATCATCGAGATCGATATAACCCACCCGGATGGTATCTTCCGGTTTGGGGGATCTTCCTTCGAAATCAACCTCAGCTGTCAGCACAAATCTTCCGGACGGATCAAACTCGAGTTTATCGTAATATCCAAACCAATGGTGAGAAGGTCCGTTCGTCAGGATTTGAAAAGGTACATGAACTGTTGAATTAGGGATTAAATCAATGTATTCATTCTTGGTTGAGCATGAAATAGTAAATAGAACCCAACCAAAGGCAATAAAATGGTTACTGAAGAATGCAATTATATTTGATAGTGGTTTCATCAATTATAGTTTTTATTTCATCCTTTTACAAGCAAAGAACCTAATCAGAGAGGTTCAAATAGATGATAAGACCCAGATATAAGAAATTGAATCCATCAAAAGGGGGAGAAGAAGTTATCTTTTATCAATAGTGATAATATATTTAATTTAAGTAAATGTAGATAATTTCTAATCTTTTAACTTAGTGGTTTCAATATCGAGTTCACTACCTAACTTAGAAATCACCTCTTCAGCAAATCCGGTACCAGCTTCCGTATCGAAATCCCAAACCGCATTTACCCCTTCTTTAATAAATGATTCAACCTGGTCAGGGTATTCAGCGACAGTAACAATGTATTGTATATCACCTTTATATTGCCTTATCAGACGTGCTATACTGATATTCTCCTCATATTCCCTCTTAGCCAGTAGAATAACGCTCATATTATTTCCATGCGATTCTATCCAGAAATCCTCACTGGTAGCATCTGCGAGGATTACATTTCTGCCTTCAGCCAGGTGGCGTTCAACCACCGATTGATCAGAATCCGTTCCAATCAATACATCACCATATTTCTCCCTGAGGGTATCATATGCCCCTGTACCCAGACGGGCCATTCCGATAATGGCGATCTTAGCTGGGCCACAATCAATGGGCAGGTCCTCCGGCAAAGGCTTTTTACGCTCAAAACGGCTTAGAAAGCCTTTACGTTTGCCAAATATCTTTCTTGCATGTTTATTAACCGGGGCCGCTATTATAAAAGAAAAAGTCAGGGCCAGTGAGATAATGACAATCCAATCACCGCTCAGCCAACCATTTGCGAAGGCTATTGATCCGACGATCAAACCAAATTCGCTGTAATTGGCCAGGTTAAAAGAAGCAAATGCAGAAGTTCTTTTTCTCAATCTGAAAGCAGAAAGTATCAAGAAATAAAGATCTACCTTTATAATTACGGCCAGTGCCAGAATGAAGGCAGCTAAAATCGTGATATACGAGATGTCACCAACCGTTCCTATGCTCAGGAAAAATCCAACAAGTAAGAATTCCTTAAATCCATTCAGACTTTTAGACATGTCGGTGGCAGATGGATGTGAAGCCATTAACATGCCAACAATCAGGGCACCCAGATCCCCTTTCAGACCAAGGAAATTAAATAAGGCATAGGCTCCAAAAGCCAGGCCGAATCCGTATAAGATCAGAAGCTCACCATGACCTGCTCTGGTCATTAGATTCATGAAAACCGGCCTTAAAGGTATCAATGCCAGTAATCCCAGTGCCCAGACAGAAGGGATCTTGCCCGTTGACATAGCCAGGAAAATCACAGCAATAATGTCCTGCATGATCAGGATACCTATAGCTACCTGTCCGTGGCGGGAACCCATTTCCCCTTTTTCCTCCAGCGTCTTTACAGCAAATACTGTACTTGAAAAACTGAGCGCGAAAGCGATCAGAAACGCTGTTGATAAATTTACATCAGCAAATAAAGCAAGCCCGCTAAAACTAATCCAGAAGATTAATATTCCAAATATTACTACTACAGCGAGCATATGCAGGCTGGCTCCTGCCCATACATAAGGTTTTAAAAGGGATCTGACATTCAGTTTCAACCCAATGGTGAAAAGCAATAGAGTAACGCCCAGATTACCAATCTTGGTCAAAAATACCGGATCAGATATCCCATAGATGTTTAATACAAAACCACCGATCAGGTATCCCACCATTGGCGGTAAGCCTATCCTGACTGCAAGCAATCCGAATATCAATGCGGGGCCGATCCAGATCAATTCCTCCATGGTATAAAATGATTATATGCGTTTATCAATAACGATTAAACCAATTTGGAGTTAGAAACTCCTGCGATCAGGATTACCCTAGAGATGATATCCTGATATGGTTAGCAATATAAAGGATTAATTGGCTTTGCAGGAAAAATATGACTAAAAATCGTTATTTCTTATCTGATTTGTGCCGATCGATCTCAAGCGTATCGGTACTCAATGGCCTGGTATAATGATCTGGCCCCATAGAGTTACGCATATAGTAAGTAACACCCGGTTCTGCAATCATGAAGTTTGGCATGGGATCCGTAGAATAGGGTCTGGCGATAGGCATGTTGTATTTATCCAGGGTGGTATCCTGTTCCCATGGCTCAGGCAGAATTCTCAGTTGTAAAGAATCCTGCTCTATCAAATTATCATCAAAGGGTATTATTAATAGATTATCCCTGAAGGATTTCTCGTCATCCTTCTTCTTTTGTTCTTCCTGACTGAATCCGTGGAGGAAGGATACTACGAAAAGTAATATAAGACTTATACTTTTAAACATGGTATAATCTCATTTACGCTAACATAAATATACTAAAATTGCACATTCCATTCAATATACATATTGGATTTAACTTTTTTAATGTACCACCAGTCAAGGACTCATATTCCATAAGGGCTTATTATTACCAGTCATATTCTCAGGTACGCCTCCCTGATCCTGTTTAGATTAGATTTTTTAAGGGCCATGAAGAAAAATATAAACTAGTGCATACATTATCAGAATAGATTTCAGAACTTTATCCCGAAATAAGATTTCACTTAGATGTTATTAAATTAATCCACAACAAAAATTTACTATCATGAAAAAGTTATTGGTAACAATAATCACAGGTCTTTTACTTACTGCTTCTTTTAGTACGGTCTTTGCACAATCAAAAATACCGGATTTATCAAAGATTAATGATCCAGGGGTGTGGACCTTGCACAACCGTGAAATCGTTGAGGATGAGGTGGTGCACCTTAACGGGCAACCAGGGGATGGATTATTATGGAACAATGACTTGGAATTTGAGAACGGCACCATCGAGGTGGATATTAAAGGTATTGATGAAAGAGGCCGGAGTTTTGTTGGCATTGCGTTCCATATTTTAAATGACAGCACCTTTGATGCCATCTATTTCAGGCCTTTTAACTTCAAAAGCCCGGAAAGAAAAGGACATTCGGTACAATATATTTCACATCCGAAGAATACATGGTATTATTTGCGTGAAAATTATCCGGAGAAGTATGAAAATCCTGTAAACCCAGTCCCGGAACCAACGGAATGGTTCCATGCAACAATAGTCGTTAATTATCCGCAGGTATCCGTATATGTTAATCATGCCAAAGAACCATCACTGGTGATTGAACAACTGAGCAAAAGGAAGGAAGGCCGGCTCGGCTTCTGGGTCGGAAATAATTCTGAAGGATGGTTCAAAAACCTGGAGATTGTTGAGCAATAAGACTATTTTAAAGTCGAATTACAAGTGAAAAGGAATTTCCCGAATCGCCTGGTGGGCATAAGTTGAAATAATATGTTTTGAACAAACCTAATTTTGGTTTTAAAAAGTTTCCGCTAATGGGATATTTTGGCAACTTTTTATCCCCCCTCCTAAATCAAAATCTGGTAGTTTTATTATTGACGTGAAAAAATTATAGATTATGAAAATTAAAAACCTTCTTCCTGTTATCCTGGCAGTGTTTTTCCTGGCCGCTTGTGACCAATCCGGTTCCAGGAGAACTTACGACAAAGATCGAATGGAAGTGCCTGGCGACCAATCTACCGACGAAACTGATGACCTTGCAAATGCTGAACCGGACACAAATGGTACTGAAGATATTGAAGGCGATTACGTGTCAGAAGGATATAAAAAAAGAGAAGAAGGGTATGACTGGGTAGCCGTAACCATTAAAGCAATCGGTACCCGGGAGGCATATATAAGAATCCGTTCCAGGGCAGACCGCAAAAAACCCACATGCACCTTTGAAGGGATTGGAATCATGGATGAAAAAGGTATTGTAAAAGTCAATTTTGATGGTAAAAATATCCTGTTCATAGGCCAGGAGGATAAAATAAGCATAACTACTGAAAATGAAGCACAGGAAGATTTCCTGATGTATTTCTGTTCCGGTGGTGGCAGCCTGTCCGGGACTTATACCAAACTTGCAGAACCTTTGGATGAAGAACAGTTGAAGCCATCAGGGTTTAATAGAAGTCTAACACTTCAGGGTATCACATTTGATATTCATGCAAGTCAACAAGGGTCCATGAATATCTTGATCATTCAACCATCCGGCTTAGAACTTGACAACAGGTTGGTGGCACATACAATAGACGGACAAGTTACCAATGCAGAAATTGAAGACCTGAACAGCGATGGATCCCCGGAAGTGCTTGTTTATATTACATCTGCAGGAAGCGGAAGTTATGGATCAGTGGTTGGCTATTCAGTCAATAACAAAAAATCCATGAGCCAGATCTATTTTCCACCCGTAACAGATAATCCGAATATTTCTGAGGGATACATGGGGCACGATGAATTTGCTATAATCGAGACCACCTTTGCCCAACGCTTCCCGATATACAGAGAGAGTGATACAAATAGTAATCCAACTGGTGGGATCCGCCAGGTACAGTATAAACTGGTCGATGGGGAGACTTCCAGGATCTTTAAAGTGGATGAGGTGATTGAGTATGCAAATTAATAAGATCCTGGATCTACAATCTCCTTGAAAAGGAAGTTCACTTAAATTCAAATTACCAATCTTACGATTTTAATTAAGCGATATAAATTCGCTAATTATTCCCATTTAACTCATCCCAGATTATAATCTTTTGAGTAGAATTCAGGCTGGTCTTCTATATTCTTCATGCCCACCTCAACATATTCTATTTCACTGGAAATTCCAATAGCTATAATTCTTCAAGGGTGTATGGTGAAAAATTTCAAAATTTCCTAAATAATTCAATCCCTGATAGTTAAATATAATAAATGGAATACATATATTGGGTAGCGGAAACAAATGAGATTAAACACGCTCCATATTAATCGAATATTGATATCCATATTGATATTTATATCCATTCAGAGTCTTGGCCAATCAAAAATGAAAGAGATGTTCGTAGATTCTACGGATAACGCCTTTGATGTGGGGAACTGGATGTTGAATTACAATGGATTTTTCCCATTGATCTCAATAATTACAGAACCAGCGGTTGAGAACGGCCTAGGAATGGGATTGTTGTTTTTAGATCAGGATGAAAAAGCCCTGAGCGAAGGAAAGCATGTAGCACCAACATTGTACGGTTTGGGGGGCTTGTATACCTTTAATAAATCCTGGGGCATAGCTGCATTTTATTCGGGAGTATGGAAAATGGATAAGATACGATATACCGGAGCGTTAGCTTATACTTCTGTGAATTTAAAATATTATGCAACTCTTCCTAACGAAAGTGAGATTAAATTGAAATTCAATCTCGAAGGTTTATTTTTTCTTCAGGAGATCGCCTTCAGGATCAAAGATAGCCGTTATTTTCTTGGGGGCAGGTATTTATTCTTTAAGTATAAAGCTACATTTGACCTGTCAGACCTTCCTATCAATATACCCAATCCGGAAAGAGATGCTTCATTAGGAGGAATAGGACCCATAATTTACTTCGACAACCGGGATTATTCTGTCACCCCTAATAAAGGAATTCGATGGCAACTTAAATACATGTATCAGGATAGTTGGCTTGGAAGCGATTTCAAGTATAGTCGTGTGGATGCCTATGGAACAGGTTTCATTAACAAGATCCCCAAACTGGTGCTGGGTTTCAGGGCGGATTTCCGGTTTATATGGGATGATTATCCTTTTTTTACTCAGCCATATGTTATCCTGAGAGGGATTCCTGCCCTGCGTTATCAGGATAAAATGGTTACTGTTCTTGAAACTGAGGAACGCTGGGACTTTGCTAAACGTTGGAGCCTTGTAGGTTTTGCCGGTATTGGCAAAGCCTTTTCCGATGAAAAAGCGTTTAAGGATTATACCACCGCCTGGAGCATAGGTACGGGTTTCCGCTATAAACTTGCCAGGTTATTGAACATGTATTGGGGAATGGATGTGGCAAGAGGTAATGAACAGTGGGCATTTTATTTACAATTCGGTCATTACTGGAATAGCCTATAATTTCATCCACGGTATGTAATATTCTGATTGTGGAAAAAGTATGACACTGAGATTTTGGAAGAAGCACGTATTATATAAGTATGATTAGCATCCGGAACCTGTATTTTAAATATCCAAAATCTGATTTTCAACTTCAGATTGCTGCTCTGGCATTCAGGAAAGGAGAGACACATGCCTTGATCGGGCCTAGCGGGTCGGGTAAAACGACGCTTCTTAATCTTATTGCCGGGATCTCTGTTCCGCATGAGGGAAGCATAAATTATAAGAATCTTGAAATCAATAAACTAAGTGAAGCCGAACGAAGGGCCTTTCGAATAAGTAATATAGGATTTGTATTTCAGGATTTTAAATTGATCAATTACCTTACTGTTTATGACAATATCATACTCCCTTACAGGATCAATGCCAGGTTAAAGATTGATCCCCCGGTCCGCAATCGATTAAATATGCTGTCGGAATATGCCGGGATCCATAAATATCTTTCAAAATATCCAAAAAACCTGTCCCAGGGTGAACGTCAGCGGGTAGCCATCTGCCGAGCATTGATCACGCAACCCGAACTGATCCTGGCAGACGAACCCACAGGGAATCTGGATCCTAAAAACAAAAAGAAGATCCTTGACCTGCTCTTCAGATATTGCAAAGAGGAAGAAACCACCCTGATCACTGTAACACATGATCACGAATTGCTCCCGGATTTTAATGAGGTTATTGATTTTAACGATCTTCTGTCAGAAGAGGAAACCCAGGCGAGTATAAATAAGAAGAATACCGAATCATGAAAAATAGTTTTTACCTTGCTTTTCAATATATATGGTATCATAAGATACGTAGCCTGATTCTTGTGGCTTCCATTACTATAATCGTGTTTATCCCAAACGGACTGGAGAAACTGATCACGGAAAGTGAAGTACGCATGATGGACAGGGCGGTTTCGACACCACTGATAATAGGAGAAAAAGGCAGTTCAACGGACCTTGTCATTAATTCCCTTTACTTCCAGGATGAAAAGCTGGAACCCGTGAGTATGGCGGAAGTGGATGAACTGAACAGTCTTGGATTTGGATATTGCATACCTGTTCTGACGGGATTCAATGCCAGGTCTTACCCGATCGTTGGAACTACACTGGACTATTTGAAGTTCAGAAATATGACCCTGTCTGAAGGAAAAAACATGGCTATCCTGGGGGATTGTATCCTGGGCCATACTGTGGCGATGGAGCTTAACCTGAAATCCGGCGATCATATAATATCTTCCCCCGAAAGTTTCTTTGATTTTGCGGGTGTATATCCCCTGAAAATGAAGATTACCGGGATCCTGGATCCAACAAACACACCGGATGACCGGGCTATTTTTACGGATATTAAAAACACGTGGATCATTATGGGTATCGGTCATGGGCATCAGGACCTGGGGGATGAAACCGATCCCACGCTGGTAATGGAAAACAAAGATGGTGTGGTCACTGCTACCGCCAAGGTTTTTATGTATAATGAGATCACAGAAGAAAACAGGGACAGTTTTCATTTTCATGGATTACAGAAGGACTTTCCAGTAAGTTCCATCCTTTTCATTCCTAAAGATGAAAAATCCCTGACCATTTTAAGAGGCCGGTTTGAATCCGGAGAGATCGGAACCCAGGCCATCGTCCCGCAACAGGTTGTTCGGAATTTACTGAACAGTATTTTCAGAATAAAACAGATCTTTGATGGGGTCTTTATTGCCGTAGGATTTGCTACCCTGTTGATCTTCATACTGATCATGACACTGACTATACGTTTACGGAAGGATGAGATCAACACCCTGGAGACCATTGGGTCATCCCGGTTCAAAGTTGCCGGGATCCTGAGCATGGAGGTGGCTATTATGTTTGTTGCCAGCCTGACTTTTGCATTCATTCTATATATCGTTTCCGGATATTATGTGAATACATTTATAGAAAAGTTTATAATATAATTAAAGAGAGATTCAGTTCAATATAAGGAAATCCTGATTTACAGTGAATATGAAAATATATATTTCATTACTGTTATGGATTATTAGAGAGTAAAAATTAAAAATTATGAGAAGTATTATGTCAAATGTTCTAATCATACTGATCTTTTCTATGATCCTGTTTTCCTGTTCCACGGACAATAAATCAAACCGGCAGGAAAAAGAAGATACGAAACCTATAGTGGCTGTAGTAAATTATCCATTATTCAGTTTTGCAGAAAGGATTGGAAGAGATAAGATAGAGGTTTATTTCCCTGAAATTGATGGAGATCCTGCCTACTGGCGGCCGGATGAAGCCAGCCTGGAGAAATTTCAGAATGCTGACCTGATCCTGTTGAACGGCGCCGATTACGAAAAATGGACGGAGGCGGTAAGCCTTCCAGCATCAACTCAGGTTAACACTTCAAAGTCTTTCACCGATCGCCTCATTGAAATCAAGGGTGAAGTCCACAGTCATGGACCGGAAGGAGAACACAGTCATACCGGGTATGCTTTCACGACATGGCTGGATATGAAGAATGCTGCCTTACACGCTGAAGCTGTAAAAGAGGCTTTTTCAGACCTCATGCCGGAAGAACAAGACTTTTTTAATACAAATTATCTTAAGCTTCTTGATGAACTGAACAAGTTAGACAGCCAGTTGGCTGAGATTGCCAGGGCTACAGACGACCTTGAATTATTCGCTTCCCACCCGGTTTATCAATACCTGGCGAAGGGATATAATATCTCTATTATAAGCTACCACTGGGAACCCGATCAGATGCCCTTCGAAGAATCCTGGCAGGAATTTGAGCATGAACTGGACCATCATTCAGCCCGTGCCATGCTATGGGAAGATAAACCGCTCCCCGAGATCAGGGAAAAACTGGAAGGAATGGGTGTAAAAGTGATTGTTTTTAATCCCGCAGGCAATAGAAATGAGCTTGATTTTATCTCGCTTATGGCAAAAAATGTAGATAATCTAAAAGAAGGACTGAATTAAAGCGCCGCTTAATCTTTTCTTGTCGAAATCATTAACGATTGAGTCAATGTTCTCCTGCCAACCCATGAACTTATAGGTTTTGTATTTTGAAAAATCGATCATTTTATCCAGATCAACTTTGACCTTCTGGGTAAATGCACTTCCGCAAAGGAAGAAAAACAGACATAGGCTAAATAAAAATTGTGTTTTCATGACACCAAATGTTGATTAAAGATTGCAGATATAATTAAAGAAATTCGGGCTAATGATCCTATGTCAAAACTACTTTTTTACTGCCTGCTCTGTTTTTAGATATGAGCATTTTTCAGATATGAAAGGAATGACTTAATGATTTAATTACATGTGATTTCAAGAAAATGCAATTGTTTATAATGAAGATGGCAGGCACAATTCTTAGCAGGGAGATTAATCAGATTGTTAATTAGTTACATCCTCAAATAAACAGTATTTGGTCTTGTATTTTAAAGCTACTGAACCTGTTTTACCATATTTTGATTTTCTGATACTCAGCTCTGCCAAACCTTTGGCGGCTTTACCCTTTTTATCTTTAATTTCATCGAATATTGGATCTGATAGATAGATAATGGAATCACTCATGCTCTTGAGATACCGGTTGGAATTAAAATCCAATTGTAAAGGCGTTCTGTTGCTTCTATAATGTTTCCCTGATTCACTCAATTCATATAACAGAACAAAAGGCACCCCGGTATTGTATGAAATAGATTTCAGGGACTCTATCAACTTCATTTTTTCATTTTCCGTACCATTGATATTCGTCAGGCCATCCAGGATAAAGATATGAGGATGTTTATCAAATACCAGGTTTTTTACCATATAGGTCAGTTCGACCGTATCCTGCTTGATGTTGTTGATGATATAGGTTGGGAATATGGTATCGCTTTTAATCAGTTTTTCTATCCTGGACCGTTCCTTTTTCTTAAGCTTGCCGGAAATTATATTTTTCATTTTGATTTTAAGGAGGGCGCTGGTGATTTTCTTTACAATATCTATCTCAATATCATGAAAGGATATATAATAGGAAGAAACTTCTTTATTCAGAGAAATATTTTTCAAAAGGGAAACACCAAAATTTGTCAGGTCATCCTGATTGGTTCCGGCAACAACAGTAATGCCTTTTTTAAAGATCCCACCATATTTCTTATCGAGTTTCTTAAAACCGGATTTTAAAAAATCATTTTTTGATATGCCTTTTTCAAGTCCCTTTTTCAAAGTTTTCAATCCTTCCTGATATAACATGGTAGTACGGTTTATTTATATTTTGATAATGACTAAAATCCAGTTTGAAATTATTTCAAGATGGTATAGTGCTTAATAAATAGAATAATATGAAATAATCTATAAAATTCAACTGAATGAAAGCATTTTTTTTTAATATGATTAAAAGCAATTTATGTAACCCTTAATTTGATGGTTTTTTAATAAAAAATTGCCATTAAGCATGCCCTATCAGCTGATTACAGAGGTCGGAGGTTAAATATATCCATGGCATATTAGAATAGTACAAAATGTAGAAAAAATACAAAATTTAGGGGGAGTTCGTTTTGAAAAATTTAGCTTTTATATTAAAATCGAACTTAGATTTATGACCAGGAAATTAGTACTCATATTTTTGTTTTCAATGGTTCTTATACCCTCAGAGGGTAAGAACAAGCACCCGGAAGATACAACCTGGAATGAGTGGCATTTCAGGATCAGCCCATACTTCTGGTATATAGGATTAAATGGCGAAATCCTAAGACCCCCACAACCTACACAATTACCAATCCCACCACCCCCGAAATTTGAAATTGATGTAAGTTTCAGGGATATAAGGAATTCCATAAAATTCGCTGCCATGCTGGCGGGAAAGTATCGAACCGGCAGATTTGTGACACAATTCAACTTTACTTCTCTTATCCTGGAAAGTGAAGCGATTACTCCATTAGAACTTTTACTCCAGGATATAGTCATGAATTTCAGTCTTTTTACAGGGGACCTGTCCGGAGGGTACCGGATTCTTCACGAGGGAAAATTTGAACTGGATGTCCTGCTGGGAGTAAAACTTCTTTATTTTGATATTGGAGGAAGATCAAAAATTTTAGGTAATATTGAGCTTCAAGGGGAGCGTTCTGTCTTCTGGATAGATCCGGTTGTTGGTACGAACTTTACCTACAAACCGATAAAACGGCTGGAATTGGGATTATATGCTGATTATGGTGGTAATTTTTTCGGTTCACAACAAAGCTACCAGGCTATTGGCGGTGTTAATGTGAAAATCACCAGGACTTTTCAGATCATGCTGGGATACCGTATCTGGGGCGTGAAACATGAATTCGAACAGGCTATCTTCAACGGACATGCAAAAGGATGGTATACCCGTATCGGATTCGAGTTTTAAAGCTGGTATGGATTTAGGGTTTAGTTCTTTCCTGACTTTTTTAATCCGGATTTACTCATGGCCATTCTGGGATTCCTTTTCATGGTTATTATATTCAGCTTCTTAAATACAGGATCGACCATGTCGTTAGTTATTTGTATTTTAATAGTAATGAACTCTTATAATACTTCCAGTTTTTTGATCATACCCTCAGCCCGCACTTCGATGGCAGCATTTTCTTCGTGCAATCCTTTGACAAAAGAATTATCCTCGTAATTACCCCTTACCTCCTCAAAATCAGCATTTTTAACAGATTCATCGCCTCCCAGTCCAAAACCGATTTTACTGTTTGCATCAAATTCTTTTTTGGCATCAGATAAAATCATGTTATTCAAACGGATGCTGTTTTCTTTCCACTTCGATATTATCTCCATAAGATCATCTTTTTTCAGATTATCTCTATCGATTTCAAATCTTTTATCCAGAACCTCACAGGCAAATTCCCAGGTATATTTCAAATAATTATCAAATAAGGATTGAAGTATGTTTTCCAACATCACAACATCAATGTCCTTCATGGTTTTTATTTCTGAAATCACCTCAGCTAATTTATCTCCAGGCACGATCATGCCAGCCATATCCACCCACTCAGTCTCAGGTTCTGCACCGGTATTCGTAAATAATCCTTTCAGGGAATCAATTTTATACGGGGTGTCAAGTTTTTCCAACTGACTAAGCAACTGATCACCCAGAAATATATATAAGGCCATTTCATAATATTTTTTACAGGATTTGAGCATCAACCTTTTGATCCTTACGCCCTTATAGTTGGCGATTTCCCGTTCTTTAGGCGTTTTCTCATAAAGCTCTGTAAGTATATCGATACCATTCAGCACCTTATTCATAACGAAAGGATTCAATAGATCAAAATGAATAAGGTCAAGCTTTATTTTACCTTTTCTCCGGTCACGATTCGGCCATTTAGTACTGTCACGTCTTGTACCTACCGTGATCAGGTTCATAGCTGGTGTCAGGAAGGTTTTTTCATTCTCAACAGTCAGGTAGGAAAATGGCAGATCGGATGTATCAAAATTACCTCCATGTTTTCCCATCACCACACTGAATGCGCCTACCTTACAGGGCCAGAGCATGTAGGAAAATGAGCCGGTTTTTGAGCCCCGTTCTACAATTCCCTGGTGGAGTGGGCCTAGTTTGTACATGTGGTTGCTCTGGTTGGTTCCGCTTCCTGCATTAAAAAAGGAGTACATCCCCGCAATCAATAAGGTGGATCTGTGATGCGTTACGGTATACGGACCGCCAAATACACTGACTGCCTCACTGTGGAATCCTTCCGAATTGGCAAAGAAAAGAGAATTCTCAGCTGAGAACTGCTTGCCGATCTTCACACCCTGACCCACAAATGTCTTCTCCAGCAAAGCCCCGGAATCTACCATTGAACCGGATTGTATGATAAAATCCTTTGCTATTACGCCGTTGCCCACCAGTGTTGTCGTACCGATTTCTCCAATTACGGATCCATTCCTAAGCTCTTGTGCTCCTTCTATGGTCACATTTGAGCCAATAAATACATTTCGAATGGTATTACAGTTACTGATCCTTGATCCTGAACTGATCCTTCCGATTGCGGACTTCCTTTCCTTACTGTATTTTTCTATTCCTCTTTTTAACGCCTGAATTAAGGCAGCATCATGGCGATATATTACCATGAGATATGCCAGCTGGGATGAAAGGCTGTCAAATAATAGTAATTCTCTTCCTCCGCCTTCATTAAGGACATCGATTTCTATCCCATTTCCGAATGTAGATTCCCCTTCAACTGCTAATTCACTAACGTTTTCAATGATTACATCCGACTCAATATAATAATTTGAAATTAGGTGTGCATTCCTGATAAGGACTCCATCTTCTAATGTGCAATTATGTATGACAGAATGATATAATCCACCCTGAAATTCTTTATCACCGGATTTTATCCGTATTTTGTTAACATAACCCAGACGGCAGGTTCCGATAAATTCCACATGATGGATGTTTTTAATGTCAAACAGTTCATTTACTTCAATACTTGTCCAGTTATTTGATGTACATCCCTGATTTTCAAGGCCTGAAATTTCCTCATTTGTTAATTTTCGATATACCATCTGATTACGCTTGAATTAAAACATGATTTTTGCATCCACAACAGCACAACCTTTCCCCTCATCGTATACTATGATCGGATTAACATCCAATTCCTTTATTTCAGGGAAGTCTACCGCAAGCTGGGAGAGTCTGTAAATACAATCCACAAGGCTATCTGTATCAGCCGGATTCTTGCCCCTCGCGCCGGAAAGCAATTTATATCCCTTTATGCTTTCAATCATCTCCCTTGCACCTGTTTCTCCTAATGGTGCTACCCTGAATCTGACATCCTTAAAAATCTCCACAAATATACCACCCAGTCCGAACATGATCACGGGTCCAAAGGCTGCATCTCTTTTGATGCCCAGGATCACCTCTTCTCCTTTTTGGGCCATCTGGGTGACCCATATCCCCCGGATTTGCGCATCGGGTGCTTTTTCCTTGACATTATCCAGTATTTCCTGATATTTAGCGGAAACATCTTCCTCACTGTCCACATCAAGAATTACCCCACCAGTATCAAATTTATGGATGATGTCGTCCGACATGATCTTCATAGCCACTGGAAATCCAATTTCTTTGGCCACTTCAATCGCCTCTTCAGCAGATTTTGCCAGCCCACCTTTGAGAACAGGAAGTCCATACGCGCCCAGAATGATCTCCGCTTCATCTTCTTCAAGTATTGTTCTCCCCGACTGAACTGCTCCTTCCAGTACCTTTGCTGCAGTATCCTTATTTACATCCTCAACTTTAACCGGTTTAAAACGGTGCCCTTTGATCTTATGATGAAACCAATAATCGCTTTTAAAAGCCTTGCACATGGATTCCGGTAAAATGTAATGCGGGATCTTGTTCCTGAGTAAAATATCAATCCCGGAAGCCACATCCGCTTCTCCCATAAAAGAGGTATAAATTGGTTTATCGGTTTCCTTAGCAACTTTTACAATCTCTTCGGCTATTTCATCAATGTTGGTCATGGACTGCGGTGTAAGGATCACAAATATTCCATCTACCGCGTCATCATTGGTAATGGCTGTCAAGGCGGCATTATACCTGTCGGCGCGGGCATCACCAATTACGTCCACAGGATTCTTGATATTTGCTGTGGATGGCAGATGTCTTTTCAGGAGTTTAGTCGTTTCTTCTGAAAATCTTGCTATCTCCAATCCTTCCTTGACTGCTGCATCAGTGGTTAAAACACCCGGACCACCAGCATTGGTGATAATTGCCACACGGTTTGACTGTGGTGGCGGCTGATAGGCAAATGCCATGGCTTTGTTGAACATTTCCTCGATATTATCACAACGGAGGATGCCTGCTTGCTCAAATGCAGCATCACAGATCTCATCACTACCCGCCAGGGAACCGGTATGGGAAGCAGCTGCTGAAGCTCCCTCTGAAGTACGACCAGATTTTATGATCAATATTGGTTTACCACTTTGTGCTATTACTTCCCGGGCTGCATCCATAAGGGCCTTTCCATCGCTTACTTCTTCAAGGTACATGAGTATCACCTTTGTCTGCTCATCCTTCATAAGATAAAACATCAGGTCAATCTCACTGATATCTGCTTTATTCCCAAAACTTATGAATTTTGAAAACCCGATATGCTTGGCACGGGCATAATCCAACACTGCTGTGCAGAGTGCACCGCTCTGAGACAGGAAACCAATATTACCAGGATCCGGCATTTGCCGGGCGAAGGAAGCATCCAGGTTCACGGTCGGATCGGTATTGATCACGCCCAGGCAATTTGGCCCGATAAAAGATATATCGTACTTTTCAGCAATCTGTTTGATCTGTGCTTCGCGTTCTATACCTTTCTCACCAATCTCTCTATAGCCAGCTGAGATAATGATCACTGACTTGATACCCTTTTGACCACATTGCTCAAGGGCCATATGTGCTACAGCACTTGGAAATACGATAATAGCCAGATCAACCGGATCTTCTATGTCTATTACATACTTGTAGGCCTTGACACTGGCAATATGCCTCTCGCGCGGGCTGACCGGATAAAGGGGGCCGTTAAAATCTGCTTTGAGAATATTTTCAACGATATCATAGGGTACGGTTCCCTTCAGTTTGGTAGCTCCGACAATAGCCACGGATTTCGGGTTGAAAATCTTTTTCAGATTTTCCTGGTGTAACTCAAATCTGGATGTCATAAAAATTGATTTTAAATCGATAAGAAATAAAAAATTGAAGAATCAGGGATTATAAATAGCCTTCTATGAATTCAACTGCTCCATCGATGGATTGGATCTCCAGGGCTTTGTCCTGGTCCATTTCAATATCGAATTCTTCTTCAAATCCTGCTACCAGTTCCAGGCTTTGCATCGAATCTGCACCCAGGTCAAAGATAAAATTCGCCTCATCAGCAATTTCACTTTCATCCATCTTTAATACACGGGAAACCACCTGTTTTACCCGTGATTGTACTTCATGCTTTTCCATAAAAATTTATTTTTAGTGATAGGTCCAAAAAATTGCGATAATTTTCGATTTATTAGGCAGAAAAACAAGGATTCCTACAAAAATCTTATGGTATTTTAATTTAGAGGACATTTATTTAGAATTCTCAATACTAAACAGTTTTTTAATGATAATGGTAAATGGTTTAACACCATAATTTAATTGGATTGGTTATCAGGACATTTTCTTATTTTGCAGGATTATAATTTTTCAGTTTTATTCTAAGAAACTGGAATAATACAGGTTTACCGGCCGAATGATAAATTAAACAGATCAAAAGAAAAAAAGGCACAGATCAATTAACCTGTACCTTAAGGATCCGGAAAGTATTGATCAGGCTCAGCATTAAACCGAAGATCGCTAACTATCCGGGATTTGGAAAAAATGAATCCTTGAACTTCTTAATGAATATGTACCTTAACGCCAGCCCGGAAACTCAGGGGCATACCCGGTCTTAATCCGGCCGGTCGCCTGGATACAGCATATACGTTGTTAAAAATATTAAATACACTACCCTGTAGGGTGATGAACTTGTTGAGCGTAACATTCGCAGATAGATCCCCCACATAATAAGATGGAATCATTTCAGGATCAGATAGTGTACCCTGACCAGCGACTGTCCTCATCTCACTTACAAATTTTGAGCTGTAATTAATATTAAACTTCCGGTGCTCAAAACTAACATTGAATGCAAACTGGTGTTTCGGGATATACGGTATCTCATCGCCTGTCTGAACACTTCCCCAGGGATCAAACTCACTTTCGAAATCATTCTGAAAGGTGGCATTCGTATAGGTATAATTAAAGGTGATTGGGAGGGCATAGGGTGTCCTCGATTTTCCCAGAGGATTATACATCATTTCATATTCAATACCATATATTATTGATTCCCCTCCATTATACTGGTCTGTTGAACCGCTCCCGCCACTGGATGCCAGATCTGCTCCAAGCAAGTTCTGGTAATCATTATAATAAAATACGGACTGGAGCGAAAATACAGGTGAGCTATACCTGATTCCAGCCTCATAATTAACACTGATCTCGGGATCGGTTCCTTCCTTCAGGCCCGGAGGAGCGAATCCTTTATGTATTCCGAGAAAAGTGGACATATTGTCTGTTATTGTATAATCCATACCAATACCGGGTATGAATATATCGACCTGGTGATCAGAATAGGACAAATCAGCTCCTGAACGATCCGGATCGTTTTTACCAAAATTTTCTTTATGGTACTTGATGTTTTCGTACCTCAGGCCTGGGAT
Organism: uncultured Cyclobacteriaceae bacterium; assembly: GCA_965365275.1. Taxonomy (GTDB): domain Bacteria; phylum Bacteroidota; class Bacteroidia; order Cytophagales; family Cyclobacteriaceae; genus JAGTVG01. The sequence continues at coordinate 48,598 of CBDUBA010000010.1, read as the reverse complement.
GATCTTAAATCTGTTGATCTCCAGGGTGTATTGAATAAAGGAAGCAATGGCTTTAGCATCCAGGATATAATTACTTTCCGTTCCGGGAATGCCTGGATCTGTCAGCATCATGGTACCCTCCTGCATTCTATATTTATCTACCCACTGGTACCGATCCATCTGGTCCCTATGGAGCCGTATGCCCAGTTCTATTTCATTGTTTGCTCTGGCACCCGGAAAGGTCAAGCCAATAATGGATTCAACTCCTTCCAGGAAATAGGCCCTGTTATTCGCTTTCACTGATAAAGCATCATCCACTGCTGAGCTGGTCCCTTCAATTATATCCATTTCCTGAGAATATGTGGCAGGATCGTTCAGGATCCTGGTAATACTCACATCCCCTGTAGAATCACTTGCCTTTACCTTATCCAGTTTATACCAGTTACGCTCAAAAGTGCTCCGGTATACTGTTGTTGTAATATCCATGAATTTAGTGGGTTGAACTGCATACCGGATGTGCCACTGGTTCTGCTCATTGATCATCTCATCCTTTTGTGAACCGGCGTACCTTCTGTATGGCGTCTCGTTGAAATCTTCATCCGTCAAGCCCAGATAGGTTTCATTTGAATTCTCTTTGGAGAAGCCTACTTTTAAAGATAAGGATTGATATACCTTGGCATCCGGATTGGAATTTACTCTGAATTTAGCAAGATAATCCTGGGTATTGAACCCAGTATTCCCTCCATTATCCAGTTCTTTAAATCCATCGCTGTTTGCGAGGAAGGATTCAACCATAAATCCCACATTTTTAAACGAAGCTCCGGCATTTGCAAATACATTATAAAAACCATAAGAACCCCCAAACATATTTATATTGGCATCAAATTCATTTGGGATGGGGGTGCTGTTGAAATTGATCGCTCCACCGGTAGTATATGGACCGTATTTGATCTGGCTTGAGCCCTTTCGGATTTCTATCCCGGACATTCTACCGGTCGTCGGGAAGTAATACGCAGCGGGTGCTGCATAGGGTGCAGGTGCGACTAGTATTCCGTCTTCCATAAGGGTGATCTTTGAACTCCTTTCGACACCGGTTCCCCGCATCCCGATATTGGGTCTGAGTCCAAAACCATCTTCTTCCTGTATGATTATCCCAGGTACATTTCTCAATATGCGATTGACATCTGTATTATTGAACTTATTAAGCTCTATAGGTGACAAGTAATGGGCCGATCCAACTATGTCCTTAACGCCAGAAGTTCCGGCAACCAGTGAAACCCGGTTCACCACCACACCATCAAGTACTTTTATAGATTCTATAAGTGGAATTTCAATGCTACTCGTCTTACCGGGTTCGATTTGAACCTCTTTCCGTATTGGTTCATACCCGATTACGCTGATCTTTAATACAACTTTACCGGACTCAAGGTTCTTTAATAAAAAATAACCGGAACCATCACTGAATGTTCCGTCATTAAGGCCCTCGATGGCAATATTCGCTCCTGGTAAACCAGTATTTGAACCTTGATCATAGATCTTTCCTTCCAGGTTACCATCTTCAGCACATACTTTATTCCCAAAGAGAAATAAAGAAATCGTCAAGCATAAAAATTTTCTCATCGTTGAAAAATTAAAAAGTTAATGTAATTATCGGCACAATATTAATGCTTATTTAGACTTAGTCCAAATAAAAATACATGATAAATATCATGTAATTTGCAAGTGTTAACAGATAGGAAAAGATGGGCGTATTAAAAAGAGAAAATATACTGCCTTACACCAATTAACTTTCATACAGATCTAAGGTTCAGATTATTTATTTATTAAACCGACCGGTCTGTCTAAACTAAATTCACCTAAAAATCGGGATGGAAAAGAAAAGTTTTAAATACACATTAGGGTCATGATTAAAGAAATATATCCAGATATTCTGAGACTCAGGAACCAAAGGTAAAGTTATAAAAACGGAATATTGGATTTAAAAAATGTCTTAATGCAGGTTGGGAATAAAAAAGGAAAGGAACAGGGGGAGGACAATCCCTGTTCCTTATGAAAAAATACTGAATTATAAAAAAACCAAATAAAAAGCACTCATTAACACCATATTAATGAATCCTCACATTATTAACACTAATCAACATTATCATGCAAAAACTTGTTATTGCCCAGGATCTGGTTGTCATCATTCAGATTATACCTGGATACTTCATGTTCTGAGGAGTGGGGCACATCCTGAAGCTTCACTTTTTTTCTCAGGTAAGCAGGCATATCCCATTTCTCCTTGTACTCGTCTTCACTAACATTATAATTTTTTACTTTCTTTAGTTTTTCAGATCGTTCTTTAGCCTGTTGAAGCAATTTTTCTTTCTTCTCATCCAACTCCTCACTTTCTGTAACCATATTGTTGTCTATTTGATGGTCAGCCTGAGCAACCGGTGAGTTAAGATCGGCAAGCTCTTCCTCATGCGAAGGATCCTCCTCCTCTACCGGTCGCCTGGCAGGAGATTCAAAGGCATACCCCCGTTCCAGGGTTGGGTTTTCAGATTCAGCAGGAACTGCCGGACTCCCGTTTTGTTCAGACTTCAGTAATTCTTCATCAAAAAGCTTTATCTGCTTACTGGATTCCAGGTCAATGATCCTTTTTTGTTCATCATAAACAACATTATTTGCGGGCATATCAAATCCCGTAGCGATAACCGTCACATTTATGGCATCACCGAGGTTTGGATCCACACCATGACCGAATATAACTTCCGCTTCGTCGCCGGCTCTTTCCTGAATATAGTCTGTGATCTCGGATAGTTCATCCATCTGTAACTCGGCTTCTTCACCAGAGGTTATGGATAATAAGATCTTTTTAGCGCCCAGTATATCCGTATTGTTTAATAAGGGTGAGGAAATTGCAATTTCAGCTGCTTTGAGTGCCCTTTGCTCTCCGGATATCGTTGCTGATCCCATAACTGCAGCACCTGAATCTTTCATCACTGTTTTCACATCCTCAAAGTCAACATTAACATATCCTGATACAGTAATGATCTCGGCAATTCCTTTTGCGGCAGTAGTCAATACATTATCAGCTTCAGCAAATGCTTTGGTTACAGGAAGGTTCCCATAAATTTCTCTCAATTTATCATTGACAATAACAAGAACTGTATCACAATTCTCTTTCAATTCAGTTATCCCGGAATCTGCAATAAATGACTTCTTTTTACCTTCGAATTTAAAGGGCTGGGTCACTATCCCCACTGTCAGAATATCAAGGTCTTTGGCAACCCTTGCAATAATAGGAGCAGCTCCGGTACCTGTTCCGCCACCCATGCCAGCTGTTATAAATACCATTTTTGTGTTCTCGCTGAGCAGATTTCTAATCTCTTCCTTGTTTTCAAGCGCGGCATCTTTCCCAACTTCAGGATTGGCACCGGCACCAAGACCCTCGGTCAGTGTGGTTCCAATTTGAAGTTTACTAGGTACCGGGCTGCTTTGTAATGCCTGTAAGTCCGTATTGCATATAACAAACTCAACCCCTTTTATTCCCTGATTGTACATATGATTGACAGCATTGCTGCCACCTCCACCTACACCAATAACTTTTATAATTGATTTATGGTGGGCCGGTATGTCAAATTCAAATGAATTCATAGTATTGTCCTCCATTTAGTTTCAAGTTTTAATTAATAATCCTGCCGGTCATCGACATCGTCGATTAACAGGCTTTTCGTTTTTTCTATAATGTTTGTAAAGAATTTTGTTCCTGTATTTTTCTTGTCTCCTCTGTATTTATTGGTTGAGGATTCAGATTTTCCCTGTGATTCCATATATCTGTTTTCCCGGTCATCGAGGGCTTTAAATCCAGATAACACAAGACCCAGGGTGGTGGCGAACATTGGGCTTTTGACAGCATCAATCTTACTCTTGCCCAGGTGTTCATTAGGATAGCCAATCCTGGCTTCCATACCCGTCATATATTCAACAAGCTGTTTCAAACAGGCCATTTGGGCACCACCCCCGGTTAGGATGATTCCTCCCGCAAGTTTATTTTCGTATCCGGAAGTAATGATCTCTGCATGGATAAGCTCTATAATCTCTTCCAGGCGTGCTTCTATGATATGCGCCAGGTTTTTTATCGAGATCTCCTTGGGTGGTCTGTTCTTTAAACCAGGAATTGAAACGATTTCATTCGGATTGGCCTCCTCGGCTATGGCTTTCCCAAATTTAGTCTTCAGCAGTTCAGCCTGATGATGCATGACCAGGCAACCCTGTTTAATATCGGAGGTGATAATATTGCCTCCAAAAGGAATAACGGCGGTGTGGCGAATTATATTTTCATGAAAAATAGCAATATCAGTAGTGCCACCTCCAATATCAACAAGACATACACCGGCTTCTTTTTCTTCCTCGCTCAGAACAGAAAGGGAGGAGGCTAATGGTTCAAGAATCAGATTCTCAATTTCCAGGCCTGCTCTTTTTACACATTTGTTGACATTGTTTATTGCATTGGTCTGTGCGGTGATAACATGGAAATCCGCCTCTAGTCTTACACCAGACATACCTACCGGATCCATGATGCCATCTTCGAAATCGACGTAATAATCCTGTGGCATTACATGAATGATCTCGCTTCCCGGTGGTGTGACCGTCCGGTACATATCATTGGTTAGTCTGTTAATATCCTCAATGGTTATTTCATCATCATTGGTATTCCTTGTTATTCCTCCATGATGAATGGCGCTTTTAATATGCTGGCCGGCAATACCAACATTAACCACACGAATATTGATCCCGGATTGCTCTTCGGCCTCCTTCATAGCTGCTTCAATTCCATGAATGGTTTTATCAATGTTGGTTACTATCCCTCTGATTACCCCATCTGAAACGGCCTTACCCATTCCGAGAACCTCAAGTTTACCGTATTCGTTTTTCCGACCTACAATGGCACATATTTTAGTGGTGCCTATGTCAAGTCCTACGATAATTTTATCTTTTTCCATGTTATATTAATTTATTCACATATTATTTGATGCTCATACTCCAGATTTACCCTTGCATAATGGTTCCAACCTTTATGGGGTAATATTTTCTTATAGAAATATTTCAGTTTCAGGAATTTATCCCCAACATTCTCAACCTTGCCGAACTCTATGTACTGCTTGGTAACCTGTGGATATAGGGTGACATCCCCACTCCGGTCGATATTTAACTGTGATATCTGTGCCTTCCAGAAAGGATCCTCATTAATGAATTTTATCAATCCGAAAAGTGACTGATATGCTGAATCAGCTTGCAGATTGCCTGAAGTGATTTTGTCTAGATAGTCCCCACTGATCAACAATACCCTGGGCGTATATTTCTTGGATGTCGATATTACTTTGCCGGATTCGCAGATATAACTATCCGGCTTGTCGGTCCGGATAATTCTGGCAATTGGCTTACATAATGATATTTCGATGGTAAGGTTACCGGAAAGATCCTTAAAGGCCTGCGTAGTGGAAACGTATTCATTTTGTCTTACCCGGTCTTCGATGGCTTTCAGATCTACAGCTGCATACTCACTGCCGACTATAAAATCACTATTATCTGCCGTGACCAACTTATGAACCTCCTCCTTATCAATAAAATAATTGTTCCCCTCATCGTGTATCAGGATATTCAATTCCCGGATCTTTTTATAATCCTGTTTCCTTTCTACGAAGGCAATGGCTGAAAACGCCAGTACGAAAAGCAAAAACAGCTTTATTTCATTTCGTATGTTAATTTTCGGAAATTTCATATTTTGTCGATAATAGAATTTTTATAGGTTCTACCAATTGATCTATATCTCCGGCACCAATCGTAACGAGTATATCAAGATCTTTCGCATCAAGCTCCTCGATTACATCTACCTTACTGCATAATGATTTCCTTTCTAATTTCATTTTGTTGAGGATCAATTCAGATCCCACTCCTTTAATAGGTTTTTCCCTGGCCGGATATATATCCATTATTAGGACTTCATCGGCCAGATCGAGCGCTTCCGCAAATTCATATGCAAAATCCCTGGTACGTGTGTATAGATGCGGCTGGAATAGCGCTGTGATCTTATGTCCTTCAAAAATTGCCCTGAGAGAACTTAATAAGGCCTTTATTTCTTCAGGATGATGTGCATAGTCATCTATATACACCAGGTTATCCGTATATAATATGTATTCAAATCGTCTTTTTATTCCCCTGAATGAGGAAAGTGCTGCTTTAATTGCCGACCCGTCGATCTTCATTTTCAAACAAACGGTAATGGCGGCAATTGCATTTTCTATATTGTGAAAACCAGGCAGTGATAATGGAATATTTTCAATCGTTTCAGCCGGACTGTAATAATCAAATCTTACCTCTTCTTTTTCCAACCGTATGTTTTCTGCTCGAACCGGTATATGACTCAATCCATACTCCCTGACCTTAATATCAGGCCGGTCTTCAGGGATCACTTTTTCATATAATCCCTTGTATATGATTAGCGTACCCTTTTTTTTCAGTTTGTTCAGGAAATCCCTGAAACCTTTCTGCATTTCAGAGAATTCCCCGTATATGTCCAGGTGATCCGGGTCCAATGCTGTTACCACGGCAATATCAGGGTTTAAAGTAAGAAAGGAGCGGTCATATTCATCCGCTTCAACAACCGTATTAAGCACCTGGCCACTTTTTTTGTTAACTATCAAATTCGATTCATAATTTTGAAGGATACCACCAAGAAAAGCCACCATATTCTGGTTAGTTTCTTTAAGTATATGGGCTATTAAGGCACTTGTTGTGGTCTTACCATGGGTACCGGCCACGGCGATGGTGAAGCTTTTTTTCGTTAGTGCTCCCAAGACCTCAGACCGCTTTTTGATCTTGTATTTATAATCTTTAAAGTATCTTAGGATCTCACTGTCAGATGGAATAGCAGGTGTATATACCACCAATATTGCTTTTCGCTTATCTTTTATTTTCTCTGGAATGGCTGATGAGAAATCTTCATGGGTCACCTCTATGCCTTCTTCCTGAAGCTGCTGGGTTAAGTGGGTTTCCGTCCGGTCGTATCCGGCTACATACTTGCCCTGTTTCTTAAACCATCGTGCCAGTGCACTCATGCCGATACCACCGATACCTACGAAGTAAAATCCATATTTATTATCCAGATTCAATTTAACAGCTTTTGAATTTCGTCTGTAATTTTTTCAGTAGCCCCGGCGAGTGCCAATTTCTTAATATTGATACCCAGGCGTTGCATTTTATCTTTATCCTTTAGTATTTCCAGTACTGTATCGATCAATTTCACTGGTGCCTCCTGGTCCGTGATCAGAATGGCCGCATCCCTGGATGTCAGCGCTTCTGCATTTTTTGTCTGGTGGTCCTCAGCCACATTCGGAGAAGGGATCAGCACGACTGGTTTCCCAACGATTGACAGTTCCGATATTGATAAGGCACCAGCCCTGGAAACAATAACATCAGCCATAGCATAAGCAAGATCTATTTCCCTGAGGAAATCATACATACGCAATCTGCTTACATCATAGCTCTTCATCTTCTGCTCGTAATCGTCATAATAAATCTTTCCGATCTGCCATACCAGCTGAACATCTTCATCGATGATCTTCTGGATCTTATTGAACACACTTATATTTACCGTTCGGGCCCCCAGACTGCCCCCCATTACAAAAACGGTTTTTTTATCCTGGTCGAAGTTGAAGAATTTAAGGGCCGCAGCCTTCCGATTATCGATATCCAGGATATCTTCCCGGACGGGATTACCCGTTTTTATGATCTTATCTTTAGGGAAATAGCGATCCATATGATCATAGGCCACACAGATCTTATCAACTTTTCTGGCCAGGAGTTTATTAGTAATTCCTGCATAAGAATTCTGTTCTTGGATAAGTGTAGGGATTCGTATTAAACTGGTTGTCCATAACAAAGGACCTGAGGCGAAACCGCCGACTCCAACTGCAACATCCGGTCGAAATTTAGCTATAATAACGTACGATTGAACCAAACTAATCAGCAATTTTATAGGAAATAAAAGGTTCGTAATTGAACGTTTACGTTGAATCCCACTTATCCAAATTCCTTTTATCGGAAATCCTGCCTCAGGGACCTTCTGCATTTCCATTTTACCTTTTGCGCCTACAAAAAGGATATCGATATCCGGCATCCTTTCCTTCAGTTTATTGGCAATGGCAATGGCAGGGTAAATATGGCCCCCGGTGCCTCCACCGCTGATTATAACCCGATATTTAGTTTTTCTATTTTTCAAGCTGCTATGCTGCTTTTGGTACATTTTTAATATTCCCAGACCTGCTGCCAAACTCTTCTATTTCCCCCCGGCTAACACTCAGGATTATACCCAGCGCCAAACCGGTAAATAAGAGGGAAGTACCCCCCATACTCACAAGGGGTAAGGGCAATCCAGTAATTGGAACCAATCCTACTGCTACCCCCATATTGATCATAGCCTGAAGGACAAGGGCAAAACACAATCCCGCCGACAAAAGTCCTCCAAAGGCCCTGTCGCTTTTTGAAGCTGTAATTATGCCCCGCCAGAGTAAAGCCAGGTATAGGATAACTACTACCAGCCCACCTGCCAGACCATATTCTTCAATAATGATGGCATATATAAAATCCGAGTAAGGATGTGGCAGGAAATTTCTTTGATCACTATTCCCCGGACCTTTTCCTGTTACACCACCTGTCGCTATTGCTATATAGGATTGCTTGGCCTGGAAAGGAATCTCCGTTGGATCCAGATAATCTTTAAGCCGGCTTACAACTGTTTCCCCACGCTGTCCTATCGAAAAAGCCAAAGCCCCGGCAAAAATTCCAACCAGAACCAGCAGAGCCAGGTATTTCACCGGCACTCGGCCTATGAACAGGATAAGCAGACAGGTGACCAGTAATAAAGTGGCTGAAGAGAAATCCGTTAAGGCGATTAGACCACAAATAAGACCACACCACAATAACATTGGGATAAGCGTATCTTTGAGATCGTCGATATGCTGCTGGCGCCTTGACAACATCGCGGCCAGATTGGTAATCAATGCCAGTTTTGCCAGGTCAGAAGGCTGAAACACCTGATTGATAACAGGTATTGTAAGCCATCTGGAAGCTTCGTTTATGGTAACTCCAAATTTCCAGGTTATCAATAACAATGGAACAGATATCCATAAAAACAGTCTGGATATCCTGGAGTAGTATCTGTAATCAATTTTATGTGCAATCCACATGGCCATGAAGCTGAGCAATACCAGCAGTGTATGCTTTAAAAGATAATATTCAGTATTACCCCCCATGTGGCGGTAAGCTAATGTTCCTGTGGCACTGTAAACTACGAATATGCTGAGAACAGACAACAGAATCACTATGAACCAGATTATTGGATCACCCTTTAAATGTTTTTCTATAAATGTCTTGTACATATTCCTATATTTTATCTGCCCTTTCGATCAGTTTACCGACCGCCTCCTTAAACTTATTACCCCTATCCACGTAATTTTTAAATAAATCAAAACTGGCACAGGAGGGTGAAAAAAGTATCACATCTCCTGGGCCGGCCAGATTGAAAGCATTTTTGACAGCTCTGCGTATATCAACAGTCTCCTTAATTTCCCGGATGTGACCTTTGAAAGCATTTACAATTTTCCTGTTGTCCCTTCCGAGGCAAATAATGCCTTTTACCTTTTCCTTTACATGGGATAGCAAAACCTCATAGTCATTTCCTTTGTCCACTCCACCGGCTATCCATATAATAGGCCGGTCATAGCTTTCCAGGGCCTTAATGGTTGCATCGAGGTTCGTGGCCTTAGAGTCATTAATGAAAGCGACATCATGAAATTCAGCTACCTTCTCTAATCTGTGCGGTACATTATTGAAAGACTTCAGGGCAGACCTTATCTTTCTGTCCGAGATATTCAACACTTTGGCAATCATTACACTTGCCATCGTATTGACCATATTATGCGGGCCCGTTAAATTTATGGATCCCATGTTTACTTTAAATTCATCAGAATCTCTTGACGGAAGTGAGAATTTCAGATATCGCCCATTCATCCTGGCATTGATCTCCGGGATCTCGTGCAGGGCCATTCCGAGTTTTCTAGGCTTTATAATATTTTCCTTAAGGAAATTATTTATCACATCATCTTCCTTAAAATAAATGAAGATGTCATCCGCGGTCATATTATTGAGTATCCTGAATTTCGATTCTATATAATTGTTAAAGTCGTATTCGTAACGGTCAAGATGGTCGGGTGTAATGTTCAGCAACACAGCTATATCAGCCTTGAAGTCTTTAATATAGTCCAATTGAAAACTACTGACTTCCAAAACATAATAATCGAATTTGTTTTCGATCACCTCCTTAGAGAAACTGAAACCAATATTCCCCGCCAGGCAAACATTCAACCCTGCCTGATTCAGGAGGTAATAGGTAAGCAAGGATGTAGTGGTCTTCCCGTTGGTCCCTGTAATTGCGATTATTTTAGCTTCGGTGTACCTGAAGGCAAATTCTATTTCAGATATAATGGGAATGTTCTTTTCCTTAAGTTTCAGAATAATTGGTGAATGATCGGGGATACCTGGACTTTTCACCACCTCATCAGCTGTCAGCAGGTAATTTTCATCATGCTGGCCTTCCTCATGTGGAATCGCATTCCGCATCAGTACCTTTTTATACTCAGGCAGGATCTTCCCCGAATCGGATACAAAAGGTATCAGACCCTTGGCTTTTGCCAGGAGTGCTGCTCCAACTCCACTTTCTCCTGCTCCTAATATGACTATTCTTTTCCCTTCCATATTATCTGAGCTTTAAGGTTGCTAATGTCAGGATCGCCAGCAATATACCTACGATCCAGAACCGCGTGACTATTTTAGCTTCGTGCAGATCCTTTTTCTGATAATGGTGATGTAATGGCGCCATCCTGAACATCCGCCTTCCTTCACCGTATTTCTTTCTTGTATATTTAAACCAGGAGACCTGCATGATCACCGATAAATTTTCTATAAGAAAGATCCCGCAGAGTAGTGGGATCAACAATTCCTTTCGGATTGTAAGTGCCAGAACGGCAATTATCCCTCCCAGGGACAGGCTACCTGTATCCCCCATAAATATCTGTGCCGGGTAGGCATTATACCATAGAAATCCTATGCATGCACCGACAAGCGCTGTGCAAAAGATTACAAGTTCGCCTGCATTCGGGATATACATAATATTGAGATAATCCGATATGATGACGTTACCTGATATATAAGCGAGGATCGCCAGTGTTAGGGCTATGATTCCTGTGGTACCAGCGGCCAGTCCGTCGATACCATCGGTAATATTGGCTCCGTTAGACACTGCCGTTATAACAACAATAACCACCAGAACATAGATAATGCTCGTATAGGTATCCGGAAGGAAAGGCAGGTTGTAATCGAATTCATTATTTTTAAAGAAAGGGATGGTGGTTATGGTAGATTGTATATCCTGGTATCCGATCACCACCTCGTTGACGCCATCCTGCTGCACGAAATCCTTAGTAAACTCCCTTACTACGACATCATCATTATAAAACAATGTTAGTCCAACAATTAATCCCAGGCCAACCTGGCCGACTATCTTGAATTTTCCACGCAATCCTTTTTTGTTTTTTCTGAACACCTTTATATAGTCATCCAGAAATCCTATTATGCCCATCCACATTGTTGATATGAGCAACAATATGATGTATATGTTATCCAGTTTGGCAAAAAATAAGGTAGGTAGGAGGATGGCCATTAAAATCATCAAACCGCCCATGGTGGGTGTTCCTTTCTTTTCCATTTGTCCTTCCAGTCCAAGGTCCCGTATGCTCTCGCCTACCTGATATCTTTTTAAGAGGTCGATGATCTTTTTTCCAAAGAAAATGGTTATCAACAGGGATAGGACTGTAGCCATACCGGCCCTGAAGGTGATGTATTGAAACACCCCTGCACCGATCAGGTCAAATTCTTTATCCAGATAACTAAACAAATAATAGAACATCTCTATTTTTCCATTAACTCTAACATTTCCTTCAGGATCAATCGATCATCAAAATCAATTCTATTCCCTTTGATTTCCTGATATGTCTCATGTCCCTTTCCTGCTACCAGGATCAGGTCATTGGTTTCAGCCATGCTACAGGCCAGCTTGATCGCTTCTTTTCGATCCACCTGCGTAATTGTCTTTTTATAATTGGCAGGGCTCACTCCCTGTTTCATCTCGTCAATAATATCATTGGGGTCCTCATCCCTCGGATTATCGGATGTGAATATCACTTTATCACTGAAGAGGCAGGCTATTGAAGCCATCTCCGGTCTCTTTTCCCTATCCCTGTTGCCTCCGCAGCCAACCACGGTTATTAATTTCTCATTACCAGTACGCAGTCCATCAAGAGCAGCCAGAATATTTTTCAATGCATCCGGTGTATGTGCATAATCGACGATAGCATATATCCCGGATTCAGGATAAACCATCTCAAACCTTCCCGGGATCTTTCCGATCCGGGACATTTCCTGTATCACATCCTCAGGATTCTCACCCAGCAGATTGGCGACAGCATAGGAGACAAGAATATTGTAGGCATTGAATTCTCCAACCAGCGGAAACCATGCATTGGTACCATTTATTTCAAGTTCAAATCCTTCCATGGTATTGGTCAGCAATTTCCCCTTATAATCAGCAGGATTCCTGATGCCATAAGTCTCTACTTTTGCAGAGGTATTCTGCACCATGACCTTCCCTCTTTTATCATCGATATTGATTAATGCCGTTGCGCCCTTTCTCAGATTATCGAAGAGTTGCTTTTTGGCCTTGATATAGGCATCGAAGGATCCATGATAATCCAGATGATCATGCGTGATGTTGGTAAAGACACCGATATCAATATCGAGTCCGGAAATCCGTTTTTGTTCAATAGCATGTGAACTTGCTTCGATAAAACAATGTGTACATCCACCTTTAACCATTTCACTGATCAGCCGGTTCAATTGTAAAGCATCCGGCGTAGTATGTGTAGCTTTTATCACTTCCCCTTTGATCTTGTTCTCTACCGTTGAGATCAACCCGGTATTATACCCGAGATTCGAGAACAACTGATGCAGGATAGTTACCGTAGTTGTCTTTCCATTCGTGCCGGTAACGGCTACAAGTTTCAGTTTTTCTGATGGGTTGCCATAGAAATTCGATGCCATCATGCCAAGGGCTTCGGCACTATTACGCACCTTTACAAAAGTCACACTGGCCGGCCTTTGTTCCGGCAATTCATCACATACTATCGCTATCGCACCTTTTTCAATGGCACTATGTATATAATTGTGTCCATCTGTCTGAGTACCTTTTATGGCCACGAAAAGATCGCCAGGCCTGATCAATCTTGAATCAAACTCAATCTTATTGATATCAAGCTTCATATCGCCTGCTGTGGCAATAAGTGATACTTTATATAATATGTCTTTCAAAAGACTCATTATCCCAGATCAAGGTATATTTTACTTCCTTTTACCACTTTTTTCCCAGGGCTAGCCGATTGTTTTTTAACTCTCCCGATTCCACTATACCTGACTTCCAGGCCCTGGTTTTCTAAAATATAAATTGCATCCCTCAGGCTCATTCCAACCACGTCAGGCACTAAGCCATTACGTGGATCGTTTGACACCCAATTCACATAGTTTGTTTCAGTTTTTGTTTTTACCCATTCTTCCCCTGACTTTTTGTGATTTGACACACCCAGTTGATTACAGATCATGGTCAGATCTTCAAGGTTCCCCGACCTTATTACCGGGAATATTGTCTCATCCACATACAGATCATCCGACATAGGCGGATGCATCTGAAGGTTGCTGGCGTAGATCTTATCTGCGATCTCTTTAAATACCGGTGCGGCAACATCACTTCCATACTGCCGGTACCCTTTTGGATTATCGATCACTACAATACAGGAATAAAGGGGTGCCTCTGCAGGGAAGTAGCCAGCAAAGGAGGTATAGTACTTCTTTGTATAACGTCCATTGATCAGTTTCTGTGAGGTCCCGGTCTTGCCGGCAATTGGGTAGTGACTGTGTTTGATATTAGACGCGGTCCCATCAAGGACAACTTCTCTCAAAAGCAATTTAACTTCCTCCAGTGTCTTATCAGAACATATCTTTTTATTTAGCACTATTGATTCGAATGTTTTAACCGGTTGTCCGGCCTTCATAGTGGCCTTTACGATGATAGGCTGAATCATTTTACCATTGTTGGCCACGGCATTGTAGAAAGTCAGCGTCTGAAGTGGGGTCATGGTCAGTTCATGCCCAATTGACATCCAGGGCAGGCTTACACCGCTCCATGTTTTATCAGTTGTCTCCTTGATGTAGGGATGTCCCTCTCCAACCATTTGAAATCCCAATGGCCGGCCAAGTCCCATACCCTTTATGAAATCTATATAACGTTGTGGATTTGTCCCAAAATGGGCATATACAAGTTTCGAAATGGCGATATTGCTTGACTTGGCAAAGGCTTCCTTAACTGTTATCTTGCCAAATCCGCCAGGCTTATGATCAGGCATCGTCCTGTCATAATATTGATACTCTCCTTCTCCAGTTTCGATACTATCTTCAAGGGATATGTTAGTTTCTTCCAGTAGAGCAATCATGGAGGCTAGTTTGAATGTTGATCCGGGTTCGGTTAGGCCCTGGCTTCCCACAGCGTAATTGTACCTTTCGGCATAACCGCCTGAGCTTGTTTTGCTAAGATTAGAGATTGCCTTTATCTCTCCTGTCTGCACTTCCATCACCACCACACATCCATAATCCGCATCGTGTTCCTTGAGCGCACCCAGCAAGGCATCCTGAGAAACATCCTGTAAATTGACATCTATTGTTGTTACAATATCAAGGCCATTTTCCGGTCTGATCTCAGTGCCGTCGTATACCTGACGCCATCTTCCTCCTGCCACCTTTCTGAAGAGGGCTTCGCCATTGCTTCCTGCAAGGTATTGATTGAAACTGTATTCAAGTCCGGCCCCTTCATTGCTCTGATTTACATATCCAATTGTCCTGTAACCCAGGTAGGAAAATGGATGAAACCTTTTATCTACTTTTTCGAAGATCACCCCTCCTTTCATTCTCCCGTAACGGAAGAGCGGCCATTTGGCCATTTCCTTTTTATCCTGATAGGTGATCTCTTCAGAATTGATCACGATGTATTCCCTTCCCTTCAATCTGGCTGCCTCTATCATACGTTTATAATCTGAAGCCCTTTTATCTTTGAAGAATTTACTTAACCGATAGCTCAGGGAATCGATGTCGTTCTTGAACACAGATTCTTCAGACACGCTGGGATCAAGGGCAACCTTATAAAATGGCAGAGAGGTAAGCAACAGGCTGCCATTGTCTGAGTAAATATTCCCTCTTGTCGCTTTTATAGTCCTGTATTGCAAGCCGATCTCATCTGCTAGACTTTTCCACTCCTCCCCCTCAATAACCTGAAGGTCCAGAATACGGTATGCAATGGCCAGGCCAAATATAAGGAAGGCCAGAAAAGCAACCCGTACGCGGAGCAATATGGATTTTCTAATATTCACTTTCAGGTACAATTATTTTGACCGGGGGCGTTTCGTTCTCTATGAGCCCCATTTTATTTACTTTCCTGGCAACTTCTGATTGCTTACTTGAAAACATATAATCGGCTTTCAAGGAGGTATAATCAGCCCGGAGTTCCTCTACCTCAATCTCAAGTTTTTCTATTTTCCGTGTAGTCTTCTCTGAGAAATGGTTGTTGCCTATGTAGAAAATGGTTATAAACGTGACAAAAAGGATCTGAGGGATATACTTCAAGGGTATCCCATCCTTCAACAAGCGGTCAAGGTTGAAAACATTGCCTATCCAGGTAAATACACTTCCCTTTCCTGAAATGCTGCCATTCTTAACTTTATATGTATTGCTTGCCATAATTCAGATTTTTTCTGCTATTCTTAACCTCGCACTTCGTGCCCTGTTATTTTTCCGGACTTCAATATCAGAAGCCATAACAGGTTTTCTGGTAATTGCTTTAAATGGCTTTATAGAATTCCCGTAAAAATCCTTAACCTCTCTTCCCTCAAAACTTCCAGTGTTGATGAAGTTTTTAATTAATCTGTCCTCCAGGGAATGGTAGGCCATTATTACGAGACGTCCTCCACTTTTCAATAAATCTGCCGATTGAGTCAGCAGATCTTTAAGTGCTCCCAGCTCATCATTTACTTCTATTCGCAACGCCTGGAAAACCTGAGCATAATATTTATTTCGCTTATTCGCCGGCACAAACCTTTGAAGAATATTAACTAATTCACCTGTTGTTTGAACAGGAGCCTCTATTCGTGCCCTTATTATATTATCTGCCAATGTCCTGGCGTTTCTTATTTCACCATAGTTCCCCAGTACAAGCTGAAGTTCTCGTCTGGGATATGTATTTATTATCTTTTCTGCTGTTAGGTCCTGTCCTCTATTCATCCTCATATCAAGCATCGCATCATATCTTGTAGAAAATCCCCGCTCCGGTTCATCAATCTGGTGCGATGAAACACCCAGGTCAGCCAACAGACCATCCAGCTTCTCTATCCCTTCTAACTTCAGAAACCTTTTCAGATACCTGAAATTCGCATCAATGAATGTAAAATTCCCAGTGTCGAACTTTTCTGCGTTTTGTCGTGCTTCTTCATCCTGGTCGATCCCAAATAACCTGCCCACAGTTAATTTTTTGATCACCTCCCGGCTATGTCCTCCTCCACCGAAGGTTGCATCAACATAAATCCCATCAGATTTAATGTTCAGCCCTTCTATACATTCACTCAACATTACTGGAACATGGTAATCCTTCATGGACATTATATGTCAAGATACTTCTGTACGTGATCCGAAAACTCGTTCTGATTATCATACAGTTGCTCCTTGTACAGATCAGGATTCCATAGTTCCACTTTATTGCCCATGCCAACAACAACTACCTGCTTTTCCAGTTGGGCATAATTCAACATTTGCTTTGGTATCAAAAAACGACCTGAGCTATCCAGCTCCACTACAGTATTGCCCCTGAAAAAATTTCTCTGCAATTTCCTGTAGTCTGGATTAAACTCACTCAGACCAGCTACCTTTGCATATAACTTTTTGAATTCAAGTATTGGATATACTATCAGACATTTTTCGAAACCCAGGCCAACAACCAACTCATTACCAGAGGTTTCGGGCAAGCCATTTTTGATGCGGGCAGGAAGCACAAGCCTTCCTTTAGCATCCAGTTTACATTCATATTCGCTTGTAAAAAATGTCATCTTCAGTTTATTCGTTCTGAACACCTACAAATATAGAAAAACAAATGGCAAAACCAACCACTTTATGCCACTTTGTCCCACTTTGCCCAAAAAATATAAAAAAATGAATATAAATACTATTTCTATATAAAAATTTTAAGTTAAAATGTCGGGATAATTGCACTAAAGGCATAAAACATTGTATTTTTCAAATAACCTTTTAGATGCTCCTTCGTTTAAGTGTTTTATATATCAGGAAAATCCATGGAATTTGGTCTTTTTAACTTGCCTGATTGCAGGTGGGAGATTGTGGGAGACTGATCTAAATGAAACTGGATTCAGGGAAGATTTATTATACAGAAGATTAAGTAAATTGTCCAAATACATATGGGTATATTTGAATAGAAAATCAATTGAAAAATGATGAACAAGATATTTATCTTCAGCTGTCTGATTATGATCCTATTTGCCTGCCAGCCTGAAAAAGGAGCAGAAGTTGTCCGAAGCCCTTCAACCGGCATATGGCGTGGTATTATTCATACACAGGGGCAGGAACTTCCTTTTAATTTCAGTCTGGAGATGAATAATATGGATCAAATCCAAATAAGCCTGATCAATGGTGAAGAAAATATTCCCATCAATGAGGTAGAGATCAAGGATGATTCCATATATATTCCCATGCATATTTTTGACGCTGACCTGGTAGCCAGCTTCAGTGATCATGAAATGAAGGGATACTGGAGGAAAAATTATGCTGAGGACTATCGTATTCCATTTACTGCACGGCACGGGGAAACATTCCGGTTTATTGATAAACCTGGAAAAGTCCAGGTAAACATCCAGGGCCGATGGGAAGTATACTTTGAGAACAGTTCCGGGAAAAAGCTGGCAGTTGGTGAATTCTACCAAGATGGATCCAACATTACAGGAACCTTTCTCCGTCCTTCCGGGGATTACCGGTTCCTGGTTGGCGAGGTCGATGGCAATACGTTATTTATGAGCACCTTTGATGGGGAACATGCTTATTTATTTACAGGAACCATTGAGGGTGATCAGATCAACGGGGATTTCTATTCAGGAAAAACGAGACATGATACCTGGAGCGCCACCCGTAATGACGAGATCAAACTTGCCGATGCACATTCCTTGACATATCTAAAAGAGGGCTATGAGATTGTGGATTTTTCCCTGCCTGACATGAATGGAAATACGGTTTCTCTGCAGGATCCAAAATTCCAGAACAAGGTGGTCATTATACAGATTTTCGGAACCTGGTGCCCTAACTGCATGGATGAAACAAAATTCTTATCCAACTGGTACCTGGATAATAATGGACGGGGTGTTGAGATCGTTGCCATTGCATTTGAAAGAAAAGATGATCTCAATTATGCCAGGACAAGGATTGAGAAACTGAAGAAAAGGTTCAACGTTCAGTACGATTTCCTGTTTGGTGGGAAGTCTGACAAATCCTATACCCGGAAGGCATTGCCCATGCTGGAAGGAAGCATTTCATTCCCAACCTTGATTGTTATTGACAGAGCGAAAAAAGTCAGGGATATACATACCGGTTTCAGCGGCCCGGGAACCGGAGCATACTATGATACATTCGTGGAAGAATTCAACATCCTGATGGAAGAAGTTTTAACCGAATGATGCTCCTGATAATATTATTTTATCGATTCCCTGTTACAAACTAATACCCTGAGGGCAAAGACTAGCCACGGAATACCTGCATGATCTCTTCCTGGGTAACATTAGCAAAGAAATTATTGGCATGATCCCATTCAATCCTGCGACCCAGCTTGAGTGCCAGGGTTCCCATATGCGCTGCTATGGCTTCTTCAAAACCATAATCTATATTACATTTTGGTTGTTTCCCGGTACGAATACCATCCAGCCAATCGGCAATATGCAAATGAGTCACATCAATTCTTTTTCCATTGATGAAGGTGTAAAGCAAACCCTTACTGGCAAAGTACCTTTCGGTTGCAGAAGTTATGGCATCTAATCCCTCAGATCCTGAAGTATATGATACTATTGGTAGTTCAAGATCAATAGTTCCGTCCTTTATACGGTCAGCATATCTTGTCGATCTTCTGTCCGCGTAAACAGTAATGGTATTGCCCACTTCCATGGTAGCATCATGCCCCATGATAATATTGGGCCTGTTATATTCATTAGCCAGTGATGCACTGTATTGAAAGGTCAAATCCTTCTCAGGATATTCAAAAAGAACATTGAAAACATCCGGTACTTCCCTGCCATCTTTAAAGAAATAAATGCCGCCGGAGGCAGTTACGTATTTAGGGATACCCAGGTTAAGGATCTGGTTTATGGCATCGTAATCATGGGTAAGCAGATCACCGCTCAATCCTGTACCATAAGCCCAGTATTTTCTCCACCTGAAGAAGTGGTCCTTATTAAATGGCACCTTAGGCGCATTGCCCAGAAATAATTCCCAGTCGATGGTTTGCGGGCTGGCCTTTTCATGGATCGGATATTGCCATGCCCCATTCGGGGAGTTTCTATTGGTGTTTGTCTGAACCATTGTGATGGGGCCCAATACATTCTTGCGAATCAGTTCACTTGCCTTGCCGTAACTTTCCGTTTGTCTGAACTGATGGCCCAATTGTAATGTAATGCCTGATTTCTTAACAATATCAAGCAGGTCGTATGTCTCCTGAACCTTATGGGTAAGTGGCTTTTCAACATATACGTGTTTTCCAGCTTTAGCTGCTTCTATAGCCATGGGAGCATGCCAATGATCAGGTGTAGCAATTATAACAGCATCAATATCATCCGCATGGACTAACTCCTTCCAATTATGGTATTTTTTTGCCGTATGCCCGTTTACACTTACTGTTTTTAAGGCTATCTCAGATTCAACTTCAAAAATATCACAAACTCCGTTGTAAATAATGTTAAGATCATCCTGTTCAAGAAATGTTTTTAGCGCTATATCGTTCCCCGCACTTGCGCGTTCCTGCTGGATTTCCATCCAGGCCTCTGTGGCAAATCCTGAGGCCCGGACCAATTGCTCACCCCGAATACCGAATCCAATGATTCCAAGGCGGATCTGCTGACCTCTGTCTGTGGCAGTTTGAGGGTCTGATAATCCCGGTTCAACATCAATGCCTATCCCCGATAGCAGGTTAGATTTAAGCTGACGCTCATATTTACGCTTTTTATAGGCTCCATATATGGCACCACCTACAAATGGTATGGTAGCAAGACCTTTAATAATATCTCTTCTTGATATTCCAGAATCCTGATCTTCCGTATTTTGACTGTTTTTTGCGTCTTCCATATTGATACCTTATTTTTTGTTTTTTGCCAGATAAATAAATCGATCTACTCCAATGATCCTGCTGTTAGGAAAATATAGATTAACCGCAATGGCAAAGAATTCGATAATGTTCTTGTTTATAATGAAATAACTTCCCTCTCCCGGGACGGCATAGGTGAGTCCAATGAAAGGAGGGTGGGAAAGATAATAAAGCCCAATCAAAATCATGCCAGCTATACTGGTGATTTTTTCAAAAAAGCCGATCATGAGGAATAATCCGATAATTAACAGCCCCCAGGCATTCAAAAGATCGACTGTTTTTAATAAGGATGGATTTGAGGCCAATGCATGGAAGAAACCAGCAAAAAAGCCTTTTGAATCCATCAGATAAGCCATTGACGTCCAGTTTGGATTGAGCAATTTTGATAATCCTTCATAAAATATATGCCATCCTATAACGACTCGTAATATCACCAGTAAGGAAAGTTGTTTATTCGAATAGGATAATGTATTGAATCTGGAAAGTTCGTTTTTCATAACAATTCCTTTAGAAAAAATTGGAAAAAATAATCATGCAAATATAAGCTCATTTTGTTTTGAGATTAACGCTGAGAACCGATTTTGAGTATAATGAATTAATTTTAATGTACTGTTTTAAAAGTAAAAAAATGTGTAGACATATAGTCTATTTGCCACAGGATTTAAATTTTTAGTTTATATGAATTCCCCTGATTCATTTTAACAGAATACATTTGGGATATAAAATCAATTTGATTGGAGTATAAAAACATGTCCCACGCCGTACATAAGTGTTCGGATAAGAACAGAAGAAAGCATATACTTTTGATATAAATAATTGAATTACAGCAGCTTAATTTTAATGGTATTGAAATTGCTTATAAATCTAAGGGAGATTATGGCCTAAATAATCTCCCCCTGAATTTTGAAGATATGAAAAGATTACATTTCAAATCAATATATAAATATTTCAATGTACAGAAAATTGCCGCACTGTTTTTTGTACTGCTGGTACTATCAGCCTATCATATAACGATCGGGCATAACAATCCCTTGGAAACCCAGAAACAAAAGATTGTAAGTCTGGTCAAGAACCAACAGGAAAAGGGTATCAGCACCATGGCCATTACTTCCCTTCCATTCTGGCTGGCACTGACTGATAATTTAACAAATGAGGATTGATAAAAGATACATATCTTGATCAATACCGGAAATAACCCTCCACTTGTTAAACTTTTTTCTTTTTCTATACATCCTATATTAAGATAGATCTGAAACAAATTTAATTTTACCTCTGAGAACATGTTCAAAAATCTGATCAAGATCTCCCTTAGAAACATAAAAAAAGAAAAGGGATACAGTTTTATAAATATTCTGGGCCTGATCATTGGCATTACCTCTTGCCTTTTTCTGGTTCTTTATATTATTGACGAATTAAGCTATGATAATTTTCATGTCGAGGGTGATCATGTCTACCGTGTAGTAACCAATATCACGGAGGTAGACAATGAATTTACGTGGGCTGTTGCGCAAACCCCGTTTGCCCCTACGGTAAAGAAAGATTACCCTGAAGTTGAGAAATATGCCCGTCTGTCAGGAAGCGGCCGGATGATGTTTGAAAAAGGATCTGAGAACATGTATGAAGAAGATTTTGTTTATGCCGACTCAGCTACTTTTGAGTTGTTTACCTTCAAGTTTATCCAGGGTGATCCAAAAACATGCCTT
Organism: uncultured Cyclobacteriaceae bacterium; assembly: GCA_965365275.1. Classification (GTDB taxonomy): domain Bacteria; phylum Bacteroidota; class Bacteroidia; order Cytophagales; family Cyclobacteriaceae; genus JAGTVG01. The sequence goes on along the minus strand of CBDUBA010000010.1, from coordinate 26,314 downwards.
TATGAGCCCAATTCAATAGTTATAACAGAAGATATTGCTCTTAAATATTTCGATGATACCCATGTAGTCGGAGAAACCCTTATCGGGGAAGATCTTTCCCTGAAGGTTACGGGTGTTATTGAAAATATCCCTAAGAACACACATATCAACTCAATTGATGCATTTATATCCTGGAGTACCCTTCAGGATTTCCGGCGAGAAGGAAACTGGGGAAATTTTGGTGTATTAACCTATATATATTGTCCGAACCTGACAGACCCGGTTGCATTCCAGGAAAAACTCCATGAAGTTTATGATAATTATTGTGCCGAGATCTTCGCGGACCTGGGCATCGATTTCAATTATATTTTACAGAACATCCAGGATATACATCTGTATTCCAAAATAGGCGATGAGGCTGAATCAGGAGGTGACATTGCCTATGTTTATATTTTTTCAGCGGTTGCCTTTTTCATCCTTCTTATCGCCAGCATCAACTATATGAACCTTTCAACGGCCAGGTCAATGAAGCGGGCTCGCGAGGTTGGTATCCGCAAAGTAATGGGTTCACACCGAAGGCAGATCATCATACAGTTCCTTACTGAGTCAATGATATATACCCTGATCTCATTATTGATCAGTCTAATTCTTGTTATGGCCTTGATCCCGTTTTACAATGATCTAATGGATAAGGCCATTTCACCAGATATTTTGCTAAATCCAGTTATCCTGATATCCCTGTTCAGTATCGTGATATTCGTTGCTATTCTGAGTGGTTCCTATCCTTCCTTTTTCCTTTCTTCCTTTAAACCTGTAGAAGTATTGAAAATTAACAGTGGAAGTAAGGGAGGAAGCTCGGTAGTCAGAAAATTCCTTGTGGTTTTACAGTTTGGCATTTCGGTAACTATGATCATCAGCACCTGGATCGTATATGACCAGTTAAATTACCTGCGGGAGAAGGATCTGGGATTTGATAAGGATAGGATCATAAGGATAGGCATGTTCAACCAGGATATGAGAGATAAGTTTGAGGTACTCAGGAATGAATTAAAAAAATCAAATTATATCGTAGAGGTAGGGTCAGCCACAACTTCCCCAGGTTATGGGATTGGCAAGAACCTGATCAATGTTGAAAATGATGCGGGTGAGATGGTTGAAAGGGGTATAGACCTTTACGGTATTGATTACGACTATATCCCTACCCTTGGTTTTGAGATCCTTGAAGGAAGGAACTTCTCAAGAGAGGTCACCTCGGATACATCCCAGGCCGTGATCGTCACTGAATCAATGGCCAAAAGGATGAACTGGGATAATGCGATTGGAAAAAAATTCCAGTTTGGAACCGGGGAGGAAGATCCTTTTGTTGAGGTGGTTGGGGTTATTAAAGACTATCACCACAGCTCTTTATATGATATTATTGAACCAGTTTTATTTTATTTACGGATGAATAATCATATTGCCCATATAAAACTTAAGGGTGGAGATATACCTGAAGCCATTAAGGAAGTTGAGCTCGCATGGAAAAATGTGTTTCCTAACCGGCCACTAGAGTATAATTTCCTGGATGAGGAGTTTGAGGAACAATATTCCAATGACCAGCGGCGAAGCGATATTTTTTCAATTTTCTCTATTTTAACGATAATAATTGCCTGTCTGGGTTTACTGGGATTGGCGTCATTCACTACTGAGCAGAGAACCAAGGAAATAGGGATCAGGAAGGTCGTTGGTGCTAATATCGGAACAATAGTATTTATGATATCAAAAGATTTCCTGATCCTGATCGGGATTTCTATCGTACTGGCTATTCCTGTCGCATACATTTTTATGGACAAATGGTTACAGAACTTTGCATACCAGACTGAGATCAGCTATATAACTTTTGTCTCAGCAGCGCTTATAGCCATTTTCATCACACTGGCTACAATCAGTTTTCATACAATAAAGGCTGCCATATCGAATCCTGTTAAAGCACTGAGAGAAGAATAATAAATAATTCCATAGACTAGTGGTAGCATAATACTCCAAGATTATCAAATCAGATAACACTTGCCTTAGACTGTAGAATATTGCTATTTTTACTATCATTTATAACTCATGACAATATGGATCTAAGTTTGAAGAATAAGAATGCCCTGGTTTGTGGAAGCACACAAGGTATCGGAAAAGCAATTGCCATCGAACTAGCAAAAAATGGAGCAAATGTTATTCTTTTTGCACGAAATGAAACGAGCTTAAAACGTGTTGTAGAGGAATTGGATAAGGCCCAGGGGCAATCCCACGATTACCTGGTGGCAGATTTTAACAAACCCGATGAAGTCCGAAAAGCAACAGATCAATTTCTGAAAACAGGAAAAACCATACATGTTCTGGTCAACAATACAGGAGGCCCCCCTGGTGGGACCGTCATGGAATCAGATGGGGATAAGTTTATTACCGGATTCAATGCGCATTTAATTAATAATCAGAATCTCGTCACCCTCGTGGCACCGGGCATGAAGGAATCTGAATATGGTCGCATTATAAATGTTATTTCCATATCGGTAAAGACTCCCATCGCCGGTTTGGGGGTATCAAATACAATACGTGGAGCAGTAGCCAGTTGGGCGAAAACCCTGGCCAATGAGTTGGGTCCATTTGGCATAACTGTAAATAATATTCTTCCCGGATATACAAAAACGGGGCGTTTGGATGAGTTGTTCATCAAGAAAGCCCAGGAGGCCGGTATAAGCCATGAAGAATTCGAGAAACAGGCTGCTGACAAGATTCCTGCAAAAAGGCTTGGGGGACCTGAAGAAATGGGATATGCTGCGGCATTTCTTGCATCCCCTGCCGCGGGATATATCAATGGCATTAACCTTCCTGTGGATGGAGGCATAACCCCAACCCTGTAAATATTTCAATCCGTATCCTTATTTTAATTCTGATCACATGTTTGATCATATCAGGAGAATTGGCATCTGATCTACCCGGGATGTTTACTCTTGCATGTTTAAAGGTGATGCGTATTTCAGTCGCTCAGACATCATGAATATGATTCCCCTGCACACTAAATCAATATATAACATTGAACGATTGATCGAGTGTAAATGCTAATCATTATTTAACCTTTAGGGATTCTAAATGAAATCTTCGTAACTTAGGAATAGAGGTTTTATTATGAAAAAGATGATAAATCGCCGTGATTTTATCGTAGCTGGTTCTGCAATGACAGGATCAGTTTTTCTGGGTAATTGCACTTCAAATTATGATGATAAGAAAAGTGATTCGTTGTTAAAGGAACCTGATGCCATGAGCATCAGCAAAAGTATGCCAAAAGAACAGGTATTTCAATTACTCGATCAGAAAGTAGATCACTATATGGAATTATCACACCATTGTGCTCAATCCTCTTTTCTGGCGCTATCAGAACAATTTGGGCTGGGCAATGCCGAAATGGTAAAGGCACTCAGTCCTGTACCAGGCATTGCTGAGAGAGGTGAGACCTGTGGAGCTGTATCAGGTGCATTACTCGCGCTCGGGCTTGTGTTTGGGAAAAATAGTATAACTGACTGGCAGGGATACAGGGATTCATTAAAGCCTGCAAATGAATTCTGTGATCGATTTGAACAGGAGCTTGGGAGTTTGAGATGCAGAGATATAGTAAAATCAGAATTTGGCATGGAATTAGACCTCCGCAAGGAAGATGATCTTCATAAATTCCAGGAGGCTGGCGCTACGCATACATGCAGCAGGATAGTCCGAACCGCTGTACGGATAGCCGCAGATCTAATATTGGAGGCTTGAGAAGAAGCCCGAATGAATCCCTGATTACAGGCAGGCTTGAGATCCAGACCGGAAGCCTGAGAAGAAGTTCGTACGAAAATCTTATTCCGAGGGCCACAGTATCCAGATACAGCTTATACCTAATAATATCCTTTGAAGCGGTTGTCAATTTTCTTGTGGGTGGTACGCTTTAAAGGGATCTGCATGCCTCCCGTTTCTTCAAGCCAGGACCATAAATCGTCCAGCATCGCTGCAATCTGTTCCTGATGTTCCGGGCTTCGTATCAGATTATTCATCTCCCAGGGATCATTCTCGAGATCATAGAATTCATTGGAATCCCAAAGGCCATGATATCGAATAAATTTGTACCTGTCGGTTCTAACTGCATGTACTGTAGGAGTCTGAGGGTAGGCATATTCCCAGTAATATTCATAGAAAATCTTATCACGCCAGTCAACAACCTCTTCACCTTTCAATAATGGTCCTATTGATTTCCCTGGCATATAATCCGGAGCGACCAGACCCGCCATGTCGAGAACGGTAGGGGCTATATCAATATTTTGAACCAGGTTCTTCACCTTGGAACCGGGTTTTATCATTCCAGGGGCCCATGCGAGAAGAGGTACCCTCCAGGATTCTTCGTAAGCCTGACGCTTATCGATAAGTCCGTGTTCTCCAAAGGAAAAACCATTATCCCCCATGTACAATACAAGGGTATTCTCTTTAAGATCTGAATTCTCTACATAGCTGATCACTGAACCCAGGCTTTCATCGAGTGCAGTCAGCGTTTCACAATAAGCTTTAAAAAATGTATCAAAATTATGGGCACCATGGTACATATCATCAACACCATGCCAACTATTACGCTGTTGTTTAACCCATTCCGGAATTTCATGATCTTTATATTCATCCGTGGCGGTCAGGTAATAGGATGGTGGTATAACTACTTCTTCATTTTTATACATCCCTGCATGCCTCTGGGCAGGTTTGAAGAGGGCATGCACGGCCTTATGGGACAGATACATGAAGAATGGTTTATTCTTGCTTCTATTCTTCATCCATTCCAGCGCATGTTCAGTCAACAGGTCAGTAACATAGGTGTCCTCATCATATTCAAATCGTTCACCATTGATGTTGAGACTGGGTTTATAATAATTTCCCTGTCCTTTGAAGCTTTCCCAGTGGTCGAATCCTGGTCTTGGATCATCGTGCCCATGCCCCATATGCCATTTCCCAAAATAGGCGGTTTCATATCCAGCCTTTTGAAGGTACTGAGGGAAAAATATAAGATCATCGGGTACCGGCGCCTGATTATCTACCACTGTATGTGCATGAGAATACATCCCGGTCAGAATGGAAGCCCGGCTTGGAGAACATAATGATGTGGTAACAAAAGCATTTTGGAGATGGCAGCCCTCGGCGGCCATTTTATCCATGGCCGGGGTTTTTAACCAGGGAACTTTCCCTGTAAAACCCATAAAGTCATATCGATGATCATCACTCAGTACAAAGATAACATTTTTCAGATCCGTTGACCTGCCCGACTTTTCCAGTAATAAGGACATCCCTTCCCTGGGGCTATCGATATTGTCTACCTTGGGTTTACAGACAGTCAGGATGAAAAGTATGACGAGGGCCGGGATTATCAAATTTCTATAATTAATTTTCATATATACAATATTTAAAACAGGACCTTGGGATGTATCAGGCTAAATTACCATATCATTCACAATATTAAGGTTTTCAATTCCAATTTATATCAAGCATAGAATATGAATACCAAACCAGCAAAACCTGTGATCATCCTATTCTACTATCAAAATCTCATCACTGGTATCTGTAAGATAGCCCAGTACGAATATGTACGGCGCGTTCCAGTTTATGCAGATCTCGTTGGAGGCAAAGCTTTCGACTTCATCAATATATGACCGGGCCGGAAGCGGGCTTTCGTATTTTTTACCAGCGGATCCCAGGTTTCCTTCATCCTGCCTGGACATATTTGGCCCACCCACAACAAATCCTGGAAATGGATCCAATATGCCATCTGCTTCAGACTGGCGATGATGGATATGCATGGGTGTTTTACTGCCATATCCGGTTATAAAGGAGTAGCCTGTAGCATTTTTCCCAAAAATATAATCCAGGGTTTCATACATGGATTCCTTATAGACCAGATTACCAGTGTAATGATGCGCCACCGTGAACAATACAGCAGCATTCAGAAAATCACTGTTTGAACCCCATTGAAAATGATCAACAGGGATTCGATAGGGATGCTTTTCAATAACATTCGTAAGGCTGTCGGCCAACGTGACCAACCTATTTTCAATGATTTTCTTGTCAACATCGCTCAGAGGACTTTTGGGCGTAAGCAAAGAATAATATCCAATATTATCGACATAATTCCTCCAACTTTCTTCTACCCTGAATTCCATTCCTGATAAATCGTCTTTTATAAAATTATAATAGTTCTCCTCCCCGGTTGAGATATAGAGTTCAGCAGCTGCCCAGAAGAACTCCTCCTCCAGAACAATGTCGTTATAGGCTCCTGTTTGGATATCTTCGGGATTCTTGACGTAATAGGCTTCAGGATTATTCATGGCCCATGACCAGGCTTTTATGGCAGCCTCCTGGCAGGTTTCTGCGAAGACCGGATCAAATTCCTTATATAATCTTGAAGCCATGGCCATGCTGGATGCAAAGTCCAGTGTGGCAGCGGTTGATTTTCCAATAATATACCGGTCATTAACAGCCTCTACCGGCATGACAAATCCTTCAAATCTTTTAGTCGTAAGTTTATGGAACACTCCTCCATCCTCATCCTGCATGGTCCTCATCCAATCCAGTTCAAATTTGATCTCATCCAGCAGATCATTTTTACCATTACCGCTTTCAGGTATCCATAAGGAACCATCCTGAAAAATATGGGGATTAATGTCGTTCAAAGCCAGCATGGTGCCCACAGTTACCCCGGCATTCACAATATATTTCCCATAATCTCCGGCATCATACCATCCCCCAGGTGAGGATTTGTATCCTGAATTCCTGCCGGTAGATTCATGAAAATAACACACAGTATCCGGATGACCTCCCGGCCGACGGTAAACACCAGCAAACTTCTGATCAATATCTATGGTCATTCTTTGCAGATAAAAGGATTTTAAGCCATCGATAGCCGCATCAAGATAAAGATTGCTGCCTATCTGAAATGGATAGGAGGTTCCATGACCTTCTACTCGGATCCTGTAAGTTCCGTGGTCATTGAATGTTGAGAAATCGCCCATTTTAACGGATTCACCGGAGGATTTCCATTCACCCCTATCAATGAGATTTCCTTCATGTATAACATCCCCTGATTCATTTAGGATCTCAAATGCCTCTGATTCCGTGTCAGTAACAATAAATCTTTTCGGACTGTTGATTTCATAGCCTACCTGGTTGATCCTGATATTATCTGACATCATGTTAGTACTATTATCCGGTCCGGAACACTGGAAAGATAAAAGTATGCCTAGAAGGATGATAAAAAATTGATGGTTCTTCATGTTTAAAAGTTTTAAAAAAATTTGAAGCAATTAAGAGCCCAAAACTAATTAGTAATATTCAGAATCCCGAGCATTACTATTGCTTTGATACTTCCATTAAGATCGGGGCATAGATCTTTCCCCTGTTTTGATGCCAGGCTTCTACCATACAAGGTCCTTCCCTGAGCTCAACATCCTTAAAGATGATTAAATTATCCCGAATATCCGTTGATAAAGTTCGTTGTACAGTCCCGAAACGTATTGAGGTCGTACCCGGAACCTCAACAGGTTTGAAGAATCTGACTTCAATATCATACAATCCGGCTTCATGTACCATAACATCCCAGTAACCCATCCCGGATTCGCTCATCCATTGCTTTGCGGAGGCCCCTTTTGTATCATTTCTACCCAGTGTAACCGGATTCTGAAATTGAGTGCCAATATGGATACGCTGTATATTTAAATTATCACTCTCCATTATCTCAGCGTACCATTGATCAAACTCCTTTTTCAAAGAATCAACCATTGAAGCAGATGAATTACTGATATCCTTTTCCTCGTTCGGATCAGATTGTATATCATACAACTCGAATTCTGAATTCTCCATCAAATAATCACCATGGCCTACCAATTTATAATTCCCGGATCTGTAGGCAATATTATGATATGGTTCCAGATAGCCCCTGTGCCAATAGTGTGCAATCTTCCGTTCTATGTTATCACCATTTTCACCATACAAAAGAGGTAACAGACTGATGCCGTCGACAGGATTCCTGGTACTAACCTGCAAACCACATATATCCAGAAGCGTAGGTAATATGTCAATATGAGCGGAAATAAAAGTTCGATCCCCCGGTTCGAGTGTTTCTGGCCAGTGCCAGAAGGATGGCACACGAATTCCCCCTTCATACACAGAACCTTTGCGGCTTCGCAATCCTCCATTATATCTTCTCTGCTGCGGTCCGTTATCTGTAATAAAGATGATTAATGTATTCTCAGCGATCCCTTCATCTTCTACAGTTTTCCATAACCTGGAAATATTATCATCAATATTGGTGACCATGGCATATATCTTACGCGCAGACTCAATGTCACTATCTGTCATATGAGCCATATCAGACCCACTGGATGGAAACAGATCTGGCAGTATGTCTACGGTATCATACATTTGCATGTATCCATCAGGAACCTGCAATGGAGTATGAGGGGCATTATATGAAACATATGCAAAGAAAGGTTTGTCACTGTCCTCCTGAATGAAATCAATGGCCAGATCGGTAAATACATCAGAACAATAACCAAAGGTTTTCGTTTTTACCCCGTTAAATTCTAAAAGAGGGTTAAAATAACTGGAGTCCCCTTTCACAAAATTTTCATAGAAATCTCCGGGTTGACCAATACCACCACCGGCATGCACCCTGGATATATCAAATCCCTGATCATGCGGCCGGTAAGGATATGTATCTCCCAGGTGCCATTTCCCAAAAATTCCAGTCCGGTACCCCGCCTGTTTTAAATATTCAGCTATGGTAATTTCCTGATCAGACATGATAGCCCCACCATTGTAGGTGTCAAAAACACCAGTACGTAAGGAATACCTTCCGGTCATCAAACTCGACCGGGTCGGTGCACAAACGGGTGAGACATAAAAATGGGTCAACCGTGTACTATTTAATGCCAACGAATCCAAAGTAGGGGTCCGAATGACTGAATTCCCGTGAAAACCAAGGTCACCGTACCCTTGATCATCGGTTATCAACAGGATTATATTTGGTAATCTTTGTTCATTAAGTTCATTTTCCCCGCATCCAGACAGGAAGCTCAAAAAAAATAGAAATAATATGTAAAAAGCCTTGAAACCAATTCCAGATAGCACTTTACGGGATTGTAAATAAAAAATTTTTATGTGCATAAAAATATCAGGTCTATTAAATCGTAATTTAAATAATATTCAGGTTGTTAAAAAGACTATTTGAGTTGAAAAAGTTCTTTATAATTGCTTTTTTAGTACCATTAAATTAAAATTAACAATTCAAATTATAATTATTTTGTTATTTTTTTGGATTTAATTAATATATTTTGCATATTGGAACATGGTAAGAGTTGATTTAAAGGTACTACCCTATTAACTGTTCACGCAATTAGAGCCTTGTGATTAAACATATACTTACTGATTGTGTTCTATAATTTATCATAATGCATACGTAAATTTTTGCGTACTGGTATATTTGCAGTTTCTAGGAAGTAATTATTTAAAGAATTCAAGGAATTAGGTAGAAGGACAGTTATAATTATATGAGGTTGAAGAGAAAACATATTGTTTTTTTTATTATCACTTTATTATTTGTAGCCTTATCGGATATAAAACAGGCCAGTGAGACCGCTTTATCTACACCTGCGCCTCAGATAAACCCATTGGTAAAAGCACTCGCCCTGGAATACGATGAATATTTTAAAGAGAAGATGCAAAGCAAGCATATTCCCGGTGCAGCTATTTGTATCATTAAGGACGATAAAATAGTCCATATAAAGGGATATGGCATCAAAGACATCTCGACCAGAGATTCAGTGGGTATACATACCGTATTCAGGCTTGGTTCCGTATCCAAAAGCATAGCCGCTACTCTTGCAGGCATATTGGTTGAAGACAGCATGTTAAACTGGGACAATAATGTAAAATCCTATCTTCCTGATTTCAGGATGAAAACAGAAACTAGTACTGATGCCCTCAAGATAAGACATATCCTTTCACATACAACCGGATTGATCCGGCATTCCTACACCAACTACATTGAAGACGGTAAATCCCTTGAGGAAATGATTCCCGAATTGTCTAATGTCAATCTAATCGGCCCCCCGGGTTCTGTATACAGCTATCAAAACCTTGCTTATAGCTTAATTGATCCGATAATCGAGACCTCCACAGGTAAGGATTATGCAACAACACTGGAAGAAAGGTTGTTCAGGCCTCTAAACATGAAGAATTCCTCAGCCACTTACGAAGGAATTACAAATAATTCGGATGTTGCATACCCACATCATTATTATAAAGGAAGGCTCAGAAAGTCAAGGATAACACAAAAATATTATAATGCTACACCTGCTGGAGGCATTAATGCAAGCATATGGGATATGGCTAATTTCCTGATTGCCATCACTGGGCAAAAACCATGGGTTGTAGGGCAACCGACGCTTGATGAATTATTCAAACCTCAGGTCAATACGTACATTAAATATCAGTATTTTGGAGGCTGGCCAAAAATGAGAAAATCATACTACGGCCTCGGCTTCAGGATACTTGATTACGGCAATAAGAAAGTTGTTTATCACGGTGGATATGTGAACGGTTATAAAACAGGTATGGCCATACTGCCTGAGGAAAATATTGGTATATGTATCCTGACTAACTATTCAGGAAATCTTGCCAACAGGGGAATAAGAGATTTTATTGATATGTACATCAATTATGAAAAGTATATCAAGGATTATGAAAATATAAGTACCGTAAGTTCCATCAATCCCGGTTTCACTCCTGAAAGCACGTATCACAGCCTTCCACCCCAATAATCGATAGGTATTATTTACCAACAAGCTTGGGTTTTGCCTTCATTATTTTCTTATAGAAATCATCATCAAACTGAGCCAGGTATAGAGTCTTCACATGTTCAAATTGCTCAATGGTCAATCCAACGGCATTTCTAAGGTCGGCCTTGTATAAATTGGCAAAATCAAAGTTAGTCCCGGTCAGGTTAGCTCCATTCAGATTAGCTTCCATCAGAAAAGCATTATTAAAATCTGCTTTTATCAAAAATGCATTTTCCAGGTTGGCTTTTATCATGTTCGCATCCCTGAAGTTTGCACCGCTGGCGAAAGATCTGCGAAGGTTGACCTGATTAAGGTTTGAATTCTCGAAATTCGCCCGATTCATTCTGGAAGACTCAAAATTTGCCTGGATGAGGTTCGAATTGGAGATATTTGCATTATTCAGGTTAGCACCCTTAAGGATCACATAGTTAAGATTAGTTTTAGACAGGTGACAATTTACAAGGTCGATATCAAAGATCTTATGCCTGTTTAGCCTTTTAATATTACCTACTGTCCTGAAAGCAGCCTCTTCAGACTCCCACATACGGAAATCATCAATTTCATCCTGATATGCTCTGATCCGGGCTCGTTTCTGCCCTACCCCGGTAAGCCAGAAAATCAGAATACCGATCACAGCAATATCAAATATCATCCCATGAGCTTCAGCAAGTATATTTACAAAAAAATCATGTGTGTCCGACAAGTAAAGAGGGAAGCTTAATCCAACCACAATCAGGGAAAGCACAAAAAGGACACTAAAGGATACAATAATTGGTTCTTCCAATATCCTGTCAACAAACCTGTGAATTTTTTCTTTTCTTCTTGAATCCATTTCCTAACTACGATTATGTAAAGATACAATTTTCTGGACCAGTACATCATTTATCCTTTTATAGGATTCATAACTCCACCCACCTACATGGGGAGTGAATACAACATTATCCCGTTCAACGAGATTATAAAACCTGTCCTTTTCTTCACCTGTAAGCTTATCCAACTTCTCCTTTTCTAAGACATCGAGTGCCGCTCCAAGGATCTTGCCCGTATCCAGCAGCCGGATCAGATCTATAAGCGGAAGGATTGGCCCCCTGGCTGTATTTACAAGGTATAGGTCTTTTTTAAATTTATTAAAGAAATCAAAATCATAAAAACCCTGGGTTTCTCTGGTCAATGGCACATGAAAACTCAGTATATCCACCTCCTGATAAAGCTGCTCCATTTCAGATGCAATAGCGTACTTATCACCATAATCCTTCTTATATTTATCATAGGCGAGCACCCTGCATTCAAAGCCGGATAGCCTCTGGGCAAATGCTGAACCCATATTCCCATAACCAATAATTCCGACTACTTTACCTTTGATTTCCGTTCCCCGGCTTCCTTCTCTATTCCAGATCGATTTCCTGATATCCCTGTCTGATAGGTGTATTTTATTTAATAAAGTAAGAAGAATACCAGTAGCATGCTCTCCCAGTGCATCCCTGTTCCCTTCCGGAGCATTCAGTATAACAATTCCTTTTTCATTACAGTACGACTCATCGATTTTATCAGTACCAGCCCCTGCCCTTGCGATATACTTCAAATTAGTTGCGAAGTCTATCATCTCGCGGTCAAGATCCGTTTTGCTTCTGATAATGATGCCATCATATTTGTAAATGCTATCTTTGAGCATTTCACGGCTGATTTCCGGCAGGTAATCCACTTCAAAACCCGCTTTTTTAAGATCTGGCACGATACTAGGGTGCATTTCGTCTGCGATAATTATTTTCCTCCCCATAAATTAATTTCTTCACATATGATACAAATAATGCGCAATAACAAAATATACCCCTAATCCAAGCAAGTCGTTGGCAGTTGTTATAAAAGGTCCGGAAGCGAGAGCTGGATTAATTTTAAATTTATCAAGAATAAGTGGGGTGATCGTGCCCATAATAGATGCCAGCATAACGACTGCGAATAAGGCAATTGAAACAACGAAACCTAATTTTAATGGCTGACCCAGGATCAGGTTAAATAATAGTGTTATAATCGCCAGGACAACCGCATTGAGAAAAGAAACCAGCAAGCCTTTGTAGAATCTTTGTATATTCCCAGGATCTATTCCTGATTTATCTGCTAAACTCTGTACGACAATGGCAGAGGATTGGATCCCAACATTACCTCCCGTTGCTGTAATCAATGGTATGAAAAATGCCATAGCGGGGATTAAAACGATATCCTCTTCAAATAAACCCATGAACCAGGCCCCTAATAATCCCCCCCCGAGACCGATGATCAGCCAGGGTAAACGGGCTCTTGTAATCATCCATACACTATCGTCCTCTTCTACATCTTCTGAAATACCTGACATGAGTTGTCTTTCAGCCTCTGCCATCTCTGCCATTACATCTACCACATCATCCACTGTGATCCGTCCCACCAGCTTCCCTTTGCCATTAACAACAGGAACTGCATCTAGATCATATTTACGCATGATGGAGACTACCTCCTCCTGGTCCATATATGTCTCTACCGAAACGATCTCAGGCTCATAAATATCTTTTATCAGGGTTTTATTAGTAGCCAGAATTATCCTTTTAAGGCTGGTTCTTCCAAGCAGGATGCCGTTATTATCAACAACATAAACTGAATATATCTTTTGCACATTTTCGGCCTGCCGGCGAATCTCATCAATACACTGAACCACATTCCAGTTAAGATTGGCCTTTACCAGTTCCTTGGCCATCAAGCCACCTGCACAATCCTCTTCATACCGCATTAGATCAACAATGTATGCAGCCCGCTCTTCATTCTCAATTCCTGCAATGATCTCCTCACGGAGCTTAACCGGCAGTTCATTTATGATATCGACAGCGTCATCGGTCTCCAGATTATCAAGCAATGTATTGATCTTTTCAGATTCAACATTCATTAGGAACTTGGACCGTACATCAGGATCAAGCTCTTTGATAATGTTGGAAGCGATTTCATCATTCAGAAGGTTCAGAACATATTTTGCACCTTCCTGATCGAGTTCATCCAGTACAGATGAGATATCCCTCGGATCGACTCCATCCAATGAATTAACTATAAACTGATTGTCTTCAGCTTCTATAGCCTCCTTGAGCCGGTCAATATACTCACGTGATAATTCAAATGTGGTCAATTCTTCCAAACCGATTCTATTTTTTCTGTAAGTTCTGTAAAATCTTCTACCGAAAGTTGCTCAGCTCTTTTTCCTAAAATATCAAGCTTATGAATTTCTTCTGGCAAATTTAGAGATTTTAAAGCGTTACGCAACGTCTTTCGACGGTTTTGAAATCCAAGTTTTACAATTCTAGTAAAAAAGGGCTCATCACAAGGTAATTGAATGGTTTTATTTCGGGTTAATCGGAGAACAGATGATCTAACTTTTGGGGGCGGATCAAATACCTCTGGTTCAACCGTAAAAAGGTATTCGATATCATAAAAGGCAGAAAGAAGGACTGAAAGTATTCCATATGTTTTGCTACCGGGACCTGCCGATATCCGCTCACCTACTTCCTTCTGAACCATTCCTACAATATATGGGACGGCATCCCTGTTCTCAAGGATCTTGAAAAAGATCTGGGAAGAAATATTATAAGGAAAATTACCAATAATACTAATTGGTCCCTTATGCAATTTTTCCAGGTTCATTGATAAAAAATCACCCTGCAAAATATTATGGCTGTACTTCGGGAATTTCTTCCTAAGAAAGGCCGTGGACTCCTTGTCTATATCTATCATGAACAGGTTGTCCCCGTATCTATCCAACAGGGTCCTGGTTAAAACACCAGTTCCCGGACCAATTTCAAGTACCTTTTCGCCCTTTACAGGAGAAAATGCATCCACTATCCTGTAAGCAATGTTTTCATCGACTAGAAAGTGCTGCCCCAGATATTTTTTTGGCGAAACCTTCATCCTGATATACAAATGCCAAAGCAAAAAAACTGTTTGAACATTTTATTAATTCCAATATTTATTTTCTTGTTTAAGGCTAAAAAGGTAACTAGATTTGAGCAAAATGAAAAGTTACTTTTCAATTTAGCCGAATGGAAAAAAGCACAAAAGGTAAATCAAGTAATAAACCCGTAATAGGGATTACTTTAGGTGATATAAACGGAATTGGTCCTGAGGTCATCATTAAGTCCTTGTTAGATTCCCGTATAACTAATATAGTGACACCAGTTATTTATGGCTCGACCAAGATATTATCCTATTACCGAAAAAATCTTGGTATTGAGGATTTCAATTATTCTCAGGTGAGGGATAATTATTTTAATCATAAAAAGATCAATGTTGTCAATTGCTGGAATGAAATGGCAGAGATCGATGTCGGCACATCTACCAAGGAGGGAGGAAGTTATGCATTTAAAGCTCTAGAACGTGCTGTTAAGGATTTGAAGGAAGGGAAAATAGACGCCATGGTCACCGGCCCTATCAACAAAAATAATATTCAGAGCGATCAATTCAACTTCCCCGGACAAACTGAGTTCATCACAAAAGAAAGTGGTAAAAAAGATAGTCTGATGATGATGGTTGGAGAAAACCTTAGGGTGGGTCTTGTTACAACCCATATCCCGATAAAAGATGTCCCCTCTCAGATAACTGCCAAAAACTTATCTGCTAAATTAAAGATACTTATTGATTCTCTTAAGAATGATTTTGGCATCACAAAACCAAAGGTTGCTGTTCTGGGATTAAATCCCCATGCAGGTGACGATGGATTACTGGGAAAAGAAGATCAGGAAATTATAAAACCTGTTATAGAAGAATTCAAGAACAAAGGCCATCTAACATATGGGCCTTACCCTTCAGATGGTTTTTTTGGAGTTGCTCAATATAAAAACTTTGACGGTATACTGGCGATGTATCATGACCAGGGGCTTATTGCTTTTAAAACATTATCCTTTGAGATTGGGGTGAATTATACCGCCGGGCTTGAGGTAATACGTACCTCACCTGACCACGGTACCGCGTATAATCTTGCCGGCAAGAATCTTGCAAGCGAGATCTCCATGAGATCGGCCATTTATCTGGCCAAAGATATTTTTAATGTAAGGCAACCTGTGACCGAAGCAACTCATGAAGAATAAACTTACATTTTGGCCATGAATTTTTACCAGAAAATTTCAGGTTCAATTCTTTTTAAATAATAATATTCTTATTTTTGCAAGCCAATTTCTATTTGGAAAAATGAGCGGTCTTACAAAATACTGTATTGATATTGTCAGTTTAAAGAATCAGGAATATCAATTTGAGTATAAGATAGAGCCTTCTTTTTTTCAGCACTTTAAAGAAAGTGAGATAGAAAAATGTTCTTTTGATTGTTTAGTGGTACTTCGAAAAACAGATGGCTTTATTGAAGCCAACTTTAGTATAAGGGGATTTGTTGAACTTGAATGTGATCGTTCACTCGATAAATTTGATTATCCGGTTGATATAAACAGAAGGATGATATTTAAGTTTGGTGATGAAGACAGGGAAATAGATGATGAGGTAGAAATGATAGCCCAGGACAGGCAATCGATTGATTTATCCCATTTCTTCTTTGAATTCATATCGGTGGCGATCCCAATGAAAAAACTTCATCCGAGGTATCAAAATGAGGAACAAACAGATGAAGAACTGTATTTTTCCTCGAATGACGTGGATCTTGAAAAACAGGAAAAAGAAATAGATCCCCGGTGGGAAGCATTAAAAAAACTAAGGAATAATTAAATAAATAAAAAAATGGCGCATCCAAAACGAAAAATTTCGAAATCAAGAAGGGATAAGCGTAGAACGCACAAGAAATTAACTGAAAAAACCATTGCAATATGCCCGACAACTGATGAGCCGCATCTTTATCATAGAGCACATTGGTCAGAAGGCAAATTATATTACAAAGGCAAAGTAGTATTGGATAAAGAGGAAGAATAATTCTCTGCATCCCGCCCATAGGCGGGATTTTTTAATTGTACAGAGTAACTCTGTAGATCCCATTCATTAGTAAAACTAAATAAACCAGAGGAATAAAATCTCTGGAATTTTTCTATTAAGAAGATATTTTATTTATTAATTATTAAAATCTTATATTTGGGAAGTTAAATTTTTGAAAGAATGGCAACAACTGCTGATTTCCGTAATGGATTGTGCATCGAATATAATAACAACCTGTATACCATCGTAGAATTTCAACATGTAAAACCAGGTAAAGGTGCTGCATTTGTTAGAACCAAACTTAAGAATTTGAAATCCGGAAAGGTGGTAGAAAACACTTTTAATTCAGGTGTTAAAGTGACTACAGCCCGTGTCGAAAGAAGAGCCCATCAATTTTTATACAAAGATGATATGGGGTACCATTTTATGGATAGCAATTCTTTTGAGCAGGTTTCCCTCCAGGAAGATTTCATCGAAAATGCTGATCTTCTGAAGGATGGCCAGGAAGTTGAGATCTTATACCATGCCGAAACCGAGACGCCATTAAGTTGTGACATGCCACCTTTCGTAGAATTAACAATAACCTATACGGAACCTGGTGTAAAAGGAGATACTGCAACCAATGCTACCAAGCCAGCCACTATGGAAACCGGGGCTATAATACAGGTACCTCTTTTTATTAATGAGAATGAGAAAATAAAGGTTGATACAAGAACACGAACATATTCTGAACGAGTTAAATAGATATAACAGGATACGATTTATAATGATTAGCCAATATTCTGAAGATCCTGATAAAAGTAATTATTAAGAATCCACCAGATTGCCTTTATTACCCGATTAGGGGGTGCAGGGCATTGGGTTGTAATTTTAAATGATTTAAGATGAAAATAAAAGAGATCAGAGACCTTATTGATTTTATTTCACAATCTGAATTAAATGAGGTAAATATTGAGACTACTGATTTCAAGATATCTGTAAAAAAGAGTCCTGATATTAGCGTTAACAGCGGTGAACTAATGGTTACACCATCAACCGCTCCGGCAAATGCACCTGTTGCGACCACTGTTTCAGAAACTGTTGAAATAAAGACAGATGCTGCAGAAGAAAAGGCCAAACCGGCAAGTAATCTTAAGGAGATCAAATCACCCATGATAGGAACTTTTTATACGGCCGCCAATCCGGAGTCCCCTCCATTTGTGGAGCCGGGCGACAAGATTAAACCTGGTCAAACGGTTTGCATTATTGAAGCCATGAAGCTTTTCAATGAAATAGAAGCTGAGATCTCGGGCACTATTGTTGAAATACTGGTAGATAATGCCACACCTGTTGAATTCGATCAACCTCTATTCCTGGTTGATCCTTCATAATTTGTTAAGCTTAAGGTTAAATAAAAAACTGTGTTTAAGAAAATTCTAATAGCCAACAGAGGAGAAATTGCCCTCAGGATCATAAGGACCTGCCGGGAGATGGGTATTAAAACAGTAGCGGTATACTCAACTGTTGATGCCGAAAGTCTACATCTAAGGTTTGCTGATGAAGCAGTTTGCATAGGACCTCCTCCCAGCAATTTATCTTACCTGAGTATTCCAAACATCATTGCAGCAGCTGAAATTACCAATGCGGATGCTATTCATCCAGGATATGGATTTATGGCGGAAAATGCAGAATTTTCACGGATCTGCCAGGAGTACAATATTAAGTTTATCGGAGCATCTCCTGACATGATCAACAGGATGGGTGATAAGGCTACTGCAAAGGAAACAATGAAGAAAGCAGGTGTACCCACAATACCAGGTTCTGAAGGACTTCTTAACGATATTGAAGAGGCAAGAGAAATTGCAAAGGAAATAGGCTATCCGGTTATGCTAAAAGCCACTGCCGGAGGTGGAGGAAAAGGAATGCGCATCGTCAACGATCCGGATGAATTCGAAAAGGCCTGGAATGGAGCCAAACTCGAATCCAAGAATGCATTTGGCAATGACGGCCTCTATCTAGAAAAGTTCATCGAAGAACCTCGGCATGTTGAGATCCAGGTTATTGGGGACAGCGAGGGCACAGTTTGTCATTTATCCGAAAGGGATTGTTCAATACAGCGAAGGCATCAGAAACTGGTCGAAGAAACACCCTCCCCTATTGTTAATGATGAACTTCGGGAAAAAATGGGTGATGCGGCAATAAAAGGTGCATCGGCCATTGGTTATGAAGGAGCCGGAACCATCGAATTTCTTGTCGATAAACATGGAAATTTCTATTTCATGGAAATGAATACCAGGATCCAGGTAGAACATCCGATTACTGAACAGGTTACGGATTCGGACATCATGGCTGACCAAATAACAGTGGCAGCAGGTTTACCAATACATGGAGAAAACAGATTCCCGAAAAGGTATGCCATGGAATGCCGTATCAATGCTGAGGATCCTGGAAATGACTTCAGACCAAGTCCCGGGAAGATCACCACCTGTCATTTCCCGGGAGGCAGAGGTGTCAGGGTGGATAGCCATGTTTATACAGGTTATACCATACCGCCTAATTATGACTCTATGATCGCTAAATTGATCGTAACAGCCACTACAAGGGAAAGGGTTATCATGAGAATGAAAAGAGCGTTGGAAGAATTCGTTATAGAAGGGATAAAATCCACTATCCCTTTTCATTTAAGATTAATGGATGATGAAACGTTCAAATCAGGAAAATTCACGACTGCTTTCCTTGATAGTTTTGATTTCAAAGGCCTGTAGATTCAATTCGCTTAAATAACCATTTGGGAAGAAAAATTCTCTGGCTATTCTGATTTTCAAAAGTCTTATTATTTAGTTCGTTTTTTGATCTCTTCTGCGTAAGCATCCAGCTGATCATACCAGGCTCTGCCGAATTTTCTGATCAGTGCCTCTTTCAGAAATTTGTAAACAGGGATCCTCAGTTCACGACCAAGAATACAGGCCGGATTGCATATATACCACTGATCATAGTTTACGGCTATATTCGTAATATTTTTACTGATCCGGACCGGATAAAGATGACAGGATATGGGTTTGCTGAAATCAGATTTCCCATTTTCATAGGCAAGTTCTATCCCACATTTAAGGCTCCCCTTTTCATCATATATCGCATAGGCACACTCTTTACCTTTAATTGTCGGAGTTGAATAATCCCCCTCAAAATCATACACATACAATCCCTGTTTTTCGATCTCACGCCGTCCTTCTTGAGTCAGATACGGAGCAATCCCGCTGAAATTCTTTTTAAGCTCTTCCAGTTCATCTTCATCCAATGGCGCTCCAAGATCCCCCTCAACACAACATGCTCCCTTACATTTCTCGATATCGCATACAAAAAATTCCGTTAAAACATCATCGGATATGAGTGTGTCTCCAATCTTTATCATATTACAAAAATGGCCAAAAATCAAAAATGCATGGCATTGTGCCAGGAATTAATTTAAAAACTTCGAAAAAGAAAAGACGAATTGAATTTCATGATTATTATTGCATATTCCAGAAAAATGTGCATTATGAAGAATCTTATTACCCTCTTAATTCTTATCGCTATTTTATCTTGTAAAACGAATCAACCTGTGCCAACGGCTACCCCTCAGGAAACCCAATATAAAATACAGCTTGACAACATGAAGAAGCTGGAAGGTTTTTTTAACCTGTACTGGGATAATAATACAGGGAAAGTATGGCTTGAGATAGACAAACTGGATATTGAATTTCTGTATGTCAATTCACTGGCAGCCGGGATCGGTTCGAATGATATAGGCCTTGACAGGGGACAGTTTGGAGAGAACAGGGTCGTAAAATTCGTAAAAAATGGTCCCAAGATCTTGTTGGTTCAACCAAATTATAAATATAGGGCGATATCGGAAAATCAATATGAAAATAAGGCGGTGACCGAATCATTTGCCCAATCGGTACTATGGGGCTTTGACATTGCTGATCAGCGCCTCAACAGCTATATTGTGGATGCCACGCTTTTTTTTCTCAACGATACACATAATGTAAGCAGAACCCTGGAAAGGATGGATCAGGGGAATTATAAGGTTGACATCCCCAGATCGACTATTGATCAGGATAAGATAAAAAACTTTCCTGAAAATACCATTGTAGAGGCGATCCTTACATTTAAAGGGCAGGCAAAAGGGTATTATGTACGACAGGTAGTGCCTACACCCGGATTAATTACGGTACGCCAAAGGCATTCATTTGTAAAACTTCCGGATCCAGGTTATAAAATGAGAAAATATGATCCCAGAAGCGGTTATTTTGAGATCTCATATTTCGATTATGCAGTTCCATTTACTGAACCGATTGATCAGAAATTTATCGTTCGACATAGATTAGAGAAAAAGAATCCTGACCAGGATATCAGTGATCCTGTGGAACCGATAATTTATTATCTTGATCCCGGTGCTCCGGAACCCATAAGGTCTGCACTGCTGGAAGGTGCCTCCTGGTGGAACGAGGCATTTGAGGCGGCAGGCTATACCAATGCTTTCCAGATCAAAATGCTGCCGGAAGATGCTGATCCTATGGATGTCAGATATAATATTATTCAATGGGTTCACAGATCTACCAGAGGGTGGTCATATGGCCATTCCGTAATAGATCCGAGAACAGGTGAGATAATTAAAGGTCATGTTTCCCTGGGCTCTCTGAGAATAAGGCAGGATTTTTTGATTGCTCAGGGATTGTTATCCCCATATCATGATGGTAATGTTGACCTGACTGAAGCCAGGGAAATGGCACTTGCAAGGATCCGTCAACTTTCGGCCCATGAAGTAGGCCATACCCTGGGATTGGCGCATAATTATGCTGCCAGTGTTCAGAACAGGTCATCGGTGATGGATTATCCCCATCCTATGATAAAACTGGACGACCAGGGAGAGATCGACCTTTCTGAAGCCTATGAAAACAAAATAGGGGAATGGGATAAAATGGCTATTCGGTATGGTTATGGAATCTCCACCGAAAATGAAGATGAATTTTTATCCCGGACCATTCAAGAGATCCTTGATAGTGAATTGTATTATATTTCCGATAAAGATTCCCGGCCAGAAGGCAGTGCCCATCCTTATGCCCATTTATGGGATAACGGCACAAACGCTGCCAATGAATTAAACCGTATCATAGAAATCAGAAAAATCGCATTGAATAATATGGGATTGAACAGCATCCCGGAGAATTTTCCATTTTCTTCAATTGAGGACGTTATAGTGCCGGTTTATCTGATGCATCGATATCAGCTGGAGGCAGCTTCAAAAATGTTGGGTGGATTGTTATATACATATGCCCATAAAGGAGACGGTCAGGTCATTACAGAAATGATACCCGCCGAAAACCAGGAAATGGCTTTAAGGGCTATTCTTCGAACACTTGATCCCGAATTTCTGGAAGTACCTGAAAACCTGCTTCAGTTAATACCCCCGAAAGCTTTAGGATATAATCAAACAAATGAAAACTTTCGAGGCAAAACAGGCCTGACATTTGATCCTCTTTCTGCAGCTGGAAGCTCGGCAAGTTTATCGATAAGACTCTTGCTCAATCCACAAAGGGCATCAAGAATGGTTGAATATAAATCCAGGGAGACCACCTTGCCGGGCTTTGATAATGTATTGACTGAACTGATCGATAATACATGGGAAAAAACTTATAAAAATACATATTACAGGGAGATCAACAGGACCGTAAGGATGGTACTTTTAAACCAGATGTTCCAGTTGGCTGAGAATTCAACCGCTTCAACTCAGGTCAGGGCTATAACATTAGCTGCGATCTATCAACTTGAAGAATGGATTCAGTCAAAATATCGATCCGAGAAGAGTGAAACAGAAAAGGCACATCTTTTGTATGCACAGGAGAGCATCAAAAGATTTAAAGATAATCCCGGGTTTTTTAAGCCAGACAATCCGGATCCACTTCCAATGGGATCACCAATTGGAAATAATTTGTTAAACTGTGATTTTTAATATAATTGGATTATTATTGACTATTACGATCCAATTTTTTAAAAAATTCAACTTCTTATAAGCTAGATGAGAAAATACATATATTTATTTTTCATAGGTGTTGCCTTAATTCTACATTTGAAAAGCAATATGATCCTGGGCCAGGTCACTTACAGGGATCACAAGGAAATTTCTAAGAGCCTGAGAGATCTTCAGTCAAGACATCCCGGGATCACTAAATTAATCTCGCTGACAAGAACCTCGGGAGGTAATGATATCTGGGCCCTTGAGATCGGTAAAATTAATAGTACGAATCAGCCAGGACTGGCAATACTGGGCGGTGTAGATGGAAGTTATATCTCGGGGCCGGAATTATCCCTGAGATTTGCTGAAGAGATATTGTCCTCCAGCACTACTGACAGTATCCGAAACTTACTTGATAGTGTATCATTCTATATTATTCCAAATGTAAGCCCTGATGCCTCGGAACAGTATTTCAGTGATCTGAAATATGCCAGAAATAAGAACTCAAGAGAAACGGATGATGACAGGGACGGCAAAG
This sequence comes from uncultured Cyclobacteriaceae bacterium, assembly GCA_965365275.1. Taxonomy (GTDB): domain Bacteria; phylum Bacteroidota; class Bacteroidia; order Cytophagales; family Cyclobacteriaceae; genus JAGTVG01. The sequence goes on along the minus strand of CBDUBA010000010.1, from coordinate 3,027 downwards.
TTAATGAAGACCCAAATGAAGACCTTAACAGTGATGGCATCATTACCTCTTTAAGGATAAAAGATCCCAAAGGAACCTGGATCACCCACCCGGACGATGAACGGGTCATGATCCCTGCTGATAAAAAGGAAGGAGAAAAGGGGCAATATATCCTGATCAGTGAAGGAATTGATAACGATCTTGATGAAAGCTTTAATGAAGATGGGGCCGGTGGGATTGTATTTAACATGAATCTGCCCTATAAATTTGAACACTTCAAATCTGGTGCAGGAGATTACCCGGTTTCAGAGAATGAAACCAAAGCAGTTCTTGATTACTTATATGAAAAATGGAATATTTTCGCGGTTCTTACTTTTGGTCCTTCAGATAACCTTTCTGCACCTCAACAATTTAACAAATCGGATGCGGAAAAGCAGGTAATTTCAAGCATACTGGAATCTGATGCCATGATTAATTCATTTGTATCAAAAAAATATAATGAGATAAGCGGGGAGATAAGCCACCCTCAGGTATGTGTTTCAAATGGGGATTTCATGCAATGGGCATACTTTCATTATGGACGCCTGAGCTTCGGCACACCGGCATTTTTTATACCAGAAATAAAAATAAAACCGGATTCCCTGGATGTTTCCAAAAAGAAAAAGGAAGAATTTAATCCGGAAGTCAATTTTATGAGATGGGCTGACAGCACTTTACAGGAAGAATATTTTCTTGACTGGACAGAGATACAGCATCCGGACTTTCCGGATCATCATGTCGAAGTAGGTGGATTATATCCTTATGTAAGGAACAATCCGCCAGCAGGTATGATTGACAGTATTTCGAGGACACATAATGAATTCATAGTCTGGTTATCTTCTCAGCGACCTGTTATACAAATTATCAATATACAAAGTGAAAGTATTGGCAAGAATTTATTCAGGCTTGAATTGGATATTTACAACCGCGGATATTTCCCTGCCTTAAGCGAAATTGGTATTAAGACCCGATGGGTTAAAAAACCAAAAATAAGTCTGACTCTTGACAGCGGGCAGGAAATCATCAGTGGCCGTCCGATCCAGTTGCTGGATAAATTGGACGGGGATAGCGGACATCATATGAGTTGGCTTATAAGGGAAAAAGGAACCATTATGGTAGAAGCAGGTGCTCCACAAACTGGGATACAAGTAATTGAAATTGAATTGAAATAATGTTATTATAATGAAATATAAAGTCATTTACCTCATTTTTACAGTCTTCTTATCCGGTGCCTTTCTCCCCATTCCGGAAAGCAAAGCACAGCGTGTCGAGGATATTTTTAAGGCAGCTGGCACACCTTCAAATCCAAAGGTCCCGGTTAGCTGGAATAGATATTATACCTATAATGGGATTTCATCAATATGTGATGAACTGGTTAGCGCCTATCCTGACCTGATCCGTAAAACATCTATCGGCAAGTCATATGAAGACCGTGACATCTGGGTGCTGGAGATTACTGATTTCAAAACAAAATCACCTGAGGACAAGCCTGGATTTTATATCGATGGTAATATTCACAGCAATGAGATCCAGGGTTCTGAGATTAGTTTATATACTGCCTGGTACCTGGTGGAATCCTATAATGAGAATGCTTTCATCAATACATTGTTAAAAGAAAAAGTATTCTACATAGTTCCCACGATAAATCCGGATGCACGTGATAACTATATGAAGGCACCAAATACGGCCAATACACCGCGTTCAGGAATGATCCCCTTTGATGATGACCGGGATGGTCTGGAAGACGAGGATGGCCTGGATGATATTAATGGAGACGGGCATGTAACCTACATGCGCAGGAAAAATCCTAACGGACGGTACAAAATAGATCCTGAAAATCCGAAATGGTTGATCAGAGCTGATCCTGACGAGGCTGGTCAATATGAATTCCTTGGTACTGAGGGCTTCGATAATGATGGAGATGGTATGGTTAATGAAGACCGGGTTGGTGGGTATTACGACCCTAACAGAGATTGGGGCTGGGATTGGCAGCCCGATTATATTCAAAGAGGTGCATTAAAATACCCCTTTTCAGTACCCGAAAACAGAGCCGTTGCAAGATTTGTTATGGAGCACCCTAATATAGCAGGCGCCCAAAGTTATCATAATAGCGGTGGTATGATCCTGAGAGGTCCCGGATCTTCCTCCGATGAAGTATCATTTCATGATACGGATAAGTCCGTATATGATGCTATAGGGAAGCTGGGATCTAAAATCATCCCAGGATATGAATATATGGTCTTGTATACTGATCTATATCCTGCATTTGGAGGCGAATTGAGCTGGTTCCATGGAGGCAGAGGAATTTTTACCTTTACCAATGAATTATTTACAAGCAAGTATTTCTTTAATAAGGATTATGAAAACTATAACGAAAGGATGAAAGATGCCTTTGAATTCGATAAGTACCTCTTATTTGAGGATGCTTATGTGGAATGGACACCTTTCGACCATCCGATCTATGGAGAAATTGAAGTTGGTGGATTCAAAAGAAATTATTCTCGGGCTGACCCCGGATTTCTGCTTGAAAGTGATGCACACCGCAACATGGCTTTTACGATCTATCATGCCTATCATACGCCTAAACTGGTTGTTGAGGAAGTGAAGGAAAAGGATCTTGGAAAAGGACTTAAGGAAATAACAGTAACTGTGGCTAATAAAAGAATGATCCCGACACATTCAGGCAACGATATTCAAAACCGGATCAATCCTCCAGATTATATAAGCATTGCAGGTTTGGAAGTTCTGGCCGGCATGGTGGTTATAGACGAAGATCTTAAGATCACAAAAGAACAACGATTTAATCCCCGTCAGATCGAGGTAGAGAACATACCCGGCATGGGGGTTGTTACGGTACGTTGGATCGTGTCGGGTGATAAGGATTTCAGCATAATTGTGGAAAGTCAGAAGGGAGGCAATCTAACCTGGTCTAAAAAGTCATAAATATACTATCCAACTATTAAAAATAGTTTGCCAGGGCTTTGTATTAAACAATCTGTCAGGGCTTTG
>CBDUBA010000009.1:0-69477 GCA_965365275.1 uncultured Cyclobacteriaceae bacterium | reverse complement strand
GAGGCCGTTAAGTTATCGAAAATATCCGGGCATCCGGTACAGCTTGCCTGGACAAGACAGGAAGAATTTTTTTATGATACATTTCGTCCAGCTGCCGTGGTTCAATTAAAATCTGGCCTGGATTCCAAAGGCTTGATTACTTCCTGGGGGTGCGATATATTGTTTACCGGTTCACGAAGTTCGGAACCCATTTACAACATCCCGAATTTCCGTGTAAAAACAAGTAGTGATGGCAACGTACATCCCTTTGGTACTGGTGCCTGGCGTGGTCCCGGCAGCAATACAAATGTTTTTGCCATGGAATCGCATACCGATATTCTGGCTCATGCAGCAGGAATGGATCCATTATCCTTCCGGAGAAATAACTTAACCGACAAGCGCATGATACGCGTACTCGAGGCCGCTACTTCTAAATTCGGGCACAAGATTTCCAAAGGACCCAGCGGATCCGGATTTGGAATATCCTGTACGAATTATCTAAATTCCTATGTAGCAACGATTGCACATGTATCCGTTGACAGGTCCAGTGGGAAGGTAAGGGTAGAACGTGTGGTCTGTGCCCAGGATATGGGTGAAATCATTAATCCGCAGGGTGCAAGATTACAGATTGAAGGCGGGATTACTATGGGTCTCAGCGCTGCCCTATCTGAAGAAATTGAGTTTAGCGGTGGCAAAATTCACACCAGAAATTATAACTCTTATAAAATAACAAGGTTCTCAGACGCACCCAAGGTGGATATTGTTTTGATCGACAATCCGGATCTTGCTCCCCAGGGTTGTGGAGAGCCTGCCATCACTACCATAGGGGCTGCCCTAGCGAATGCCATTTTCGATGCGGTTGGAGCCCGGCTTTATACATTGCCCATGACCCCGGAACGGATACTGGCTGCGATGGAAAAATAAGTTGTTGTCTTTCAGGCTTCATCATGTTAACTTCTGTTCCCGGCCACAAAATTTCAAGGTGGGTCTTATCCCTTTGATGATCTCGTCAAATAGAAATTTCATTTATCTAATTCCCTCGAGGTGAAAATTACGTATATATACATATCATACCTTTTCTGAAATGAAATGTTTTCCAATAATTAAAAAAATTCTGTTACAGTAAATCTGAAGTAGGCAGAACATAAATCCTTTTATTTATTCTTCAACTGAAATACATAACTCTAATACCATGAAATCAATTTTTTTAATAGTATCATTTTTGACCTTGGTCGGATGTACGGGTAATAATCCAGAAAAAATTATAAAAAGAAGTCATCCCAGTCATTTATATAAATACATTGATATTGATAAATCCGGTCTGCAATATTTTGAAACTGACTATGTTCCAATTTATTCTGATATCTATTATAGCAATGGAACCAAAAGATACCCTTTAACAGCTACAATCAGCGTAAGAAATATTTCTTTAACTGATTCAGCATATATATTTTCTGTAGTTTACTATGATTCATATGGTAACAGACTTAAAGATTATGTTGATTCTTCATTTTTGGTTTCTCCACTTGAATCCATAGAATTTGTTGTTGAAGATATAGAAAATGTTGGCGGAGCAGGTGCAAACTTTATTATTGAATGGGGAGCTAAATCCTATACAAACCAACTTTTCATACAGTCTATCATGATTGGTACTTATGAACAGCAAGGAATTTCGTTTACAACAGAGGCAATAGTTATAGAAAGTTCAAGAAAGGATTAAATAAAAAGGAATCGTGTAATTGGAATTAACCAATCTCAAAGAGATCATTAAAACACTTTTATTGTTAACGATGGTAAATCCGATTTTTACTAAAAAATACAATAATGATTCTGCTGATATTTTATTTATTTCTTGCATTATTTGTTTCTTTTTTATGTTCCATTATGGAATCGGTTTTACTTTCAACTAGTGTGGCTTTTTTAAATGTTAAAAAGGAAAGTGGTCATAAATCTGCATCAATTTTTATTAGATTAAAGAATAATATAGAAAAACCATTATCAGCAATACTTTCCTTAAATACAATTGCACATACTATCGGAGCTGCAGGGGTTGGAGCACAAGCCACGAAAATATTTGGTGATATGTATTTTGGTATTATTTCCGTAATCCTAACCTTTTTTATATTGGTTTTTTCTGAAATAATTCCCAAAACGATTGGTGCACGGTATTGGAGGCGATTGGCTCTGGTTTCCGGAATAATTATAAATGTTATGGTAATACTTACCTTTCCTTTAGTGATAATGACAAAGTACATAACTAAGTTGTTTTCCGGAAACATAGATAATCTACCCATGAGTAGGGAGGAAATATCTGCTATGGCCAATCTCGGAACAGAAGAAGGGATTCTCGAGGAAAAAGAAAATAAAATTATTCAAAACTTAGTCAGACTTAAAACGGTTAAGGTTTGGGAAATAATAACACCCAGAGTAGTGGTCATTAGAGCTGATGAGAACATGACCTTAAAAGAGTTTCTTATAAAAAAAGAGTTTCTTTATTATTCACGCATTCCAATCTATTCAAAAACAGATGAAAACATTACCGGTTATGTTTTTCGCCAAACTGTATTTGAAAAACTTGCTGAGGAAAAAATCAATTTAAAACTACGGGATATTTGTAGAGAAATTGTAGTTGCCCACGAATTTCAATCACTTATGAGTATATGGGAAATTTTACTTAAACGAAAAGAACATATTGCCCTCATTGTAGACGAATATGGTGGAATGGCCGGTATCGTTACCATGGAAGATATAATTGAGACACTATTGGGTTTTCAAATAGTGGATGAGAGAGATAAAATCATTGATATGCAACAGTATGCTCGAAAAAGGTGGAATGACCGAAAAGCCAAGTATAATATTCTCGGTAACTCAGAAAAATGATCAGATGGTTAAAACAGCGTTTTAAATTCATAATACCCAATCGATAGAAATTATAGGTTATAGAGGAATTAAAGAGTTATTTTCCCTGAATAATAGTAGATTGTATATTATTTTTTGGTTATGATAAGATTTAAGATTTTTTATAATTTTAGATTATTATTCATTATTCTATTGGTTATAAAATGTGGACATCCCAATAGTTCTGCAGATTTTTATGTCAATAATCAAAGTGATTTTGATTTATATATAACAATAGAGAATAGTCCTCCCGGTGAACCTCCCTTTTTACCATATGATCCTATTCCAACCAAATCTTCTTTAAAAATATTTGAGCGAGGCGCGATTGGCGCAAATTATTCAATTACTCCTGCGGAAGAATTAGAATGGATAAATTTATATATCCAAATAAACGATTCTACTGATTACAAACTTGTATACAAACAAAATCCTATTATTAATGAAAAATGGGATTTGATCGAGCATATTTCAGGAAAGGGGGGTACAAGTAATGTATGGGAATTACTAGTTGAAAACTCTGATCTTAACTTTAATTTATAAAATAATGTATAATGAACTCAGAATAATTCGGGCTGATTAAAACAGGCACATCAGTTTGGATTTCCAGTTCATGGGGGATAAACTTCTCGTCCAGGCCATAAAAAAAATCCCGCCAATTTCGGCGGGATTCTATCGCTTTCGCTCCCCAGCTTGGACTCGAACCAAGGACCCTCTGATTAACAGTCAGATGCTCTAACCAGCTGAGCTACTGAGGAATCTCAAAACGGAAAGCAAAAGTAGCCCCGGGGAAATAAATTATCAATAATTATTTAAATATTTTTTTTTCAGGTAGTATATAAAAGATTCTACTGAAAACCACATGCCCAAATGTGCCATAATGGCGCGATTTGTGGATTCAATCTCGCTATTCATGCCAATATGTCGCTAATTGGGGGCAATTTTACAAAATTTTCCCATTGGTACAGTTTTTAAGGAATTAGGATAAACGTTCATTTTGAAATTTATGTAAAACTAAAATTATTATAATTATGACACTGATAAAATATAATCCCTATGTTAGAAACAGGTATCCTGGTTCATTTGTGAATTTATTTGATAAATTCTTTTACGACAGGTTGGAAGATTCCAGCGCCGACAGGTTTTTACCTGCTGCCAACATTCTTGAAACTGAAAAACACTACATGGTACAACTTGCCGTACCGGGAATGAAAAAGGAAGACTTTAACATCGATCTTGAAGATGGAAAGTTATTCATAAGTGGTGAAAGAAACTTTGAAAATGCAGAAGGTACTACTGTACATCAGAATGAAATCCATCAGGGAAGTTTCAACCGCGTATTCCATTTACCGGAAGATGCCGATCAGAAAAATATATCAGCTAATTACGAAAATGGAATTCTAAACATTGAGGTAGCAAAAGATGTTAAGAAAGTACTTAAGCAGAAGATCTCAGTTAAGTAAATTTAATGATTAATTACGTGTTGAGAAAGATCCCGCTGAGGCGGGATTTTTTGTTAAATAATGTTAACATAAGAATCTAAAATGTTAAATTACCGTTTATTCTGTAGTTGGTGAACTTTAAATGTTAATGGAATGAATAAGAGGAACTTTATATTAGCTATCATAATTGCATCTTTTGTTGGTGCACTGGTTGCCCTTGCAACCTACAAAATGGTTGTTCCTGATGATGAGAAATACAATTCTATTCAGGAACGGCAGAATGTGAAATTTTCTAATTATACTATAGACGGATCAGTCCCGGAAGGAATTAATTTCGTACAGGCCGCTGAACTGGTAACTCCTGGCGTGGTGCATGTGACCATGACCCGACAAACCACCGAGAGGTATTACAGGAATCCTTTTGAAGAATTGTTCGGAAATCCGCACCGGAATATGCCCCGTGAACAACAGGGTTCCGGTTCAGGTGTCATTATCTCGGATGATGGTTTTATCGCGACCAACTATCATGTGGTTGAAGGCGCCAGTAAGGTTGAGGTAATATTACACGATAACCGGAGGTATGAAGCCGAGGTGATTGGAGAAGATCCAACCACTGATCTGGCTTTGCTGAAAATTGATGAAAAAAACCTGGATTTTATACGCTATGGTGACTCCGATGTAGTTAAGGTTGGAGAATGGGTATTGGCGGTTGGTAATCCTTATTCCCTGACTTCAACAGTAACAGCTGGTATTGTAAGTGCTAAAGCCAGAAATCTAAGGCTTCTTGGAAACCGGGAGCTTGGTATTGAATCGTTTATTCAGACCGATGCCGTTGTAAATCCAGGTAATAGTGGAGGCGCACTTGTTAATCTAAAAGGCGAGTTGGTGGGTATTAATACAGCCATTGCTTCACCTACTGGATCTTATGCCGGATATTCTTTTGCTGTCCCTGTTTCTCTGGTCAAAAAAGTTATGGATGACCTGTTGGAATTTGGTGCTGTTCAAAGAGCCTTGCTTGGAATTTCCATTCTTGACGTACCCCAGGCTATAGAAAGGTATGAATTGGATATTGAGGAAAGCAATGGTGTGTATGTTGCAGGAGTAAATGCCGGTGGTGCTGCTGATGAGGCTGGGCTTGAAGAAGGGGATATCATTATCGGGATTGATGAAAATGAAGTGACCAATACGGCTGAACTCCAGGAATTTGTTGCAAGGAACAGGCCCGGAGATAAAATTGAAGTCAGGTATATCCGCGATGGTAAAGAATCTACATTAAAAGCTACGCTCAAAAATATCATGGGCGAGGAGAGAATGTATAGAAGGGAAGCAGCAATGGAAATACAGGGAGCAACTGTTTCCGAAGTAGATGAGGATATCAAGAAAGAACTCGATATCAGCGGAGGGGTTCAACTCAATAATATTAAAGATGGAAAATGGTCAGAGGCAGGTATAAAGGATGGTTTTATTATTACTTCGGTAGATAAAAGGGAAGTCAAGACTATTAATGACCTGATGGCCTCATTGGCGAATAAAGAAGGCGGTATTTTGATTGGTGGGGTTTATCCTGATGGAGAGGAAGTCTATTATGGAATTAAATGGTGAGTGAATTAATTAGATAAAATTGGACAAAAAAAGTCTCTCCCGCCGTAGCGGGAGAGATTTTTTTTGATTGATAGATAGCTGTGTATATAATTTTTACATGTCACAATTTCCTGCCATACAGGCTAGCTCCTGGGCTGCTGTAGTATAATCTTCTTCTTCATATCGATAGATCTTTGAAAAGTCTATCTCAGGAAATTTTTCGATCAAGGCATTATATTCCTCTTCGGATATTTCTTCATAAGGCATCTGGTCAAATTTGGCATCAAAAGCCGGAAGGAAGGTGATACCCCCTATTCGGTCCTGATTTTCCCAGACCCATTTTACTATATCCAGGACTTCATCCGGTTTATAAGTAATGGTTACACTGGGATTATGCTCTGTGTAATTCAATTTGACCTGAAGCCAATATTCAAGTTGTTCCATGGCCGAACGCGAATTCCGGGTAATGGCACCTTCGGGGGCCTTCATCGGAAAATGAACAACATATGTATTAGCATTTTCTTTCTTTTGTCCATTTTCGGGATCCATAGGTACTCCGGCATTTTGAAGTACTTTGAAAACCGGAGTATGTGTACCAACCCTTACGTTTCTAATATAGTGATTTGACCACCTTGCATGAATTCCCGGGGAGCAATTCAATAATTGAGATGAGTTACCTGATGGTTTCACACAGGTCACGGCCGCGGATTGATTAATCCCTAAAATTTGCGCATATACCTTATTGGTTTCCACAGCAATTTGCTGTAGCATTTTCTGTACATCAGCTTCCTGAACCAAAGGACAATCCAATTGACCATTAATGTCAACACCCAGTAAGCGCTCCTCCGAGCAATTAATCTTCCATTCTTTACGTAATCCGGGGAAATAGGTAGCCATTGATTGAATGGTTCCAATTATAGTTGCAAGCTCCACTTTTTCCCGTAGATCATCGAAGGTATCTTCCGCCCTTGCTACAGCAACAGAAAGGTTGCAGAACTGGAATGGCCTTAGAAGGATCTCGCCACAAGGATTGGTACCGAACCTTCTTGCTTCCCTTCTTTCAGGTTTGGTTTCAATAGCTGCATGACGATTAAATATTCCCGGTTCTCCACGTTCTGAATCAACAATATCCAATACAAACTTGGCTGCTTCTGCCTGAGTTAGTTTTCGTTCAGGCCAAACTGCAGAATTGTTTGCGTTCCAGCGCTGACTGTTTTTGATCCAGAAATCTCCATCCTTGCAATGTCTCATTTCATGATCATCATAATCAAATAATGCAATCATAGCTGTTCTTCTGACTCCTCCGGAAACAGCTGCCTGTCCAACGGAGCACATGATGTCATGTGCATCAATAGATCTTAAGAAGCTACCCTGACGGGCGAGTATTTTTGAACGTGCAAATTCCAGCATGTTCTTTAAGGGTTCTGGGCCACTGGCTCTTCCACCTTTTACTCTTAGTACTGCTCCAGCTTCCCGTATCAAAGAATAATTAAAATGGATGTCATTTCCTGCAAACCAGGCTTCCATACCGGTCCTCAATGCTTCGGCCCAACCTTCGGTAGAATCCTCAATGACGAAATTTATAGGTGGCTGGTCTTTTTGTCTCTTTATTCTGGGAAATTTTTCAACGTATTCATTTTCTACAGAATAGCCAACACCACAGCCACTCATTGATATGATCATAGCTTCAACAAAAGATTGAACGCTATCGACCGGCATATATGAACAATTATACAGGCATATATTGTTCCTTCTTGCTGCAGGTCCTGCCATGGCTAACAAACGCATGGATGGCATGATCTTCATTTCAAGTATTCCATTTCTGATTCTTTCATAAACAGATTTTGGTAATCTGAATTCAGAAAGTTCCTTCAGGAAATTCACCGCACGGTCAACGGTTTCTACCCATGTCTCCCGTCGGCCCAGGTCCCAGTTAAACCTGGCATATTTATCATAAAATTGAAATTTCTGTAATTGAGTCGGAAAATATTCATCGGACTTATCAAAGGCTGCTTTCACTTCCTCGGGAACAGGGCGTTCCATCCTCATTTTTGCATGTTCTGCTCTGTATAAGATATACTTTTTGGCAGCGTCGAATTCCTTAGCAGCTTGTAAAACGGTTTCTACGATATCTTGAATATTTTCTACGGTTGGAACTTCGAACTTGGCACAGACAATATTATAAACCTGATCGGCCAATTCACTGGCGAGTTTCTCAGATTTTTCTTCTGATTTGTCTACACTTCTGAAACACCTGAAAATAGCATTCTCAATTCTCTTAACATCGAATTCTACTTTTCTTCCATCCCTTTTTACTACTTCTTTTGGTGCCACTACTTCAACGTTCTTTTTTTCTTTTGTCACTACCGTATCTTCTTTTGGTACATTAACTGACTGAGCATTCTTCTGATCTAACATAACATAATAATAGTTAACAATTTTTACACTTTTCCTGGGTTGATACTTTAAAATATATAATTGGCTTTTTTAAAAAAAACGCAGTTCAAGCTAAAGATACTTTAGCAAATATGTTTTTCCAAGGATAATTTTCAGTAAAATTTTAACAAATTTATAAGTTACTTGAAAACATTATTTTAGGCTAAAATTCTAAAGATATTATTAAAGTATTTGTCTTAAATAACTGAAAACCAATGGTTTAAATAACATGAGCTAATTGTATGATTTAGAGATTATTCTCAAATCACAATTTTATAAAATGTACCAATGACAATTATCCTGTCAATTTACATAATCACCTCTTAAAGTCCGGAATCTTTTCCTGGCTTCGGCAGCATAAAAGCTTCCGGGATACTTAACCAGAAATTCCTGATACAGGTTTTTGGATTTTTCAATGTTATCCAAATGATAATCATATATTTCTGCCATTCTGAAAAATGCATCATCACCAAAGATATCTTCCCCATATTCTTCTACGATTACATTTAACAAATCAAGGGATCTCTGGAACTCGCCCTTCTCAAGATAAATAGATGAGAGTAACCATAATATTTCATCTGTGAGATTTGAACCTTTATATTTTTCGTACATACTATTCAAAGAATCCAGCGCTTCCTGTTTCCTGTTCTGGAACAGTAAAAGTTCAATATCTGCATATTTTTTCAATAGAAAATCTGACGTATCCAGGCCTGTATTGTCTTTTATCAATAAACTTAATTTCATGGCATCATTTGCAATTTCTCGGGAAGTGGCCAATTTTAAAACATCCAGATGTTGTTGAGCCAATGCGAAATCTCCCTTGTAGTATGATAGTTTAGCACTTCGTAATTTAGCTTCATATCCAGTGGGAGAATCTTTTCTTGCTTTTTCAACCTGAGCGTATAATAGAACTGATTCCCAGGATTCTCCCTTCAATAGATATATATCCCCCAGATCCAGTTTACATTTTGCTTTTAATTCAGGTGATATCCTGGGAATTGTAATTATGGTATTCAGTATTAATATAGCAGAATCCATCTCATTCAAATAAAACGCATGTAGATGGGATTTGCTGAGTAAAGCCTCTGCTGTACGGGAATTGATACCAATTTCCAGAACAAGTAAGTTATAATCATCAATTAATTTTCTGATTTCTGATTCATTTACCGGAAATGTGTTTTTTACAAGTTCTTCCCGGGATTTTATTTTATACCTCTTGGCAATAGGATAAATGTAGGAGGATTGATAATTTTTAATTAAGTGGTCAAAAATATCTATCGCTGTTTCATAATCTTTATTTTCCAGGGCAATAAGTCCTACCTCAAAGATTTCATTTCCCTCTTTGCCCATTCTCAGATCATAAGCCCTTGCCTGAATAAATGCACCATAAAAATTACGCTGTTGTATATTTACCCATATGATTAATTCCGAATAAATATTGTTTTCAGGATCCTTTTGAATTAAATCGTATAACAGATTTTCCAGACTTTTTAAATCTTCGCTTTCCGTTAGATAATTTTGCAGTACATTTCTTACATAAGGTAAATTATTCGGACTTCTATTTACAAAATTCAAGTATTCCCGGATCATTTTATCCTTCTCATTTAACAAGCGGTATATGGTAGCCAGTTCGATTGCATATCGATATGGATCTTTTTGTTCATTCCGAGCCAATAAATACAATTCCTCTGCATAATCCAGTTTCTGTTTTCCGATTAAATATTGAGCTGCTTGTCTTGTTTTGCGGTCATCTTTTTTTAAATCGTTAAATACTTTTTTATAATAGCTGCTTTCCTTATCCTTATCATTGGCTCTCTGATAAAGCAGCCCTTTATCAATGGTATAGTAAATATTATCCGGACGAGACTTAATTACATCATCAATATATTTTTCTGCTGTTTTCAGATCGTCCATACTTAACAACAATTCGAAGTAATTGCGGTGTATGATGGGAATGTTCTTTTTATTGCGGGCAAGTTTTTTGTACATATCAAGTGCCTTGTCAACATCCCCCATAGTATAGTATTCGTTGGCAAGATTAATCTGATTGATGTCCTGTGCTAAGGCTGCTTTCGTAAGCAACAGGAACAAAAAGCAATACAGAATATAAAAAGCGGTTCTTTTTCTATTTGTTAACATTCACTAATAATATAATATTTTAAGATATATTAATTAATTGTTATTACTAGTATGTGGATATGTGGATAATTTATATATATTTTCCTTGATATTTCTAATTGTTTATAAAATTAGAATAAACCTTGGGTTATTCACATGTTATAAACTTATAAATACCTGATAATTAATAACTTAATATTTTATTCATATTACAAATCTTTTTTGTGGATAACTTTTACCATAGACATTATGTGGATATTTTTCTGAATACCTGCCAATAAGAATGTGATTTATCCACATAATTTCTTGTGCCCGAATAACGGATATCCATTGCATTAATTATCTACAGTTTATTCTAATATTATCCAAAGGTTATCCACATTTAAAACTCCAGGTTTATATCTGTTAACTCCCAGTTTGCTCTTATTGTTATTTTTTCAGGATAGAAGAAAATATCTTCCGGTTCTTCATTCTTAAAAATATTGCCAGGATCCCACTTGCCATTGTTATTATTATCTACAAATACCCTTATAAAATATTCTCCAGCATTTACCTGATCAAAAATGTATTGTTTTATATTTTTGACTTCACTTACAACTTCATTTTTACCTTTTAACAATTGTATATTGAAGGAATTATACTCAGACAGAACATTGCCTTTAATTATCCCAAAATTATCAGTCTTCAGGAGTTGATATTCAAGCTTTAAGGATTTACTTGAATCCCCATCAGCTGATATAAAAGCTCCTTTTCTAATATGAAAAGTTAATTTATTATTCCTGTTAGAAGAAGAACCTCCAATTCTCTGACCGGTTGGTCTCGTTTCCGAAATTCCATCAGGCATTGTATCAGCTCTTATTAATGATTTAAGATACTCTGTGAAAAAGAGATCAATGTCAAAATTAAATACATCCCTTCGTTTTTCAAGTGAATAATTGATGGTATCACTAAGATATTGAAATGTGACACTGTCATATTCAAAATAAAGACTATCAAAATTGATGTGTTTAAGAGGTTTATTGAAATTTATTTTGCTTCTAAATTCATCGGTTATTTTAGCGTTGTTCTTTGGTTCCACAGAATAAGTAAATTCATCAAAATCTCGTCTTGTTTCAACAAATTTTAAATACAGGGTATCAATAAATATATTATCCAGACTATCTATTGCATTGAATATAAATTGAATACTGTCTTCGGATTCCAGATTATTATAGAACCTGATTGTTTTATTATCCTCAAAGAAATTATGATATAAAGTCTGTGATGTGTCCATGGGATATACCGAATAATCAACCAGAGGCTTATTGGTCCTGATTTCAAAATACTTTCCGGAAGCGTTTGCTCTCTGGATTTCGATATTCCGCATATCAAGATTTTGTACTTTGAGGAGGATTGAATCAATATTACTATTCAGGGATATTGTATCTGAAGAAAATCCAAACATTTCTCGGGGCATATCACAGGTTAGATTTGAATTCGCATCATCATATACATACAATTTGTAAATACCGTTTTTAATATTTTCAATCAGGTATTTTCCTTCTTTATTGGTTTTAGTGAGATAAATTGGAGGACTGTTAAATATATCAAGCGTATCGTCAAACAAGTAAAGACAAACCGTAAAATCATCTACTGGGGAATTTGTTAAAAGTTCCACTACTTTTCCATTAATATATAATGAGTCAATATAATCTCCGGTACTGAAAGCCAATACGTTATCCCCAGTAATATTTCCTTCCGTTATATCCTGAATGGCATCCTGAAAGTTAAATGTATAGGTTGTACTGTCCTTGAATGATTCCGGGAAAATAAGTTCTATTGAATTTCTTCTGATTTTCTGTTCATAATCATCCTGAATCATGGGTGTTATAATCAGTTGCTTGTTCAGGTTTTCAATTTTCAAGTATTCATCAAAAACAAGGCTAACTGTGTTACCTGAGTAATTAAGACTTTTATGTTGCGGTATGGATTTAATAAGTACTGGAGGTATTGTATCCCTCGGACCTCCTCCGGGAGGTGTAATGCTGGCACATTCAGTTAAAAAATAGATAATAACAAAAGACAGAAAAATCAGTGAGAAAATATATTTCATTTCTTAACGATATATATTAAACTGGAGTAATTATTTTTATTCTTTTTGGCGTAATTATTTGATAACCAGCCACTTATCAATGCCCTGCTGTAATTGAACAATTTATTTTTGTAGCTTTCGCTAAGAAGGCTGACATAATAAGAATCAAACTTCATGGGATGGATAGATTCTACTTTTAGATTATGATTCTTCATAAGTTTTTTAAAGGAGAACTGGTTAAAGTGATACAAATGCCTTGGCACATCGTAGGCTGCCCAATATTCCTTATATTTCTTTGCATCATATGAATCAACATTGGGTAACGCAATTATCAAACGTCCCTTTACGGATAGTATCTTCTTTAAATGTCTGATCGTTTTATTTAGCTCCGGAAGATGTTCAAGAACATGCCAAAGCGTAATGATCTGATACTTATTTTCATCTGTACAATCAAAGAGAGTATCATTGAGTTTTATCCCAAGTAGTTTTTCTGCCCTATCTCTGGCCCTGGGATCCGGTTCAATGCCTTGTATATTCCAGTTATCGTTTGAACAGGTATTAAGAAATTCACCGGTCCCACAACCTACATCCAGAAGGTTCCCTTTCTCTGAAAGGCTATTAACTAGTTTCAGCTTATTTTTCAAAGTATAACTTCGTATCGTCTTGTATATAAAATGACGTAGTGAGTTTGCTTTATTTGTATGGGAAATATAATGTTCAGATTGATAATACTTAGGGAGGGCTTCATCTACTGGTCTGGGATTGGTAAACTTAAATGTACAATTACCACATACATTTATCGCAAAGCTTTCCCCTGAAACCAGATGATCCTTACAGATGATCAGGTTTTTAATATCATTGCTTTTGCATAGGGGGCACTTTGTTATTTTTTTATACATTCTTATTTACCCATATAAACCATTAATATTGATATATCGGAAGGAGAGACGCCACTGATCCTTGATGCCTGTCCAATTGTAATGGGTTGGATTTTATTAAGTTTTTCCTTACCCTCAGCCGAAAGCGAAGATAGTTTATTATAATCAAATCTCAAGGGAATCTTGTACTCCTCAAGGTTTTCTATTTTTTCAGCCAGTTTATGCTCCTTATCAATATAGGTTTCATACTTTATTTGTATTTCAGCCTGTTCAATGATCTCGGCATCATAATCCGATAATAGATCATTTAAGGCCCTGTTATCCTGGTTCAGGTTTTCCAGATTAAGCTCGGGTCTTTTGAGGAGTTTATAATAGGATGCTTTTTCCCTGATCTCAGCAGTATTATTAATGGCTGCAATTGAATTAAATTGATCGGGATTTAGTTTTTGCTTTTTTAGCTCATTGATCAGAAGATCAACCTTTTCCTTTTTATCAATTACTCTTCTATACCTTTTTTCATTAGCCAATCCCATTCTGAAACCTTTTTCAGTTAGTCGAATATCGGCATTATCCTGTCTGAGCAGGATTCGATATTCAGCCCTGGAGGTAAACATGCGATAAGGTTCTTCAGTACCTTTGTTAATTAGATCATCTATTAATACGCCAATATAAGCTTCAGATCTTTTAAGTATAAAATCATCCTTGTCTTCAACCTTGTTATGTGCATTTATTCCAGCCATTAAACCCTGCCCTGCCGCTTCTTCATAGCCCGTTGTTCCGTTGATTTGTCCGGCGAAAAAGAGATTCTGTACAAGCTTGGTTTCCAGCGTAGGTTTTAATTGGGTAGGTGGAAAGTAATCATATTCTATAGCATATCCGGGTCTGAACATTTTTACATCCTCGAAACCTGGGATTTTTTTCAGGGCCTTATATTGCACATCTTCCGGAAGTGAAGTCGAAAAACCATTGACATAAACTTCCACGGTATTCCACCCCTCGGGCTCAACAAAAATCTGATGCCTGTTGCGTTCAGAAAACCTGTTTATCTTATCCTCAATTGAGGGACAATACCTGGGTCCTACCCCCTGGATTCGTCCGGCGAACATCGGAGAGCGGTTAAAACCGGTCTCAAGAATACCATGGACTGTTGTATTTGTATAGGTAATAAAACAACTTTTTTGCCTTTTTAAGGGCTTTGTTTCATCCGAATAAGAAAACTTACCAGGTTTATCATCACCTTTTTGTTCATCAAATAAATTGTAATTCAAACTGCGACCATCTACACGGGGAGGTGTTCCGGTCTTCATTCTTCCGGATTCAAATCCCAGGGCTTCCAATTGCTCGGTCAATCCTTTAGCAGCTTTTTCTCCTGTTCTTCCTCCACCAAATTGTTTTTCACCGATATGAATGAGACCATTCAAGAATGTACCATTTGTTAGGATAACCGTTTTAGCAGGAATAAATATGCCTAATCCTGTTTTAACCCCTTTCACGACACCTTTTTTTACCACAACTTCGGTTACCATTTCCTGCCAGAAGTCAAGGTTTTTAATGTTTTCCAGCTGTAACCTCCATTCCTCCGAAAAAATCATTCTGTCATTTTGAGTACGCGGACTCCACATGGCTGGTCCCTTAGACATGTTTAGCATCCGGAACTGTATCATGGATTTATCTGAAATAATGCCTGAATATCCTCCCAAAGAGTCTATCTCCCTTACAATTTGCCCTTTTGCCACACCACCCATGGCCGGATTGCATGACATTTGAGCGATTGTCATCATATTCATGGTAATAAGAAGCACGTTTGATCCCAGATTAGCAGCGGCTGCAGCCGCCTCACAACCCGCATGACCTGCACCTACAACTATAACATCATATTCTTTAAACATAGTACAAAATATTAAATGTTCCACGTGGAACATTTATATAACTAAACAGGATCCGGATGTTCCACGTGGAACCCTAAACTCACAGCAAATTTAGGCACTCATTTTCTTTTTTTTGCATAATCTTCTTTTCATTATCACTGGAATCCTTGTAACCCATTAAATGCAAAATGCCATGAATCATAACACGGTGTAATTCATCTATTCTATCAGTATGGTAGGTAAGACTATTTTCAAATACCCGATCAATACTTATATATATGTCAGCATCAATGAGCTGATCATTGTCTGAATTGTTAAAGGTAATGATATCAGTCAGGGTATTGTGGGCAAGGTATTCCAGGTTAATCTGACTCAAAATTTCATCAGAACAAAATATATAATTAATGTTAATTATTTCTCTTTTGCTTTCCTGGGCAATAATTTTTTTGATCCATTTGATTATGCTGGTTTTATTGGGGAGATTAAAATCAACTTCTTCGCAAAAAAAATTGATATTGGACATTTTAATTAATATAGAAACATAACTCTACCTCACTACCCTCATTTTTAAAAGTGACCTCATCAGATAAATGTTTCATTAAAAATATGCCTCTGCCACTGGGTTTGTCAATATTTTCGGGCGCTGTTGGATCCGGAAGATTGTGATAATCAAATCCAATACCCTCATCCTTAATTATGAAGCGTATAAGGTTATCATTCAATGATAATGAAAGGTGTACATTCTTCTTCTTGTCACTCTTATTTCCATGTCGTATGGCATTATTTACTGATTCGGTAACAGCCACCATTATATTTCCATAAATGTCGTCATCAAGTTTGAATTTTTCCTTGGCGTTATCAATAAAACTCTCGACGATCCTTATGTTTTCATCTAATGATGGAAAATGAACCTTTATTGAATCCATTTTATTCATTATTTAAAAGAAGTCTCTAATCTATTAAAATATTCCATAACCTCCTTTTTGTAGTAAGGATTTAATTTTGGAGGTACAGTTCTAAGCAATTCTATCTCTTTTTCCTTTAATTTCAAATAATCTTCAAATTCCGGTGGTATAGGTCTATCCAATTGCCTGGCAGATTCTGCTTCGCGTTCATTATCCAGCTCTTGTTCCCGCATGGCATCTTCTGCCTGAAGTAACCTGGTCAGTATTTCTTCCTGCCTGTTAATCAGTTGTTCCGTCAATCGTTTATTAACGAGGTCTATCTCAGTTTGTTCCATTTTTCCGGCAATATCTCCAAGTTTTTGTCCATTACCATCCATACTATTTAATTTTTCCTCTTCTTCCTGTAATTTTCTTCGTATTTCTTCCTGACCAGCAGCTAGTTTTGCCAATTCCTCAGATAAGGCTTTGCCTTGCTTTCCACTCTTTTGTAACTCGCTGATCTGTTCATTGAGTCGTTTTTGAAGTTCTGACATACTGGGCTCCTTACCACTCTGCTGACCCTGAGATGGAATGCCCATGGCCATGGCAAGCTGTTGTTGCATGGAGGATAGTACATCATCAAGAAGCAATGCAAGATTGTTCATGGAAGTCATGGCAAATTGTTGTTTACCAACTGCTTGAGATTTCTTTCTTTCCCGTAATGCTACCACGCTCTCATCCATGTATTTATTCATTTCATTGACTTCTCTGGTTATAAATGAAGATATTTGAAATACTCTTTTTGATAATGCAATCAAACTGTCTTCAATAACTTTTGAATCATCCTTCAGAGCGAGTTGTCTCTGAGAAAGGTTAATAAATCTGGGATCACTCTGGTTTACTGACCGAAAACTCATCATGATGTCTTCCTGGTTGAAGGAAAGCTTTATGAGATTATCCACAATCAATCTTAAGGAATTGTAATTTTCCATCATCATTTCCATGTTCCCACTAGTTTGCATCTGTTTCATCGATTCTGATAATTCCTTCATTTGATCGGATGCGTCTTGCTGGGATTTCGATGCGTTCTTCCTTTTGTTGTTCTCCAGGTGCTCTATGGCCTCTTTCTGATAATCGCTGATCTTATCCTCCTGCTCTTTTGTAATTTGCATGGGCTTAGGAAAGGCAAGATCCTGATTAAGGTCAATAAGTTCTTCAAGGGATTTCCTGGTATCTTCAAATTCCTCATTTAAACTTTCCTGGTCCTCCTGTATTTTTTCCAGATCATTTTTACGATCATCCGTGTCTTTCGATAATTCTTCTTGTTTTTTCTGAAGATCATCCATTTCTTCTATGGTCTTTTCAAGCTCTACCTCAAATTTCATACGTTTGAACAATTCAAGTGTACGCTCTAATTCCTTTTCAAAATTATCCTGTTTGAAATCAATTCTCTCCAAAATACTTTTTACTTCATTTAGGTCTTTCTTTTCTTCAAGCAATTTTTTCAACTCTTCGAAAAGTTTCTTCGTTTCTTCATCCAGCAAATCATCCATTAATTGCTGGAGTTGATCCACCTTTTTTATAAGTTCTGCATCCAATTCATTGAATTTTTCAAGCTTCATAGTATTTGCCTGGTTCAATTCCTGAAGCTTCAATATTTCTTCATCCAATTTATCCTTGTCCCGGATCATCTCCTCAAGCAATTTCTGGTCCTGCCAGTTCATTTGTTTCTTGCCTTTCAGCCTGTTCTCAACATCCTCTATTTTATCATTTAACTCTTTGGCCATATCTATACTCTTATCTATCTGATTTTCAGCACTTTGTGAAGATTTTTTCAAATCTTCCTCCCTTTCTTTCTTGTCCGGAATCCTGAAATAATATAATCCTGTCCTGGAAGATTTTCTTCCGTTTATACCATCATTGTCCCTGACCTCCAGATAATATTCAATTTGATCAGAGTCTTCAAGCAACAGACTGTCGAGGCTCCAGTTAAAATAAAAACCCTGAGATGTTTTATCGGGATCAATATTGATATTGTGATAAAAGCTTTCCTCACCACCCTGTTCATTTTCCGCCTTGATTATTTTATAATGAAGTCTTAAATCGGAAAATCCATAGTCATCAGATACATTGCCACCTAATATCATATAATTATACAGAACAGTATCAGTGTATTGTTTTACAGATATTTGAGGATACTCATCAGGAATGACTTCCAGTTGGTACATGATCTTATCCTTATTTACTGCAAACTCATTATACAGGTTTACCTCATACGTACTGGATTTGAGTGCCTGTTTTTCGGCGATGTATAATTGATCATCTAATCCTTTTGCTGTAAAGATCTCATTGTCCTTGATAAATTCAAGGGATAGGCTGTCTGTGAATAGTGTTTGAAATTGCCATTTAATATATGTACCTTCTGGAACCTCCAAAGTCCCAATATTACTGAGTTGTTCGTCTTTGCGTTTTAAATATCCAGGATATGATAATTCCACATTAAAATTCTTAATATTCGGACGATTAACAACCCTTAAATAGTAATCTTCAGAACTGAATCCCGCAGCTTCAAATTCAAACTCTATGTTTTTGGCCACCTTTTTTAGAGAATAGGAAAAATCCGTTTGATTTGCTGAAAATAATTTTATTCGTCTTTCTCCAAGCTTTAAATAAACATTATCGGGTATTGTCTCACCCTCCAGGGATACCTGGATATCATAATCTTCGTTTTTGAAAGCAATGAGGTCCCTGTTTTTTAAAATGAAACTAAAGGGAGCCACTGGTTTGTATTCTTTACTGTAATTAACAATACGTGTGCTGCTGTCGGAAATAACCTTTGGAAATGATAAACTTAAAAACAGTACAATTAAAAATGGTATGGCCAGGTAACGCAGGTATTTTTTGTTCTCTGCCAGGGATATCGCCTTTTCAAATTTTATATCCTTAATATTTTCCGTTTTCTGAGAAATACTGGCTTTTACGAGCCCCTGATCTTCCGGATGCTTGTTATACAACTGAAGTATATTTAAAAGCTTATCACTTACAGAAGGGAAATAATTGCCGATTTTTCTGGCAGCTTCCTGGTCACTGATCTGCCATCGATCAATAAAAATCCTTAAAACTGGTAAAAGAATCCATTGGGTAAATACATACACCAGGAGAACTATATAGGAGTAAAAAAATATTGCCCTTACGATTTGATTGAAATGACCTATGTATTCCAGTAAGCTGTAAAACAGAAAAGCTGTCAACAAGAGTGTAAGAGAAAGCAAAAGACTCCTGATCAAAAAGCTTTTGTAGTACTTTTTCTTGTATGAATGTATATTTCTGAAAATTGAATTACCCTGCACCCTTTACTACAATTTGTATTTCATCTGTTTAAAATTTTTTGATTCCTTAATGTTCAGAAAACTGAAGGCATTCAGGACCTCGCATAGATTTTAATCATTCTTTTGGTGAATTTAGAATGAAGAAAATTCATGTTCATTTCATAGTTCAATTCAATTGTTTGGGCATTTTAAAGTATACCTCGCTGAAATCCCGGTATTGCATTGGATTGTTTGGAAAATTCTTTACGTATGATTGAATCAGCCTGTAGCCTTCATCATACCATAAAACAACAATTGCTGCGTCCTTCATAAGTCTTTTTTCGGCTTTTTTAAATAAAACATTCGCTTCTTCAATACTTTTTGCATTTAATGCCTCATTAAAATACCGATCAAACTCCGAACTGTTATACCTGGATATATTAGGATACGATATCCTGTCTTTATTGTTTGGAACATTCTGTCCATAAAATATCCAGAGAAAGTTTTCAGCACTTGGATAATCCGCCACCCATCCTGCCCTCATTAAACTGAAATTACCCTGAAAACTTTTTTCTATCAGTTGCGCAAACGGTAAAATAGTCAATTCAATATTAATATTTAAATGATCCTTTAATTGTTTTTGTATTTCTATTGCTACATTGGTGTTACGTTCTCCTTCAGGATTTAAGAACAATTCTATCTTTGGAAAATTTTTCCCGTCACGGTATCCTGCTTTATCAAGAAAATACCTCGCAGAATCTACATTTAATTTATATCCATCAATGTCTTCGATATCATAATCCGATAGAACCGGGGGTGTTATTCCGTTTATGCCAGGAGCAAATCCCTCTCCATTCAAAACAAAATCAAGGATCTTTTCTCTGTCAATCGCATAATTGAAAGCCTTTCTAACATTTATATTGCTGAAAATTGTATTCTTGAGGTTGAAGGTCAAAAATTGAGTAGCCATTTCAGGCACACGTTGTAGTTCATACTCCCTGTATTCACCCTGATTCACTGATAGGGATTCATCCAGGATCTCAAGAATGTGATCAGTGGGTAACCTGTATATCATATCCAGGTTTCTCTTCCTGAACTCGAATAATTCAGTTTTTTTATCTTTAATAAACTGTATACTCAGTGCATCCAGAAACGGAAGTTGATTCCCATATTCATCGAAACCATGATACCTTTCATTTTTTTTCAGGATAATTGAGATATCTTCATCCAGGTTGGCCAGCATGAAAGGTCCGGTTCCAACCGCTTTCACACGCATATCAAGACCATATTTTTCTTCCGCCTCCCTGGGATAAATAAAACATCCTGGCATCGACAGGTTAACCATAAAAATAGAATTAGGTTCTATAAGCCGCAGCTGAATAGTGTATTTATCAATTACTTTTATTCCGCTTACATCAAAATCCGGGGTAGCCCCGTTTCGAGTTGCCTCATAATATTTGTTCGCACCCTCTAAAACATCCTTGAAAATGGATGAAAATAACTGGTTATTAATATTTTGAGTGCATAATCTTGTAAAACAGTATTTCACATCGTCGGCTGTGACTTCTCTTCCAATCCCGTTTGTAAAACAGGGATCGTCATGGAAAAACACGCCCTCTTTTAACTTGATGGTGTAAATTTTACTGCTTTCGTCGATATCGAAATTCTCAGCAAGAGCTGGAATTACCTTCAGTGTTTCATCATCGAACTTAAAAAGACCTTCGTATATCTGACAGGCGATACGATACGAATACGCATCAGTAATATTATGTGGAAACAGATTTTTAAGATATTCAGATTCATTCAGACGAAATACGCCACCATAATAGCGATCCCCCTTGGCCCTGGTTAATTTCAGGGAGGAATTTTCATTTTCATCTGGGGAACTGCATGAAAAAATCAAAACTAACATGCTGGCTGAAAACAAAGAATATAAATTTTTCATATCCGGATAAACGTTAAGAAGTAGAACACAATAACAAAATTATAGATATTTCATTCAATTTCTAACAAGATAGGGCAGTGGTCAGAATGAACGGCATCTGGAAAAATTGATGCCCCTGTTAATTTATTATTTAAAACCTCGGTTGTCATATGATAATCAATTCTCCACCCCAGGTTCTTTGCTCTTGCATTGGCCCTGAAACTCCACCAGGTATAATTATGAGGTTCACTGTTGAAAAACCTGAAGGTATCAGTAAATCCCATATCCAAAAACTTAGTAACCCATGCTCTTTCTTCGGGAAGAAAACCCGAGGAATTTTTGTTAGAAACAGGATTATGTATATCAATGGGCTTGTGACAAATATTAAAATCTCCTGAAATGATTAATCTGGGTATCATATTTTTAAGGCTTCCAATGTAATCATAGAAAAAATCCAGGAATTTCATCTTAAAGGATTGTCGATCATCTCCGCTCGATCCCGATGGAATATATACTGACATTATAGAACGGTCTTTCAGGTCCATCCGAATTATTCGACCTTCTCGATCATAGATTGGATTACCGCATCCGTATTCTATATGATCTGGTTCAAGCCTTGACAAAATAGCTACCCCACTGTATCCTTTTTTTTCTGCAGTATGAAGATATACCGAATAACCTAAGGATTCAAAGGAAGCAATATCAACCTGTGATTCCTGAGCTTTTAATTCCTGAAGACAAATTATATCCGCATCAGATTTTTCAATCCATTGAAGTAATCCTTTATTTAAAGCAGATCGGATACCGTTTACATTATATGAGTAAATTCTTAGTGCCATCCTATTTCCTTATCAAAGTATTCAATAATATGCATTTTTAATAATTTCTCCTGATCTAACAAATCGACATGAGGTAATTTCTTGACCAGCTTCCAATGCGGCCACCCTTCCTCATCCAGTCCCTCAAGAGTATAATACCCGGATAAACTCATCAATTTACATATAGCAATATGTATTAAATCCTGCTTCTGTTCCTTGGAAAATCCCTTTTTTCCTTTGCCTAATTCGCGAACACCGATTAGAAAAAGAACGCCGTTTAAACCTGTTGGGCGCTTACCCACCACCTTTTCGAGGTGGTCAAGTACGAGTTCCCATTGCCTGTATAGTTCAAGATCTTTTTTAAACATGCTCATTCAATTCATCCCAGTATTCAACAGCCTTTCGTAAATGTGGGATAACAATGGTTCCACCTATTAATGTTGATATCGACATTGCTTCAATAATCTCTTCAGTTTTGAATTTCAACTCATGACACTTACCGAGGTGATATTTGACGCAGTCATCGCAACGCAGAACAAGGGAAGTCGTGAGACCGATCAATTCCTTGGTTTTTGTATTCAGATGTCCATCCCGAAATGCATTCGTATCCAGATTAAAAATCCTTTTTATTATCTTGTCATCGGTCCCAAGAAGCCTTTCATTCA
Source organism: uncultured Cyclobacteriaceae bacterium (assembly GCA_965365275.1). Lineage (GTDB taxonomy): Bacteria > Bacteroidota > Bacteroidia > Cytophagales > Cyclobacteriaceae > JAGTVG01. The sequence continues at coordinate 46,610 of CBDUBA010000009.1, read as the reverse complement.
TCCGGCTCCGATAATCATTGAATTCTTTTTCCTTATTCATTACATTTATGTTAACAAGCAAATATATTCTATTCAACCAGTATTTCAAGACCTTTATGATAAAGGATCTTTTTTCTTTAGTGTATCCCCATACCTGTGCATTGTGTAATTCGGGTCTCACCCGGGGAGAATATAAGATTTGTACCAGGTGCGATTTCCGATTACCTAAATTCAGAAACTGTGATGAATCAACTTCATTCTTACCAATGCTGTCCAGGGCACATTTTTATTCTTTTGTTTATTCATACATCAAATATTACAAGAAGGGGATAGGTCAGACACTTCTGCAAAAAATTAAATACGATAATAAGCCGGATCTGGCGTTCTTCATTGGATACCGAATGGGATTGGAATTTATTCCACCAAAACCTGGATTTGAAATCATCCTGCCTGTCCCTCTGCATAAGAAAAAACTAAAAAAAAGGGGTTATAATCAAGCAGATTATTTTGCTGAAGGGATATCAAAATCAACTGGAATTATATGGTCGCCTGATATTATTTGCAGGGTGAAAAACAATCCATCTCAAACAAATAAGTCAAGGATTGAACGAATCAAAAATGTTGAAGGTGTATTTCAAATAAAGAAGATTGATTCAATTGTTTCAAAGAAGATATTGGTTGTTGACGATGTAATTACAACAGGTGCAACATTATCAGCCTGCTCTGAAGCGCTGGAAAAAACCGGCGCGCATGTCGCTGGAGTAGCCTCTATTGCTTTGGCCAAAGGATAAACCTAAATTAAAAACCAGATTATTGATAATAATTTCATTGATTAACAGGGCGCTTTCCGGCAAGACGTATTGAATTTATGATAGGTGACTCTCGCAATAAATACTTTCCTTGTCCTCAAAAACCAATTGGAAAAGTGAAATTCATTTTTGAACTATGTCCAGAAATGCCTCAAACTGTTTGTATTCGTTTTCTGATTTAAAATGAATGGTTTAAATAAGACGATATATCTAAATCTCAATCTCTTTAAACAAAAAAGGCTGTCTGGTAAGGACAGCCTCTAACATATTATGATGTATTTTAATTAATAATTTGAACCAGCACGTATCATGGCGCACCTGAATCCGATGGTTGCGGTAGCAGAATCTTCTGAAAGGAATCTTCTGGTACCAGGCGCCATCCAATAGGCTATATCAGCCCAGGATCCTCCTTTGTATACTCTGGCACGGTCACTGATGAGGGATTGTTTCCCTTGGTAATCGTACCATGTTTCCGGGTCGTCAATATTCGCATTTTGTGTGGCATTTCTATCTGCCGGACTTCTACGAACAGGATTTAAGTCCTGAACATCCTGGAATGATAAAGGACGGTAAACATCCAGTACCCACTCATTTACATTACCTGCCATATTATATAGGCCAAAATCGTTTGGTGGATATTCGTAAATATATGCGGTGATCATTGCACCATCATTCAATTTACCAGCAATACCCGCATAGTCACCCCGCCCTCTTTTAAAGTTGGCAAGGAAAAATCCCATTTCTTTACCATAAGGATTACGTAAGGCATGTCCATCCCATGGATATACCCTGTTATGCGTCTGGTTTTCATCCATCCATTGTGTCCCGATCATGGCCAGTGCAGCATATTCCCATTCTGCTTCTGTAGGGAGTCTGTAATCGGGAAGAACGACACCTGTCTCAAGTGGAATTCGACCTCCGGTTTCTGCTGGAAGGTCTTCTAATCCTGCATCTGCAGCTAATTTCTGGTTAACAACAGCGGTTCTCCAGTTACAATAATCTATAGCCTGCCTCCAAGTAACACCTACAACAGGATAAAATCTGAATCCTGGATATCGGAAATAATGATTCTGATATGGATCATTAAATGCAAGGTCTCTTGCCCATACTGTAGTATCAGGGAGTGCAGATTCATAAGATACCCTCGGAGAATCCAGCTTTACATAATGCAAATACTCGAGCCAGTGGATGTTTGCCACTTCCGTTTCATCCATATAGAAAGATGCGACGGTTACGGTTCGTTCAACATTATCCCGCCATGTCAGGATATCCTCTTCATAGGCTCCCAGGACGGTTCTACCCCCTTCAATAAATACAAGATTTGGCCCTTCTGGTTGACCCCGGTACTCAGCTACCTGAAAACCTTCCTCAGAATTGTATTCGAGACCGGTTGCAGTACTGTATTTACCAGGATTAGTAGCTGTGGGCGTACCGCCCTTTTTGCCACATGAAAACATAATAACAGCTATCGCTGCTAAAGTTAATATGGACCTAGTGGAATGAATTAAATTTTTCATACACAAAATTTTATTCAAAATCGTAACACCTGTTTAATTCAATAATAATTTGCTGAAGCATATACATCAGCGGTCAAATCTATTAAAATCCGGCATTTATATGCCGAAAAAATCGAGACAATATTACATGAAAAACCAACTATAAGTTAAATTTTTTATGAAATATTTCAATTTTCCAAGGTTCTACAATTGAACCTTTCATATATATAATAGTATAAATTGCAAATTATTGTGTTCGACCTAAGAAATTTCAATCATTTCTTGTAAAGTATTTTTTGCCTCCAACACATTGCCCAGATCTTTGATGATCAGTTGCGGCCTGTTTTTAACTTCTTTTAATAAACATTTGGATGAATTATTCTTTATGTAATTCAAAATTTTTCCAAAGATTTCTGAATTGTAGAACACCGCATTTTCAGGATCAATGAACTGTGCTTTAAGTGTATTGTTTTTTATAGTTAATTTCTCCATTCCCAATTGCTCGGCAATCCACCTGATCTCTACCGTTTCAAAAAGTGTTTGCACCTCGGCAGGAATAGGGCCAAAACGGTCTTTTAACTCAATGGAAAATTTATGCAAGGATTCTTCAGAGTCAATGTTATCCAGGCGCGAATATAAATTCAGTCTCTCTGTAATATTTGTCACATATTCCTCCGGGATCAGCATTTCAAAATCAGTTTCTATTATACAATCTTCTGAAATCAACTTTGCCTTTTCCTTAAGGTCTTCTTCAAATAAATATCTGAATTCACTCTCTTTAAGTTCGTTTACTGCATCATCCAGTATTTTATGATACGTATCGAAACCAAGATCATTAATGAAACCACTTTGTTCTCCTCCTAAGAGATTCCCGGCACCACGTATATCAAGATCGCGCATGGCCACCTTGAAACCATCCCCTAGTTCAGAAAATTCCTCTAGTGTTCTTAATCTTTTTCTTGCTTCGGCTGTTAATGCAGAAACGGGTGGCGACAATAAATAGCAGAATGCTTTTTTATTTGATCGACCTACCCGCCCCCTCATTTGATGAAGATCAGCAAGACCAAACATATGGGAGTGGTTAATAATAATAGTATTCGCATTTGGAATATCGAGACCCGATTCAATAATATTGGTTGAAACCAGTATATCATATTCCCCCTCAATGAATTTCAACATTTTTCTTTCCAGTTGATCCCCCTTCATTTGTCCATGTGCTACGGTAATTCTGGCTTCAGGCACTAATTTTAATACTATGTTGGCTATTTCTTCAATATCTTTGATCCTATTGTGAACAAAAAACACCTGGCCTCCCCTGCGTAACTCAAAACTTATGGCATCGCGGATCACTTCTTCATTGAAGGTATATATTTCTGTGGTTACAGGTTGCCTGTTTGGCGGTGGTGTTCCGATTATACTCAGGTCCCTTGCTCCCATGAGGGAAAAATGCAATGTTCGCGGAATAGGGGTGGCTGTTAGCGTAAGTGTATCAACATTTATCTTAAGTTCCTTGAGTCTTTCTTTTACGCCGACACCAAATTTCTGTTCTTCATCTATTATCAATAGCCCGAGGTCATTGAACTGGATATCTTTATTCACCAACCGGTGTGTTCCTATAATTATATCGGTTTTTCTCTCCTTGATCCTTTCAAGTATCTTTTTAATTGAACTTGCCGATCTGAACCGGCTGATGTAATCAATTTCAACCGGGAAATCCTTCAACCGCTCTGTAAAAGTTCTGAAGTGCTGAAAAGCCAGAATGGTCGTAGGTACCAGAATGGCAACCTGTTTATTATCACAAACTGCTTTAAAAGCCGCCCGGATGGCAACCTCTGTTTTGCCAAAACCTACATCACCACAAACCAGTCTGTCCATTGGATGACTGAGGATCATATCTTGTTTAACATCTTCAGTTGAACGGGCCTGGTCCGGGGTATCCTCGAATATAAAAGAGGATTCAAGTTCAGCCTGCAAAAAACTATCCCTGCTGAAAGAAAATCCTTTTGTTGCTTTCCTTTGGGCATAAAGTTTGATCAGATCGGATGCGATGTCCTTTACTTTGCTTTTTACTTTTCGCTTCTTAATCTCCCATTCCTGTGAGCCCAGTTTACTCATGACCGGGGGATTTCCTTCCTTTCCTGAAAACCTGGATATCTTATGAAGCGATTGTACACTTACATATAAGAGGTCGTCATCTTTGTATATAAGCCTCAGAGCTTCCTGTTCCTGACCATTAACTGTTATTTTATCTAATCCTACAAACCTGCCGATTCCATAATCGATATGGGTCACGTAGTCACCGGGTTGAAGCGTTTGAAGTTCACGCAGAGTAATAGACCTGGATTTCGAATATTTTCGCTTTGTTTTATATTTATGAAAACGGTCAAAAAGTTGGTGATCGGTATATAAAGCGATTTTGCTCAAATCATCGATAAATCCATTTCTCAATTCAACAGGGATGGATTCAAATCTGACCAACGGATTGATCTCTTCAAATATGGTAGACAATCTGTTGATCTGACTTTCCGAATCAGAAGAAATAATATTTTTATATCCCTTTTCCTGATTGTCTAGTAGATTTTGACTGAGCAGTTCAAAATTTTTATTGAATGATGGCTGACTTCTGCAAGAAAAATCAACTTCGATGGATTTTGGAAGATAAAACCGGTTCCCAAATTCAACAATACTGAATTCCCGGATCTTATCTGAAAATGACCTGGCGGATTCAAATAGATCCTTTGGAGGTAAGACAACTGCGGTTTTTCCACTCTGGTCAACTACACGGTCAAAAAGGGATAGGGCCTTATCATAGTATTTTTCTATTACATCCAACGTTAGGCTGTAATCCTTTATCCAGATCTTGGTATTTCTTGGGAAAAAAGAAAGAAATGAATCCATCGATTCTTTTTTAAGCCGGGTTTGAACATTTGGGATCAGGTGGATTTCTTTTAAGTGATCTACCGACAATTGTGAATCTGGATTAAACGTCCTGATGCTTTCGATTTCATCTCCGAATAATTCAATCCTGTAGGGAAGGTCATGTGCATATGAAAATATATCAACGATGCCGCCCCGGATTGAAAACTGGCCAGCCTCATATACAAAATCGGTTTTTTCGAAATCAAATGAAATCAGTTGCTCATTGAATCTTTGAATATCAACGGTGTCCGATGTCCTTAGCGTGAGGGTATTTTGTAATAATGACCTTTTGTTAATTACTTTCTCTGCAAGGGCCTCAGGATATGTTACAATCAATTCTCCCTTCACATCTTTATGATTGATTCTGTTCAATATCTCTGCCCTGAAAAGGACATTAGCATTTTCAATCTCATGAATGTCATAAGGTCTCTTAAAAGATTCGGGAAAAAGAAAAATTTCCCTGGCGGGTAGTAAATTTTGAAGATCGTTTTGGAAATATGCAGCTTCTTCCTTGTCATGAAGAATAAAAAGATCATTCTGGTGATTTATCTGGTGGAGGGTGGAGGCAATTACTGCATCAAGGCTTCCATTAATACCTTTAAGCTGAATATTTTGCTTGTCGTTCGGCTTTACAAGCTTTGCAACCGACTGTGTATAACTGTCATTTATATAGTATTGAATGAATTCCTTATGTGTCAAAGCGTTTAACTTTTCCGCAAAAGTATAATCAATATGATGAAATCCCTGTTATAAAGAAATTTTCTTTAAATTAACAGAACCATTATGATAGAAATTTAGTTTAATATTATTAGCTGTAAGAATTAAGAAAAATTTTATATAAAAGAGTGATGGATAAAAAGGAACTGAAGGAAGGAAAACATGTATTGAAAGGATTAAAGGAGCTTGAGAAAATCCATCCTCATAAGCTCATTACTTTTCTTTTTCTATTCGGTATTTCCCTGATATATAGTTATCTACTGATCTCTGTTACTATTGAATCCATTATTGGAAATGACTCAGGAACCGATTTACAATTGCCTAAGTTTTATTTGGTTGCTTCTTTTCTGATAATAGCTGCGATGTTCGTACCTGTGGGATTACTGCAGGCATTTAAATCGGAAAACCTTTTTCAGATACGAAAAAAGGTTTTTGGATTATTTCTTGCCGGTGCTATATTTTTAGTTTTCCAGGGAATTGGTTGGCTGGAACTTATTTTTCAGGGATTCAATCTAAAATCCAATTATATAAGCACCTATTTATATCTAATAACCGGCTTTCATATGGTGACGGTCCTTATTGGAAATGGAGCCATAGCCTTATATTTATACCTGACAAGGAATGTACATCAAGATGGTGTTGCCAGGTTAATATTTTTTACATCACCCTATGAGAAAACAAAACTTGAGATCATTCATAATTATTGGATATTTGTGTGTATTTCATGGATTTTTATTGTAACATGGCTGATATTTCTGTTATAATGGTTTAAAATGATCCTTCTTTTTTTTCATCTGTTTATTTCTTACCAGGAAGATTTACCCATAATTCTAAGTACCTACGATCAGAATACAAATGCAATAATCATTTTTGCTCCTGACAACCGCTCCGATCTGTACATGCAATCCATTTCCAGGTTAACAAAAGATCCCCTGGGGCTTGATCAAAGGAATATTGTTATATTCGAAATTTTTAAAGCCGGTGGTATTGGACCTGGAGGCGAATCACTCTCAGAAGAACAAGTCACTTCAATCCGGGAATATTATATAATTGATGATGGTGATTTTTCAGAAGTCCTGGTAACAAATAATTTTAAAGAGATTTACAGGTCTGATATTCCTGTTGAAGTAAAGGAGGTTTTCCGATATTTTGATCAAATAGAATAATCAAGCGTTTTTGTAATGCCTGTAAAATACTTTTTCAATATCATCTACAGATATTATATGCCTGGGTGTATCAACGGCCTTTTCAATTATTTCATTGATGGCTTCTTTTTTCAACTTCATTTTCAACCCGAGTTTCGTACAAAAGTCCCTTTCTTCAGAAGAAATAATCCGGTCGATTCCCATCAATACAATCAATCGATGATATTGCATCATTAACTGATACATGTCATCTGGTGGAGAAAAATGTACTTTATTGCTTTTCTTTCTTACTTCTGTTAAATCTTTGCGACTTATCCCGAGCCTGTCGGCCACAGAATTTATAAAATTGATCTCATTTAAATTTTCTCTTCCATCAATCCTTGATAGTTTTATCAGATCGTTCAAATGACTGATCTTTTCTACATAAATATTGTCCATCTAAAAATTCGTTAAATTGAAAACAGACTTTAAATTATCGCTGTAATTTTGAAAACCTGATCTATTGGATTAAAAATATAATTTGTCCTTCGGATCAATAACGGATAAAGAAATAAAATATTTAAATAAATATTAAATTGTTACGAACAAGATGAAGATACAGGATTATGAAATTATCGTTGTTGGCGGGGGGCCAAACGGACTGGCATGCGCAATTGAGGCCTTGAATAAGGGTTTAAAGGTTTTAGTACTTGAAAAAGGGACCATAGCGGAATCAATCAGACGATATCCAAAACAAATGACTTTCTTTTCAACGGCTGATAATATTGCGATCGGAAATATACCCTTTACCATTGATAAGCCCAAAGCTACCAGAGAGGAGGCCCTAAATTATTACCGAAAGGTCGTGGAATTTTATAACCTCCCGATCCGTCTGTTTTGTACAGCTGAAAAAATCAGGAATGAAAATGATCATTTTCATATCGATACTTCAACCGGAGATACGTATATAACCAGATATCTTATTCTATCCACCGGATATTTTGATTTTCCAAGAAAGTTAAACATTCCTGGTGAACACCTGCCCCATGTAAAGCATTATTATGATGAACCCTATCCTTATGCACATCAAAATGTAACCATTATTGGAGCTGGAAATTCTGCCGTTGAATCGGCCCTTGACCTGTACAGACATGGTGTTAATGTTACTTTATTGGTTCGGGGCGAGACTATGAAAAAAACGGCTAAATACTGGTTGATCCCGGATCTGATAAACCGAATCAAAGAAGGAAAGATAAAAGCTATATATCAACATCATGCCCTTGAAATTAATGAAAAACAGGTTATAGCTCAAAGCAATGACGGCCATAAAAAAGTAGAAATAGAATCAGATTTCGTTTTCATTTTGACAGGATATTTGCCGGACATTGATTTAATGAAGAAATGTGGTATTAAAATCAATTCTGAATCAAAGGAACCATTGTATGATGAAAATACATTTGAGACAAATGTTCCCAATCTTTATGTTGCGGGTACTCTAACGGCCGGCATACGAACAGAAAAAGTATTTATTGAGAACGGGCGCCTGCATGGAATAAAAATCGTTAAGGATATTTTGGAAAAGGAATCTAAAGATCATTAATGTCAAAATCCGTTTTTCCAACAACAGGAACATTTATTCTTATCCCGTAAGCTTTAATTTTAATATTTCCTTTGTATGATAGAACCTGTTTTTTGCCAAGAAGGGCATTTATGGCAGAAGAAATCACATTTGTATTGAGGTCAGCCATAGAAAAGCGTATCTCTACCGGTACGGTAAAATGCTCATTTTTCTCGATTTTCAGGTTGTAATCTCTTGTGAAATTAGTGATGGGTTTGTCGTTCAATAATACATCAATATCTGCTTTTTTTAACGTTATGCGGTAATTATTTGGATTATAAAAATTCACATTTGCTGATATTGTAACAGAATTACTGCTTCTATCTATAATTTCTAACTCATCCACAGATTCATATACCGGAGCTTCCACCTTTTTACAAGAAAAAGCAGCAATAAGAATCAGAATATATAAAAGACTTGATTTGTAGAATCTATTCATTGTTGTTTTGTTTGCAATAAACCTGCCAAATAATAATGTATTTAATATGTAATAGCGTCTTTCATATCCATAATTTGCTCCCATTCAGGATCTTCAGTTACAAGGAATATTTCTTTATAAGGATCAAATATAATCTGATCATATTTAACAGGTATGATAAAAACGCCACTTGAACTGAAAACTCCTGCTAACTTTTTACGTTCAGCAATTACAAATCCATTATCAAGATCTAATATAGATTCATACTTGGGATAAAACATTAATTCACCCAGATTGTTTATCAGCCCGTATTTGGAATTCAGTACGCAAATATAATTTCCATTGTGTAATCTAAATAATGAATCATAGTCAAATGTAATAACTGTTTTTCCTTCATCATTCAGTATACCGTATTTATTATTTTTTTGAGCTATGGCCAGATTTTCCTTAAACAGACCGATTTGATCATAATAAGGCTGAACCACAATTTCTTCTTCCTTATTAATTGTTCCCCATTTATTCAGGATCTTAATATTTGCCAGTCCATTATTGAACAATCCTATACCTTCATACCGATTGGCAATCCTAAGTTTCCCATTCAAATCAACAAATCCGTAATATCCATCGATCTTAACACCGATATAATCTTCATTATAACCTATAATTTCTTCAAAACGTTTATCATTCTTGACCAGAACCTGCCCTGAGATATCCACGATACCCCATCCTGATTCATTTTTGAATAGGAAAGCAGAATCCTGAACAATAGGACCCACGAATAAATTGTTTACCTTCAACAATCGATTAAAATTCCTGTCAATAAGGCCAAAATTGCTTTCAAAATCTTCTTCAATAAAGCCCGTTCTGAATGGTTTAAGGTAATTTTCAGAGGTAAATAGTTCATTTCCCCATTTACTGATGACCCGGCTCTGGAAGTAAGAACTGATCAGATAATCCCCATTTTCCAGAAGGAAAACATCTCCCTTCTGCGGGTAAACCTTCCATTCACCATAAACATCAACAACCCCTGTTTCACCATAAAAATCAACCAGGAAGAGATCATTCATTTTTGTGTAGATCGAATCATATTTACCGAAGACCTTTTCTTTACCGTAGTTATCTATGATTCCCCAAAATCCATTTTTCTTGAATGCAATATTCTGATGATCAAGATGATATAATGCTTCAAATTCCTTTGAAGAAAGTATCATACCATATAAGTCAGATAAAGACCAGCCACTCTGGTTGGCTTTTTTCATATACAAAAATAATCTGTTTCCTGAGATCTTTATAGCGTCATATTTTGCTTCTACAATAGTATCTCCTGTGTAATTGATAACTCCAAATCTGTTATTGGATTCGAAAAGTGCCAGGGAATCGTTTAAAAACTGAATTTCCGAATTTCTTATCTTGAATACCTCCTTACCGTTATCTCTAATGATAAAACTATAATTCAATCTTCTTGCCTTGTAATACCCGGAATCTATAGGTATTAACTGATCATAACTCAAGATATCAAGTGATTTGCCGCTATCAGATAACAATTTCCAGTTCCTCGATGGAAGGCCATTAATTATACCGTTGTCATTTAGAGCAAATTCCTGGTAGTTCATCGGGGCTATCATTTCCCCTTTAAAATCGATAAGACCTTTGTTTCCATTTTTTGAGATTTTCAATAATTGATCAGCCAAAATTTCCACTCCATCAATTTTAATATCCAGAAGAAATGAACCTTTCGAATCAATCAGGTCAAGTTCCTGATCAAAATCCTGTAAAGCAAAAATGTTGTTTGTAATTCTGAAGGCAGAGAAATAATCAAATTGAAGAACCAATTCGTCTTTATGGCTGATAACGGCATATAAAATATCTTCATCTATTTTTTTGCTTACGATGAAGTTACTTCCAAAGCTTTCAATGGAATTATACTTGAAGTTTATCAATGTCTTACCGGAGGGATTAATTAATCCAAACAAATTGTTCAGTTTATAGGTATCCGGTATCGAGGCTATTATGGATTCGTTTCCCGGAAAAAGATCTTTGAACTTAGCGGTGGTCAGCTTTGAGTTTTTGAGATTGATTAACCCCCAATTCTCTTCAATTTTATAACCAATTATCCCCTCAAATACACTGGTTTGTCCGTCACTCCAACCAATATCATCATATTCAGCCGGAATGATCTCTTTTCCACGATGATCTTTGAGTCCCTTTTTTTGATTTTGTTCAAAGATAGCATACTCATTGGCATAGCTGCAGGGTAGTATTCCAATAACTATAAAAAATAATAATATCAGTGCTTTTTTACGCCTCAACCCGAAAATCTCAAAAATTTTTTTATGTTTTCAAAAATAGTACAAAAATCAGACATCAATTCTATTATTTGGCATATTCAAAGATTAAATTTAATTATTTTTATAAAATAGTGTGTTTTTGCACAATTTTGGTAAAAAAATGTCATGTGATTTATGGTGTTTCATAAACAATATTTTATTATATTCGTTTAAAACCAACACAAGCACTTATTAATAACACACCATGGATCGTTTTAGAGTTATATTCAAATGTAATCAAAAACCAGACGAGAGAAAATTCCTTGGAGGTTATGAAAAGGGGAAAAATTATATAGGAAGGTCATTCAATGGATTGTTCCAGATTTCACCAAAATGGGGCAGCAGTCTTCCTACCCGGGTAATACCCAGAAAAGTATTTGATCAGTATTTTGAGTTAATTCATAACTAAAACTTACTCGCTGATATAAATCCTTTTCACCCTTTCACTGATATTCGTCAATATCTCATAGGGAATGGTATGTATCGAATCTGCCAGTAATTTCAGGGGTTGTTCTTCTCCAAAGATAATTACTGTATCTCCTTCTTTTGCATCGATTCCGGTAATATCTATCATGGTCATATCCATGCAGACATTTCCGACGACAGGCGCTATACATCCCTTTATCCAAACTGATGCAGTTTTATTCCCAAAGGACCGGAAAAATCCATCTGCATAACCTATGGCAATGGTGGCAATGGTACTGTCTTTTTCAATTACCTCTTGTCTACCATATCCCACAGAATCACCCTTTTTTAATTTCTTGATCTGTGAAATCTCAGTTTTTAAGGTACCTATTGATCGGAGTTGATCGTTTATCAAGCCTGTGGCATCAAAACCATATAATCCTATTCCGAGTCTTACCATATCAAAATGATATTCAGGATATCGGATAATCGCAGCGGAATTCGCAATATGACGAATAAAAAGCTTTTGTATCCGGCTCTCAATATAATCGGTAGCCTTGATAAAACTTCTGGCCTGGTTTTCTGTAAATTCATTATGTTGGGAAATATCCGCACTAGACAAATGGCTGAAAACACTTGCTACTGAAATAAGGGAATTATCATTTAGTATGTTGATCATTTCATCCAGATCATCAGGATTAAATCCGAGACGACTCATTCCTGTGTCCAGTTTAATATGTATTTGTATCGAGCGATTATTGATTTTTGTATAGCGGTTGATTTCTTTTAATAATCTTAGATTATAAATCTCAGGTTCCAGTCTGAACTCCACGATTTTATCCAGTGAATCCAGGGAAGGATTCATGATCATTATGGGTAGATTTATGCCATTTTTCCTAAGTGTAACGCCTTCATCTGTGTAAGCCACACCCAGATAATCTATCCTATGGAATTCCAAAAGATTAGCCACTTCAATACTCCCACTGCCATATGCAAGGGCTTTCACCATGACCATAATTTTTGTGTCCGGCTTCAGGTAGGAACGATAAACATTTAAATTATGGCTTAAAGCATCCAAATTGATCTCAAGAACAGTCCCATGAAGTTTCTCCTGGAGATAACGAATGACATTTTCCAGTCCGAAGTTTCGCGCACCTTTTACTAGAATAATTTCATTGTTGAAATTATTCAGATCGAATTCATCAAGAAAAGAGGATGTATCTTTAAACCAGTAAAAATCACTTTTCAGGTGGCCTTTTATGTGTTTTATTTCTGTACCAATGCCAATAACCTTATCCAGTGCATGCTGATTTATGATTTCAGCAGTCTTTTTATAAAGTCTGGAAACGCTTATACCCGACTGTAAAATATCCGATAGGATCAAGGACCTTATATTTCGCTGTTTTTGATTAATCAGATAATTCAGCGCAATTTCCAGGCCGGCAAGATCATTGTTATAGGTGTCGTCAATCAAATAGGTGTCGTTAACGCCTCTTTTCATTTCCAATCTCATGGAAATAGTATGCAAAGCATCCAATCCTTCCTGGATTTCTAATAATGTCCATTCAGAATTCAGCAAATAGACTATACAATGAATGATATTTTCAATAGAGGCCTGATCTGTAAATTTAAAATTGAACTCATAAGAGGTAAAATCATGAACGATCTTGATTTTTGAACCTTTTACTTCTTGTGAAACCTCTGCAATTTGAAAAACAGCTTCGGGGTGAGTTCCCCAGGATATTTTTTCACATCGAGGCAGTGTTTTTGACATGGTGCCGTACACAAGAGCATCATCCATATTATAAATCAGGGTTTTGCAGTCCTTAAACAATTCTATTTTTTCTTTGAGCTTCTCTGTTCTGGAATGAAAACCCTCATCATGTGCTGATCCTATATTGGTAAGTATACCAATATCCGGTTTAATGATCTTTTCAAGCCTGGTCATCTCTCCCCTGGTAGATATCCCAGCCTCGAAAACGCCAAAATTATGGGATTCATTGATCTGCCATATGGATAATGGAACCCCTATTTGAGAATTATAACTTTTTGGTGACTTTACAACATTGTATTTCCAGGATAATATTTGAGAAAGCCACTCCTTTACTATAGTTTTTCCATTACTTCCTGTAATGGCAAGGGTCTTTAAATTGAATAATTGTCTGTAATATGCAGCTAATTCCTGTAATGCAAATATTGAATCTTCACATACAAAGAAATTGGCATCAGGATATCTGTCAAGCCTGAAATCCCTGTCTTCAATGATGAACTGCCGTATCTTTCTATTATAGAGATCATCAATATATTGATGCCCGTCATGGATCTTACCCTTTATGGCAAAAAAAACACTTGATTCATTGTTAATGATCTTTCTGGAATCAGTTGAAAGATATGAAATGGGAAGATCCTTAGAATATTGCAGAAACTCACCTTTAATTATTGCATTTAATCCGGAACTTTTTATCATTAATTTCTTGGAATAGACAATTTTAATTCAAATTGATCAATTTCGTTCTGAAATCCAACCCGCAGGAAAAAGTTCAGGACATCATAATTTCTTTCATTCAGATTTAAAATATATATCGGTTTGTTTCTGCATATCCTGATCATTTTTTTTATCAACATGGATGCAATACCTTTTCCCCTTTCATTATGATCAATTCCAATATGTTCCACCCTTCCCATTTTTTTATTAAAAATCAGAAAACCAACAATTTTATCGTTTTGATAGGCCTCTAGGATAGTCTCGTTTGATTTATTCTTTTTTAATAGGGGAAAAGAATCCAGGAAACAGGTTTCATAATCACAAAAGTTCTCGTACTTTTTCCATTTTGGGCTTTGCGGAAATACCAGATCGATATTCGGTTTTTTAAAACTACGCAAATATGAACTTTCACTTTTTAATTTAAGACAATGAAAAAATTTAGATCTGGTAAATCCCAGATTCTCATACACTTTGATCGCTGGTTTATTATTGGATATTACCTCAAGAACACATTGTTCGATTCCATTCTTTTCTAATTTTGGAAATATGGAATGATACATTTTTTCGGTAAGCTTATTCCCGCGAAACTTAGGTATAACCCCCGTGCCGCCATTGTATGCGGTCTTTTTTCCTTCATAATAATTAATACTGTTAAAAATAAAGCCTATTAATTTTTTTTTGGAATAAGCACCTATGGAGTAATTAAAACTTATACTTGTTTTCTGAACGATCTTTTGAATGAATTGACCGTGGGTAAGGTTTATGGGAACGATATAATCAGAAAATGCATCATTGAACGTCCTTCGCATTTTTGATACATCTTTTTGTCTGAAACCCTTAAAATCAAAATCACCCATCTGATCCTTTTCTTTAATACTTTCCCTAATCTTTTTATTTATTCTTTCGAAGAGGAAATTCTCACAAACCCCTAACCTACCGGATCCAATACATACTATTTAAACCTATCCAGGAAAGATCCGTAAAAGTACTATTGACATTTAAAAGATCTGGTAAGTAGTGCTTATTTAATAAAAGTTTTTAAATCGTTGAGGGTAAGTTTTCCTTCATAAAAGGCCTTTCCAAAAATTACAGCATAAACGCCCGCATCTTCCAGCTTTTGTATGTCATCTACTGACCTTACACCGCCACTTGCGAAGATCTTTGAATCAGGAAATTTACCAACCAAGTCCTTATACAATTCAAAATTAGGTCCTACCATTGTCCCATCCCTGGTAACATCCGTAACCTTCAGATATTTTAATCCCCTGTTATAGAAATAGGATATAAATTCATAAAGATCGATATCGGTTTTTTTCTGCCATCCCTTGATCAATAGCTTACCATCTGATGCATCTGCTGAAAGGGCAACTTTCTCACGACCATAAGAGAAAAGCCAGGAAGTAAATAATTCTCTGTTTTTAGCAGCAATACTGGAGACGGCTATATATTTAGCACCATGTTCAAAAAGCTTTAATATATCACCATCGGTCCTGATTCCACCAGAATATTCAATCTCAAGATCCGTATGTCCTGCTATAGCTTCAAGTATATGATATGCAACCGGGCTTTCTTTGATTGCGCCTTCGAGATCAACTAAATGTATAACCTCAATACCTATGTCCTCAAACATCTTGGCAAAGTCAACCGGACTTTTCTCATATTCTTTTTCATGGGAGTAATCTCCCCGGGTTAGCCTGGTAACTTTTCCATTTAAAATGCTAATGGAAGGATATAATTTGATCATTATATAGAAAATTAAAAAATATTTTAAATATAAAGACAAAAAGGAAGAAATTGAATAAAACAGAAAAATTATAGGTGGTTGCTAATTGATTTCTATCAGTTTAAATCCTTCTCCATGAATGGTTATAATAGCTACGCTATCATCAGGTTTAAGATATTTTCTCAATTTTGCAATA
This sequence comes from uncultured Cyclobacteriaceae bacterium, assembly GCA_965365275.1. GTDB lineage: Bacteria > Bacteroidota > Bacteroidia > Cytophagales > Cyclobacteriaceae > JAGTVG01. Next base: position 30,394 of record CBDUBA010000009.1, on the reverse strand, counting down.
TAGACATCCATACTTCGCGCATTGAAATAACTGTCATCCCTCCAAATCATTTTTAACGCTGCACTCCGGTCCAGTACTTCATTCATATTCTGCGCTAAGAGTCTGAGCAGTTGAGATTCCTTATTGGTTAATTTGATTTTTTGGTCCTTTATGATCAATGTTTGCTTATCGTAATCAAAAGTACTTTCGCCGAACTTAAATATAGTTTTTTGTTGTTTATCCCCTTTCAGGGAGCGACGTAATACCGCATGGATACGAAGCAAAAGTTCCTCCATACTAAAAGGCTTCGTAATATAATCATCTGCCCCGGCCCGAAAACCATCTATGGTATCTTCCTTTAAAGATTTTGCCGTCAGGAAAATAATTGGAATATCTTTATTGAGTAACCTGATATCTTTAGCAAGTGTAATGCCATCTTTTTTAGGCATCATAATGTCGAGGAGGCATAAATCGAACTGGCCGTTCCTAAAGGTTTCAAGACCAATTTCACCATCTATACACAAGGTGGGATCATAATCTTTTAATCTTAAATAATCACTTAGGATCTGTCCTAGATTGGGATCGTCTTCTACAACGAGTAATTTAATTTTGTCCATTATTTATAGGTAAAATAATTTCAAATGTACTTCCCTTGCCAGGTGTACTTTTTACCTTTATTTGTCCACCCAAAGCCAACAATATAGTTTTTACGTAGGTCAAACCTAGTCCAAATCCCTTAATATCGTGGATATTTCCGGTTGGAACCCGATAAAACCGATCAAATATTTTATCAATAGCTTCTTTTGTCATGCCAATGCCTTTATCTGATATTCTGAGCAACAGCCCCTGGTGATGATCTTCAGTATCAATTCGAATCTCAGGTTTTTCAGGTGAATATTTATTGGCATTGTCCAGGAGGTTATAGATAATATTGGTAAGATGCACATCATCACTAATAATGTTGTGGTTACTCGCGATCAGGTTTTTATGAATACTTCCGCCCCGCTTCTCGATTTGCAGGTTCAAATGAGATAGTGTTTTCTCAATTATTTTGTGAATATCCAATTCCTCCAATTTTAACCTGTATTCCTTTTTGTCGAGGGTAGCCATCTGCAGAACTTTCTCAACCTGACGTCCCAGGCGTCTGTTTTCATCCCGAATGGCTTCTACATATTTTGATATGAATGATTCGTTTCTTTGAATGTCTTTGTCCTGAAGCGCTTCACAGGCCAGTGATACAGTTGAAATTGGCGTTTTGAACTCATGCGTCATGTTGTTTATAAAATCATTCTTTATTTCAGAAAGCTTTTTCTGACGGAGAATTGCAAATATGGCATAAGCAAAACAGAATATGATCAGAAGAACCAGAAATACAGATGATGCAAGGGTTAACCAGATATCTTTGAAGAGGAATCCAGCTTGATCCGGAAAGAAAATGGTAAGGTAGTTTTCACCACTGGCAAAGTCATTCGGGAATAGCTTGATCGAAAAATCAGATAAAAGCACCTCCTTTTCGTCCATTGCCTTATAATCGCTGAAAATCACATGGTTAATGCCCCTGTCGACAACTGCATACTCGTAATCGATGTCAATACCCTTCATCTGAAGTTGTTCCTTTAGCAATTTATCAATTTGTTCTTTATTAATCCTGTTGGATATCTGTTTCTGTTCCCCGAGCAGGTCATCGAGTACTACCGTGACCATCCTGGATTTTTCGGCAAATTTCTGAATATTGCTCCGAACCTGCTTTTCATAGGTTTCAAAGTTGTTGAAATCAACTTCAATTTGATTTTGACTGTAAAAATGTTCTTCACCAAAAAATTGATTATATCCCGGATTTCCATTATTGGATATTTCATAACTGATCCTCACCATCTGGTTTCCAAATAAAAGCGAATCTTCAATTCGAAATCCGGATTCCCAGGTAATGGTATTTCCTGATGGTGGGTGCTTAGGTGACACAAATGAATCTGTATAATTTTTAGATTGTTGATTAAATCGCAAAAAATTGGTATCCATTTGAAAGATCCGATTGTTTAAAGGGCGGTTGTTGATCTGTTTTGAAGCAGCATAATAGACTTCCCTTTTTTCAAGATTGGATACTACAATGTTGAGTGCATCATGAACATTCTGGTTGAATTTAACGTGACTTACATCAATGGCATTGTTGATCCAATAGGCTTGAAATCCAATCAGCCCGATCATTGCCAGGGACATCAAAGCAATAATTGTTCGTATCATTTTACGACTCATAATACAAATCTAACGACCGCCTCTTATTATAAGTTTATATTTAACACTTTTTAACACTCTTTAACCTGGCATTAACTATTAAGTATTATTATGCTATTAAATTTGCTGGAGTTAATCATATAAAAGCTGTTTAGATAATGAAAAAAATATTTGGTATTTCAATCTTGGTTTTAATAGCGCTTTTCTCAATTAGCACTGTAAATGCTCAGGAGAATGAGGAAAAATCCAAAACCATTCAAAAGGAAGTTAAAGTGTCCATTGACGAAGAGAGTGGTGAACCAAGTTATACAGTCGAAACAACTACTATTGAAAATGGTGAGAAAAAGGTTGTTAAAAAAACCTATAGTAGCCTTGAGGAAATGAAAGAAGATTCCTCTGTCGATGTTATCAGGAAATCGGATGAGAACGGAAATATTACCATGAAACTAGGGGATAAAGGCTCCAATATTATGGTTTTTACCAGTGATGATGGAGAAACCATCGATATAAAAATTGATGAAATGTCTGAAGACATCGAGTGGGTACAGGCAGGGGAAGAAGGAAACGTAATGGTTTTCAAGAGTAAAGATGGAGAATCCGGAAATTCTTTTTCATTTGTAACGGATGATGGTGATACCAATAAGATAACCAAGACCTATAAAGTCAAAGTGATCAAAGATGGAAGCGAGGAAGGACATCAAATTCATGAACATAAAAATGTTTTTGTTATTAAGGATGATGATGGGAATATTTCCATGAGTCATGATGGAGAAGATGATGATGTAAAGATTTGGGTTGATGAATCAGGCCATAAGACCATAGAAAAGACATATCTTGTTAAAACCGGGAAGTCATCTTTTGCGGAGGCGACCATTCAACCTATCGCTGCCGGCGAGGAAGAATTCAGTGCATTTAACCTGTCAGTTATGCCAGAACTTGTATTAAAATCCATCAATTATTATCCCAATCCAAACCAGGGAGAGTTTACACTCGCTTTTACCGGATCCAGGAAACCAGTGATTGTTAGAATACTTGATCTGAAAGGAAACATGAAAATGGAAGAAAACATCAAAGATTTCAATGGTACATTCAATCAGGTACTAAACGTAAAACACTTCGATAAAGGAACCTATCTTTTACAGATCTTCCAGCAGGACAAAGTCTTAAACAGAAAATTAGTTTTAGAATAAGTAGTAAAAATTCTCATAACAACCATCCCGCTTTTTGCTACCGGCAGGTAGTGAAGCGGGATTTTTTATTTTCCAGCTGCCGGATATATTAAACATTAAATTATATTTGAATCTTAAAATAGTGAAATGAAGCTGGAAAACAACCGATATAACATTCAGGGTGTAGATATTGAAGATCTATGCCAGGAATATGGGACACCTCTTTATGTTTATGATGCAGAAAAGATAAGCCATCAGGTAAAATCCATGAAAACAGCTTTTAAAGGTCTTGATATGCGCATCAAGTACGCCATGAAAGCATTATCAAATGTATCCATATTAAAATTGATGCATAAATTGGGAACCGGACTGGATGTTGTATCGATACAGGAAGCACATATTGGCCTTCGTGCTGGTTTTGATCCTAATGATATTCTTTATTCACCAAATTCCGTGTCTTTTAGTGAAATTCAGGAGGCTGTAAAAATGGGACTCAGGATCAACATTGATAATATTTCAATTCTTGAACAATTTGGACATGAATATCATAATACAGTTCCATGTTGTATACGGATAAATCCTCATATTATGGCGGGAGGACATGCCAATATTTCCACCGGACACATCGATTCTAAGTTTGGAATATCAATTCTGCAGATGAGGCACGTACATCGTGTAATAAAAACCAATAATATTCATGTTGAAGGATTGCATATGCATACAGGATCGGATATTCTGGATGCAGAAGTGTTTATTCAAGGCGCAAATATTCTCTTTGATGCTGCACGTGAATTTGAATACCTTAAATATATTGATTTTGGTAGTGGTTTTAAAGTTGCTTACCGTGAAGGAGATGTAACGACAGATGTTGAAGCACTTGGGAAGAGATTGAGCAAATCTTTCAGCAATTTTTGCAAGGAATATGGAAAAGAACTGGAAATATGGTTTGAACCCGGCAAGTATCTGGTCAGTGAAGCAGGATTTCTTTTCGCAAAAGCCAACGTGATCAAGACTACCCCGGCTACTGTATTTGTCGGTGTTGATTCAGGTATGAATCACCTTATAAGGCCTATGATGTATAATTCTTACCATGATATGCTCAATATCAGCAATCCAAACGGGACCTTCAGGGTATACTCTGTGGTTGGATATATCTGTGAAACGGATACCCTGGGATCAGATAGAAAACTGAACGAAGTTAGAGAAGGTGATATTATTGGAATCAAGAATGCAGGGGCCTATGCAATTTCCATGTCCTCAAATTATAACTCCAGGTTGCGACCCGCTGAGATTTTGATTCTAAATGGTCAGGCCAAATTGATCAGAAACCGGGAAACTATGGAGGATATATTCCGTAATATGATCGAAATAGAGCTTTAAAACATTGATTAAAATATATATAGGTTCTCTCAACCCGGTAAAAATTGAATGTACCAGGCAGGCATTTCAAAAAGTATTCAATCACAAGGATTTTGTATTTACAGGAATAGATGTTCCTTCTGGTGTATCTGACCAACCCATGTCTGACCGGGAAACATATAAGGGTGCCAGGAACAGGGCTATTAACCTAAGGACTCATTACCCTAATGGCGATTTTTGGGTTGGTATTGAAGGTGGCATAGCTTCTATAAACGATGTTATGCACGCTTTTGCATGGATGGTCGTTTTTGACAAATCAATGAAAGGTGAAGCCCGAACAGCTACCTTTATTTTACCCGCTCAAATTAAGGATCTTATCCATCAGGGCATCGAGCTTGGTCATGCGGACGATATAGTCTTTAAAAGAAAAAATTCCAAGCGAAAAGATGGGGCAGTAGGGATACTTACAAATGGTTTGATAGACCGAATTAACTATTATGAACCGGCCATAATTCTGGCCCTTATCCCATTCTTTCAGAAAGACTTGTTTTGATCAGTTAAAGCGGGCATTGAAAAGTGGCAAAAGCCTCAATCCCTTGCGATTTGAGCGTATATAGTTCAAAATTCCTATCTGAACACCGTTTATATTATTAACATAATTAAAGGCTCCGATGGATACTCCAATAAGGTCTCCTTTGATATGATTGAAGGCGCTGATCGAAAGCCCGGTTAAGGCCCCGCCTTCTATTCTGCAATAAGCTGGAGCAACGGCCATACCGGTTACATCTTCTCCTCCGACCGCGAGGGCTATATTCAGTCCTTTAACCTCAGGAGCACCTACTCCCAGAATCGCTGCATTGATACCCGTCAACGTTCCGCCGGATCCGACAGCCAATCCGGCGAGGTTTATCCCTGTAAGTGACTCTCCTGCTCCTACCGCCAGACCGGCAAAGTTTATTCCTGTTACAGACTCTCCTGCACCCAATGCCAGGCCAGCCACTGAAATACCTGTTAGGTTCTCTCCACTTCCCACCGCAAGAAGACTGGCACTAATTCCTTTTAACTCTTCTCCAGCCCCGACAACCAGTCCACCGATGTTTAATCCCTGTACATTTTCACCACCCCCGACAACCAGGCCAGCCAGGTTAATACCTTCAACATCGTTGCCGGCACCCACGACCAAGAGTGAAAAATTAATCCCGCTCAAATCCTTACCAGCTCCCACGGCTAATCCACCTATGTTAAGGCCATAGAGGTTTTCTCCGGCGCCAACTGCCAGACCGGCCAGATTGATACCGGTTACATCCCGTCCTGCACCCACCGCCAGACCGGCGACATTCAGACCTGTAAGTTTTTTACCCGCTCCAACACCGAAAATTCCAACTGAAAGGCCATTTCGGTATGCTGTTCCGGCAGCCATAGGAACTCCAATTCCTACACCATTAAATGTTCCAGTATGATCTTCAAAATCTTTATCGAACCAGACGGTAAAGTTCATTCCGTTGATCTTATCAATATTCTTATCTATGAAATTGAAACGTAATCCGTCAAATCTTTCAGAATTACCAAAACCCAATCCCCAGGTTTTTTTAGGAATTCCAACGCCTTGTGCGTTAATATTCGTGGATAAAATGGACAGTATGAATACAGCGATTAATTTAAAAAGTTTCATGGCCATGTTTTAATTCTATTTATCAGACTCAAAAGTCGAGGTTCAGGTTGCATAATACTATAAGTATATTTCATTTTTATAGAATTAATGCTTTTGCACAGGCATAATGTATAGTTTTGCAATTACCAGGATTTAAACTGATATGGAATATCTAAATCCAATATCTTTCATTCATGATTTACCAAATATCCCTGTGATTGATGTCAGGTCACCCGTGGAATATCATAAGGGACATATTACAGGAGCGCTGAATATTCCTGTATTTTCAGATGAAGAAAGATCACAAATAGGATCATTGTACAAACAAAAAGGCCGGATACCAGCCATCCAAAAAGGCCTTGAATTTGTTGGCCCCAGAATGACCACCATGGCAGAAGAGGCAAGATCTTTGGCCATTGGAGATCAATTAAAAGTGTATTGTTGGAGGGGAGGTATGAGAAGTGAGAAAATGTCATGGTTGTTTGAACTGGTAGGATTACATTGTAAGGTTTTAAAAGGAGGTTTTAAGGCGTACCGGAATCAACTTTTAAAGGATTTTAATAACTTAAACAATATTATTGTGCTCCAGGGACCCACAGGTTCTGGTAAAACTGATGTTTTAAAGGCTCTATCACGTAAAGGTGAGCAGGTTATTGACCTTGAAGCACTGGCAAGGCACAGGGGATCGGCTTTTGGTCATATCGGAATGGCTGAACAACCTACCTCCCTGCAATTTCAGAGTGACCTTCATGCTGATTTCATGAAGATGGATATGAACCGTAGAATCTGGATTGAAAGTGAGAGCCTGAGCATCGGAAAAGTTTATTTGCCGGAAACTTTATGGGAAAGTTTGAACAATGCGCCGGTCATTGAATTATCAATTCCAAAGGAAGTAAGGATAAAAAGACTTGTAAAGGAATATGGGAAATTTGAAATATCCGATTTGCAGACATCTACCAGAAAGATCGGCAAAAAATTTGGTAACAATAATGTACAGGATGTTTTGAAATTCCTTGAAAAAGGTGATTTAAAACATGCGGCTGAATTATTATTAGACTACTACGATAAATCTTATAATTTCAGCCAGAAAAAGTATAAATCACACATACCCCATATGATCAAAAGCCAGTCGGGAGATCCTGAAGCTAATGCAGATAAGATATTGAACAGTCTGAAAGAAATTCAATTAGAAGTATGACAGTTAGACTCACGGAATATTCACACGGGTCAGGATGCGGATGTAAAATCGCACCGAAAGTGCTGGAAGAAATACTAAGATACGGAGAATCCCAGAAATTGTATCCCGGATTACTCGTGGGAAATGAAACAAAAGACGACGCTGCTGTTTTCGCAATAGATAATGATCGTGCCATAATCAGCACGACCGATTTTTTTATGCCGATCGTAGATGATCCCTTTGATTTCGGGGCAATTGCTTCAGTAAATGCTATTAGTGATATTTACGCTATGGGTGGCCGACCATTGGTGGCCTTATCGATTCTAGGCTGGCCTGTGGATAAATTGTCCTCAGAAATCGCGGGTCAGGTAATTGAAGGGGCAAAATCGATTTGCGCTAAAGCTGGGATCCCCCTGGCTGGTGGCCATAGCATAGATTCCGTGGAACCAATATTTGGCCTTGCGGTAACAGGTATAGTAAACCCAGGTCAGATCAAATCGAACAAAACAGCGATCCCTGGATGTGAACTTTTTCTTACCAAGCCTTTAGGAATAGGAATTCTGACGACTGCACAAAAAAGCAACATGGTTGATCCGGATGATTTTCAAAAAGCCCTTGATCAGATGCTCATTCTTAATAATATTGGAATGGAATTGAGCCAATTGCCCGCTGTTATGGCCATGACTGATGTTACAGGATTTGGCCTCTTGGGACATTTGATCGAAATGTGCGAGGCTAGCAAAGTATCAGCTGAGATAGAGTATTCGAAGGTCCCTGTTATTCCCGGTATTCAAAGGTACATTGAAAAAAACACCCTTCCGGGTGGGACCCATCGCAACTTTAGCAGCTACGGATCGAAAGTCAATACCATTTCCGATACTCAGAAAGCGATTTTGTGTGATCCTCAGACGTCAGGAGGACTATTGATTGCTTTAGATCCTCAACAGAAATCAGATTTTCTAAAGATTATGAGTAAAAGAGGTATTAATGTGGAACCAATAGGAAGAATAATAGAAAAGACTGATAAAGTTGTGAATATATTGTAAATCTATATGCAGCCTTAACCTGTGCGTTCATCCGGTTGTCCACGAGTTTTTTAAATCTCAATATGGCTTTCAAAAAGATTGTTGGTTGGATCCATCAGTATGACAACAAATTTATTTTAATTGTAGCGGTGTATGATTTTTAATTGCTTGTTAGGGCCGGTAGAATATAAGCTTTCATTATTTCATCCAGTTTTTGTGGTTTTTGAAAAAAATTGCCTGCAGTCATAACGAAAACAGCATTTAATTCAGGTATAACCATAATTGTTTGCTCACCATGACCCAGGGCATAATAAACCTCGAAGGATGTATTATCAATTCTATAGTTCTTTATCCACCAGTTATAACCGTATGCCTGATTTCCCGCTGTGATTTGTGTTCTCGTTGATGCTTTGATCCATTCACAAGAAATAATTTGTTTATCCCCCCACACTCCGTTTTTCAAATACAATGTTCCGAATTTTATGAGATCTCGTGGAATTAGTTTTAATCCCCCCCCTGTTTCAGTTATACCATTGTCATAAACCTTCCATACGTGATCCTTAATCCCAAGTTCATTAAATAAATATCTGGTGGCAAAGCTATCCACAGAGATCCCTGAAGCTTTTTCTATAATCAGTCCCTGCAGATACATGAGTCTGTTGTTGTAAAAGAACTTTTGACCAGGTTTGTGAATCAGTTCTTTATTCAAAATGTATTCAACATAATCGGGTGCTAAATATATGTTTATGTCATCATTGCTTTCGTCCGGAGTAAGGGCCTTCCATTCGAGCCCGGTTGACATCGTCAACAGGTTCTTAATACTTATATTATATTTATGCAACACCCATTGGGTATGATCCCAATTATCAAGGTATTTTAACACAATTTCGTTTACGTCCGGGATAAAATGCTTATCTATGGCAATTCCGGTTAATGCTGAAGTGAAGCTTTTGGTAACTGATTCAATTGGGTGAAGTGTATTCGCATTATAAGTATGAAAGTACTCTTCGAGTACCAGTTTATCATCCTTAAGCAACAGTAAACTATGTATCGTTGCCATTCTACCTTTAAGAATATCCTCAATGAGTTTATAAATTAATGTTGAATCGATTCCCAATTCTGATATATGAGCACACTCAAAACCATCATCCTTTTGCTCTGGTTTACTGTATGAATAGGAATAAATCCTTTCACCATTTTCATTAACTCGTGGAAACCTATATAAAATTTCCTCTTCAAAAATTCTTCTCATAGTAAAGGGAGATGGGTAATCATTATTTACTACCCTGATGCCTTGAATGATAGAATCACCTGATATAAAACTTCCATCATATTTGAACAAACCCCATAATGATTCGTAATGAAAACTGTCATTTCTAAAAAATGGCTGCTCTCCCGGCATTTCAAAAATTCCTTCTGAAGGTTCATCAATGAGCAAATGAATACCACCTTTTCCTCTTTGAATTTTAAGGATCTGTGTAGGGTAAGTGGTTGAATCACTAAAATTCACCTCCCAATACCCGGTAATCTTTTCATATTTATTACCACAAGAAGAAATAATTGTCAACACCAATATGGAAAATAAGAGGATGTGTTTTTTCATGTTTAATCCTTGTGCCTTAAAAAATTCCATGTATTTGACTTACTTTCAGAGCGGAATTTCATACCATGCACGATGATGTAATGTATTCAAAAAGATCAGTCGACAAAAAATCTATTCCTCCGAACGACCAATCGGCCTACGGTTCATTCCTTCAACATTGGTAAGATCGTCACCCAGATCCTGCCTGGCTTCCTCTGCGAAATGCTCAAGTTCCACTACAATTTCAGGATATTGCTCGATCACATTGTATCTTTCGCCGGGATCACGCCGCAAATCGTATAAACCTAAAACCGCCTGGCCATTTTTGTACGGGCCCGGCCAACCATCATTTCCGGGAAGGACATCTTCATAGGAACGGTGTTCGTGCGGAAAGACCAGCTTCCAATCCCCAATCCTGACCGCTTCCAAACTGTTTCTCCGATAATAGTATAAAAGATTATCTCTCGGGTTGGCATCAGGATCGCCTTTCAGTAGAGACAGGATGGAAACCCCATCAATTATATGATCCGGGAGTTTAGTTCCGGTGATCTCTGCAATTGTAGGAAGCAGATCTATGGTGGAAGCCATATTGTTACAAATTAGGCCTGCCGGTACAACTCCAGGCCACTTAATTATACATGGTACCTTCTGTCCTCCTTCAAAACTTGTTCCTTTACCTTCTCGCAATCCTCCCGTCGAACCGGCATGATTTCCAAAATTGAGCCATGGCCCGTTATCTGTAGTAAATATGACGAGGGTATTCTCCTCTAATCCATGTGTTTTTAAAGCCTTCAGAATTTCACCCACGGACCAGTCTATTTCCATCATTACATCGCCATACATTCCCTGTTCGCTTTTCCCGGCAAATTTATCGGATACACCCAATGGAACATGGGGCATGGAATGCGGAAGATAGAGGAAGAATGGCTGGCCCTTATTGTTTTCTATAAACCTGACAGCCCTTTCTGTATACCAGGTTGTTAATTGATTCTGACCTTCAAGATCATGAATTTCCTTGATTTTCTCATTTCCCTCAATCAATGGTAAAGGGGGATGCCTGAACTTATGGGGTACGGCAGCAGAATCTGTAACCGGCTGACCATCATAATTCACAGGCCACATATCATTGCTGTATGGGATCCCGAAATACTCATCGAATCCATGCTGCAGGGGAAGGAATTCCTTGAGATGGCCAAGATGCCATTTTCCAAATATACCAGTTGCATAATCCTTCTGTTTCAGGAGTTCTGCAATGGTTACTTCGTTTTCATTGATCCCAACTTTGGCCCAGGGCATGAAAGCCCCACTGACTCCAATCCTGTTTGGATAGCAGCCAGTTAATAAAGCTGCACGCGATGCACTGCATACGGCCTGTGCAGAATAAAAATCTGTAAATCGCATTCCTTCCGAGGCCATTTTATCCAGATTTGGTGTGGTGTAACCCCTTGCACCATAAACACCGACATCTCCATAACCCTGGTCATCTGTAAATATTATGACCACGTTAGGTAATCTTTCACTCAGGACCTGATCTTTATCTGCCTTACAGGATAACAGGATCAATGGTGTCGACAATATAAAAAACAGTCGTTTAAAAAATTTCATAATGTGCTTATTTACTATCCAGACTTGTTGAGCTGTGGTCTTCTTCCGGATTCAGAAAGCTCGAGGTACCGGCACTTTCCTCAAATCGTTTCATTCCTACTTTTTTTATTTCAGTATCATCCACCTTGTGTAGCTTGGTATACCTCGGATGGTGGGATTCCTTATATGGATCATTGCTGGCGGCATTATAACAGCAGATCAATGACCATCTTGGATTTGGAGACTTGTTCTGATCAGAACGATGCAGCAGGTTGCTATGAAAAAAAATAGTGTCGCCCGGATCCATTTCACAATAGACAAGTTCCAGCCGTTTTAAGGCTTCGTCCACCCGTTCCTGGTCAGCCCCTGCCTGATCCCCGGTAAGAACATGGTCAACCCTTCCCATATGATGTGATCCTTTTATGACCTGCAGGCATCCGTTTTCCTTTGTAGCCTTGTCGACTGCGATAAAAACACTGACGAGATCCGGGAAGAGCACCCCATTCTGATACCAATATCCATAATCCTGATGCCACGCCCAGGCTCCTCCGATTTCAGGATCTTTGAGAATCATTTTTGAATGATAATGGTATACTTCATCACCCAGTAATTTTTCAACTTTATCAACAATTCTGTGTGATCGGGCAATCATGCCATAAATATTATTGCCCGGATGATTCCATAGGGATAACCTTATTGTACCTCCTTCTCCATCTGCCCGTCCAAAAGAATGTTTATCCAGTTCCCGGTCCTCTACAGCTGTTTTTTTTAATAGATCGATTTCCTCTTTATCGAATAATGATTTTAATAAAATAAAACCATCTCTTTTGAAATCATTTAACTGGTCCTGGGATATATCTTCCATCATAATTGTATCGTTAAGTCGTTTTGGTGTTAATGAACATTTAATTTACAAAAAATCTCTAAAATACGATCCTTTATCAAACGGATATAATTATTCAATCATACATCAAAATTTTAAAATTTTGACAGGGTAAGGATCTAAATTTTCACTAAATGCCTTTGATCCGGTGTGAATCCTTTTGATATTCTGGTCAGTCTAGCATATGTACAAACAGGCCGCTGGCCAATTTGGGTTCAAACCAGGTAACTTTGGGTGGCATGATCTTTCCACTGTCAGCAATGTCCATCAGCTGGTCCATGGTTACAGGATATAATGCGAAAGCGACTTTCATTTCCCCGCTGTTCACTCTTCTTTCAAGCTCTCCCAAACCTCTGGTGCCGCCCACGAAATCTATCCGTTTGTCCGTACGCAGGTCTTCAATACCGAGGATTGGTTTAAGAATCTGTTCCGATAAAATTGTGACATCAAGCACACCTATGGGATCCTTGTCATCATAGGTGCCCTCCTTAGCACTCAGGATAAACCAGTTCCCTTCAAGATACATTCCAAATTCATGCAGCTTCTGTGGTTTATACTGAGCCGGCCCATTGGATTTAATTTCAAAACTCTGGCCCAGCAATTCAAGAAATGTTTCCCTTTTTAGCCCGTTAAGATCTTTTACGATACGGTTATAATCTATGATCTGTAATTGATTGTCCGGGAAATGTACGGCCATAAAATAATTGTACTCCTCAATACCCTGGTGATAGCGATTCTTATTCTGCAGTTCCCTTCCAACAAGTGCAGCTGCAGCTGTTCTGTGATGTCCGTCGGCCACATAAGTATGCTCGATTTGTTCGAAATGATTGCTGATCGAATCTATCGATTTTGGATCATCCACTTTCCAGACCACATGCCGTACACCATCCTGGGCCTTAAAGTCATATTCAGGTTTGCTTTCTTTTAGATGCTCAATAAGCTCATCAAGCGCTTTTACCCTTCGAAAGGCAAAAAATACCGGTTCGGCATTCATGTTGGTTACCCGGACATGATTTTTCCGGTCTTCTTCTTTATCCGGGCGTGTTAATTCATGTTTTAGGATAATATCATTAAAATAATCTTCAATCCCAGCACAACCAACGATTCCGGTTTGTTGCCTTTTATCCTTTTCAAGCATATAGATGTAATAACATTCGGATTCATCCTGGATCATGATGTTATTTTCGCATAAGCCCCTGAAATTATCCCTTCCCTTGATGTAGACTTCCTGTGCATATGGATTTTGATCATCAGGGAAGTCAATTTCAGGTTTGACAATATGCAGAAAGGAAAGATCATTGCCCTCTGCCTCAGCTCGGGCTTCGCTGGTGTTGATCACATCATAGGGCTTTGAAGCTACCCTTGCCGCCTTATCTTTTACCGGGCGAAACGCTTTAAAAGGTTTTAATATGGCCATTATGAACTAATCTGATTTTATTGCACGTACTCTGATTACGCCTTCAATAGATTTTATTTTCTTAATTTGATCTTCAGTTACATTTTGGTCAACATCAATTATATTATAGGCCAGTCCTTCATGATGCCTGTTGAGCATCTCCTCAATATTGATATCCTCATTGGCAAGAACTGTAGTGATCTGACCGACCATTTTAGGAACATTCTGATTTACAATGCATAAACGGCAACTTCCATTGCGGGGCATTTCAGCTTCAGGAAAATTGACAGAATTTTTTATGTTTCCATTTTCCAGATATTCTCTGACCTGGTTTACGGCCATTACTGCACAATTGGATTCTGATTCAGGAGTGCTTGCACCCAGATGGGGGATGCCAATAATTTTTTCATGTTTAAGCATATTTTCATTCGGAAAATCTGTCACCAGCCTGGCTACTTTACCCGAGTCAAGTGCCTCTATTAAATCGCTTTCGTGTATCAGTCCTCCACGGGCAAAATTCATGATCCGGACACCATCTTTCATCATCTTGAACTTTGACTTATCAATCAGATTCTTTGTATCATCGGTAAGGGGAATGTGAAGACTGACGAAATCAGACTGACTGAAGAGATGTTCGAATCCCTTGGCTTTTTTCACATATTGGGATAAGCCCCAGGCCGCATCAACGGATATATATGGATCATATCCAATCACCTTCATCCCAAGGCTTTCAGCAGCATTGGCTACCAGCCTGCCGATGGCCCCCAATCCAATAATGCCAAGTGTTTTTCCTGAGATTTCGGGGCCTACAAAACTGGATTTTCCTTTTTCGACAAGTTTAGGCACCTCCTCACCTTCGCCAATCAATGTCTTTGCCCAGGCTATTCCTCCAACGATGTCCCGGGAAGAGAGAAAAAGGCTGGCAAGGACAAGTTCTTTTACCGCATTGGCATTGGCGCCTGGTGTGTTGAAAACCACAATGCCTTTTTCACTACATTTATCAACAGGGATATTATTGACGCCGGCGCCAGCTCTTCCTATTGCGAGCAGACTTTCCGGCATTTCCATATCATGCATTTTAAAGCTTCTGACCAGAATGGCATCCGGATGTGATATTTCCGATGCGGATTCATAATTATCCAACGGCAACAAGGATAAACCGGCAGAAGAGATCTTGTTTAAGGTTTGTATTTTGAACATGCTAAAAAATATTAAGAATTATCGACTTCAAACTTCTTCATGAATTCAACCAGTTTTTTAACTCCCTCCGGAGGCATAGCATTATAAATACTGGCCCGCATGCCACCAACAGTTCTATGACCCTTCAAGGTGGTGAGTCCTGCTTCAGTTGCTTCCTTAATAAATTTGGCGTTCAGCTCCTCGCTCGGAAGAATAAAAGGCACGTTCATTATGCTACGGAATGCCCCTTTTACCGTTGAATTAAAAATCTTTGAATCATCTAAAAAATCGTATAACCAGGAGGCCTTTTCCCGGTTTACCTCCTCCATGGCAGGTACACCTCCGAGGTCCAGCAACCACTCGAAAACTTTTCCGGCCATATATATCGCAAAACATGGAGGCGTATTGTACCTTGAGCCTGCATTGGCATGTATTTCATAATTGAACATCACCGGGGTTCCTTCCTGCGCACTGCCGATCAGGTCTTCCCTTACTATCACTATGGCCATGCCTGCCGGACCCACATTTTTCTGTGCACCGGCATAGATTACACCAAACCTGGAAACATCATAGACCTGGCCTAAAATATTTGATGACATATCGGCCACGAGTGGTACGTCACCAGTATGCGGAAGTTCAGGATAAACTGTTCCATATATGGTATTATTGGAGGTTATATGAACATAATCAGCTTCAGGATCAAACATATCCGGGGTGATCTCCGGTATATAATTGAAAATTTTATCTTCAGAACTTGCTACAACACGTATATCCCCATAACGCTTACCTTCCGCGATGGCTTTTTTTGACCATTGACCTGTGTTGATATAATCCGCCTTTTTGCGGGATGAGAATAGATTGAGTGGAACCATGGCAAACTGGCTGGAAGCCCCACCCTGGAGAAATAGTACCTTATAATTCTCCGGTATATTCATTAACGTTCTTAAATCAGCTTCTGCTTTTTCGATCACCTCTGTAAAGGCTGCAGAACGGTGGCTTATTTCCATCACGGACATACCAGTCCCTTTAAAATCTAAAAGTTCTTTTTGTGCTATCTCAAGGACAGGTTCCGGTAAAGTAGCAGGTCCTGCTGAGAAATTAAATACTCTGCCCATATATGTAATTTTAAAAAGTTAAAAATTTTGGAATTGATTTATTCGATTTGTAAAAAACAGTGCCAAGTTATTAAAATATGAGGACTTTTTCCTTAAAATAATATGAAAGAATTCAATGAAAAATATATTATCCAATTGGAGTCTGAGATTATTTAATTTCATTCCGGTTTGAACTATATTTGGGGATATTTTTATTGACCATTGTCAAAAACTAAATCCATATATATTTGTCAGAATTGTGGTGTTCAATCGCCCAAATGGCAGGGTAAATGCCCTTCTTGTAATGCATGGAATACCTTTGTTGAAGAGCTGGTCAGAAAAGATGATAAAAAGGGTCAGGGTAAACGATCTTCCGGCACCACCAGTCTTCGTGGAAAACCGGAATTGCTGAAAGATATCCAGAGAAAGGATTTTAAAAGGTTAAGTACCTGTGATCCTGAATTTGATAGGGTCCTGGGGGGAGGGATTGTACCAGGATCGGTCATATTGATCGGGGGTGATCCTGGAATTGGAAAATCTACACTGATGCTTCAGATAACCCTGGGACTTGCTGACAAAAATATACTTTACGTTTCCGGGGAAGAAAGCGGATCTCAGATCAGGATGCGGGCTGAACGCATGGGCAATATCCCTGAGAACTGTTTTATATTATCTGAAACAGATACTGAAGAGATATTTTCAGGTATAGAAAGCACTAAACCTGACGTCGTTATCATAGACTCCATTCAGACCCTTTCATCACCGGATTTTGATGCCCCTCCCGGCTCAGTAACTCAAATCCGCCAATCCACCAATGAGTTAATGAAATATGCCAAAGAAAATAATGTGCCGGTCTTTTTGATTGGTCATATTACTAAGGATGGCAATCTGGCTGGGCCTAAGGTGCTGGAACATATGGTTGATACAGTACTTCAGTTTGAGGGAGACAGGCAATATGTGTACAGAATATTAAGAAGTGTAAAAAACCGTTTCGGCTCTACATCGGAACTTGGTATTTATGAAATGCAGGGCAATGGCCTGCGGATAGTTGAAAATCCATCTGAACTTTTGCTGACACAAAGGGAGCAGGCTGTGAGTGGTATAGCCGTTGGAGGAACCATGGAAGGGATCAGACCGCTACTTATTGAAGTGCAGGCTCTCGTAAGCTCTGCCACGTTTGGAAATCCTCAACGAAGTACTACAGGCTATAATTTTAAAAGATTGAACATGCTGGTGGCTGTACTTGAAAAAAGGGCCGGATTCAGGCTTGGCACCCAGGATATATTTTTAAATTTGACTGGCGGCATCAAAGTTGAAGACCCTGCACTTGATTTACCGGTATGCATGGCCATCATTTCATCCTACCAGGAAATAGCGCTTCCGGAAGATGTATGCTTTTCTGCCGAAATTGGTTTAAGTGGTGAACTCCGCGCCGTGAGCCGAATTGAAAATAGAATTTCGGAAGCGGAACGACAGGGATTCAGGAAAATTATTATATCTAAGTATAATTCCAGGAACCTGAATAAGAAGAAAACAAAAATAGAAGTGATCACTTTCAGCCGGATCGATGAGGTTGTCCGGCATTTGTTTGGAAAATATTAAAAATTAAGCTGATGTTGGATATATTGGTTGAAAAACTCGGAATGGCACCATGGTTTGCATCCTATGTGTTGCTTCCTGTGTTAATATTCGCTGCAAGAATTCTTGATGTTTCTTTCGGCACAATAAGGGTTGTGTTCATTATGCAGGGAAACAAGCGACTTGCACCGATTATTGGATTTTTGGAGTCTTTTATCTGGCTGGTAGCGGTCAGTCAGATCATTAAAAATGTGGATAATATGGTAACCTACATAGCTTTTGCCGGAGGCTTTGGCATGGGCACCTATGTAGGGTTGATCATTGAGGAAAAACTGGCATTCGGAAAGGTCCTGATACGGATTATTACTAAAAAACCAGCCACAGAATTGATCCAGTTTCTTGAGGAAAATAATTTTTATTTTACAAATGTACCTGCCGAGGGACGGTATGGAAAGGTAAATGTATTGTTTTCAGTAATTAACCGTGAAAGATTGTCAAAAATATTTGAGGGAATAGAAACGTTCAACCCAAATGCTTTCTATACGGTTGAGTCTGTTAAAAGTGCAACAGAAAATAAGGAGGATAATTCAAAAAGTCGATTAGCACTTTTCAATGTGCTCACCTCGAAAAAGAAATAGTATGCTTCAAAAAATCAAGATCCCACATACCCTTGTATTATTGTTCTCCATGATGGTGCTGGCACTTATCTCCACCTATCTGTTACCGCAGGGGGAATTTGAGAGAACTACGGATGACCACGGTCATTCCGTGGTTGTACCAGGCAGCTTTCACACCCTTGAGCAAAAGGATATGCTGAAGCCATGGCATATTTTTACTGTTATTCCAAGGGCTTTTGAAGAAACGCAGGGGATTATATTTTTTATTTTTATTATTGGCGGAGCATTGGCCGTTATACGGGCCACCGGAGTAATTGATGCTTTCATGGGGAGGTTGATCCAGAAATATGGTAATAAGCCGTATATCCTGATGTTTTCCACCATGCTGGTTTTCAGTATCGCTTCCAGTACGCTTGGCATGGCAGAAGAATTCATACCCTTTGTGCCAATACTTTTAATGTTATGTCTGGCCCTGGAATTCGACCGGATCACAGCCATTGGCATTATGGTTGTCGGCTATGGTATTGGATATGGTGTAGCAGCACTCAATCCATTTACAGTTATGGTAGCCCAGGAAGTGGCCCAATTAAAACCAACATCTGGTTTAGGTTATCGCCTGGCCTTGTTCTTACCTTTTTTCCTTTTAGGCTTTCATCATGTGTATACCTATTCTAAAAAGGTAAGGAAGAATCCAAAGAGGAGTTTGTTAAATGATAATGAGACTATGGAAGTTTCATTACCTGAAAAAGTGGATAAGATCACAAGAAAAAATTGGGTTATACTGGTATTTATCCTGGCAGCACTCATACTTATTGTTTATGGAATTTCAGAAGTTTCGGGATGGGGATGGTATCTTGTTGAACTCGGTGGAGTTTTCCTTGGCCTTACGGTATTAGTTGCTGCCATTGGCGGGTTATCTCCTGATAAAACGGCCCGCGAATTTGCAATTGGGGCATCAGAACTTACCACTACCGCACTTTTAGTAGGGTTTGCAAGGGCGATCGCTTTGATCTTGCAGGATGGCCAGGTATTGGATACTATAGTTTATGCCCTGGCATCTCCACTTGAAAAAGTAGGGCCGGAACTTGCATCAGTAGGAATGTATGTGATCCAGAGCCTTATCAATTTCTTCATCCCTTCAGGAAGTGGACAGGCTTATGTGACTATGCCACTCATGACACCCATAGCGGACTTATTAAGTATCTCCAGGCAGATCGCAGTATTGGCTTACCAGTTTGGGGATGGCTTCACCAATATGATAGTACCTACCAATGCTGTTTTGATGGGGATTCTTGGAATTGGCCGGATCCCATATGACCGTTGGTTCAGGTTTATTTTTCCATTGATACTTAAATTATGGTTACTTGGTTCAATAGCACTTATTGTTGCGGTACTTATTGGGTATCAATAATAGAAAAAACTCAAAATCAGAGATTATTCAATATTAAAAATTGTTATATTATTAAATCTAGATTACTAACCTAAAAATGAAATAAAATGGCATATAGAATCGAAAAAGATACCATGGGAGATGTTCAGGTTCCCGTAGATATGTATTGGGGAGCTCAAACCCAGCGATCAAAAGATAATTTTAAGATTGGTGGATCACCAATGAAAATGCCCAAAGAGATCATCCAGGCCTTTGCCTACCTGAAAAAAGCTGCCGCATTAACAAATATGGACCTTGGTGTTTTACCGTCTGAAAAGGCAGATGTGATCGGGAAAGTTTGTGATGAGATCCTTGAGGGAATGCTTGATGATCAGTTTCCCCTGGTTATCTGGCAGACCGGATCAGGAACCCAGTCAAACATGAATGTGAATGAGGTTGTTTCCAACCG
This sequence comes from uncultured Cyclobacteriaceae bacterium, assembly GCA_965365275.1. GTDB lineage: Bacteria > Bacteroidota > Bacteroidia > Cytophagales > Cyclobacteriaceae > JAGTVG01. The sequence goes on along the minus strand of CBDUBA010000009.1, from coordinate 10,051 downwards.
GGCACATGTGATCTTGGGCGGTAAATTGACTGATGATAAAAAGAAAATTCATCCTAATGACGATGTGAATAAATCACAATCATCCAATGATACGTTTCCTACAGCCATGCATATAGCAGCTTATATTTATATAGTGGATACCGCTTTGCCCAAGATCAGGAAATTAAGGGATACATTGGATTCTAAAGCAAAGAAATTCAAGAATGTGGTCAAGATTGGCAGAACGCACTTTATGGATGCTACGCCTTTGACCCTCGGGCATGAATTTTCAGGATATGTATCTCAGCTTGATCATGGATTGAAAGCGCTTGAAAACACCTTCCCACATTTGCTCGAACTAGCACTTGGCGGAACAGCTGTGGGCACCGGGCTGAATACACCCAAAGGATATGCCGTTAAAGTTGCGGAAAAGATCGCTGAATTAACAGGAAAACCTTTTGTAACGGCAGAGAATAAATTTGAATCCCTTGCGGCTCATGATGCCATGGTTGAAACTTCCGGCGCTTTAAAACAACTGGCCGTAAGCCTGATGAAAATTGGAAATGATATCAGAATGCTGGCCTCGGGACCACGATGCGGAATTGGTGAGATCATAATTCCGGCCAATGAACCCGGATCATCAATCATGCCGGGGAAAGTAAATCCCACGCAATGCGAAGCCCTGACCATGGTTTGTGCACAGGTAGTAGGAATGGATACTGCAGTAAGTATTGGAGGGATGAACGGACATTTTGAGTTAAATGTATTTAAACCGATGATGGTGTATAACGTTTTGACTTCAGCCAGGTTGTTAGGTGATGCATGCCTTTCCTTTAATGATAATTGCGCAGTTGGGATTGAACCTAATTATAAGGATATTGCAAAAAACCTTGAAAACTCCTTAATGCTGGTTACGGCACTGAATACGCATATTGGTTATGAGAATGCAGCCAAGATCGCCAAGAAAGCCCACGCCGATGGAACTACCCTCAGGGAAGCTGCTGTATCTTTGGATTTGGTAACCGATGAACAATTTAGTGAGTGGGTAGATCCGAATAAAATGATTGGCAGTCTGGACTAGATTTATGCTTATATTTGACATTAATTAACTTTTTTTTGTACATTGCTAAATATATTTTAATTATCAACCTATAATTTTCGAAAATGAAAAATTTCGTTATTCTAATTTGCATCGTATTTATTGCAGCTTCAGTAAGTACAACCTATGCCCAACTTTCTAAAGAGGAAAAGAAGGAATGGAAGAAAAAGGCGAAAGCCCTGAAGAAGAATCCGGAGGAATTAAAGAATATTTATGACGAGAATGCAGCTTTGAAAAGTGAAATTTCCGGTTATAAAAGACAGATCTCATCCTTAGAAGGTCAGGTAAAAGAAAAAGATAATCAGATTGCATCTATGACACAGAAGATGAGGTCTATGGAACAGGAAGTCGCGGCAGCACAACAAGCGGCCGCCAGCAAACCTGCAGGACCTTCATATGACGATTCAGGTGTAGTATTCAAAGTCCAGATCGGTGCTTTCAGGGATAGGGACATGTCTAAGTATTTTGACAATACTGAGAATTTCACCGGTGAGACGGACGAAGGTATTCAGAAGATCACGCTTGGTAGGTTCAGAGACTATTGGGAAGCTGATACATTTAAGAAGTATCTGAGAGAAATGGGTGTTGGCGATGCCTGGATAGTGCCTTATAAAGATGGTAAACGGGTTGCCATGAAGGATGTTCTTGAAGGTGTAATTTAGAGATAAAAATACATTAACCAGGATCCCGCTTTTTTCAGAGAAGCGGGATTTTTTTATTTCTTCCCGACAAGAATAACAGATAACCCGATTACCTGAAGTAGAATTTTATCAATGAGCTTAAAAACAGGAACCAGCTTGTTGTAAATTCCCATTTGCCCTTCCGGGATTGTTTTTTTCTTTAGTATCTTTCCTGAGAATATCCATCCAAGGATGCCCATTGCATTGAAGTATCTTGAATATTCAATTTGAAATTGGTTTTCCTCGTAAAGCTTCCTTAATGTTTTTCTTGTATACCTTCTGTAATGACCCAGCTCCAAATCAAAACTGCAATAGAGACTCTGGAAGGCAGGAACTAAAATAAGGAGTCTGCCACCATCTTTTAGCAAAAATTTACAATTCTTTAAGGCCAGAACATCGTCTTCAATATGTTCTACTACATTTAATGCAAAAATAGTATCAAAGGACTTTACATAGTGTTGATACTTTTTTTCAAATTCCGGATCAGTCAGATTGATCAGAAGTACCTCTTCCAAAGTGGTAGACTCTGAAAACCTGTTTTTCAAATGCTGGCAATAATTTTCACGTATATCACTCAGGGTTATAACTGCATTCTCATTAATGAAAAACTGTGAGATATTACCTATACCACTACCTATTTCAAGGATTCTACCATTACAGTAAGGATATATCGTATCGAACATCCACTTGTTGAATTTATCAGCTCTTGATATTGTTTCAAGGGTGCTCAACCCTTGTCTATCTTCTTCTTTAAACTCAAATTCACTCATTTGAACAGGTTATATCGTATGATACAAAAGATAGCCTTTATACCATCCTTCCAATTGATCTTTTTTCCCTCCTTGAATTGCCTTCCATAATATGATATGCCTACTTCATAAATTCGTATATCCGAAAGCCTTGATAATTTTGCTGTGATCTCGGGTTCAAAACCAAATCTCCGCTCTACCAGTTTTATATCCTTAATTAAAGAAGATTTGATCAGTTTATAACATGTTTCCATATCCGTTAAATTCAGATTGGTAAACATGTTGGAAAGAAACGTAAGAAATTTATTCCCAAGGGAATGCCAGAAGAATAATATTCTATGTGCATTACCGCCTAGGAACCTCGAACCGTAAACAACATCAGCATGACCATCTATTACTGGTTTTAACAGAATATTATATTCGTTTGGATCATATTCAAGATCCCCGTCCTGAATAATTAAGTACTCTCCTCTAACCTGCCCGATAGCCGTTTGTATGGCACGTCCCTTACCCTGGTTCGTTTCATGCGAGAGGTAGTACACAGAATCCTGATATGAGTTTATGAATTCTTTGATCCTTTCCTCAGTTTCATCGGTTGAGCCATCATTGATAATAATAATTTCCTTATTGATACCATTAATTAATTTCACCTTAGAAACCTTTTCTAAAACCGAAAAAATTGTCTTGGCCTCATTGTAGACTGGTATTATAATGGATAGGGTACGGATCATATTCTAATTGAGATCGGGATTATATCTTAACAGGTAGGTATCAGGATTCTCCAACTTGATAACCAATTTAAAATATTCCTGATGGTTATTTATCACCGGAAACAAATATTCATAGGTTTGCCTGTATCCCAGATTATCCAGGATAACGTAATTTGCCTGTTTTCTATTCAGATCATCCAGAACCTCTTTTTCATCATTCGAGTATTTGAACGTGGAAGTGTAGGTGCCGGAATTAATATAAAAAAGCATTGGCTTTCGACATATAACCACGGCATCTTTTACATTATTCCTTTTAAACCAACCAGCAACACTGAAATAATTTTTCCACGCATTTGGATAATCTATTTTTGCTTTCATATGAATATTTTGGATGGGCGTAATAAAAGCCAATCCAAAGACCAGTAAGACCAGAATATTGAAATTCAGTTTGGCTGTATATCTCGAAAGAAGATAGGTCATACCATAGTATATACCCATGATCAATCCAAAAAACAGCAGTGGAACCACAGGCAGGACAAATCTTACACCAGTCCATACTTCAGGCCATAACAGTAATATTCCGAAGGTGGTGATCAGGTAAGAAAAGATGAGCAGCCCCCTCCGGCCGAGTTTATATAAACCATAGATTATCACTACGAGCACCGGAAGCCCGATCAACCATTCTAAAGGACTGATTTCAGTCAGATAGTTGACTTTGATAAAGGGCATGCTGCTGTTAGGAATCTCCCTTGTGATATATCGTGATACATTTGCTATAATTCTATTCAAATAATCAACCAGGTCAGCGTTTCCAAGTTCTGCACGATATGGATTGATCATAACAAGTGGCTTGATATAGGAGCTGCCTCCCAGTTTCTGACCCCTTATAATCCAGGGAGTTGCCAGTGTAATAAAACCTCCGCCTATAAAAAGGGCCGCTTTCCAGTATCTTTTAAATATTAAGTATAATATCAGTCCGGCAAATAATGCCAATCCGGTTGATCTGATATAATATGCACCGACCAGGGCAATAAGGATAAGGTATACATTAGGTTTCCTGAATAAATTACTTTCCAGATCAGTTCTGAGTACCAAATAGACACAAAAAAATGAAAGTAATATAAAAGACATCTCACTCATTAACATAGTGCCATAAAGGAGCATATGTGAATTTAAAAGCAGGAATAAGACGGTTACGAAGGCTATTCTAGAACTATTACTGAGGTATTTGAAAAGATAATATAATAGATGCAATGAAATTAGAAGAAATATGCCATTTACCAGCTTCAGGAAGACCAGTGAATCCGAAATATGCATAAATAAAGAAATAATAAATGGATAGCCTGGCGGGTAATGGTTGTTTGGTGCTTTATTAATATTGGCAATATTGACATATCCCTCTCCTTGTGATAAAGCTTTTCCAAGAACATAATAATAAGCATTATCACCATTTAGATCTAATTTCTTGTCAAAAATATAACCATATACCCCCAGAAAGAGGATAGTTATGATGATCATGTAAATAAAGTTCTCATAAAAAGAATCCTTGACATGCTTTGACTGGTCCTCCTTTACCTGGGTTGGCTTAGGATTAGTTTTATTGTATTTCCTGCTACCTTCTTTAGCCATTGGTTTTAAAAATGCATGGTAAAGATAGACATTTCAGCCTATTTTTCATGTTCAATTAAAATTGCATTATCCTACAAATCTTATTTGCTTTTGAAGATTAGGGTTAAATTTGCATACAAACCCTGGTAGGCCATGAGAATAACAAAAGAAAATACCAGTGCTATAATAATTGATATTCAGGAACGGCTTTTTCCACACATATATAAGAAGGAAGAACTGGAACACAATGTTGATATCCTGATGAAAGGCCTGAAGCTATTGGATGTACCCATTCTGGTTACAGAACAATATTCCAAAGGACTGGGTAAAACGATTCCTTCCATATCTGAAAACATGCGCAATATAGAGCCTATTGAAAAGATCTCATTCAGTTGTTGTGATGAAAGCAGGTTCCTCAAAGAGCTCAATATGCTTAATAAGAAATTTGTATTACTGGCGGGTATTGAAACCCACGTTTGCGTATTACAAACTGTATTGGACCTGATTGATAGTGGTTTCCAACCGGTATTGGTGGAAGACTGTGTTTCTTCAAGAAAGGAAAACGACAAGAGGATTGCAGTGGAAAGAATTCGTAATGAAGGAGGTATCATAACCACGTATGAATCTATTCTTTTGGAACTCTGCCGGGTTGCGGGAACGGAAACTTTTAAACAGATTTCGGGTTTAATTAAATAAGTGACATGCCGGATATTGATAAGGACAATGAGCGTAAGTTATCGGAATTGATCATGCAGGATTTAAATCTAGAAAACGAGCAAAGTCTTTATCAAATAGGCCATATGGATGAATTAAAAGAGAAACTCGAAAAAATTGTTGCATATTTGCTGGACAATGATTTTGAAAGACTTTTAAATGCCATGTATCGATTGGATATTAATGAGGAAAAGTTTAAGCTGGCCTTGTCAGGTATTGGTCAACGTGCGATTTCAGCTGAAATCACTGATCTGATTATCTCGAGAGAGATTCAGAAATTAAAAACAAGGATAAAGTATAGAAGTTAATTGACATTTTGTTCAAACAGAAGATATGATTGGTGAAAACTCTAAAATAATAGCTGTGGATTTTGATGGTACCATTGTAGAGCATGAATATCCTGCTATTGGCAAAGAGATGCTTTTTGCTTTCGATACACTGAAGGCACTACAGAAAAAGGGCCATCGATTAATATTATGGACATTCAGGACTGGTAAATTTCTGGAAGACGCCGTGAGGTATTGCCACCAAAACGGTGTGGATTTTTATGCAGTCAATAAAAATTTTCCGGAAGAGCAGATGGAAGATGGTTATGTAAGAAAAATTCAGGCAGATATATTTATAGATGATCGCAATATTGGTGGATTTCCAGGCTGGAGTAAAGTGTGGCAGATGCTACATCCTGATGGTGGCGAGTTCAACCATCAATTTCTTGATGTTGAAGCACATTTCAACTATCCCAGAGAAAAAGGTTTGATCCCCAAATTGCAAAAGTATTTAAAAGTAAACCGGAATGGTTAAACTAAAAACCAAAGAAGAGATCGCTTTGATGAGGGAGAGTGCCGAACTGGTAAGCAAAACACTGGGAATGCTGGCTTCAGAAATTAAACCAGGTATATCACCTTTGAAATTGGATTCTCTATCAGAAGAATTTATAAGAGATCATGGGGCAATCCCGGGATTTAAAGGATTATACGGGTTTCCGAATACACTCTGCACATCCATAAATCAGGAAGTAGTTCATGGAATACCTAATGACGAACCACTGAAAGATGGAGATATTATATCCGTGGATTGCGGGGCATTGAAAAATGGATTTTATGGAGATCAGGCTTATACCTTTATGGTTGGTGAGGTTGCTGAAGAAATTAAACAGCTGATCCAGGTTACCAAAGAGTGTCTGACCCTGGGGATTGAGCAGGCCAAAGCTGGCAACAGGATCGGCGATATTGGCTTTGCTGTTCAACAGCATGCTGAGAAATATGGTTATGGCGTTGTTCGGGAATTGGTAGGGCATGGAATAGGTAAGAAAATGCATGAAGCTCCGGAGGTACCGAATTTTGGAAAACGTGGAAAAGGCGCTAAGCTTAAAAATGGAATGACCCTGGCTATAGAGCCAATGATTAATCTTGGTACTAAAAATGTTAAGCAAATGAATGATGGCTGGACGATCGTTACAGCTGACGGAAGGCCTTCTGCCCATTTTGAACATGATATAGCCATCGTGAACGGTCAGCCGGAAATTATGACTACATTTGAATATATAGAGAAAGTTCTTGTTTAATAAATTACAAAAGATCTGATTTTGAAGTACTGCAGTAATTGTGGAAGTGACCAAATCAAGTTTATAATACCCGAAGGTGACAATTACGAAAGGTTTGTTTGCAACAATTGTAAATCTATCCATTATAACAATCCCAGGTTAATAGTGGGGTGCCTACCCATATATGAAAATAAAATTGTAATCTGTAAGAGAGCAATAGAACCCTGTATGGGAAAATGGAACCTGCCGGCCGGTTTTATGGAAAATGGAGAGCGCGCTGAAGAAGGAGCCCTTCGGGAGTTAAAAGAGGAAACCGGTTTGGATGGTAATATTATCAAATTACATTGTGTTTACAGCATACCCCATGTGAATCAGGTATATATGATCTTTCTTACACGTATTCTGGAATGGAATGTGGATCCGGGCCTGGAAAGTCTTGAAGTCAAGTTGTTTGATCAACATGAAATTCCTTGGGGCGAAATAGGATTTACTTCAAGCGTTTATGCTATAGAAAAATATCTGGAATCATTCAATCCTACCGATAAAACGACATTCGTAGGAAGCTTCGTTATGGAAGGTCCCGAAAACCGGGAGGAATATATGTAGAATGTGTCTACTGATGTTCCAAGGCACCAAAAACTTCTAGTAATACCAGTAAACAGGTCTCCTGATTGCTCTTACCTTCTTTCGAGATTATCGATCAGGTTTTTCAGGTGGTTCTTTAAAGCGTCTTGCCAGGTTTCATCGGCATCCCAGCTTTCTCCCAGATACACTTCATCGCGGGGAATACTTTTTATATAGAATTTATGAACCGGGGCGTTAACAGGAATGGCCCTGAGTGTAATGCTGCCATCCGGTTTTTGTATTGTGGTAATATAATCCTGCTCGATATCATTAAGCTCGTAACCGAGAAATTCCTTCACTTTTTTACCCGTAGAACTTACGCGTACCAGTTTATACAGAAAACCGTTTCTTAATAATTCCTGGTCGTCCATATCCGGGCTTACTAATTCATATTTCCATTTATAATTCTGGAATAACCTATCGATCTCAAAATTCTGTCTTTCAACAAATTCATTGGCTTTCTCAATTTCTTTAGCGATCCGGTTGTTCAGGATTCCCCCAGGACGGTTTGCAGGAATTTCAGTTTCCTCGAACCTGGGAACGGCTAGTTTATCAACCCTAAGGTCTACCGGGTAACTCTGATTTCTCCGGCCTGTGATTATACCCATAGCTGGAAGGTATTCCGGGCTGTCAATGATCAGATTATTCGTCTTAACAAAGTCCTTTCGAACGGCAATACCATATATTTTTTTCATCGGTTTATCAAAATCTTTATCCTGATCCTTATAGGCCTTCTGACCATTCTTTATCAATTCCTCATCCTGGCTGAAACCGGTTATAAGAACAACATACCTGAGCGATTCTCTATTTTTTATTTTAAGAAATACCTTACTGATTATAATGATGTACTTTATCTCTCTTTTTATAAATTGTGCGGTGTAGGCTTTTGTTACATCCGGGCTTGCAAAGACATCATCAAAATACACGTAAGCGACAGGATCAATTCCGATTTTCTTGAAATAATCATGCGCTTCGCTACTGAAACCCTTCCAGTCCCCGCGTTCAGAGCTTGTTTTTGAAACAGGGGGAACCGACACAAGAACAATTGATTTTGCTTGCAGAATGTCTTGCGGAAGATCTTTCCCATAATCCAGAAAGCGAAATCCAACAACGTTTATCTCTTCTTCTTCCTGTGCGGATAATGGTTGGATAAACAAAATGATTAAAAACAAATATGTAATCAAAACACGCATATTAGGCATTTTTAGATTCAGAATTATAAGTTAATTAGTCTACCTATTTAATACGACGTGCCTCATCCAGATATTTTAAATTTTCATTGAAATTTGGATTGAAAAAAATATTCTCTTACTTTAGCAACTCAAATCAATTCGCCTCAAGCTGTAATTGATTTATAAAGAAGAGTGGAGAGACAGGCTCTGTGAAGCTCTAGCAACCTGGTATGGATTGCCAAGGTGCTAATTCCTGACCCAAAAATATTTTAGGGAAATATAAATTGTATTACAATGAAACAGACTCTAAAAAGACACACTAGGTTTAATGGCTTTACGCCGGATTTCGGCAAAATAACCCTTTTAGAATTAACCTCCAAGGTATGCAATACATGTTGCATGCGATGCTGCTGTTGCATGTATTAGGATACATGTTCAGTAGCGCCTCTCAGGTATAATTACCTTAAAGATCACTTATTCAATTTATTAACCACAAAAAGAAAATTATGTCAGAAAATTTAAAATACGAAACGTTACAATTACATGCCGGGCATGAAATAGATGAAACCACCAGGTCAAGGGCTGTACCCATATATCAGACTACTTCATATACTTTCAAGGATGCCAAGCATGGGGCCGATTTATTTGCATTGAAAGAATTTGGGAATATTTATACCCGCATTATGAATCCAACAACAGATGTATTCGAAAAGCGTATCGCAGCGCTTGAAGGGGGAGTAGCTGCTCTTGCGGTTGGATCAGGCCAGGCGGCACAATTGATTGCCCTGCATACAATCCTTGAAGCAGGCGAAAACCTTATCTCAACAAGCCATTTATATGGTGGAACATATAATCAATTCAAGGTTGCATTTAAGAGACTTGGTATCGATGTAAGATTCACAGAAGATGATGAACCGGAAAGTTTTGAAAAGCTTATCGATGAAAAAACCAGGGCTTTATATATTGAGACCATCGGTAATCCCGAGTTTAATATTCCGGATTTCGAAGCAATTGCAGAAGTTGCCAGAAGAAACAATATTCCACTGGTAGTTGATAATACATTCGGTGCAGGCGGATATCTGTTCAGACCACTTGAACACGGTGCCAATATTGTGACAGCTTCGGCAACCAAATGGATTGGCGGGCATGGGACCAGTATTGGTGGTGTAATTG
>CBDUBA010000008.1:0-79745 GCA_965365275.1 uncultured Cyclobacteriaceae bacterium | reverse complement strand
ATATTTGTTTTGAACATAAGTATCTTTGGTATTATTTATAACAATTGTCTTCTCTCAATAATTCCTTACCTTATCCATTTCCCCTTTTTTATCATCTCGGATATGTATAATTTTAGCTGAATTTTTGCTATTAGCTTAAGATATGAGCTATTTTGTCATGTTGAAAGGATGTGGTTATGAAGTTCGCCCAGTCTGGTCTTTTTATAATATTATTTATTTTATTGCTCATATTCGTGGTTTACCAAATCAAAATTGACAGGTCAGAACCGCAATATGAAGGGGAGATTATTTCCGAAAACCTGGATACTGTTGAGGTCCTCCCGCCCACACTACTTTACGGATTGCCAGTGGATTCTTTTACGGTAATAGAAAACACGATCAGGCGAAATCAGTTTCTGGGAGAGATACTATCAGAATACGGGATTACAGACCAACAGATCCATGATCTGTCAATAAAATCCAGAAAAGTATATGATGTCCGGAAACTGGAGGCACGCAAAAAGTATACGATATTTTGTACAAGGGATACACTGCCCCGTGCAGAATATTTCATCTATGAACCAAATTCAATAGATTATGTTGTTTATAAATTAAAAGACAGCATTGAGGTCAGCGTGAACCAGAGAAAAATCGATACTGTGAACACCGCAGTGGCAGGTGTAATTGAGAATTCACTTTGGGTAACCATGACGGATGCTGGTGCAGATCCCATGTTGATCCATTCTCTGTCTGAAGTGTTCGCCTGGCAAGTGGATTTTTATCGAATTCAAAAAGGGGATCGTTTCAAGGTTTTTTATGAACAGTTATTTGTTGATGATGAAGAAGCAGGAATTGGTAAAATAATAGGAGCATATTTCAATCATAACAAAGAAGATTACTATGCTGTTTATTTCGACCAGGGAAGTGGAATCAGCTATTTTGACGAAAATGGACAGAGCCTCCAGAAGCAATTTCTAAAGTCACCCCTTCGCTATAAGCGAATCAGTTCAAGATATACACGAAAAAGGTACCATCCGGTATTAAAAAGATATAAAGCACACCTGGGCACCGATTATGCCGCACCAACCGGGACACCCATCAGATCAGTGGGCGATGGAATTGTTGAAGAGGCCAGATATTCACAGTATAATGGCAGATATGTCAAGATAAGACATAACAGTGTCTATACTACACAATATCTCCATATGTCCAGGTTTGGAAGCGGAATAAAAGAAGGTGTAAAGGTAATCCAGGGCCAGGTAATCGGTTATGTTGGAAGTACCGGACTGGCCAACGGACCGCATCTTTGTTTTCGTTTCTGGAAGAATGGCCAGCAGGTTGATGCCCTGAATGTAAAACTACCGCCTTCCGAACCGGTAAATGAAGATAAGAGAGATGAATATGCTGTCGTTATGAAAAGTGTTCTTCACAGGCTTGACAGCATATCCTTTGATATCAAAGGTGATAGTCTGACCGCATATGTCATCCAATAAAAGTACCCCAATATTCGATTTTTAATGATTGGATAATAATTCTGCATATTCTGTTCGGTAAATAATCACCCGATAAAACTCATTAATAATGCTTATATTTAGTTTTATAATTAATAGGCTTTTAAACCCGGACCCTGTCACCATTGATCGATATTAGAAATACCCTTATCGTTGATATTGAAACAGCTTCAATATCCGAAAGTTATAATGACCTTGATGAGCGGCTGAAGAAACAATGGGATAGAAAAGCGGCTTTTCTGAAAAACGAGGATCAACTACCAACTGATGAACTGTTTTTTGAACGTGCAGGGATCTATGCAGAATTTGGGAAAGTCATATGTATCGCTGCCGGCCTGTTCATTAAAACAAAATCAGGAGAAATGGGTTTACGGATCAAAGCCTATACAGGGAAAAACGAAAAAGATATTCTTGCCGGATTTAAAGATCTGATTAACAATAAGCTCGATAGCGAGAAACTCATACTTTGTGCCCATAACGGAAAAGATTTTGATTTTCCTTATTTATGCAGAAGATATCTGGTCAATGAAATAGAAATTCCAGCAGCTCTGCAGATATCAGGTAAAAAACCCTGGGAGATCAATCACATCGATACTATGGAGATGTGGAAATTTGGAGACCGTAGAAATTATTCTTCACTAGACCTTCTATCCAGTATTTTTGGAATTAATTCCAGCAAAAAAGACATGGATGGTAGCATGGTGAATAAGGTTTACTACAAAGACAAGAATATAGAACAGATTGAGGCTTATTGCAAACAGGATGTGTATGTTACAGCTAATCTTTTTCTGAAATTGAATCTCATGCCCGCGATAAAGGAAAGTAATATCACCTACGTTTAATATGTTTCATGAATGAGATATTCGACAATAGTAAAACAGTCCTGGAGATAAAAAACCTGAGCGTTGATTTTATTTCAGAGAATGGAATATCAACGGCTGTTGAGGACCTGAGCATGAGCATAGGGGAAGGAGAATCAGTTGGGATAGTCGGAGAATCAGGATCAGGCAAAACAGTAACGGCCTTATCCATATTAAAATTACTACAATCCCCACCAGGGATCTACCGGGATGGATCAATAGTCTTCCGGTCAAAGATCTTAGGAGAGGTAGACCTGTTGCAGCAATCTGAGTATACCCTTCAGAAGATCAGGGGACATGAGATCTCAATGATATTTCAGGAACCAATGACTTCCCTGAATCCCGTGTTGAGTTGTGGCGACCAGCTTGTTGAATCTCTTACCCTGCATAAAGGTATTAAAGCAAAAGAGGCCAGGGAAATGGCTGTTGAGCTATTTCGTAAAGTACAGCTGCCCAGGGCAGACATTATTTTTGATTCATATCCACATCACTTATCGGGTGGCCAGAAACAGCGTGTTATGATCGCCATGGCATTAGCGTGCCAACCACAGGTAATCATTGCTGATGAACCTACAACAGCTTTGGATGTAACAGTTCAGGCTAATATCTTGAGGTTGTTGAAAAACCTAAGGGAAGATTTAAACAGTTCTGTATTGTTTATCACACATGACCTTGGCGTAATTGCTGAAATAGCAGATAGAATAATAGTGATGTTTGATGGCGGGATTGTAGAGCAAGGAACGGTATGGGATGTTTTCTCAGATCCAAAGCACCCTTATACAAAAGGATTATTGGCTTGCAGGCCCAGGCTTGACTTGAGGATGAAACGATTGCCGACTGTTTCGGATTTTATAAGTCATGAATTTCCAATTGCTGATGAGAGCATGGGTGGAACGAAGGAATACAGGAAAGCGGATAAATTAGATCAAAAATATAAATCTGTTGGTGAGGCTATTCTACTAAATGTGGAACGAAAAGATGAATTGATCGAAAGACGATTGAGTGTAATTCAGGGAGGGCCAATTCTTACGGTGAACGAGCTGAAGAAATATTATTCAATAAACAAAGGATTATTTGGTAAACATATTGAAGAAGTTAAGGCAGTTGATGGAATATCATTTGAAGTCTATCCGGGAGAAACAATTGGGCTTGTCGGAGAATCAGGGTGTGGGAAAACCACACTTGGAAAGTTATTAATCAGGCTTCTTGAACCTACTTCAGGGGAAATTATATTTGAAGGGAAAAATATAGCCACACTAAATCCTGGAGAACTCAGGGATTTGAGAAAGTCCATGCAGATCATATTCCAGGATCCATATAATTCCTTAAATCCCAGACAAACGGTTGGCGATGCCATATTGGAGCCCATGAAAATTCATGGCTTGTTCAAAGGGTTCAATAAAAAGGATAAAGTCTTTGAGCTTCTTTTTAAAGTGGGGCTGAAAGAAAATGCCTACAACAGGTACCCGCATGAATTTTCTGGTGGTGAACGGCAAAGAATATGTATTGCCAGAGCTTTATCCCTTCAGCCCAGATTTGTAATATTGGATGAATCCGTATCCGCCCTGGATGTTTCGGTTCAGGCGCAGATATTAAACCTTCTTAATCAATTGAAAAAAGATTTTGGGTTCACATATATATTTATATCACATGACCTATCCGTAGTCAAGTTCATGTCAGATCGTTTATTCGTAATGCGTGATGGACGATTCATAGAAATGGGTTTTTCCGAGGATATTTATCTAAGACCTAGAGAAGAATATACAAGAAATCTTATTGAATCCATTCCAAAGGGGGATCTCGAGGATATCAGAAAAAATGTATTACGACGTAAAATTCTAAAAACAGCCAGGCTCATTAGAGAGGAAATAAAAACTAAACATGACAAATAAAAAAAGTAAGAAAACAGATAAATCTAAGGAAAAATTACAATCCCTTAAGGAAAAAATATTTAATCTGATCAAAGAGTACCCATCACGTACATTCAGTGAAAAGCAGATCATTCGAAAATTAAATATCAAGCAAAAACATTTGAAGAACAATGTAGACAGTATCCTGCTGACACTTCTCCGGGAAGATAAAATTCAACTTACAGATGATGGTCGTTTCTGCGTAATTAAATCCGGGAATGAAATCACCGGAAAGGTAGATTACGTTAATTCAAGATTCGCTTTCATCATTTCGGATGACATTGATGAAGATGTACTAGTCAGGACTGAGGACCTTAAAACCGCTCTTGATGATGACATTGTAAAGGTTCGGATCTTTTCTGTTAAAAAGGATGGCCGGCCGATCGGTGCTGTAACAGAAATCGTAAAACGGTTCCGTATGGAATTTGTTGGAAGGATAGAAGTACATAATAATTATGCTTTTGTCATCCCTGACTTTAAAAAAATGCATCATGATATCTTCATCAGGGTGGAAGGTATTAAGAAGGCTAAGAACAATGACAAGGTAATAGCAAGGATTATCAACTGGAAAGAGGGAGATAAGAATCCTTTGGGGGAAGTTATAAAAATCCTGGGACCTGCTGGCAATAATGATGCTGAGATCCACTCGATAATGGCTGAGTTTGGACTACCTTTTGATTTTGACCGGGCTTTAATCGATCAATCAGAAAAGATCAGTGGGGAAATTACTTCAAAGGAAATAGCGAAAAGAAAGGACTTCAGGAAAGTAACTACCCTAACGATAGATCCTGAAGACGCAAAAGATTTTGATGATGCCATTTCTCTGCAAACTCTGAAAAACGGGAATTATGAACTGGGGGTACACATTGCCGATGTGACCCATTATGTAAAACCAGGATCAGAAATTGACCAGGAAGCCTATGATCGGGCCACTTCTGTATATCTTGTTGATCGTACAATTCCAATGCTTCCGGAACGATTGTCCAATGAACTATGTTCTCTGCGGCCCCATGAAGATAAATTAACATTCTCGGCTGTGTTTGAACTTGACCGGAATGCAAATATCAAAAAGCAATGGTTTGGAAGGACCATAATCCATTCTGATCGCAGGTTTACCTATGATGAAGCCCAGGATCGACTCGACACCTATAAGGGTGACTTCACCAAGGAATTAAATATACTCAATGGCCTGGCCAGGAAATTAAGAACTGATAGATATAAGCATGGTTCTATAAACTTTGAAACTACGGAGGTAAAATTTGAGTTGAGTGAGGATGGGAAGCCGCTGGCCATAGTTCCAAAAGTCAGGAAAGACGCACATAAGTTAATCGAGGAATTTATGCTTCTGGCTAACAAAAAGGTAGCCGAGTTTGTATTTAATCCGGTTGGTGGTAATGGCGAAAGGACTTTTGTATACAGGATACATGATGAGCCGGACATGGATAAATTGCAGGTTTTCTCATCCTTTGCGAAAAAGTTTGGGCATAAGCTTGACTTCCGGCAGGAGGGGATTGCCAGGGCTTTAAACAGACTCATGGATGAAATAGAAGGTAAGCCTGAACAGAATGTACTCGAGAAGCTGGCGATCCGGTCGATGGCAAAAGCTAAATACAGCGTTAAACAGAAAGGACATTTCGGACTTTCATTTGCCCACTATACACATTTTACTTCTCCTATAAGGAGATATCCTGACATGATGGTGCACCGTTTGTTGGCCCATTATTTGTCCGGGTCAAATTCTGTGAGTAATGAGGAATATGAAGAAAAGTGTACGCATAGTTCAGAAAGGGAGAAAGTCGCCTCGGATGCTGAGAGGGCTTCCGTAAAATATAAACAGGTTGAATATATGGTCCCGAGAGTCGGTGAAGAATTTGAAGGCCTGATCAGTGGATTGACAGAATGGGGAATATATGTTGAGATTATATCCACAAAAGTAGAGGGAATGATTAGAATGTCAGCCTTGCTGGATGATTATTATGAATTCGATGAAAAAAACATGAGGGTTGTTGGCAGGTATACTAAAAGAATGTATAGTTTAGGCGGGAATGTAAAAGTTAAGGTTTTAAAAGCTGATGTAGACCGCCGGATTATTGATTTAGCATTTAGTCAAAATGGATAAAAAACTTAAAGAATTAATAGCCATCATCGATAAGGCCGTTGGAAATCTAGATTTAGGAAAGGATTTGCCTAATCTTTATGATCCGATATATTATATTCTTGGCCTTGGAGGCAAGCGGATCAGGCCTCTTTTATCAATTCTTGCCTATCAGTTATATCAAAACGGGTATGATAAAATATTAAAGCCATCATTAGCTGTGGAGGTTTTTCATAATTTCACCCTGATGCATGATGATATCATGGACAAGGCGCCTATTCGCCGGAATATGCCTACAGTCCATAAAAAGTGGAATGAGAACATCGCTATTTTATCCGGAGATGTGATGCTGGTCAGGGTTTATGATCTTTTATTAGAGGTGGACGAGGCGATAGTAAAAGAGGTTATCTCTAAATTCAACAATTGTGCCGCCGCGGTCTGTGAAGGACAGCAAATGGATATGGATTTTGAGAGCTCCGATAATGTAGCTGTTGATGAATACCTTGAAATGATCAAGCTGAAGACGGCCGTTCTCCTGGGATACAGCCTTGAACAAGGGGGATTGATTGGCGGGGCAAATAAGGAAGATCAGGCCAACTTAAAACAGTTCGGTATAAACATGGGGATTGGATTTCAGCTTATGGACGACCTTCTGGATGTATATGCCGACAAAGAAGTTTTTGGCAAGCAGGTTGGTGGGGATATCATCGCCAACAAAAAAACATTTTTACTCATAAAAGCCCTGGAGTTGGCACATGGAGAAGAAAAAAAGGAATTGGAGCGATGGATCTCAATAAAGGATTTTGATCCGGTTGAGAAAGTTAATAAAGTCACTTCTATTTATAATGATCTGAATATTGAGCAGTTAACTAAAAAACAGATCAACTACTATTTTAATTTAGGGCTGGAATCGTTTAATAAAATAGATATAGAAAAAGAAAGAAGGAAAGACCTTTTATCAATAAGTTCGTTTCTGATGAACAGAGAAAAATAGATAAATGAGCATAAGCATAGTTTTAATTGCTGTATCAGTAATAGCAAGCCTTTACGCCTGGAAAAACCCTGATAAATATAATAAATGGATGATGAATCCATATGCGGTAATTCACAAACAGCAGTATTTCAGATTAATTACTTCAGGATTTATTCATAGTGGATATGTTCATCTGTTGTTTAACATGATCACCCTGTATTTCTTTGGCGATGTAATTGAACAGATTTTCAGATATTATTACGGAGCGTCTGGTATTTTTTATTTTTTGCTATTATACTTCCTGGGAATGCTGGTAGCCGATATACCAAGTCTCATTAAATATAAGGATAATCCGAATTATAACAGCCTGGGGGCTTCAGGAGCTGTAAGCGCTGTCCTGTTTGCCAGCATATTATTTAATCCAACAGCCAAGGTCTGTATATTTCTTCCTTTACTATGTATCCCCGGTTTTATTTTCGGAATTCTTTTCCTTATTTATTCCTATTATCAGGGCAGAAAGATGTCTGATAACATCAACCATGACGCCCATTTTTATGGGGCGGTGTTCGGGATTGTTTTCAGTATAGCCATAGAACCTGGAGTAATTGTCAGTTTTTTTGACCAGATCCTGAATTATAAAATCTTTTAAAAATGATCTTTTTACTGTGCATTAAAGATCCCGTAATAATCCAGGAACGAAGTCTCTATCTCTGTTGCCAGCTCATCCTGCCCATGCTGTTTCAGCATTCGCGACAAAAGGCTTAATATGGTCATATGTTTTTGCACCTCATTAGCGGGGGAGCTATCCATATTTACATAATATTCAAGATACCCGATTGAACTATTTCCTAATTTTTCCGCAATATCTACAGCCTTCTCGTTTTCACCCAACTGGAATAATAAAGAGGCAGTCTGGACATTAGAATAATCGTACCTGAGCGATTTGTTTGGCATTACTTCAAGAGATCTGTTCAATACTTCACGGGCCTTTTCTGTATCATTCTTAGCAATTAAAGCCTCGGCAAGTGTATTAAAGCTGGACCTATGGTTAAGAACGAAATTTCGATAGTCCTCTGAATAATATACCTCAGGATTGTCCAGTTCCCTGAAGGAAAATTTATTCATCATATTAGCGTACATGGTTTCTGTATCCACCAGATCATCCTGTAGATTACCCCGGTCAATAGGCAGTAAACGATATGTATTACCCTCCTGTACAACGTACCTGCGGAAATCTATACCGGCATTTTGCAATGAGGTATTATTGAAATAAATAGGTCTTGTCCAGTTACCGGTTAAGATCATATCCAGTATCATAAATGTATTTTTCTCCAGACCACTCCCTTTGAGCCGGAATACCATCTGTTCAGGGATCAAGTGCTCCATTTCCTTCGGCACAATGCCAAGTGATTTTACATAGGCCGTGTCGATATTCAGATATAGCGCTTTCGCAGGAATAGAATTGTAACTTCCCAAAAGTGTTGGTACTTTAATCGCCTGGTGATCTTGTTTTACCAGGTTCATATAAGCCTCAAGACTTATAGCGTTGCCTTTTATGTTTGGATTTTCTATATAAGGAAGATAGTCATTGGGACCACCCTGTCGGTACAGATTTTTGTCAAGAGAGAAAGGAGCTGGTTCAGATTCATAGGCTTTACGTGTCATCTGATCAATATACCAGTCGGTATTGAAATAGCTGAGCACGATCACACGCATATCTGTTCTGAAACCTTCGACTTCCTGGGCGTACCACAAAGGAAAGGTATCATTATCGCCACCAGTGAAAAGTATTGCATTCGGTGCACAGGAGGCCAGAAAGTTCTTAGCTGAATCTACAGAAAAATATCTGTCAGACCGGTCATGATCATCCCAGTTTTCGACAGCCATAATTACGGGTACCATTAATCCCAGGGCGGTGGCCACCCATGCTGCAATTTTAGCATTTTTAAGGTAAGCGACCAGGAACTGACCAATGGCAAGTACACCAAGACCTATCCATATGGCAAAGGCATAATATGAACCAGCATAAATATAATCTCTTTCCCGGGGTTCAACGGGAGGGGAGTTAAGATAAACCACCAGGGCAACCCCCGTAAGAATAAACAACATGGTAATTACCCCGAAGATCCGCTGACTTCTCTTGTAGTTGAAGAACATGCCTATCAGTCCAAAAATAAGAGGTAGCATGAAATAGTTATTCCTTCCCCTGTTTTCAGCAATATCCTCAGGTACCGGCTTGAAACTATCGAGTGGAGTGAGCCAGGTAGCTCCCTGAATATCACTTTCCCTGCCTGCAAAATTCCACATAAAATAGCGCATATACATGTATCCGATCTGATACCGGAACATGAACATCAGGTTATCCCCGAATCCCGGGATTTCATTATTCTTCAGGTTCATCCATTTTCGATACTGGGCAACGTGATTTTCGGAATTACTATAAGCCCGGGGCAATATGGTCATCCTCCGCTGATCATATACATATTCCAGTTTACGCTCTTTGATCTCATATTTTTCCTCGCCTTGCATGTAAACGGGAGCTCCTGTTTTCTGATCAACCACTTCTGCATCAAAATACTGGCCGTATAACAAGGGTCTTGAACCATATTGTTCCCTTTTCAGATAAGATACGAAGCTGATTATATTCTCTGGGTTATTCTCATCGATCGGGGGATTGTAATTGGAACGGATAAGCACCAGGGCATATGAAGAATAGCCGATAAGGATAAATGATAAGGCCAACATGGCCATGTTGAGCAATTCTTTATTTTTCTGTTGTGAATAATAAATACCATATGCAATTGATCCGGTGAACAATAACAAGAAAATTATGATGCCGGACTTGAAGGGTAATCCTATACTATTAACAAAGAAGATCTCAAAAGATCCTGCTATTCCGGGTAAACCTGGAATGATAAAATTGTTTATCAGAACAATCAGGGAAAAGCTGATGATCAGGGTATAAACAACACCTTTTGTGGTTGGTTTATACTTTTTAAAATAAAATATTAATCCCAGGGCAGGCAGGGTGACCAGGTTCAGTAGGTGAACACCGATGGATAACCCCATCATATAAAAGATGAGAATTAACCAGCGATTTGCTTCGCTTTGATCCTCTATATGTTCCCATTTTAGAATAGCCCATACAACAAAGGCAGTAAAAAAAGATGACATGGCGTATACTTCTGCCTCTACAGCGGAGAACCAGAAAGAATCTGAGAAAGTATAAGCTAAAGCCCCTACAATCCCGGAACCAATCAATAAATAAGTCTGGGCATCAGAGAGGATATTGTTTTCAATTTTTATTAATTTCCTGCCAAACAGGGTAATTGTCCAGAATAAAAATAAAATGGTAAAGCTGCTGCTAAGTACGCTTACAATATTGATCCAGTAAGCTACCTTAAGGACGTCACCCATAGCCAAAAATGAGAAAAGACGGCCAATTAACAGAAAGAATGGTGCTCCCGGAGGATGTGGAACTTCTAATTTATAGGATACTGAAATAAACTCCCCGCAATCCCAATAACTGGCAGTTGGTTCAACGGTGAGCCAGTATACAATTGTCGCAATGACAAAGACTGCCCATCCTGTTATATTATTATATTTTTGAAATTTATTCATGTTTAAAAGAATTATTGACGGCGAAGTTAGCAAATAATACCATTAGAAGGAAAACTGGAATTTAAACATATCCAGTTTTTTCCTAACACCGTGTAATTGAAAGGTAAAAATCGATATTTTATTATACATATTTACTCCCGATCACCATAAGATGTGATTTATTAACTTTTTTTAACAGAAAAACTCATTTTACTGGTCTTCGTCCTTTCTTTGATACTTCCTGGCCAAGGCATTAAGCCAGCGGTAAAATCCAATGATAAAATAGAATATCACCGTCATATAAAGCAATGTGCTGTACTCTTCTATCCATATCTTCAGAAAAGTACCGGCCAGAAAATAAAATAATGCCACGAGTAATGCAGAGA
The DNA here is from genome assembly GCA_965365275.1 of uncultured Cyclobacteriaceae bacterium. Lineage (GTDB taxonomy): Bacteria > Bacteroidota > Bacteroidia > Cytophagales > Cyclobacteriaceae > JAGTVG01. The sequence goes on along the minus strand of CBDUBA010000008.1, from coordinate 68,431 downwards.
TCAGAAGAAAGCCTAGTTCTTTCAGGACGATACGTTTCAGATCAAAATTCATCGGCAAGGCTATTATTTTTATTTATTAAAGATGCCCAGATTTTTACCAAATAAATAAATTATTTTGCCCAAATCATGGTTCATAGTAACAAATTTAATAGGTGAAAGATCAAGAATATCATTACGCAACAAATTTATCAAATCGATATCCATTGGGGATTTCTGATATTTGTATGCAAATAAATTAGCCAGATATGCTGTTTTTAAAATATTTGCCTTTACACGGACAGTATGAAGTACATTCCTGCCTGGGTGAATATGAATATGACGTTCTTCTTCAACACCGATTTTCAAAATCCATACAGACTGGTCAGGAAATATCATTTCCCTGTAATATTCAGGATGCTGTTTTATCCACTTAATATAGGTATCCTTTTCGAACCGGGAATCTTCTATAAGTTTGGATTTGCAGAATTCAGAGATCTCGGGGATGCTCAAGTCTCCTGTATATAGATCCGTTGTTGAATTTCCTATTTTCTTCATCGAGGATCTTAAATCATCATGCTCGAATTCCAAGGAAGCGGTTTTGATCTCATTCAGAAGAAAAAATAAATGATGCTTCCAGAAATTAAACAGGAAGGGTTTAGGGGTTGGGCTCTCCATTTACCTCCTGATAGAATTCCTCAAGGTACTTAATCATAAAATCATGCCTTTTCTTAGCCATTTTCCTGGCTGTTTTGGTATTCATGGCATCCTTTAACTTAAGAAGTTTTTCGTAAAAATGGTTTATGGTGGAAGAATCACTTGACCGGTATTCTTTAACATTTTTATATTCACGGGGTTTCTGTTTTGGATCATAGATCTTCCTGCCACTGAATCCTCCATAATTAAATGCCCTTGCAATACCGATAGCACCAATGGCGTCCAGCCTGTCAGCATCCTGGGCAATCTGCAATTCCCTGGATTTATCTTTTATATCGTTATGTCCCCCTTTGAAGGAAATACCTTTTACTATTCCCAGAACCTGCTTTTTTGTAGCTTTATCCACACCTGTTTCTTCCAGGAAAGCTGAGGCGATCTTTATCCCCTTGGTTTCATCACCTCCCTGAAATTTTGGATCAGCTATATCATGTAGTAATATTCCTAATAGAACTATATGTTTATTGCCATCTTCTTTCTTTAGGATTATCCTGGCATTCTTCAAAACCCTTTCAATATGGTTCCAGTCGTGTCCTCCCTCTGCATCTCTAAGCATGTTCCTGGCAAACTTTTCGGCCCTGGACCGAAGTTCTTTCTTTTTCATTAGATCGATACTTTGATATTCACATCGGGCTCTTAAAAATAAAAAAATCCCGCATTAGCGGGATAAGTAATTTATAAATAATGTTCTCTATCCTCTGGTACTTGCAGCCGGAATTCTAGTTAACAGGTCCTCCATCTGGCCTCTGTCTTCCTGTCCTATTGTGAAACAATCCACAAAATCCTGACCTAATGTATATTGCAAACACTCATCAAGTTTATCAGTTAATTCGCCGGCACCAAATAATTTCATTCCAATAATGCTTTTGCCTTTCTTCTTCATGTCTTTCAAAACATCAACTACCACGGGTACTTCTGCGTCCATTCTGGAACCATAAGGATTGATCCTGGCCAGGTCCACCTGTACCCAATCCGTTGCGGCGGCGGCCTTAAGTGCCCCAAGGGTATGGCAGGATACTCCATGTGCCCTTACTATTCCATCTTCCCTTGCCTGAGAAAGGATATTCATAGCGCCTGTTTTCAATTCAGGCCAATTATCTTTTGTCATGAAATGCAGTAAAACGATATCAAGATAATCAGTTCCTATTTCCTGTCTGAATCTGTCCAGGTCAGCCTTCATTTCCTCTTCCGTAGTTGCATGAGTTTTCGTCAGAATCACCACCTTTTCCCTTGGCACATATTTCAAGGCTTCCTTCAGGTGAGGGTGTGTCCCATATTGGTCAGCCGAATCCCAGAAGAATATCCCCTGATCGTATGCTGAATGTAGTAACTCTCCCAAACCTTTGACACCAAGTTTCCTGGTTTGATTTGATGCCCTGTTTACTCCGTGCGTACCGGTTCCCATGGCAAGCCTGGAAACTTCAATCCCGGTATCTCCCAGTTTAATAATATCATTCGCATTCTTCTTTTTTTCAGATGCGTAAATCTCATGTGGAAATGGATTCATGGCGGCAACACCACCAGCCAGAAGCGAAGATTTGATAAATTCACGTCGATGCATACATTTCATAATCACAGTATATTATGGTTTATGGACAAATAACAAACTATTTTAATCTGTTAATATAACCAATAACTTGCAGATCTGGAATAATGTTTCCCTAAATCTGTGAACAGGAGGCAGGTGAAAGGATAATATCTGAAATATTGGAAACGGTATCCTTGTATTGCATATCCCCACTGAGTTCCTTCCATTCTGGAGAGTTAACAAATACTTTCCAATTCTTATCCCTGTCCGCCATGTCGTCAAAAACAAGCATATAGGTTAAATTGGGCATCATTGGACCAGCTATGGTTTCACCAAAAAATACTGGATTCAGCCCTGTTTTTTTAAAGATCTCGATTTCACCGCCTTCATTGAACATTTCAATTTTCTTTTTGGCTGCTTTCAGACTATGGCTCTCATAAATTCGCATCTCATAAATTCTTCCAGCGTTATCCATTTTTTGCTTCGGGACCTCAATAACAGGCAGGTATTTAAAGTTTTTATATAGGATCTTTTCAATACGTATATATTTCGGATCCGATAATTCTGTATTAAGGAAGGAAGCCCCCTCGTTCCAGAAGGCAGAATTATCCATAAGTTTATCTGAGAGGCTGGCAAAAGATTCCAGATCTTTATGTTGGATCATAACGTATAATGTTGGCTTATTCATACCATATTTTATTCCGAATACACCTATCGGCCCAATTCCCATATCATTCAAAGCAGGTATGGCAACATCTTTGTAAAATTGTTCAACCAGGTTTTTATTATTCCCAAGTGGGAGTTGGTACTTGATCAATTCGACATATTGCTGTTCTTCGGCTTTTTTTGCTGACTTAGCGTAAGTGCTGAAAGGCAAGAAGGCAGAAAGCCCGGCAGTAGTTAAAAAATTTCGTCTTTTCATAATGGGGTTAGTTTATGTAAATTTATCTTATTAAAGATACGATATTGCGATGTAGATATCCAGTCAATTTATTTCTTTTCCACTGGAGTCCCAAAGTAAGCCATTATTAGAGCAGCACCGGCAGTACCATCCATGGTAGGTTCATTCGTAGAGTAATCCCCTATGTCATCATGGTAAACCACTATATCATTCTGGAACTCTGCAAATTCATCCTTCTGAAGAAGTTCCAATCCTGACAGGTTTTTGAATATGGAGTAATATACCGGTCCATCAATTAAACCACCGGGCACTTCAATACCAGTTAAGGCCCAGGTGCTGGTATGAACATCCTGTGGATATTCACCATCTCTCGGGATATTCATGAACATAGATGTTCCCCATGGATTGTTTCCAAAGAGCCAGTCCCTCTGTGCGAGCAGGAAGCCATGATATGACATATCACCAGTCATCTCTTCATAGAGTATAATTTGGGAAGCTAAGGCCGTGACTAGGTTATTGCTGCACCATATGAAAGGAACACCGACCTTAAATGGCGTTTTTCCAGCCCGAATAATATTTTTTTCTATTCCGGACCTGTAATATTCAGCCACTTCCTTTTGAACTGATTCATCAGCTACCCTGTGGAGGGCAAAATGTCCGATATTGATAAAAGGATATTTCTGATAGTGTGCCGCGGAATCCATATCCATCCATCCCTTAGTACCGGTAAGGCGTGCATAGTGAATTGCGTCGTCCAGGTAGTACTGTTCCCGTAAGATATCATAAAGTTCAGCAGCGGCCCACTCCATATCATCTGTCCAGGTATCTTCATTATATCTATAGGGTGCCCCATAGGAATTACCCTGCTGATATCCTTCATTTTCCTTGCCCATCTTGTAAAGCTCAACAGCTGCTTTCAGGCATTTTAATGCATAAGCAGAATCGATTTTCATCCAAACCTTATAACCCAGGGCCATAGCTGCAGCGGATCTTCCGGCAATATTGGCTAATCCCGTTGATTCACTCATGTATTTGTTCAAACCCTGTGGCTTTCCATTTGCGACATATGCTGCACGGTAACTGTTCCCACCCCATCCGTAATCAGATTCATCATTATCAGGTCGCTTCCATCCCCTGTGATCACGGTCGTCAGCAATCTGATGTATCAAAACATCTGGCTCAGGATGGAGATTATGTATCCAGTCCAGCCCCCATTTCGCTTCATCAAGAATATCAGGTATGCCATTAGGGAAAGCTCTTCCCAGATCATCATGAGTATCTGCGAATTTGTCAGGTTCCAATTCATAGCTCAGGATCATAAATGCCGTTGCAAAACTTCCGGTAATAAGATACTTCAGTTGGTCACCGGCATCATGCCATCCCCCTGAAGTGTTAATATAGGTGGAGTCGGGTTTATGTCCGTAGAATATTCTTCCATCTTGCTGATGACAAACGATGTCATAAAATGGATTATATCCGCATCTTTGTTGCCTCATAAACTCCATAAGATCTTCAGTATAGCCTTTAAAAGCTTCAGGGCCGATATTAAATACAGTTGATTTTGTGCCGTCGGCCAGTTTTAGAAAATAATTACCTTCCTTGTTCAGATCTGAAAAATCAAGGTAATAATGATAGAATTTCCCCCAAAAAAGTGGAGTTGCTTTTTCAATACTGCCTTTTAAGACTTCCTCACCCTTTTCATTAATGACCATAAACCTGCCTTTCAACTTTTTCTCTGAGAAGGCAGTCGCCACTTTTTGATCGGAGGTGAGATACCCGCATTGATTAATTCGGATATGATTTGTCTGGGATAGGCATTCATTTCCAAAATCTATAAGAATGAAGATGCCTATAAGGGTAGCACTAAAAATTATTTTCATTTTGATTCTGCTTTATGTAAAAAATAATACAAAGCTAAATTTACTTAATTGGCTCTGAAAATGGATTATTGAAACATATAATTATAAATCTACAGGTCAATTTAGTCACTTAAATAACTCTTTGGTTCAGAATAAACCTGAAGACTATTCCAACTGTTAATGTTATCCCTGTTCTGATTATACTGGAATTTTATTTAATTTAATATCGGACATTATAAATATTTTTAGATGAGGCGGCGACTTTTTGTAAAAAAATTTGGGCAGGGAATCTCCAGCTCTATTTTAACACCCGGACTTTTTCGATCCCGAAATGTACAAAATTCGGAGTTGGAATATACATATCCTGAACCCGGAAACCTCAATGATGCACGAAATGATGAAGGATATATTGTAATTCGAATTGAGTTCGCAGGAAACTCTGAAAACCTGGAGGAACGGATCAAAGGATTTCTCAGGGCAAAGAAATCAGATTTTGTTCGATGCAGGGCATATTTTAACATGGGTCTGAATATCATCGATGTTGAAAAGTATAAATTTGATTTTTCAGCTGTAAAAGGTGATAAACACATTATCTCAGTATGGATGGACCGTGTGTCCGAATCTTCTGAGCTGATCATTAAAACGAATAGAAAAACCACTTCCCTTAGCCTAGGGGAGTTAATGGCTACTAACCAATTCGAGGAGGATCATGAGACATGTATCGTACGGGCAAACCTGATGTTTCATAATGAAATCGGGGTAATTAATCCTGAGAAACTAGGCATTCCTTCTGTTGAAGATGATTTCAGATTTGTTATCATGGCTGATCCCCAGGGAGGGGATCCGGAGTATGAAGGGAACGGGAGCAAAACCAGGATAAAGATCCATAATGCTTTTATAGAAGAAAGTATTTCTACAGCCAATACACTTTCTCCCAAATCTGTTTTCACTCTGATTCTAGGAGATTTTACCGACCACCAGGGCGAAAAAGAAAACTTCGATCGAATGATCAGGTTTTATGATAAGCTTGAGAATCCAATTTTGCTTGAGATCGGCAACCATGAAACCCGTTACAGGTCAGAGTTTACACCGGGTTACAACATGAAGGCTTTTGAAAATTACTTTGCTGCACAGAAAAATATTAACGGCCTGGAAAAACTGGCTTACAGTTTTGACCTGGGGCAATGGCATTTTATAGTCTGGCCCGATCCATTGAGGAGGAATTTCTGGGAGACACACCCGCATTATTTCGACTGGCTGGAGCGCGATCTGGAAATGAATAAAACCAGACCTATATTTTTCCTCCAGCATGTCCCCATGCATCCAATTGGCATCAATCCACTAGTGAGTTATGTCAATGCGATACACATCAACCGTCTCATGTTTGATATTCTATCAAAACATGGGAACGTACGGTATGTTTTCAGCGGACATGTCCATATCCCAATCAAATCATCCCTTAATACAGCTGTCACGTATCAGTCCATCAACTTTATTAACCTTCCGCCAGCAGGGTACAGGCCAAGGGCTTTCGGGGAGGAAGACCTTTATGGCGGACCAGGACAAGGAATATGCATTGTGGATGTTTCCAAGGATAAAGCGGAGGTACGTTTTAAAACAGTAACACAGGAGATATTTAAATATCCTGGTTCTTTCAAAAATTATGAAGCTAAAAATGACCCTTTATGGTTTAATCATAAATGGGAAATAGAGCCATCGGAATCACTTATCAATGGAAATTTTGATACAGGACTTTCCGGCTGGATGCGAAAATATGTGTATACTGAAGAAACAGATCCTTCGAATATATGCGAAGTGCGTAAGGCCCCCGGAAGGCAGGGGAATGCGTTATATATGTTCAATCGTCGACGGAATTATGATAAACCGGGGCAGGACAGGTTGCCCCAGACCCTGAACCAGCTTACCCAGGTGATTGGGGTCAGGGAGCAGGAAATTCCTTGCATTGAGTTTAATTACAGGGTCGATGAAAAACGTTTTAATCCGGATAGCTGGAATGGTGGATTTCTGTGGGTTGAGGGATACCATCAGAATCATCTGATGTTAAATCAGATATATGCCATTGGCAAAATACACCGTTCGATTGGCGGCAGTTACAATTATTCGGCATTTACCGGTTATTCCTTTTTCGATATTTATGACGGCTCGGAAGATTGGAACCGGGTAAGTATATACCTAAAATATGATTTTGACCGGTTGAAGAAGGAGAGAGACTTTTCAGGATTGCAATTGGACAGACTGGTATTAAGTTTTGGGGTATGGACGATCAACAAGGGATTCAAACAGGAAGCCGGTATGTATTTTGCTGATATAAAGGTATCCCGTAAAGGGATGGAGAATACTGATCCCAGTATATTGAATGGAAAGGTCATCGGGTTTTTACCTCAGGAAAAGATCTGGAACAGACCCACAAACCATGTAGCCGGGGAACATCAATATGTAGCACAGGACGAGGTATACCCTTATTAAATTATCTTAGAAATATGGGGAAAATAAAACTACAAACAGTCTTGATATTCTTACTTGGTACGTTTCATTTTATTGTTCAAAACAGAAGATGGATAAACCTGAAAATATTGTGACACCATTGCATTAATTTTCATTAAGAAATTCTATGTAAGATAAATACTAATATTTGCTACTGCTGAAATATCGTATCCACCTCGCTGTATACCCGGGCAAATGTAGCAGATAGAAGTGTAGCATTTGTGTCAGGGAGTTTATCAGCTATCTCATACATGGCATCGATCCTTATTTTAACCAGGTAATTCTTACCAGCTGTTAATTGATCGATACAGAATTCTTTTTCTTCAGTAGTGCCTATCATTTCAAATTCATCAGGCTTACTCATCTCGGCAATGTAGACGTTATAATCCCTGGGCCAATATTCATTTTTAAGTTTTGGGTTGTCATCCAGCCATGTCAGCTGTATACAATCCTGTCCTACAGTTATACTGGATATTACCGGTTTATCAGGAGGGTATGCTGAAAATGCTTCAAAAACCGGGGATATTTCACTTTCGCCATGCTCATCGGAAACACTTGACAGGCGATATTGATAGGTAGCCCCCGGTACGATCTTGCGGTCAGTAAGATTATACCCGTTATCAAAATCAAGATGGTATGAAATCTCGGAAATTTCATCCCACTGATCCGGCAAATCAGGGTGTTTACGATAAATCCGATACGCATCAGCACCCTCAACAAGGTCCCATACGATCATTATATTTCCGTACATATCTCCCTGAGTAGCTTCTTTCATTTTCGGATATGAAAAAGATGTCACGTCCGGGTCATCTGTGGTACAGCCGATGATCATCAAAGCTGCTAGAACTAAAACATATAATTTCCTCATAGTGTAAAAATAATTTGCTGGTTATGTATAAAAAAAATAAAAAATAATACAGATTTTAATCTGTGATACAACAATTCAACGCAGATAAATATGCTGAAATTATGTTGTATCCTCTATAATATCCGGAATATCCCGGATTTCGAGCGAAAAAATATCATCCCTTGCGTAATGTCCGATCACGTCAAAGTCCATTCTATTTCTTATAATTAGTCCGGGATCATAGTCTGCTGTCACGAGGCCTTCCCCATTTAATAACGGGCCGGCAAGTACCTCTCCATTCGGTGATATAATTACACTACCCCCGGGACTCATTACTTCTTCCTCATCCATTATTTCAGCTTGAAGGGAAGCGGGGTAGTGGTCTTTACGAACATATTGATTGGCTCCAAGAACATAACATCTCCCTTCCACGGCTATATGTTTTAGAGCCGTAAGCCAGGATTCCCGGTTATCCGCCGTTGGGGCGAGGTATATCTCAATGCCCTTACGATACATGGCCATCCTGGCCAGGGGCATATAGTTCTCCCAGCAGATCAACCCGCCAATTTTGCCAATTCTTGAATTTACAGTGACAAGTGTCGATCCGTCTCCCTCTCCCCAGATGATCCTTTCAGAACCGGTAGGTTTTATTTTCCGGTGTTTTCCCAAAAGCTTACCGTTTGGGCTGAAATATAACAGGGTGCAATACAGGGTTTTACTGGTTTTATCCCGTTCACTAACACCAATAGCGAGATACATTTGATGTTTCCGGGCCATTTCCCCGAGCTTGTCCGTAAATTTTCCCGGTACCTCAATGCTGTTCTCCCAGTAATTCTGCCATTGTTTCTTTCCTTGGTCAGTCCTTTTGCCTACTACAGTGCCAAAATCCATTCCCCTGGGATAACCCGGGATAAAAGCTTCAGGGAAAAGTATAAGTTGGCATTTTTCGCGGGATGCTTCTTCTATCCATTTTTTCACTGTTTTAAGGGTAGTATCCACATCAAATAGAGAAGGTGTTGCCTGAACTACCCCGATTTTAATCAACATATCAACATCCTATTATACTTTAAAAAAGATCAATATTTAAAATCTTAGATTCATTAGATAATTATAGCTGTCCTGCACACATTGAAAAGGTTTGGGATGCCTGTCGATCTCAACGATATAATATTCTACACCTGCCTTTTCACTTTTTGCAAAGATCTCGGCAAAATCTATTATTCCATATCCTGGACAGGTATACAACTTATCAGGTGTATTGTCCATATCTTTTACATGAAATATCTTGAACCGGCCAGGATATTTTTTAAACAGTGCAACAGGATCTCCTCCCCCTTTAACCGACCAGTAAAGGTCAAGTTCCATATCTACTATTGACGGATCGGTGTTTTCAAGAATGACTTCATAGGCCCATTGGTATCCTTCTACCGGAACAAATTCCTGATCGTGGTTGTGAAATGCAAAATTAATGCCCATCTCCTTACATATCTTACCTGCCCTGTTTATTCTTTCAGTAGCCCTCAGAAAGTCGTCAAGGTTTTTCCCGGGGCCGCCATCCAGCCAGGGCCAATAACAAACCATATATTTTTTACCCATGAATATTGCATCTTCACAAAGTTTCCTGAGTTTCTCCTCCTCCATCATCTCGGCAATTGAAGTGCCACCAGCAACTGGTATGAGATCTAACTCCTTTAAAAACTCCTTGAATTCTTCCCGTGAGCCTCTGGGATTATTCCCGATTTCCAGGTATTTGTATCCGATTTCAGCTACTTTCTTCAAGGTTCCATTAAAATCCAAATTGAGTTCATTTCTTAAAACACCCATTATCAATCCCAATTCCTTGATCTGCCCGGTAGGTTTGCACGAAAATATGGAGCTGCTTCCAAAAGCGATTACAGCACTTCCCAGGGCTGATTTTTTTATGAAATCTCTTCTCTTTTGATCCATTGCTACAATATATTAGTTTTGTTTCCTGATGCTCTATGTATTTTTATTGACTGGCTTGATCCCTGCGTATTCTTATTGGTTTTTAAAATGGTTTCCAAAGATTTTATTTTACCTTATTGATCTATATCTTCGGTAATTTCCATGGATTTCTATAGCCCGGAGTGATAAGTTCATTGGCTTTCTCATTGTTTCCGAAATTACCTTTATCCGGATCCCAATCTAATCTGGTATTTGTTCTGAGCGCAATATTCGCTGCATGGGCATAGGCTGCAACCGATCTGCCAGTTTCCACATTACAACGGGGCTCTTCCCGGGTTTTAATGCATTCCAGGAAATTCTGTACATGCGCTTCATGATTTTCCCGTCCCCCTTGCTTGGGAATGGCCGGAACTTTATACTCGCCACCTTCCATCTCCGGGAAGAGTTCATACCCTGATCTATCTGCGACGATCGTCGCATCGTTTCCTATAAATGCCAGGCCATATAATCTCCCATAAGGTCCGTTCTGAGTTCCTGCTGTGTGCTCCCAGTTTATCGCATAATCTTTCATCTGCCAGCTTACGCTCATGGTGTCGAAGGTCTCATGTGCAAAGTCAGGGTGTGAGAAATTGCCTCCTGTTGAAACGGTAGCAATGGGAAAGTCTGTGACATCCTTTGCCCAGAGCGCCATGTCAATAAGATGTACGCCCCAGTCTGTCATTAATCCGCCACCATAATCCCAGAACATACGCCATGAACCATGAAATCTGGAAGGATTAAAAGTTCGTTCAGGAGCGGGACCGAGCCACATATCAAAATCGACACCTTCGGGTGGAGGGCTGTCAGGAACAACAGGCTGGCCAACGCCATAATTAAAATTAGCCCATATCTGGACTTTTCTCAACTGCCCGATCTTTCCTGATTTGATACGCTCCATTATTTCCTTCCAGTTGTTACCGCTTCTCTGCTGCTGGCCGACCTGAACAATTCTCTTATACTTTCTTGCTGCCTCCACCATGACATTGCACTCACCGATACTATTGGCCATCGGTTTTTCAACATATACGTCTTTACCCGCTTCACATGCTGCGACTGTGATCAAACAGTGCCAATGGTCTGGTGTGCCTACAATGACAGCATCAAGATCTTTGTTCTCCATAAATTTCCTGAAATCCTTATATCTTTCAGGTTTTTTCCCTTGTATTTCCTCAACTTCCAGGATCCTCCTGTTAAGTACATCATCATCTATGTCACAGATGGCTCCACATTCCACCCCGGGTTGGTTCAAAGCATGGTTTAATATTCCAAAACCCATGCCCCTGGCACCCACCAGCCCTACAATAATCTTATCATTCGCTGAAATATTTGTGCTTTTGGCCAAGGATAATCCAGGGACTACTCCACTGGCACCGGCAACCGCCAGTTTGGAAGTATTCGATAAAAATGTGCGTCGGTTGGATTTCATAAGAAAAGATTTAAAAAATACTGAGAATATAAACCTCATAAAAGTATTAAACTCCTTTGGGTTTACCAAACCTGATTTGCTAAAGAATCTTTTTGATGTAATTAATTCTGAAATAGCTCATAAGGGTGAATGAGCCCAGGATACGGATTTTCAGTGCAGCATTCTCAATTCTAATTCTCTAAGATCCTTATACCCATTTTTTTCATAAGCTTGCTGGCATTGAAACTTTCACAAATTCCAGGTGTTAGCTTATAATCAAAGTTGATCTCATCCCCCTTAATTGTACTGTTAAAGCTGAAATTGCTTACTTTTCTCCCTTCCGTGGCTTCTTTAGCCAGATCAATATCATGGGTGGATATCAATCCTGAGGTGTTTTCCTCCATTAACTGGTGAACCAAAGATACCGCTCCCAGGTGCCGGTCGTGTGAATTGGTACCTTTCAAAATTTCATCCAGCAGAAAAAAGACGGGAGTATCTTGAGAGGTGATCTCCAGGAGTTGTTTTATCCTGTTCAGTTCAGCATAAAATGAAGATATGTTTTCCTCAAGATTGTCCTGCGTCCTCATACTGCTGAAAACCTGTGATATCGTCAAGCTGAATTTCCCTGCACATAATGGTCCTCCTGCATGGGCCATTACCATGTTGATACCAACGGTACGCAGGAAAGTACTTTTTCCAGCCATATTGGAGCCAGTGATCATACCAATACTGCCCAAACCCTCCAGAGAAAAATTATTAACTATCCTGTTTTTAGCTGGGATAAGAGGATGTCCCATATTTTCTGCATACAGGATATGTTCTCCTTTCAAAATTTCCGGGAAAACATACCCGGGGTTGGCAAAGGTCAATCCTGCAAAACTTGCGAGTCCTTCGAATTCACCCATAGCCTCAAACCAGGTTTTTATATTATCGGGTTGCCGCATCTTCCATTGTTCAGCTTGGATGGCATAATGTAGATCGAGCAGGAATAGCATATTAAACAAATGATAAATCTGGTTGGAACGGTTATCGAGGTTCTGAAGTATCCGATTTAGGGAGTTGATCCGATGGGATACTTTCGGTGTTTTCTCAAGATATATAGATTGTATCTCCCTAAGCCTGGATGAATTGAAATTACTTTTTTCCACCAGAATTATTAATGATTCCAGACTTTTGAGTGATTTAATTGCTTCTGTAGTGTTCTCATGGATATTTCTGACCCGGTCAAGAACACTTAATAGAATCAGGCTATTTAAAATAATGCCCATAAAGATCCAATGATAGGTGATCACAGAAAAGATAACCAGACCAATAATTATGATCATTATTATGGGGCCAAGAAACCTGGCTATATTAAAAAATGTACTTCCGGATATTGTCTGACCTGATTTTAGCCAATCCTGAAATTTCGAGATATCGGACTTGTCTTCATTATGTAATCCTGTAGCCTGAAATTCCTGAAGCCAATCAATATCTTCAGCTAGTTCCCTTATGCCTTTCTGCCGCATTAATATTTCCTCATAATCGGCTTTATTGGATAGCCATTTTGCAAGTGTCTTTCGACCCCAAGTTGTTGTACACCGATTGACCAACTGGAACAAGGAGTTCTTACCGAAAATATCCAGATCATTATGGTATGGGTGTTCTGTGTTGGCAAACTCTAACCCGGGATCAAATCCATCCAAAGTCCCCCTATTCCTCAACAGTTCCTCGGAATTGATCCTGGAAAGAAATTTGTTATGATTGGCCCTGAACTGGGTATTATTAAACATTTTGACCAGCAGAACAAAGATCAGAATAAATAAAAGAGTAGATAATATTACCCCGGGCAGGTTTGAATAATTTGCAGATATTAGAAGAACTACCATATAGGTGATGAATGTGACAACCCTCAAAAAAGACAACGATTTTAGCCTGGCATTTAAATTCGAATACCTCGAATTATAAATATTAATTCTTGAATCAAAAAAATCTGACCTGGAGTCCATAAAAGTATTGTTCATCTGAAGTATTCCAGTGGGTGAATATTAATTACTTTAGAATTGTATACGTAATAAAAGAGGCAATGTATGCCAGCGCCGACAGGTAAAGCAGTTGTAAAAGTGGCCACTTCCATGCTTTTGTCTCACGCAGAACAATAGCTAGTGTACTCATACATTGCATGGCGAAGGCATAGAATATGATCAAAGAGAATGCCACGGCTGTGGTATACCTCGGACCACCAGTTTCCGGATTTATCTCATTCTGCATTTTAGTACGAATGGTGGTTTCAGCATCAGCCTGTTCTATGGAATAAATGGTAGCCATGGTTCCCACAAATACCTCCCTGGCTGCAAAAGAAGTGATCAGCGCAATCCCTATCTTCCAGTCAAAACCAATTGGTTTTATTACTGGTTCAATGGCTTTCCCAATTACTCCGGCATAACTATTTTCAAGTTTATAAGAAGCAATTTTGGCATTAAGCTGTTTGTCAGAAAGGTTTTCACCTGCATATTTTTCTGAGACATTCTTTTCAGCATTTTTTATTTTGTCTGAAGGACCATAGCTGGCTAGTACCCAAAGAACAATTGAAATGGCAAGAATAATGCGGCCAGCCTCCCATACAAAACTCCTGGTTTTCTCATAAATTGTAATAAATACATTCGAAAGCCGTGGCCATTTATACAATGGAAGTTCCATTATTAAAAAGCTCTTGCCTTTCCGAACCACAAATTGGCGTATTATTAAAGCAGAAAGTACCGCTACCAGGAATCCAAGCAGGTACAAGGCCATGAGCGTTAAGCCCTGAAGATTGAAAATACCCAATATCCTGACTTCAGGAACCGCCATTGCAATCAATATGGTAAAGACTGGCAACCGGGCAGAACAACTGACCAATGGAATCACAAATATGGTTATTAGGCGATCCTTCCAGTTATCAATTGAGCGGGTTGCCATTATGGCCGGGATTGCACAAGCCATTCCTGAAATAAGAGGTACCACGCTTCTTCCATTCAAGCCGAACTGCCGCATGATTCTGTCCATAAGGAATACTACACGGGCCATATAGCCGGTTTCTTCCAATATGGCAATAAAAAGAAAAAGCAGCATGATCTGGGGAACGAACATCAGGATCCCTCCTATGCCAGGTAAGATGCCATCAGTGATCAAAGCAAAAAATGGGCCATCCGGGAATTTACTCTTTAAGGCTAAACTGAGATTGCTGATCGATCTGTCGATAAAATCCATCGGATATTCAGCCCATGCAAAAATGGACTGAAAAATTGCCATAAGAATAACTGTGAATATCAGATATCCCCATATCTTATGGGTCAATATACTGTCTATTTTATCAGTAAACCGGAATTGTTGCCCATCCAGTTTTACCTTAATAGCTCCATCAATGAATTCATTGATAATAGAATAACGGTCTATGGTTTCCCTGGCTTGGGCAGAATTGATATCGAAATCGTATTTTTCAATAAGGCTTTCAATAAATTCTTTCTGTGCATCAGACAACTGATAGACATGTTTATATTGATGAATGATCAGGTAGGCCTGATAATCATTTTCTAGTTTGAATTCCCTTTTAATTTCAGCGATCAGTTCCGGAGCAAAATTCTTTACCTCATAGAATGGCTTATGTCCATTTTTAATAGTAAAGGAGGATAGAAATTCCTTGATTTTATCAATTCCTTCACCGGTTCTTGCATTAATCCCTACTACAGGAACATTTATAGCCTTCTCAATCTTATTCAGGTTAATCCTGATCCCGGCCCTGTCCGCAACATCCATCATATTGATTGCCAGGATTATGGGAACTCCCATGTCATGAATTTGGGTAAAAAGCAATAAATTCCTTTTAAGGTTAACTCCATCAACAATCGCAATCACCACATCGGGCTTAGTTATTGGATTCAAGTCATAAACCGTTTCGAATACAACGCGTTCATCATCAGATCTCGGATAAATACTATAGGTTCCGGGAAGATCTATGATATTAGCCTTCTTGCCTTCCTTTAGGGAACAAACCCCGGTTTTTTTATCGACTGTAATACCAGGGTAATTTCCAATTTTCTGCTTTAAACCTGTAAGCTGATTGAATAGGGATGTTTTCCCGGAATTTGGATTTCCGACGAGGGCAACTTGAATATATTTTTTGTTGGCCATAAAAAATTACTGTAATAATATCATAGCAGCTTCATCGAGACGTATAGAAACGTTATACCCTGAAACCCTGATTGATATAGGATCACCTAATGGGGCCTTGAAATTCAATTTTACCTTTGAGCCAGGGAGGAATCCCATTTCAAGCAGCTTTAAGGTCAGAGAACTGCTCTGAAATCCATCGATGATCCCAGATTCACCAACCTTCAGATCCGCCACCGTTTTCCCCATCCTTAAGTTTATTTAGATTGATTAAAAAGAGGCCAAAATTACATCCAATAATAAATTAAAGCAACTTGTGGCATTTAAACTTTATAAATAATCATTATTTGCTTAATTGGCGTATATTGGTCTTGATATAAATCGGATTGAAGAGAAGAATCAAATTATTTAAAGTCGCAATTGGAATCCCTTGAATTTAAAGTATTTCGATCCTCAGCGGGGTCTGGCAAGACCTATCAACTGGCACTTGAATTCTTAAAACTAGCCTTAGAAAAACCGGATTATTACAAAAGGATTCTTGCTGTAACTTTTACGAATAAGGCCACCAATGAGATGAAGGCCAGGATCATTGATTTTTTATTTGATCTATCACAGGAAAAAGCGGATGATTCACTTGTAGAGAAACTTACAGAAGCACTAAAACTCAACCGGATCCAATTAACCGATAGGGCCAGGATGACTTTACAGATGCTTTTACATTCCTATTCAAACTTCTCAGTGAGCACAATCGATAGTTTTTTTCAAAGAGTAATAAGTGCATTCTCAAGGGACCTCGGAATTCAGGGAGGATATGATCTTGAATTTGATCTTGACAAAGTTAAGGATTCAATCACTGACCGGCTTTTTATTCAAATTGATCAAGACCAGGAACTTAAAAAATGGTTGGTACGTTTTGCCCTGAGTAAGATCGAGTCCAGTAAATCATGGGATATCAGGTACGATATCAGACAACTATCAGGACAGATATTTAATGAAGGCTTCAGTAGCCAATATAAAATATTAAGCGATAAGATTTCAGACACATCTCAAATGACGGAGATGCTCCAGGAAATTAAATCAGAACGAAAGAAAATCGTATCCAAAATCCAAAAGTATGGACATGATGGACTTGAAATGATAAAAGAATATGGATTGCAAATATC
Source organism: uncultured Cyclobacteriaceae bacterium (assembly GCA_965365275.1). GTDB lineage: Bacteria > Bacteroidota > Bacteroidia > Cytophagales > Cyclobacteriaceae > JAGTVG01. Next base: position 51,440 of record CBDUBA010000008.1, on the reverse strand, counting down.
TGACTTTTTCCAGGGTGAAAAAGGTCCTGCTGGCTTCTATTCAAAAATGGCTGCCGGGAAATTGAATGTTAACCTGTCAAATACCTTCTTAAAAAACAGCCTGGATTCTATTGATGCATGGTTCTCAAAAAAATCTAAAAAACAGGAAGCAATAACCAATCTTCTGCAGGAAGGACTTTTTGAGCATTATAAAGAAGCATTCAATTTCTATGCACTGGAGATATTCAAAGATAACACCTATAACGAAGTTCAGAAGCACTTTTTTTACATGGGTATTCTGAAAAACCTGATTGAAGGGGTAAAGGAATATCGTACCCTCAATGATGTTGTCCTTATTTCCGATCTGACGTATCTTTTAAACAGCGTTATAGGCGATAACGATGCACCATTTATTTATGAAAAGGTAGGAAGTTTTTACAGACACTTTCTGATAGATGAATTTCAGGATACAAGTCGTTATCAGTGGAATAATTTTCTTCCATTGATTTTGAACAGCCTTTCTATGGGTAATATGAACATGATCGTTGGGGATGTTAAACAATCCATCTACAGATGGCGGGGAGGTGATTGGGAGGTTCTTCAAAAACAGGTTGATCATGATATAAGACATTTTCCCATAAAAGTTAAACCGCTATCAGATAATTGGAGAAGTCAAAAGCATATTGTTTCATTCAACAATTCACTGTTTAAAAGTCTGTCAGAAATACTCCAAAATAAAATCCGGGAGGAAATTGAAGAAATACCTGACCGGGTATTGAGAGAAGATGTATCAGGTTTCGCTAATCGTCTTAGCGAAGCATATTCTGATGTGCGTCAGGATCTTCCGGATCAAAAAACATATATTCAGGATGGCCTGGTGAAGATACAGTTCATTCCAGGTACTGAGGAGCAGGGGAAAAGATCTTCATGGAAAGAATCTGTTTTACCGGAATTGATAGGGATCATTAAACAGTTGCAGGACAATAGTTATCAACCAAAGGATATTGCCATTCTTGTGAGAACAAAGGAAGAAGGAAGAAAAGTCGCAAATTATTTATTGCATCATAAAAGTACCAGCCAAGAGGATAAAGGATACAGTTTTGAAGTAATATCTTCGGAGTCTTTGTTCCTTAGAACCTCTCCTGCGATTAATACTGTGATCTATTTTCTTCAATTAGTAATTGACAAAGAAGATATAATAGCCACAACTAATTTCTATTACTGGCTTTCCATCCTTAAATCCGGATCAGAAAAAATTGATTTTACCGAAGTTTTCCGGAAGACAAGAGATATGGAATATCATAAAGAACTGAATTTTGAATTACTTGACATAGAAGGTCAGATAGAATTTGATAGATTCAGATCCGTACCTATAATAGACCTTATTGAGGAGGTGATTATTCTGCTCAATCTTAATAAACACCCTAACGAAAAATCCTATTTGCTGGGACTACAGAATGTAGCATTGGAGTATCTTGAGAAGAATACCAATGATATCCATTCATTCATACGTTGGTGGTTTGAAGAAGGTCAGAATAGGTCCATAAAACCATCATTGGAGCAAAATTCAATATTAATTTTAACGATACACCAGTCAAAAGGGCTTCAATTCAAGAATGTATTAATCCCTTTCTGCAGTTGGGATATTGACCATTCAAACCGAAGTGATAATATGATCTGGGGCTCCTCCGATTTACCGGTTCTTGATCGCATTCCTGCATATCCTATTCGGTATTCCGGGCAACTCAGGGAGTCTGATTTTGCCGATTCCTACTACAATGAAAAATCCCTTGCCTATATGGATAACCTGAATCTTTTATACGTCGCCCTTACCAGGGCAGAAGAGGGGTTATTTGTTTTTGCTGAATTACCAGGAAACTTAAACCGACTCCTCACTGTAGGGGATTTGATTCTTTACTTATTGAGTCGTAATGTCCCTCCGGAAAACGGAATGGATAATACGGATGGTCTGGATTTTAGAAAATTCTGGGATGGGGAAAAACATGTTTTCAATCTAGGCAAAATGCCTTTTCCTGAAAAAAAAGATAAAAAAGAGTCTTTATACGTGCTGGATGAATATGAAACCGGTAGTTGGTATAATATGATTAGTATAAGGCAGCAAGCAGATATTTTGTCAACTGATGATATTAAAGCAACAGGTGAGAAAATAAATTATGGAATTCTACTCCATGATATTCTGTCAATGATTCATAAAAAAGATCAGGCTGACAATATATTGTCAGCTCAGGTTGTATCAGGGGAAATTACCAAAAATGACAAATTCAGGCTTTTAGAAATGCTTAATAAATTATGGGCAAATGATAAAATCAACAGCTGGTTTACCAATGATTGGGTGATTAAAACAGAGGTACCCGTACTGCCTGAAAGGGGACATCTACGCAGGATGGACAGGGTTATGATCAAAGATGATACGGCTATTGTCATAGACTATAAAACCGGTGAAAAGCGAAGTGCTGATATTATCCAGGTAAAAAATTATAAAAATATTTTGAGAAGAATGGGATATAAAAATATTGAGGGTTATGTCTTGTATTTAAATAATGGAGAACTTATTGAAGTATAAACAAATGTCGGGAGACAAGACTTTTATTGACGAGTTAGTAGAAAAACTTCTGATAGATTATTCAGGTAAACTTGAAGAATTGACCATTATTTTCCCCAACAGACGGGCAGGATTGTTCTTTACAAAAGCACTGGCTGGCAAAATAAAAAATCCGATCTGGTCACCATCAATCATCAGCTTTGAAGATTTCGTTTATTCATTGATGAACTGTACCCCTGGAGATAATCTTTCTTTATTGATTGACCTCTATGATGTTTTTAAAAAAGTTACAGAATTTGATGAATCTTTCGATAAGTTTTATTTCTGGGGCGATATGTTATTGAAGGACTTTAATGAAATTGACAGAAACCTAGTAAGGGTAAATAGCCTGTTCACCACTATTAAAAATCTAAAAGAAATAGATGTTGAGTTTGCCTTTTTATCTGATTCTGAGATGGACGCACTTCAACGATTCTGGGGTAATACATTAAATAATAAAACAAAGCAAAAAGATTCTTTTATAAGGTTCTGGTCTAATTTATATCCGGTGTACAAATCTTTCCAGGATTTATTGAATAAGGAGGGAAAAGCATATTCCGGGATGATCTATCGTGCACTTTGTAGTGAGATCAAAAGAGGAAAGCTGAAGTGGGAGAAAGGAAAAGTTATATTTGCCGGATTTAATGCCCTCACACCCAGCGAGGAGTTGATCATTAAATGGTTTATCGAATCATCCAAGGGAGATATATTCTGGGATCTGGATTCTTATTATTTCGATAATCGCGGGCATGAAGCGGGATTATTTCTTAGGCAATATTATAAGGATAAAGTATTTGGTAAAACTTTTCCTGGCAGAATACCAAGCCACTTTAATGATGTAAAAAAGGAAATTAAAGCTATAGCATCATCTCAATATTCAGGGCAGACCAAAATTGCAGGTAATATTATTCAGAGCCTGATAAGAGACCATGGGGTGACTGAAACAGACAATACGGTAGTTGTATTGCCGGATGAATCCCTGTTGTCACAGGTTTTATATAGTTTGCCGGCCAGCCTTAGTAAGGTGAATATAACTATGGGATATCCACTGGCTAATTCATCTTTTTACAGCCTGATAGAAATGCTTTTAGAGTTACAGGAGAACCGAAGACCAGGAAAAATTAAAACATGGTATAATTATCAACAGGTCTTAAGCATTCTGAATCATCATTTTATAACTGGTATGTGTAAGGAGAATGCCGCGAAAATAATCCGTAAGATTGAACAGAAAAATATCATCTATGTTCCTGCAGAGTTTTTTGAAGAGGATCCGTTTTTAACCGCTGTCTTTGATCCGTATGCCAATGTGGATCTGTTTCGATATCTCCTAAATATACTGGTTCGGATAAGAAGATCATTCGATTCCTTTGATGATGAAAAATTCTTTTTTGAGAAGGAATTTTCTATTGTTTTTTACAAACTCCTTGAGAGATTAAATGAAATATTCACCGAAAAGAAAATCAGTGCTTCCCCGGTTATTCTCAAACGAATTATAAAGAATTATTCTCAACTGGAGAAAATCCCCTTTTCCGGAGAACCACTGGAAGGTTTGCAAATGATGGGGCTAATGGAAACGAGAAATCTGGACTTCAAAAATGTAATCATTTTATGTGCAAATGAAGGACAATTGCCAAATACCGGTTCTTTAAGATCATTTATCCCCTATAATATTCGAAAAGCTTTCAAGCTACCCAATCCGGACACACAGGATGCCATTTACTCTTACTTGTATTACAGGCTGGTTCAAAGATCATCAAACGTATTTATGATTTATAATACAGAAGAATCCTACACCCGCCCATCAGAGCCAAGCCGGTATATATACCAGTTAAAATTTGAGTCTGAATACGAAGTTCAGCATTCTTCCATGGCATTGGACATTTCGGTTTCAGATACAAAGTCCATTGTAATTAAAAAAGATGATTTCATATTAACCCAACTGGCCAGATTTTACCTGGATAAAAAATATAAGTTCTCACCCTCTTCTTTAAATGTATATTTATCATGTCCCCTGAGCTTTTATTACAGAAACGTACTTGATGTCAGAGAGGAGGAGGAAGTTTCAGAGGACCTGGATGCTGCAAAATTTGGGAATATCCTGCATCATACGATGGAGGATCTATATAAACCTTTCGTTGGTAAGGTATTGAATGCTGATTCAATAAAAGAAGTAAGGAAAAGAGTTGTTAATTCAATTAAAAGATCCTTTGCCAGATATTATGGCCAGGAATACTCGGGAGATTTTAGCCTGGAAGGAAAAAATATCCTTGGATTAGAGATCATAAATAACTATGTCCTGAAAATCTTGGAAAAGGATGAGTTGGCATGTCCTTTTGAAATTGTCGGGCTTGAACAGAAATATTCTTATGACTTGCCCATCAATTTATCCGGGAAACAGGTTAAGGTTGGCCTGAAAGGTATTATTGACAGGGTTGATCGGGTAAACGGCGTCATCCGCATCATGGATTATAAGACCGGCAAAGATGAATCATCCTTTAAAGATATTCCCGGATTATTTGACAGCAGTGATGATAAAAGAAATAAGGCCATATTTCAAACCTTTTTCTATGCCTATTTATTCCTGAAAAACAATATACAATTTAAAGATGGTCCAATAATATCAGGTTTGTATAACCTGAAAGAACTATACAGCCCAAATTTTGACCCCAGGATAAAATTAAAGGCTCACCGGGGCTCAACCTGCATAGATGACATTTTACCTTTCATAGGCGATTATGAGGCACATTTATCCGGTTTAATCAGAGAAATTTATGATCCTGATATACCTTTTATGCATAGAGAAGACCAGGACAAGTGTTTCTACTGTGAGAACCTGGGAATGCCTTCGGATATCAAAAAATGATCAGGTCCGATTATTCATCCAAAGCTGTCCTGAGATAGTTATTTAGTGGCAGCATGGCTTTAAAGATCCGTGTTGCCTTATCCAGGAAATCTGGCTTTAATAATTCGGCATCTTCTATTCGATGAACAACGATATAGTATTTCAACCTCAACAATTCAATATTCGGATGATCTGGGCTATATCCTTTGGGTGCTTTTTTTAATCTGTCTCCCTCGAATGATCCGAAATAATTTTTGAAATCGCTGCTGTTCATAAACCTGATCAATCCATCTGGATTATAATCTATCTCCTGGCGGATCTTTTTAAGGATTTCAGGAGGTGGCATATAAATACCCCCGGCAAGCATGGACTGTCCAGGTTGAATATGAATGTAATATCCTCCATCCATACCTTTACGACCATCCTTATTGATGAATCCTCCCATGTTTTCCTTATAGGGCCGTTTATCATTGCTGAACCGGACATCTCTATGCAGTCGGAATATGCATTTTTTAGGTTGGGTGCCTATGATATGTGGATCAAATGCAGCAATATTATCTATAAGCATAGAGATAATATCCTCGAATTGCTGCTTGGAATTAAGATATTTTGATTTGTTGGCCTCCATCCATTCCCTGGTATTGTTTTTTTGAAGGCCTTTTAGGAATGATAAGATTTCTTTCATAATGTACGGATTTTACGGGCAATTACTTCCAGGGCCATCCCTCTTGACCCTTTAATCAAAATAAGACTATCTTCGAAAATACTACTTTCAATATAATTTTCCAGTTCTATCCTTGTTTTAAAATATCGCGCATTTTTGTTTGAGTCATAGGCACTTCGCATCCTTTCCCCACAGAAGATTACCTTATCAAAATCTCCCTTCGCGGTGATGTCACCAATTCTTCTGTGTTCCTCTTCAGACAGATCACCAAGCTCAAACATATCTCCGAGGATGAGTACCTTATTTTTCCCCTTCATGCCCAGGAGGTTCTCAATTGCTGCTGCCATTGAATCCGGATTGGCATTATAGGCATCAAGAATGATCGTATTCGTACCAATAGACAATATCTGAGATCGGTTATTTGCAGGGATATATTGAGACACAGCCGAAGCAGCTTCCCCGGGATCGACATCGAAGTATTTCCCTATACATAAGGCCGCTGCTATATTCTGATAATTATATTTTCCGATCAAATGTGTCTTAATTATGTTTTTCCCTTCATCCTCTACAGTTACCCAGGGATTGGCCTCTGTGAGGCGGCATTGATAAAAATCCCCAGACCTGGGATATAAAATCGGATTTTCAAACCGCTTTGACATGTTCATCAATATGGGATCTTCAGAATTTATGAATACGGTTCCTTGGTTTTGCATAAGCCAATTATACAACTCACTTTTGCCCCTTAATACTCCTTCAAATCCTCCGAAGCCTTCCGTATGGGCTTTCCCAATATTCGTTATGATGCCGTGTGTAGGTTCAGCGATCCCGCACAATTCATTAATATCACCAAGTTTGTTGGCACCCATCTCTATGATGGCGATCTCGCTATCTTGTTTCAGGGAGAGTACTGTCAAGGGAACCCCAATATGGTTGTTTAAATTTCCTTCAGTAGCCTGGCACTTATATTTTCTGGATAGTACATCCCTTATCAATTCCTTTGTTGTAGTTTTTCCATTGCTGCCGGTGATACCAATAACCGGAATTTTCAATTGTCGCCGGTGATGGTTGGCAAGATCCTGTAAAGTTTGAAGTGTGTTTTTTACCAGTATTGTATTAGGGGAAAGGTCAAATTCTTCCTCATCTACCACTGATAGAACTGCACCTTCTGATATTGCTTTCTGAGCAAATTCATTCGCATTGAAATTAGGTCCCTTGAGTGCAAAAAATATATTTCCGGGTTCGATTTTTCGTGTATCAGTAGAAATGCCGGTGCTTGAAACAAACCTTTTATATAAATCCTGAATCATTTATTTAGAAAATTGGAACAATCTTCGAATATAGAAAGTAACTTTATATTTACATTGGAATATAAGAACTTTTAAAGAACAGGCGTCAGATAAGCAGAATATGGGAAAAAAAGTTTTTATCGGGTGGATACTGTTAACCGCTTTGTTCAGCTATGCAGTCTCATCACAGGTGATCTTATCGTATGATACTTCCATACCGGTTACCATAAATGAAACCCAGCTGCCTGATCCGTGGGCAGGAGGTATCAATGCAGCACAGTATGGCAGGATAGATCTGAATGGAGACGGTATGGACGATCTGGTCATATATGATCGCTCTTCAAATCTTATCAACACTTTCATTCAAACAGATGGAGAATTTCTGTTCAATCCGGAATATCGTCTGTACCTACCTGCAGAACTCGAAGGATGGATCCTCTTTAAAGATTATAACTGTGATGGGAAAAGAGATTTATTTGCCAACTCCAGTGGTGGCATGAAGGTTTATCAGAATATAACTTCAGAAGGGTCCACTCCGGAATGGGAATTGATAGCAGATCCTATTCTTACTCTGGGATCTTCAGGGATGATCAATCTACAGGTAAATATTACTGATGTTCCTTCGATTGAAGATATAGATGGAGATGGCGATCTGGATGTGCTTGTATACAATTTTGCAATTGGGGGTTTTATCAGACACCATAAAAATATGAGTGTTGAACGATCAGGATCTTGTGGATTACTTGATTTTGAGTTTGTCTCCCGTAACTGGGGTTATTTTGAAGAATGTGATTGCCATGTATATGCCTTTGAGGAATTTGGGGAGTCATGCGGTGCACTTGCACAGGCCAGGGTTATGCACCCCGGAGGAAAGAGTCTCTTATTGATTGATATGGATAATGATGGGGATAAAGATTTTCTGGGTGGCCATGAACAATGTGACGAACTTTACTTCCTTGAAAATAAGGGGACTGCAGCAGAGGCAAGGATGAACGAATTTTCGGAGGATTTTCCCAATCCGGAAAATCCGGCTAACTTTCCCATCTTTCCGGCCGCCTTCTTTGATGATTTTGATAACGACGGGATTTATGACCTGCTGGTGTCTCCTAATACAGAGTACAATCCTGATAAGACCATAAATTATGGGAAGTCAAGCTGGTTCTATAAAAATAACGGAACCAACGAATTGCCCCAATTTGATTTTATCACCGGTACTTTCCTGCAATCTGAAATGATCGATCTGGGTGAAAACAGTAAACCTGTTCTTGTGGATGAGGATGGAGATGGTGATCTGGATCTTCTGGTAGGCAGTAACGGATATCCTTCAGAGGAAAAGTTCTATGGTTATTTATCTCTTTTTAGGAATGTAGGAAGCAATACCAGGCCTGAATACTCCCTTGCCGATAACGATTATCATAAACTTAGTGAAATAAATCACTACGATATGATGCCTCTGATTGCAGACCTTAATCATGATGGATTATCAGATCTTATTGTAGTATCCACTATTCCTGAAACGAAAGTAATTGAGACCAGGTGGTATAAAGGTAAAGCCGGTAACATATCAGGACTTGATATTAATACAAGTTACGAATTGTTGGAAATTGAATTAAAAAATAATGATACACCCTATTTCACCGATGTCAATAACGATGGATTGACAGATATGCTGCTGGGTAAATCAACCGGTCGTTTAGAGTATTACATAAACAGTGGTACCGATGCTGATCCTTTTTTTGTTCTCGAGGATCCGGCCTTTTTGGATATTGACGATAGTTTTATTGAATTCAGAATAAATCTTGTACCCTTTGTGATTGATATAAACCTTGATGGGTTGGATGATTTATTAACTACTGATTATACTGGTGAACTAACAGTTTACCTTGATTATAAGTATGAGCCAGAGAAATCAAGGAATATTATTTATAATAAACTGACAGATGATACCGATACATCTGTCTTTGGTTATCATACCTGGATGACCGGTGGTTTAATCTCGGGTTTGGAAAATCAGATCTTGATATTTGGGAATGCACAGGGAGGCTTAACAGTTTACAAAAACATTGCGGATAATACACAGAATGAGACAAATGATGTCGTACTTGAAATATATCCCAACCCTCTATTAAATTCAAATACGCTGAAGACCCGTTCAAATGTTAACGGGAATCTTCTGATTTTCAATAACCTTGGCCAATTAATTGAGGGCCCAATAGAAGTAAAAGCTAACCGTACCCTAAATCTCGATATAGGCTACATGCCTCAGGGTATGTACATTTTTAAAGTGATGGATCCAAATGGGCACTCTGATGAACAGCGTTTTGTAAGATACTAAGCATATTAAATCCTGCTTCGTCCAAGAAAATCAATCAATTTCTTGCAAAATATGATTCTTTATATGAAATTAAATATATAAAGAAACGGAATAATATTCTGCCAATTCCGCGTTTTATAACATAACATTATAAACTTCAAAAGTCATGACAGCCAAAATGAATCCTGTTGAAATGCCTGACTGGAAAATAGCACAGGCCGCCGAGAAACGGATGAAGAAGATCTATGAGTTGCGTGATGAACTGGGATTATATCAGACAGAAGTATTACCTTACGGGCATTATGTCGGCAAACTGGATTATCAAATAATCCTGGAAAGATTAAAAGGAGAATCGCTCGGGAAGTATGTTGATGTTACGGCAATTACCCCCACTCCTTTAGGTGAAGGGAAATCTACGACGACAATTGGTCTGCTCGAGGGTTTGAGTAAAATCGGGAAAAAACCTATTGGGGCCATAAGACAGCCGAGCGGTGGTCCGACATTCAATATCAAAGGTTCAGCTGCCGGAGGAGGATTGGCGCAATGTGTGCCGTTGACAGATTTTAGTCTGGGACTTACAGGTGATATCGATGCAATTACCAATGCACACAATCTGGCAATGGTAGCCCTGACCAGCCGTATCCAGCATGAGTTTAATTATACTGATAAAGTCCTTGAAAATAAGAAGCTAAAACGTCTAAACATTGATCCTCGAAATATCTCCATTGGCTGGGCTATGGACTTTAGTGCGCAATCTCTGCGTGAGATCATTATTGGCATTGGCGGGAAAATGGATGGTTTCATGATGAAATGCGGATTCCAGATCAGCGTATCCTCAGAGATAATGGCTATTCTGGCTATTTCGGTTGACCTGAAAGATTTCAGAAAACGTATCGGTAAAATGATTGTCGCTTACGATAAAGCTGGGAATCCAATTTCTACAAGCGACCTGGAAGTAGACGGCGCCATGACAGCCTTGCTCGCTAAAGTAATTTATCCCAACCTGATCCAGACTCTGGAAGGTCAACCGGTGCTGGTCCACGCTGGCCCTTTTGCAAATATTGCTCTGGGTCAATCTTCCATAATCGCTGATTTTATTGGTTTGAAGCTTGGGGATTACCATGTAACTGAGAGTGGATTCGGGTCCGATATCGGATTTGAAAAATTCTGGAACCTGAAATGCAGGTATAGTCACCTGGAACCGGATTGTTCAGTCTTAGTTACAACGGTGAGAGGTCTCAAGATGCATGGCGGGGGGCCAAGAGTTGTTCCGGGCAAGCCTATTGACCGGTCCTATACAGAGAAGAATACGAAACTGGTGAGGAAAGGACTTGATAACCTCTATGCGCATATTGACATTATCCGTAAGAGTGGCATACAGCCTGTGGTATGTATCAATTACTTTCATACCGACGATCCGGCTGAGATTAAAATTATTAAAGATGCTTGCAGGGAGGTTGGCGTCAGGTGCGCAACCTCAAAACATTGGCTGGAAGGAGGAGATGGTGCCATAGAACTGGCAGAAGCGGTGGTGGATGCCTGTGAGGACAAGCAAAGGTTTAAATTTCTTTATGATGATAATATATCACTTAACAGTAAGATCGAACTGATAGCCAAAGAAATATATGGGGCGAATGGTGTTAAATATTCGGATATTGCCCAGGATAAACTTAATCAAATACAAAAACATCCTGAGTTTAAATTTTATGGAAGTTGCATGGCAAAAACCCATCTGAGCCTTTCCCACGATCCTTCCTGGAAAGGAAGACCAGAAGGTTGGATATTACCTATTAATGATATTTTGATATATGGCGGTGCAGGAATTGCAGTCCCTGTAGTCGGGGATGTTAAATTAATGCCGGGTACCGCTTCGGACCCCGCCTACCGGAAGATTGACATCGATGTGAATACCGGGAAAGTTAAGGGACTCTTCTGAGAAATTTTATGTAATGTCGACTGAAAAATAAATAAGAATTTATACATTTATTTAATAATCTGATGCTGAAAGAATAATTATTTAATTCGGTTCTTTTAAAAGATTATTATAGACTATGTTCAACCAGCTTCGCAATTCCATCAGGAAGTACTTCGGTATATCCATGCGGGAAGCCAATGGTGTATTCCTACTATTAATTATCCTGATCATTGTATTACTATCCCCCCTCTTATATAACCAGTTTCTATACAACGGATATTCGAACTACAGGCTTGACGCTTTGAAGCTTGATAGTTTAATAGACATCTATGAAGAAAATCTTCAGAATATAGCTTCTGCAAACCTGGAAAAATCAGGTGTTTCCGATACTATTTTCCAATTTAATCCTAATACTGTTTCTCTTGAGGAAATGATTCTTCTTGGATTCGATTCAGTAATAAGCAAACGCATTACAAAATACAGGGATAAAGATGGAAAGTTTTCTGTGAAAAGGGATTTACTTAAAATTTATGATTTCCCTGAAGGATTATACAATGATCTGGAGGATTATATAATTCTTCCCGATAAGATTCCAAAAGAACAGCATGAACAGGTTCAAGTACGAGCATGGACCGGGATTATCCGGGAGAAAAAAAGTACAAGTACCACGAAAATGAAGTTCAATATTAATAAGGCAGATACGGCTCAATTAATGATATTGAAAGGCATAGGCAGTATATTATCAAATAGAATCATAAAATACAGGGATTTGTTGGGGGGATATTCAAATATTGATCAATTGAATGACGTTTATGGATTAAAGGGTAAGTCACTGGAACTTTTAAAGTCTGCAGTATATATTGATTCATTATTTATTCCTGAGAAGATTGAAATAAACTTTTCAGGATGGGAAGAAATGGTAAGGCATCCATACATTAACAGTCAACTGGCAAATGATATACTTAAATTAAGGTCTGATAAAGGATACCTCAAAAATATTGACCAGCTGCGTGAAATTCCCTTCTTGAATGATAGTATATTGCAAAGAATAGAGCCATATATCAAATTTTAAATCCTGGGAAAAGATTATAGATTATGCAATGTTTTTTATGAATGAATTTATATTTTGCCGGTAAATGGAAAAGATCTTTCAATCTTACCAGAAGAGGTTAACAAACCTTTCAGGGAATAACCGATCCCTGTTATTGCTGAGACTATTATCAGATCAATTTATTGATCTGCACAGCCTGGATTATGCAATAAAGGATCCATCATTCAAGATAATTCATCAGTTTTTAGCTGGTAAGAATTCGATCAGAATCTGTTCAAACATAGATCCGAGGGACAAAGACAGTAATAATGTCAGTCTAAGACTAAAGAGGCTTCAGCGCAAGGACAATTTTATTTTTGAGGAACGGGGTAGTAAAGACTTATACATAGGCTGGCCTTTTGTGAAGGGTAAAATGCTTGATGGCACGTTGATCAGGGGGCCCTTATTGTTTTTCCCTGTGGAACTTGAGCTTATAGAGAATTTCTGGTACCTGATCATCCGGAAGGATGTGAACCTGACTTTCAATAAATCATTTCTGCTTGCCTATTCTCATTATAATGGAGTAAAACTTTCAGAAGAGTTTGTTGAGAAAGTATTTGATGATTTCGACAGAGATGCCAAGGAATTCAAAACCGGATTATATCAGTTTCTAAAAGATAGTCCTGTTGAGATAAACTTTAATACGGAAATGTTTTCAGATCCACTCATTCCTTTCGAATCATTAAGGAAATCTGATCTTGAAAAGAAGGAAAAGAATGGAGAGCTCAAACTTTTTCCTCAGGCAGTTCTTGGGATATTTCCGCAATCCGGGTCCTATCTTATTCCGGATTATAACTTCCTGACCAGCAAAAAAGAATATAAGTCCTTTGAGGATTTCTTTTACGAGAGGTCTTTCTCTGAAGAAGATGATGGAGAAATCAGGCACCTTTCATTCTCATATTTTTTAAATAAGCTGAAAGAAGAACAGATTTATACACCTTTCAAGTTGGATGCCTTTCAGGAAAATGCACTTAAAGCCGTAAGGAAAGGAAATTCGATTGTTGTTCAGGGACCTCCAGGTACGGGAAAATCGCAGCTAATCTGTAATCTGATGAGTGATTTTATGGCCCGTGGAAAGCGCGTATTGCTGGTTTGCCAGAAAAGAGCCGCTCTGGATGTGGTTTATGACCGGCTTCAACAAGAAGAACTGGCTGATTTCGCCGCCCTTGTACATGATTTTAAAAATGACAGAAAGGATATTTACAAGCAGATCCATACCCAGATCGAAAAGCTCTATGAGTATAAGTTAAAGAATAACTCCTTGGATTCAATACAGCTTGAGAGAAAGTACCTGCAGTCCAGCCGGCAAATCGATACCCTGTCGGAAGAGCTTGACGAATTGAAACATGCCCTGTTTGATGAATCGGAGAGTGGCACATCGATTAAAGAACTGTACCTGACCTCTGATTTATCAAAACCAATAATAAACCTGAAACAGGAATATAACTTTTTCAAAATTCCTGAAATTGACGAATTCCTGGGTAAACTTAGGTTTTATGTCATTTACGCCAAGCGATTTTTAAAAGACGGTTACCCGTGGCGTGTACGTAAAAACTATAAAGATTATAAGGTTTCTGATCTCAAAAAAATACTTGAGATCATCGATGACATACCGCGATATCAATCAGAGATAGAAAATAAGGTCAAGGAAGTTGTTAAAACGGACATCTCCCTTGCTGAAGGGGATGCCATTAGTAGAAAGAGCCAGGAAATTGAACAGATGTTCGAATTGCTTCAGGATAAGAAGACCTATGAATACTTTGTTCACATAAACAGAACGGGACCAAAGTTAGCTGATAATCTGTACTTGAAAAACGTTGAAAAAAATGTGAAAATATGTTGGGAAGGCGCAGGAGTGGAGAAAAGCTTACCCGTTAGTGTACTCGGAAAATTTCAATCAGCACTTCACAATATGTTCAAAGCCCGCCGAAATATATTTAAGTGGATACAATGGATTCTCCTTTCCCATGACAGGCCCATGATTCAAAAGGCTTTGAATAATAACAAGCTATCCAGGCGTCGAAGAGATCTTAAGTTACTTACTGAAAAACTGGATAACCGTTTGAACCTGGAACATAACCTTACGAAATTAAGAGGGAATAAGTGGTTGAAAGAAGTGCCTGAGGAACCAGATAAGGGGCAGATAGAAGAATGGTTCAGAAAAACACATGATGCGATATCTGCCAAAGATATATTTATAAGCGTAAGGAGTTTTTCTGATTATTTTAGTGTTAACCACCTGTCCTATGAGGAATTAAAGAATGAGGTATACAAACTGCTGGATATTATTAAAGGCATTCCCGCAAAATGGCTGGAATGGGAGTTGTATCTTCAGCCTACCAAGATACAGGAAATTTTATCCAGCAAGTATGATCCGGGAAGATTGATCCAGGTTTTGAATCGGGATTTTGAAAGTCTGTGTGATTTTGACCGGTTGAAAGATGATTTTCTTGATTATGAATTATCCATTATCTCTAGAATGGAAGAAATCATAGATGATTATTCTGAGGATGAGCTGCTGGACATATTCGTGAATAGCCTTAAATTGGCATGGATCGAGCATATTGAAATGAAATATCCGATTTTGAGATCCGTATCCTCTCTAAAATTTGATCCGCAAGTCAAAATGTTGCAAAATGCAGTAAAGGAAAAACTGAAGATCAGCAAAGAGATTGTTTTGATGCGGTCAAGAGAAAGGACTTATGCCGATGTGACCTATAACCGGCTTAATAATATGATCACTTACAGGGATCTGATTCACCAGGTAACAAAGAAACGTAAGATCTGGCCTATAAGAAGATTAATCTCCCACTTTTCAAGAGAATTATTCAACCTGATACCTTGTTGGCTTACTTCACCGGAATCTGCATCAGCCATATTCCCTATGGAAAAATTATTTGACCTTGTGATATTTGATGAAGCATCCCAATGTTTTTCCGAAAGGGGCCTTCCGGCAATGTATCGTGGCAGACAGCTTGTTATTGCCGGTGATGCTAAACAACTTAGTCCCTTCGATCTGTATAAAACAAGATGGGATGAGGATGAAGAAGATCATCCTGACCTTGAAGTTGATTCCTTACTTGACCTGACTGACAAATATCTGATGCAGGTACATCTTAAAGGGCATTACCGCTCCCAATCGCTGGACCTTATTGATTTTTCCAATAAGCATTTTTATGAGGGTAACTTAATGATGCTTCCCGACCGCAAGATTCTGAACAGGAACAAACCGGCTATAGAGTTTATAAAGCTAGAAGGAATATGGGAGGACAATTATAACCTGATCGAAGCGCAACATGTATCTGAACTCGTCTACAAAGTGTCCGAAGAATATCCGGGAAAAGATATTGGCGTTGTTACTTTCAATGCCCGCCAACAGGATATTATTCAAGATCTGATAGAAGAAAAATCAGTTGAAAAGGGAATATTCATGCCTGAAAATCTTTTTGTGAAAAATATAGAAAATGTCCAGGGTGATGAGCGAGATATTATCATATTTTCATTAACACATGGGCCTGATAAAAATGGGAAGTTGAACATGCAGTTTGGAAGCCTGAATATAATAAGCGGTGAAAACCGCCTTAATGTAGCCATAACCAGGGCAAAAGAAAAAGTCTATGTGATCACCAGTTTCTACCCGCAGGAAATGGCTACCGAACATTTAAAGAATGAAGGGCCAAAATTGCTTCGAAAGTATCTTGAATATGCCTACAATGTATCAAGTAAGAAATATAAACCCGAGATCAGGCCGGCCATCAATGCCAATGCAGACTGGTATCTGAAAAACAAATTGTCTCAAGCTTTAAGGACAGACCCTAATTTTAGATTGAATATCTCTGAGGAATTGCCTTTTTCTGATCTTACACTATATGATGGCAAAACTTACTACGGCCTTATCCTGACAGACGACGACCTTTACTATCAAAGTGTATCTGCAAAAGAAACACATGTTTATAATCCATTCACTTTGTCATCAAAAAACTGGAAATTCAGGGGTGTGTTCAGCCGTGAATTATGGCAGGATAAAGAGGAAGTAGTCGAACGTTTGGTCAGGTTCAGCAATAACCTGATGGAGTAACAACTTATTGACTTAAAGACTTTTCAACGCGTAATCCAACCGACATAATTTCAGGAAGAGAATCCATTCTCATGTACTGTTTTATCCTGAATTGATACAATCCAGGATTATTGAATTGGTAGTCTTCGATTACGAGGTATTGATGATCGAATATATCCCCCATGCCATCACCATAGGGTTGGCCGGTTTTACTATTAAAAAGGTTTATATTGGTTAAATCTGAATCATATACATTACCCAGTGTATCTTCAAGAGAATAAGATAAATATATGTTCTGGTAAGGGTACAGTATTGTGTTTCTCAGATTAAAATAGAATTTATAATCAGAGTTAATATCGGTGATCTCAAAATCAAAAACGGCTGCTGAATCCTTATTCCATATCCTGTCCGAGAATTTTACATTTTTTTCAAAGATCCGGTTCCTGTTACAGCCGAATGCTATAAAAATCACAAATACTAAAAAGAAAGTTATCCTATTCATTGCCTGGATTTTTTCTTCTTGGCTTAAATCTTTTCTTTTTACGTTTTTTACGTTTTGTTTTTTTCTTGAATTTTCTATCAAGTTCCTCAAGATCTGAGTTTAATGCCATTGTGGTATCTTCTATATCCGCCTCTTCATTTTCAAGAAGTGTAGCTGGTTTTTTGCCTTTTTTATTGAGCTCCATTACCTCAGACACCCGAGTAGCACCGACTGCAATCCAGGTATTCTCATTTTTATAACCAAACCACATGATCTTTTTGAAGATATCTGTTTTTTGCAGGAAGGCCTCACCTTTTTCAGTGACTAAGGGGGCCTCTATTTCGGGAATATCCACAAGAGCCTCCATATAGGTATCGAGCTCGTAATTCAGGCAACATTTCAGCCTTCCACATTGACCTGATAACTTACTTGGATTGAGGGAGAGGTTCTGATATCTCGCAGAAGTAGTTGAGACACTTTTAAAATCAGTCAGCCAGGTAGAACAACACAATTCTCTCCCACATGAACCAATACCGCCCAGGCGACCAGCCTCCTGCCGCAGGCTGATCTGTCTCATTTCTATTCTTATCTTAAATTCAGATGCCAGCAGTTTGATCAATTCACGAAAATCAACCCGTTCATCTGCGGAATAGTAAAAGGTTGCTTTTGTATTATCAGCCTGATATTCTACATCAGTTAATTTCATTTCAAGACCCTTCTCTTCTATGATCTCCCTTGTTCGTTGAAGAGTTTTTAATTCACGACCGCGAACTTCTTCAAATTTTTCCATATCACGGGTCGTTGCCTTCCGGTATATTTTCCTGATATTCTCATCTTCTTCAACATTCTTTTTCTTCATCTGGAATTTAACCAGTTCACCCATCATTGAAACATATCCTATATGATGTCCGTTCGGAACATCAACAACAACTGGATCACCTGTTACAAGGGATAGTTCATTATTCGTAAAAAACTCTTTACGTCCTGATTTAAATCTGACCTCTATTATATTAAAAGTTTCACCTGTCGGCAATTCCATATCAGAAAGCCAATCGGTTACACTGAGTTTATCACAACCATCAGTCAGGCATCCTCCTTTATTCCTGCATCCGGGTATCTTATTATTTTCTGAAGGCACTATGCATGTTGTACATCCCGACATTCCAATCTAGTTTAATTTCTTAAAAAACATTCAGCTGGTGAAATTTACTTAAAAATAATCACTTTTCCAGTTTCAATAGATCTGCCCCAATATCATTTCTGAATTGGGCGCCCTCCCATGAGATCTTATTTACATTTTCATAAGCAGTTTTTATGGCTTCCCTGAGATTCGATCCTTTCCCAGTTACAGCAAGAACCCGTCCTCCGTTAGTGACTATACCACCTTCATCATTAAGTTTGGTACCGGCATGAAAAACCAGCGCATTATTAACATCTTCAAATCCAGTCATCAGCTTCCCCTTTTCGTAACTACCTGGATACCCAGCGGAGGCCATAACTACAGTTACAGCAGTATCCCGGGTGAATGTAACCTTCTCTTCAGCCAACGTGCCCCGGGCAGTAGCAGATAATAAACTGACAAAATCGTTTTCTATCCTTGGTATTACTACCTGTGATTCCGGATCGCCCATTCTGACATTATATTCAATGACAAATGGATCACCCTTAATATTAATCAAACCAAGGAATATAAATCCTTTATAGTCAATACCCTCTTCCTTTAATCCTTTTACAGTAGGTTTGATAATTCTTTCTTCAACTTTATCCATGAAAACTTTGTCCGCAAAATTAACCGGAGATACTGAGCCCATTCCCCCGGTATTGGGCCCCTCGTCATTATCTCCAATTCGCTTATAGTCTTTTGCTTCCGGGAAAAGAACGTAGTCATTTCCATCAGTTAATATGAACACAGATACCTCTATCCCATCCAGGAAATCCTCTATGACTACTTTTTCACTGGCCTTCCCGAACATATTATTCACGAGCATGCTTTCAATTGAAGATATTGCCTCATCCCTGGATTTGCAGATCAAGACACCCTTGCCGGCAGCCAATCCATCAGCTTTTAAAACTATCGGTGGTTCCTTCGACTGAATGTATTCAATGGCCGCAGAAAGATTTTCAACAGTAAAGGTTTTAAATCCGGCAGTGGGAATATTGAATTTTTGCATGAACTTTTTTGCGAAATCCTTACTCCCTTCCAACGTTGCACCTTGCATGCCAGGCCCTACAAATTGTATTTGACTGAGTTCAGGATTGGTTTGGAAATGATCCCGGATCCCTTCGACCAAAGGAGCTTCGGGTCCAACAACAACCAGATCGATATTTTTATCCAGCATAAATTGACCCACCTCATCAAAATCTGATGTTGATATGCTAACATTCTGAGCAAAGCTGGCTGTTCCTGCATTTCCTGGTAACAAATACAATTGATTGCAAAGTGGACTTTGGCTTATTTTCCATGCAAGGGTATGTTCTCTTCCACCGGAACCAATAACTGCTATATTCATAAATAAAAAGGTTTAAAAAACTTAATTGGCGTATTCAGATAAAAATTTTATTCTCATTAATCTCAAATCTTCCTCTTCATAACCCAGGTCACTAAATTCATTCATGGCATCTTCAAGACTATCATTATCGGCACTCAAGAAATAGTCAAAGATTTCTTCCCTTCTTTCCTCATCGATATATTGATCAATACAATAATCAATGTTTAACTTGGTTCCGGAATAACATATCTGTTCCATTTCATCAAGCAACTCCTCAAAAGATATACCTTTAGATTCAGCTATTTCATCCAGTTCTATTTTTCTGTCAATCTGCTGAATAATAAAAATCTTAACTTTCGATTTATTGCCGGCACTTTTAACAACCACATCTGCTGCAGTTGTAATGTCATTTTCTTCGACATATTTTTTTATAGAATTTACAAAAGGTAGTCCGAATTTTTCAACCTTTCCTCTTCCGACACCATTAACATTTCCCAATTCCTCTTTTGACGTCGGATAGGTTGTGGCCATTTCCTCCAATGAAGGATCCTGAAAAATCACGTAAGGGGGTAATCCTTTTTCTTTTGCTACTTTCTTTCTGACTGATTTTAAAATATGATACAATGCCTCATCATATGCAATTCCTCCTCCGGCTGCCGGCGCTGCAGATTCCTCTTCTTCATCCTCTACCGTAAAATCATGTTTTTTTGAAATCATGACTGACACAGGCTTGTTCAGAAAGGCTTTTCCTTTCTCAGTAACTTTCAAAGTACCGATATTTTCTATGTCTTTCTCCAGGTAACCATTTAAGGTAATGGTCCTGATTATGTTCTGCCAGAAATCGTCATCATAATCCTTGCCACTGCCGAAAGTATCCAATTTGTCATGTTTATAGCTTAAAACATACTGGTCATCCTTACCCCTTAAAACATGGGAGAGATGTGTTATGCCAAATCTTTCATTAGTTTGCAATGCAGCCTTTATGGCCAGTGCAGCAAGTTCTTTGCCTTCAAATTTCTCAACAGGATAACGACAGGAATCACACCACATGGATACTCCGCATTCCTGTGTATCATATTCTTCTCCAAAATAATGGAGTAACTGTTTTCTACGGCACTCAGAGGATTCTGCATAAGCCGCCATTTCATCTAATAATATGCGTGCATTCTCTCTTTCCGTAACCGATTTATCCTTATTGAATTTCTCAAGTTTGAGGATGTCCTTATAATTGTAAAACATAATGCAGTTCCCTTCAAGACCATCCCTTCCGGACCTGCCTGTTTCCTGATAATAGCCTTCCAGAGATTTTGGAGTATCGTAATGAATTACAAACCGAACATCAGGTTTGTCTATCCCCATGCCAAAAGCAATAGTAGCTACGATAATGTCTACTTCTTCATTCAGGAAGTCATCCTGGTTCTGCCTCCGTACATCTGCATCTAGTCCTGCATGATAGGGTGCTGCTTTTATATCATTTACTTTTAGGAAATCCGCTATTTCTTCCACTTTCTTCCTGCTGAGACAGTATATGATTCCAGATTTGCCTTTATGCTCCTTAATATATTTTATTAACTGCTTTTTAACCTGTTTTTTGGGTCTTACCTCATAATACAGGTTAGGCCGGTTAAATGAAGATTGAAATATTGTAGCTTCTTCAATTAAAAGGTTCTTCTTAATGTCCTGCTGGACTTTTGGTGTTGCTGTAGCAGTTAAGGCTATGATTGGGATATGGCCAATTTCATTAAGTATTGATCTTATTTTTCTATACTCCGGTCTGAAGTCATGCCCCCATTCTGATATACAATGCGCTTCATCTATTGCGGCAAATGATATATTAGCTTTCTTCAGGAAATCAATATTTTCCTGCTTGGTCAATGATTCCGGAGCGACATATAGCAGTTTCAGGTTACCGTTCAGGGTTTCCTGTTTTACTGTATTTATTTCAGCACGTGTTAAAGTAGAATTCAGAAATCGGGCATTGATGCCGAAGGCATTCATCTGATCCACCTGGTTTTTCATTAGGGCAATGAGCGGACTTATGACAATGGCTGACCCCTCCAGCATGATCGCAGGAAGCTGGTAGCAAAGAGATTTCCCGGCACCAGTGGGCATGATCACAAAACTGTTATTCCCATCCAGTACGTTCCTGATTATCTCCTCCTGGTTTCCCCTGAATTGATCATAACCGAATACCTCTTTAAGAGTCGTTCTTATCTTTTCCAATTCACCTGGTTATTTTCTATTTGATCAGACCGTAACAATTACTAAGTGTTAATATACCATTTATAAATTTAATCATGTTAAAATTAAATTAATAGTAAGAAGATATGGAAATTGACTACGGACTGGCAGAATCTCATACAAAAATAATAATATTAGGTCATAAATAATATCTTTGTTATATTGGAATAAGAAATTATATCAATCAGGAACTCCATTCCGTAAATAATTTTAAATGAACAAACATTATTATGTGGTAATCATGGCAGGGGGTGTTGGCTCCAGGTTCTGGCCATATAGCCGCAATGATCACCCAAAGCAGTTTATTGATGTTTTGGGAACCGGATCATCTCTTCTTCAACTTACATATGAACGTTTCCTTCACATATGCCCGGCTAAGAATATATATGTAGTTACAAGTCAGGATTATTATAAACTGGTGAAGACCCAGTTACCTGACATGACCGATGACCAGATACTGCTTGAGCCGGCAAGGAAGAACACAGCCCCCTGTATTGCTTACGCCAGCTACAAGATTGCAAAAAAAGATCCAAAAGCAACCATGGTGGTTACCCCTTCTGATCATGCCATAATGAAGGAAAAGATTTTTATAAAAGCCATTAATAAGAGTTTGAAATACGCATTCGAAAACGATATACTGATTACACTTGGGATCCATCCAAACCGGCCGGAAACCGGATATGGATATATACAGTATCATATTGACAACGGTAGTGAATTTAAGAAAGTCAAAACCTTTACGGAAAAACCCCAGCTGGACCTGGCTCAAAAATTTCTCGAAAGCGGTGAGTTTGTATGGAATGCGGGAATATTCATCTGGAATGTTTCTTCCATTAACAAAGCCTTCCATGAATATCTCCCTGATATATCCGAATCCTTCGAATCAATTTCTGATTCCTATTATACACCTAAGGAAAAGAAAGCGATTCAACGGGCATATTCGCATTTTAAGATTATATCCATAGATTACGGTGTGATGGAGAAAGCTGACAATGTTTATGTAATACTGGGCGATTTCGGTTGGTCTGACCTTGGCTCATGGGGTTCGTTGCATGATATCAAGAAAAAGGATAGTAACAATAATGTTGTCGAAGCAAATGTAATGCTGTATGATACACAGGATAGCCTTTTCTTAGGGGATGAAAAAAAATTGATGGTCGTTCAGGGCCTTGAGGATTATCTCGTTGCAGACACTGGGGATGTTCTTTTGATTTGTAAGAAAGATATCGAAAGCGAAATGAGAAAGATTATAAAGGATGTAAAAAAGAAAAAAGGGGATAAATATATCTAACCTAACCTTTGCCTGATCAATTCTGACCCTACGATTGCCATACTTACAGAGACATTAAATGAGGAAACCTTGCCATGCATTGGAATATTGACCTTAATGTCTGCTTTATTCAGGATGTCCCGGCTGATCCCATCAAATTCCGATCCGAGCACCAGGCAGGCAGGACCATTCATATCACTTGAATAAATTGAATCATCCGCTTTTTCAGTACAGGCTATAATACGAATACCATTATTTTTCAGGTAGTCAATGGTACTTAATAAACTCTTGACTCTGCACACTGGCAGATGCATTAATGCTCCCGCTGAAATTTTTACCGCTTCGCTATTCAATCTGGCACTTCCCTTGGAGGGCAATATGATCGCGTTAAATCCCAGTCCTTCAGCAGTTCTGGCAATTGCACCCAGGTTATGAACATCTGTTATATGATCCAGGATCAATAGAAGAGGGTCCGTTCCCTGGCCATATGCATCTGTAATAACATGATCGAGTGATGCATATTTTATGGCTGATAGAAAGGCAATGATGCCCTGATGGTTTTTCCCTGTAACAGCATTAAGTTTTTCCTTGGGGACTTTCTGGATGGGAATATTCAGTCTGTAACCATTGTTCAGTATGTCTTTGATCTGGGTATTTGAATAATCCTTTCTTACAAGTATTCTGTCTATTTCCGACCCGGATTCAACGGCTTCATGAACAGAATGAATGCCAAATACAAATTCACGATCAGTTTTCATCTATGAAAAACTAGTTAACTCCTTTTCTCCACTTATCAATACTTTTAAACCAGAATGACTTGTACTGGTTATCCCGAATAAGGGTATAATGTTGATCAGAGAAAATATTCCTGATTTTCAGGAAATTAAAAACAACGATTTGATTTTTTCCCGGATTCTTGTAATACCATGATTCTTTCTCTTCAGTCAGATAAACTTCATCTGGCGGGCCTACAATAGTAAAGATCATGCCCATATCAGTCTTCCACCCTTCCTTATAATTGGTGAACCGTAAATTAGCTTCCTCAATACGATCATAATACCTTTTGATGATCATCCTGGCAACAGATTCTGATTTTGCCAGATCCAGCCAGAAATTCTCAAAAGCAGCCCTTACATCCTTTTCACTCATTAACTCATCAATTTCATCTTTCGTGCTCAGATAAATCAACGGCTCACTGAGCTCTTTAATGGAGGTCATTTTCGGATAAAATTCACCCACCACCCGGATCCCGATGCCCGATAGGGATGAGGTGTCTGATTGAATATAATATAATCCTTCATCTTCCAATGTAATAGGTTCATTTTTCCCGACAACTGTAAGAGATGAGATATCCATTGACTTGCTGACGGTTTTCTTGATCCTGTACATAGGGGGATCAGCTACTTCAAAGTCAGTTTTATAGTAATAAATGAAAAACTCTTTATCTTTATCATTAAAGCTTTGTATTGATAAAGTCTCAGGCAGAGTTACATAATTCTTGCACACAGGAAGTAAGCTGGTATTGTTGAAAATCATAAAATTCGGTGGAGGGAACTTCGTTTTTGATATCAGCTGAATATCATAGGTATATTCTTTCCTGGAAACTTTATTGGTTACATTCAGGAAAAACACATTATAGTTATTCGCATCCGGAATACGGATATGGAAATAAGTTGATTCAGTATCCCGACCAATTCCATGTACCGGGTAATTTACAGTACGCGTGAACAGGATCTCCTCCGCGTCCAGTGAAGCCTTGATCTCATAATTTAGACCTACATTCTCTTCAAAATCAATACCGTCCGGGATATTTAGAGAAAAGTAGATATGAAAGACAGAATCATCCTTTGCAATCCTGTAACTGATAGCATATTCACTGTTTAAATCGTATTTCCAGTCAAGTGATCTATTTGTATAATTTGATTGCGAAAACACCTGGGAACTGCACAGGGTAAATATGATAATGGTCATTAAAATGAACCGAAGATCATTTATTTTCATTATTCTATAGCTTTTCACCACCTATTCCTTGTAAATATCTCAAGTTTAATTTTCAATTTACTCTTTCTATCCTTTTTTTTACAAAAATTTTGCCATGTCCATATTTAAAACGGAAATAACATCAGATAGTATTCCTTCTGACAATCCCATACACCAAAGACTACTGAAGCCCTATACAATAGTTAAAGAAGAAATTAGCGGAAATGTTTTGGAATTAGGTTGTGGTGAAGGAAGAGGTATTGAAATGATTTTACCAAAGGTGGATTCATTTCTCGGACTGGATAAAATTGAACAGGTGATCCAGAACCTGACAAAAAGATTTCCGGATGGGCAGTTTATGCAATCCGTCTTTCCTCCGATCGGTATATCGGAAACAGGGGTATTTGATTTTATCATTTCTTTCCAGGTGATTGAACATGTCAGGGATGATCGTTTCTTCCTCGAAGAGATTTACCGTTTATTAAAACCAGGTGGTCTGGCTATTATGACGACCCCAAATATTAAGATGTCACTATCCAGAAATCCATGGCATGTCCGTGAATATACTGCCAAGGAGTTAACTGAGCTGTCGACCAGCATTTTTGATAAGGTTATTCCAAAAGGTATATCAGGAAATCATAAAGTGATGCGTTATCACGAAGACAACCGGAAATCAGTTGAGAAGATCATGAAATTTGACGTCTTAAACCTGCAGTATAGATTACCAGGATTCCTGCTAAAATTACCTTATGAGATATTGAACCGGGTAAACAGAAATTCACTTAAGAAGGTCGATAATGAACTGGTTGAATCCATTACCTATCAAGATTACCTCGTAACGGATAATCCTGAAGAATCCCTTGACTTGTTTTATTACTTATATAAAAAATAAATCCCGCCTGAAATCAGACGGGATCTAAAACAGGATGATCTATAGTTTATTTTTTCTTGTCATCTACTTCTTCATATTCCACATCAGATACGCCACTATCGTCGCCACCATCTGAAGGAGGAGCTTCAGCACCAGGCTGTGAGCCACCGGTCTGGCCTGCATTTTCAGCACCTGAAGCTGCATACATTTCCTGGGAAGCATTCTGCCATGCGGCATTCATTTCTTCCATGGCTTTGTCAATCGCCGCGATGTCCTGCGACTTATGTGCTTCCTTTAATTTATCGAGGGCACCGTTGATCGCAGTTTTATTCCCTTCAGAAAGTTTATCGCCATATTCCTTCATTTGTTTTTCTGTCTGGAAAATCAGTGAGTCAGCAGCATTTATCTTATCTATTTTCTCACGTTCCACCTTGTCAGTTTCAGCATTGGCTTTCGCCTCATTCTTCATTTTTTCGATTTCATCATCTGTAAGTCCTGAAGAAGCCTCTATCCTGATCTTCTGCTCTTTGCCTGTTCCTTTGTCCTTTGCAGAAACATGTAGTATACCGTTTGCATCAATATCAAATGTAACTTCGATCTGAGGCACACCTCTAGGAGCAGGTGGGATCCCATCAAGATGGAATCTTCCGATGGTCCTGTTATCCTTGGCCATCGATCGTTCCCCCTGCAGTACATGGATTTCAACAGATGGCTGATTATCCGCTGCGGTAGAGAATACTTCCGATTTTTTTGTTGGTATCGTAGTATTTGATTCAATGAGCTTTGTTGTTACACCACCAAGGGTTTCAATTCCCAGTGATAAAGGTGTTACGTCAAGCAAGAGTACATCTTTGACTTCGCCAGTTAAGACTCCACCCTGAATAGCAGCACCAACTGCAACTACCTCATCCGGATTCACCCCTTTCGAAGGTTTCTTCCCGAAGAACGATTCAACAGTTTCCTGGATTTTCGGAATTCTCGTTGATCCTCCAACCAGGATGATCTCATCAATCTCGTTGACAGAAAATCCGGAATCCTTAACTGCCTGCTCGCAGGGGCCTACAGTTCTTTGAACAAGATGATCAGTCAGTTGTTCGAATTTTGACCTTGACATGGTTCTGACAAGGTGTTTTGGTATTCCATCAACCGGCATAATGTAAGGCAGGTTAATTTCTGTACTTGTAGAACTTGAAAGTTCTATTTTGGCTTTTTCAGCTGCTTCTTTCAATCGCTGTAATGCCATAGGATCTTTTCTCAGATCAATATTTTCATCTTTCTTGAACTCTTCAGCCAACCAGTCAATTATGGCGGAGTCGAAATCATCACCACCGAGGTGTACATCACCGTTGGTTGATTTCACTTCAAAGACACCATCGCCCAATTCCAGGACGGAAATATCAAATGTTCCCCCACCAAGGTCGAATACCGCAATTTTCATATCCTTGTTTTTCTTCTCCAGTCCATAGGCCAGGGAGGCTGCGGTAGGTTCGTTGATAATCCTTTTAACATCAAGGCCCGCAATTTGTCCAGCTTCTTTGGTAGCTTGCCTTTCAGCATCATTAAAGTAAGCAGGAACGGTAATTACAGCCTCAGTAATTGAGGTGCCGAGATAATCTTCTGCAGTACTTTTCATCTTCTGAAGTACCATGGCAGAAATTTCCTGAGGTGTATATAACCTGTCGCCAATTTTCATTCTGACAGTGTCATTATTTCCTTTTACCAGGTTATAAGAAACATTTTTCCTTTCTTCTGCTACCTCACTGAACTTTTTGCCCATAAACCGCTTAACAGAAGAAATGGTATTCTGAGGATTGGTAATTGCCTGACGTTTGGCAGGATCACCAACCTTTCTTTCTCCCTTGCCATCATCAAGAAAAGCCACGATAGATGGTGTTGTTCTTCTTCCTTCACTATTAGGAATAACAACCGGCTCGTTTCCTTCCATAACGGCGACACAAGAGTTCGTTGTACCTAAGTCTATACCAATTATTTTACCCATTATTTTATCGTTTAATTTTTATATTCCACTTTTTATCAGTTTTAGGTCATCAATCCCTGTGCCAAGGGAAGATTTAAACACAAAAATGACAGTTTGTCAGTATTTCTAAGGAAATGTATTATCCTGTTAGGAATTTTTGACTTGATTACCTGTTGTGGATTTATTAGAATCATAGGCGGCTAGCAGGTTCCTTGCAGCTTTAATGGAAGGGATTATTCCAAGGGCGACTTTAGCTTCTTCGCTCTTCAGATTCTCTTTAATAATTTCACTATTAAAAAAACGTTTGGTCAGGGTGTCTTTTATCAGGTGATGCATCCAGGCAACATTCTGTTCTTTTCTTTTTATGTCGAAAACCCCAATTTCCCTTATATGCCTGAAGTACTCTTCAATCAATTGCCATACTTCACTGATCCCGGTTTCCTCCAGTGAGGAACATAACATAACTTTTGGATACCATCCAATTTTACTTGGTGGAAAAAGATGTAGAGCATTCTGATATTCTATCTTAGCCCGCTCGGCCTTTCTAATATTTTCTCCGTCAGCCTTAGTAATAATTATAGAATCCGCCATCTCCATGATCCCCTTTTTAATGCCCTGAAGTTCATCACCAGCTCCGGCAAGCATTAATAACAGGAAAAAGTCAACCATCCCATGTACTGCTGTTTCGGATTGACCAACCCCAACGGTTTCAATAAATATTACTTCATAGCCTGCAGCTTCACATAACAACATCGTTTCTCGGGTCTTCTGTGCAACACCACCCAATGCTGAACCGGAAGCCGAAGGTCTTATATATGCCTTTGGATCTGTTGCGAGGGATTCCATTCTGGTTTTATCTCCCAGAATGGCACCTTTTGATCTTTGGCTGCTAGGATCAATGGTAAGAACAGCCAACTTTTTACCCAATGAAGTAACATGTTTCCCAAAAGACTCAATAAAAGTACTCTTACCAACACCGGGCACACCGGTTATTCCAATACGCATGGAATTCCCTGTGTATGGAATGATTGTGGAGAGGACTTCCTCGGCAAGTTCGTTATCCTCCGGGAGGACACTTTCAATCAGAGTAATGGCTTTGCTAAGAAGGATTCTGTCTCCCTTAAGGATCCCATCAACGTAGGCTTTTGGTGCAAGTCTTTTCTTTCGGACGTATTTCATCAGTTCCCAAAATTAAGGAAAATCAATTCAATTTCCCCTATGTTTTATATATTGAGTTTTTGTGGTAATAGCGGATAGGATTTAATAATTCAGGGTAATTCCAGGCAGAGCGAAAATGTTGTTTTTACATTATCCTAAAATTTTTGAACCGACCCTGTGCCGTCCAAAATAGTGCTTCTAATCTTGTAACATTGAAGTGCTTTGCTTAAAAATAAATTATTATATTCTGGAATGTTTTATAATAATGTATTAACTAGGGTTGTTTTTTCAGAAACAGGAATTAATTATTGAAATGAGTACGGTATTACAAATAGTTACAGCAGAAGTATTATACTTTTTAGCCATTGCCAGTGGCATATGGCTGAGTCATACGGGAAAACCTTTGAATCCTGCTATATTGATCTTACATGTATTTTTTGGTCTGGGAACCGTGATTTTTACCTCATTAGTTATCTGGAACCTGTTGCAGGTCCAAACCATTACCACAGGCATCCTGGTACTTTCTATTTCCCTGGCAGCCTTGATAGTGGGCTTAATTGCCTCTGGTATTTTACTTAGTTTTGACAGGGGTTATAACAACCAGATTCTAAGAACCCACAACATCACAACCATACTGGGAATAATCGTTTCATCAATAACAATATATTTACTGGCCGGGGGCCACATCTAGTGCTCTTTCCAACGCCTTGTCCTCGTAAAGGCAGCTTGTTTTTAAATCAATGGATTACCCATACACCAACAAGCCGCCTTCTGAGTGACAATTATAGCTGATATTATACCCTAATTACACGGATTCCATATCGCCCTCAAGGAGTTTCCTGAGAATTTTCTTTGCCGCTTCAGAAATTACAGTGCCAGGTCCGAACACAGCGCCAACTCCCCTTTTATAAAGGTAATCATAATCTTTGGGAGGAATTACGCCACCGGCTACCACCATGATATCCTCCCGGTTGATCTTCTTTAATTCTTCAATAAGTTGAGGAACCAGTGTTTTATGTCCTGCTGCCAGACTGGATGCGCCCACAATATCCACATCGTTTTCAGCAGCCTGTTTAGCTACCTCGGCTGGTGTCTGAAAAAGGGGGCCTACGTCCACATCAAAGCCAAGGTCAGCAAATGAGGTGGAGATCACCTTTGCTCCACGGTCGTGACCATCCTGGCCCATTTTAGCCACCATGATCCTTGGTCTCCTTCCTTCCAGTTTGGCGAACTTATCTGTAAGTTCTTTGGCTTCATTAAAATCCGAATCATCGAAAGCTTCAGAAGAGTAGATCCCTGATATTGATCTGATGGTAGCTTTGTGTCTGCCAAAAACCTTTTCCATCGCCATGGAAATCTCACCCAGCGTTGCTCTTTTCCTCGCTGCATCAACGGAGAGTTCAAGTAAATTACCCTCACCGCCCTCAGCACATTTTGAAATGGCTTCCAAAGCTGCGTCTACATCCTGTTTATTTCTTTCTTTTTTGAGCTTTTCAAGTCTTTCCAACTGAGCCTGACGCACTGAAGTATTGTCAACCTCGAGTAATTCTATGTCAATATTTTCTTCAGTTTGATAGGTATTTACACCAATAATACTGTCTTTCCCGGAATCAATCCTGGCCTGCTTTCTCGCAGCAGCTTCTTCAATCCTCATTTTTGGTATCCCGGTTTCAATTGCCTTGGCCATACCTCCCAGTTCCTCGATCTCTTCAATATGATCCCAGGCTTTTTTAGCCAATTCCTGTGTAAGGTATTCCACATAATACGATCCTGCCCAGGGATCAACGGACCGGCAAATATTTGTCTCCTCCTGAAGGTATAATTGCGTATTCCTGGCAATCCTGGCTGAAAAATCAGTTGGAAGAGCAATTGCTTCATCCAGGGCGTTAGTATGTAGCGACTGCGTATGACCAAGTGCTGCAGCCATTGCTTCCACACAGGTACGGGCTACATTATTGAAAGGATCCTGTTCTGTCAGACTCCATCCGGAAGTCTGGCTGTGAGTCCTGAGCGACATGGATTTCGGATTCTTAGGATTGAACTGGTTCACGATTTTGGCCCATAATAACCTTCCTGCCCTCATCTTGGCTATTTCCATAAAGTGATTCATGCCAACTGCCCAGAAGAAAGACAACCTTGGCGCAAACTTATCAACGTCAATGCCAGCTGCAATACCTGTACGAATATATTCAAGCCCGTCAGCTAGGGTATAAGCTAATTCTATATCTGCTGTGGCTCCTGCTTCCTGCATGTGATATCCACTGATACTGATCGAGTTGAACTTCGGCATCTTTTTAGAA
Organism: uncultured Cyclobacteriaceae bacterium; assembly: GCA_965365275.1. Lineage (GTDB taxonomy): Bacteria > Bacteroidota > Bacteroidia > Cytophagales > Cyclobacteriaceae > JAGTVG01. The sequence continues at coordinate 19,923 of CBDUBA010000008.1, read as the reverse complement.
GTATATTCGAATATATCTGCAATGATCTTCATGGATGGGATGGGTGGATAGATATAGGTGTTTCGAACCATGAATTCCTTGAGGATATCATTTTGTATTGTGCCTGCGAGTTTTTCGGTTGTTACACCCTGCTCCTCGGCGGCTACAATATAGAAGGCCATTACAGGTATCACTGCGCCATTCATCGTCATGGATACAGACATTTGATCCAGAGGAATTTCATCGAACAGGATCTTCATATCAAGGATAGAGTCAATGGCAACACCAGCTTTACCTACATCACCAACAACCCTGGGATGATCTGAATCGTAACCTCTGTGTGTAGCCAGGTCAAAGGCAATGGATAATCCTTTTTGACCTGCTGCAAGATTTCTCCTGTAAAAAGCATTGGACTCTTCAGCAGTAGAGAAACCAGCATATTGTCTGACCGTCCAGGGTCTCATAACATACATAGTGGAATACGGTCCCCGGAGGTATGGAGGAATTCCAGCTGCATAGTTAATATGCTCGGCATCTTTGATATCCTCAGCTGTGAAGTAAGGCTTCACATTAATTTTTTCGGGCGAAGACCAAACTTTATTTATATTCTCCAGATCAGCTGCTTCCTGCCTTGTTGTTCTTATGGTGTCTATGGATATTTTTGAAAATTCGGGTTTCATAATTCTTTGTTTAAGCCTTAATGATATTTAGCTTATTCTGGAAGTTTCTGAGTGATTCTATTAAGTTTGTCTGGAGATTGATAAAATCCAAGACACCAGCTTCTATTAATGCTGCACGATTTTCTTCAGGATTACCTGCAATAAGGAGAATTCCATCACTGTTTCCCTTATAAGCCGTGGCATAATCTACACCACTTGTGAGGTAATCTTCATCAGCACCACACATGACTACAATTTCGGCATTGCTTTCAATGGCTTTATGGACAGCCTTAAACAGGTCGGGGGATGGGCTGCTTTCAATAACCTTAAATCCAGCACATCCAAAGAATCCCGTAGAAAAAGTAGCCCTGGCTTTACGCATAACTTTGTTTTCCCCAATTAATGATAAAAAAACCTTTGGTCTCTTTTCTTCACCATTTTTTCTGCTGAACCTGTCAGTAGCCAAACGGAGTTTTTCAAATTGTAGGGCTCCCCGCGATGGGGTCAGAATTTTCTGATCTTGTTGATCCCTTGGATTTTTTATGGTTATTTCTCCTGGATCTATGGATTCTGAAGGATTAGGATATTGGTTTGTGCCAATAAAAACTTCTTTGCGCTTGGTTATCAGATCATGCTGTTTATTTCTGGAAGATTCGATCATTTCTTTGATCTTTCCTTTCTCAAATGCTTCTACAAATCCCCCTTCGCTTTCTATTTCCTGAAACACTTTAAGAGCAGATTCAACCAGTTTGTCTGTTAATTCTTCAATATAATATGATCCTGCAGCCGGATCAGATACTTTGTCAAAATGAGATTCCTCCCTGAGTAAGTTTGATATATTTCGTGATATTCGTTTAGAGAATTCTGTCGGTTGGCTGAAGATATCATCAAAAGCAGATATCGTGAGGCTGTTACAACCTCCTAATATTGCTGACATCGCCTCAGTGGTATTTCGCAACATATTTACATAAGGATCATACAAGGTCTTTGTCCAGACTGACGATTCACTATGGATCAATATGTCTCCCGGTTTGAAATCTTCTAATTTATAGGCTTTCAAAACATTATAAAACAATACCCTTAAAGCTCTTATTTTTGCAATCTCCATGAAATAATTGGTTCCTACAGCAAGGGAGAACTCAAAGCCTGCTAAGAATTCTTTCAATGAGATTCCCAGGCTTCCCAACCGTTCAATATATTCAACGGCCGCATTGATGACCAGTGCGATTTCCTGCGCTGAATTAGCTCCTGAATTATGAAAATGACTGCCATTTACGGTAAGGGATTTGAAGTCAGGGGTATCCTTTGTTAATCTAAACGCATTGGCCAAGGCTTCGATGCCACCTTCATTCAGATTGCCATTAAGCGTATAGTGCATAAGCGGATCATAATCAAATCCGCCCATGATGTCATTTAATTCAAGATCAGGATTCCTTTCAATAATCTCCAAATATCCTTTAAGCACTGAACCTAGATTATCCTGAACTGTGAATTTAACCGGGTTGATGTTGGGATATATATTTTTCATCAGTAGTCCCAAATCAGGCGATCCGGACTCATTGAATATAAAGTTTACCCCATTAGAGCCCATATGGAATGCTCTTTGGGATTCCTTGTTTGCAGCTTTCTCATCGCCCACCCTTACTTTCTCATAAAGGATCCAGGAACGGGGCCCCGTCTGTGGATTGGTCTTATTGAGGTTCAGATTTTGAAATCCTTTCAAATATTCAAGGTGATCAGTGTCTTCTGAAGTGTAAAATGGATCGATGCTTACTCCTTCGAGCGTTTTCCAAACTAGTTTTTTTGTAAAATCAGCACCTTTCAAATCAACGTTTGCCTTCTCAATCCATTTATCTTTGGGAGTAGGGGGGAATTCTGAAAAAAGAGGGCCTTCCCCTTGCTCATTACTCATAAATAAATATCTTTTATGGTGTTATAAATAAAAAAAACAGCAACATGTTGGTATTCTGCTTTACAATCACTTTTGTTGCTGATGGGTGTTATTTTATATGCAAAGCTACTTTTAAGAACAATGCGACTAATATGATAACCATCAAGGAATCAAATGATATAAATCATTTTTTTTATATCATATTTTAATTGCAAAATAAGGTAATTTTTTATTAAAATTATACTTTGGTAAGGAATCGAATTTCAATTTCGGTATTATTTTTTTCTTAGGATTTTTTTATTGAAATTTGTCACCCTTTTCCCAGGCAGATATAAGGGTTTAAATAATTTATCGTAAGAGCACACGTGTTGAATCATCAAAAAATATGGGATAATTGTCTCTCTGCAATTCGTCAGAATGTGGAAGAACAGGCTTTTAATACCTGGTTTGAGCCAATTATTCCAATTAATTATGACAAGAATGTATTGACTATTCAGGTGCCCAGCCAGTTTTTTTACGAATGGCTGGAGGAACATTATGTCCATGTGTTACGGGACGCCATTGTAGATCAGCTTGGAGAAGAAGGGAAACTGGAGTATTCTATTGTGATCGATAAAGGAAACAGCAAATCGGAACCCTACACGATCAACTTACCTACTTCACAAAGACCTGACAGGAAAACCCCAAAAGAAGGGATTAATACATCCAATAATAAAAATATTGAAGATCTTTTTGCGTATGACTTTAATCTAAATTCAAATTATACTTTTGAGACCTTTATCGAAGGTGATTGTAACCGGTTAGCCCGTTCAGCAGGATTTGCTGTGGCTCAACGACCTGGAATAACTTCCTTTAATCCTTTGATGGTCTACGGTGGTGTGGGCCTTGGGAAAACTCACCTTGCCCAGGCCATTGGGAATGAAATACTCCACCATATCTCGGATAAAGAAGTCATTTATGTTCCGGCCGAAAAATTCACGCAACAGTTTATTGAATCAGTAAAGATCAATAAGATCCAGGAGTTCCAGAATTTTTATAATAAGATCGATATTCTCATACTTGATGATGTGCAATTCCTGGCTGGCCGTGAGAAAACCCAGGAGATCTTTTTTCATGTATTTAACCATCTGCATCAATCCGGGAAACAGATCATCATGACCAGTGATTGTCCTCCAAAAGACCTGAAAGGGATGGAGGAAAGGCTTCTCTCGAGGTTTAAATGGGGTTTGACAGCTGATCTTCAACAGCCTGATTTTGAAACCAGGATTGCTATTATCCATAAGAAAATGCAATCTGATGGTATAAATATTCCTGAAAAAGTCATTGAGTATTTGGCCTACAGTGTTGATACCAATGTTAGGGAACTGGAAGGTGTCCTGATCTCACTTATTGCCCATGCCTCTCTTATGAAAAAAGATATTGACCTGGAACTGGCCAAGACAACCCTGAAGACTATCGTACATGATATAGATACAGAAGTAAGTATTGACTACATACAAAAGACTGTTTCAGAGTATTTTCATCTAAAAACGGAAGACCTGAAAGATAAGACCAGGAAGAAAGAAGTGGTCATTGCAAGACAACTCGCTATGTATTTTGCCAAAGAATATACCAACCTCTCGTTAAAATCAATAGGGTATCATTTTGGCGGAAGAGATCACAGTACGGTAATTCATGCCGTTCAAACAGTAAACGATATGTACGACGTAGACAGCCGTTTCAGGTCGTCGGTTGATGAATTGAAAAAGAAACTGAAGATGAAATCCATCTGATTTAGTCTCTGGTTCTTATGTTTAAACCGTGTCAAAGGATTTTTTAAGATTGAATCAATTATATCTCCTGCAATAAATGAAGAAAAGACTATTCTTTCTTACCTTTCTTTTGTCGATTCTTTTTTCATGTCAGAAGGAGGAAGAATCGGATGATAAGTGGAATATAAGTGGAATATACCCTCATCTCGCCTACTATAATAATGAAGACGAATGCGGGACAGGAGCTGTAGTGCCCTGGGCGGAGCGGTTATGGGTGATAACCTATGGCCCTCATCTTCCAGAAGGATCATCGGATAAACTGTATGAAATCACTCCTGATTTAAAACAGATTGTAAGGCGGGAAAGTATTGGCGGAACTCCGGCCAACAGAATGATTCACAAAGAAAGCCGTCAGCTTTTCATTGGCCCCTATGTTATCGATCGTAATAGAAATGTAAGCGCCATTCCATATAATAAAATGTTTGGTCGTCATACAGGAAATGCACGGCACCTCACGGATCCTTCCAACAAAATATATTATGCCACGATGGAAGAGGGATTTTATGAGGTGGATGTTAATACCCTGGAAGTTACTACGCTTTATGAAGATGGACATGTACATCAGAAAGCAGGAGATATGTCGAATTATGGGAGACTTCTACCTGGTGCTCATGGTAAAGGCGCTTATTCAGGGCAGGGAGTACTTGTTTATTCCAATAATGGGGAATCATCTCAAAAAGCCTTGTCACAATTTGATGTCGAATCAGGCTCCCTGGCGGAGTGGGATGGTAAAAACTGGAACCTGGTCAGAAGAAACCAGTTTTGTGAAGTTACAGGGCCCGGGGGTATTTATGGAAATCCAAATCCTGATACAGATCCTATTTGGACAACCGGTTTTGATCATAAATCATTGCTTCTGGGCGTCAGGGATCATGACAGCTGGTCATTCTATCGATTGCCCAAGGCCAGCCATTCCTATGATGGCGCACATGGCTGGAATACGGAATGGCCGCGGATCAGGGATGTGGGAACAACTGATCAGCCAGACTATCTGATGACAATGCACGGCTTGTTCTGGAGATTTCCGGAAGGGTTTACAAGCACAAATTCAAGCGGGATACGGCCCAGGTCAGCTTACTTGAAAGTAATAGGAGATTTTGCCAGGTGGGGGGATAAGCTGGTCTTTGGTTGTGATGATTCTGCTCAAAGAGAGTTCCTGAATAAAAGGAAAGCAAAGGGCGGTATTGAAGGTCCGGGACAGTCGAATTCCAATATCTGGTTCACTTCCCTCGAACAGCCGGATCAACTTGGCCCTTCAACTGCTTCCGGAGCTGTATGGCTTGAAGAGGTTGTAGATGCCAGTCAGATATCTGAGCCATATCTATTTGCCGGATGGCCCAGGCGATCTGCCTGGTTAACAAACCATAGCCTTCAAAAAAATGAACTGATCTTTGAATCGGACCTGAGTGGAAATGGGGAATGGGGAATACTTAGAAAAGAAATACTGAATGGAGGTGAATCAAGACAAATAATTTTCTCTGATGAGGACAAAGGAGAATGGATCAGGGTAATATCCAATGAAAAGGGGAAGGTTAGTGTACAGTTTTCTTATACAGATGAAGATCAAAGGGAAGATATGCCGGATGAAATTTTCAAAGGATTACTGGAAGTGGGAGAGAACGAACAAACTGGAGGTTTGTTATATGGTCTTGGCAGCGACAGGCGTGCTTTGGGGATCGCTGCCAGGTATCTGGGTGAAGATGCTGGATATTATGAGTTGAATGCAAAGATGGAGCTGGAAAAAAAGACGGATCCTGAAACCAGGAATTTTATTGAAGAAGAATTCGCAATACCTTCAAATGTGATCACAGTTGACAGATCTTCAGTTCTGATCATAGATGATAGGGATAGGCGTTGGCGTCTTCCATTAGGGGATCAGAAATATGATGATCTGATAAATGAAGCAAAACTCAGGATCAGTCGGGAAGTAGCTACAGAAAGAGATCTGTTCAGTTGTCATGGATCATTTTATGAACTCCCGGCTGAAAATGCAGATGGATTTGCCAAGATCCGTCCCATAGCTTCCCATAATTTCAGGATACATGACTATGCGTCGTACCGTGGTATGTTAATAATGACAGGGATTAATCCACAGGTTGGGCAAGAGAATCCGCATATAATTGTATCCGAGGACAAGAAGGCCGCGGTGTGGGCCGGGGTGATTGACGACCTTTGGGCAATGGGTAAACCCAGGGGAAAAGGAGGGCCGTGGTTAAACACCAGGGTAGAAGCAGGTATTCCATCGGATCCCTACTTGATTGGTTTTTACGATCAGAAGACGATGGAGCTAAATCATAACCTGGATGAAAAAGTGACTTTTAAAGTAGAAGTCGATCCTTCAGGTCAAGGACCATGGATAGAGTATATGGAATTTGAAGTGTCACCTGGTGAAACTTATGATTATATATTTCCTGATCAATTCCAGGCCAGGTGGATAAGATTCAAGGTGGACAAAGAATGTATTGCCACAGCTCTGCTGGAATACAAGTAATACCTTTATATATCACCCCTCCCAAGATAATATTTCAAGGCTTCTTATCTGTGTGAAAACTGTTGCTGAGTATTACTTACTCGCTATAAAATAAAGTCTCTATCCAAAACGGTCTTAAAAGAAGTAGGAATAATATCCTCTTACACCATCCTTGCTGACCCCTTCAACATAAACGCGACCGCGGATCTTTACCAGTATGTCTACCAGTGATTCGGCATCCTTGATGGGCACCTTGTTGATATGGGTTACGATAAATCCCTCTTCTATGTTCAGACGTTTGATAAATCCACTTCTTATTTTCGTTATCCTTACTCCATGATCGATCTTCAACAGGTCGCGTTCAACCTTTGGCACGACTTCAAAATCAGCACCCAATCTTCTGCTGGTATAGATCTCACGGGTGATTATCTCTGTAGTTCCCCGGACATTGGTTAAGGTAATTTGTGTTTTTAACGTTCTGCCACCTCTTCTGTAGGTGACATCCATGCGGTCACCCGGTGAATGATAACTGATCACTTCCTCATATTCTCCTTTTGATCTCACATCCTGATCATTCAAATTTATGATAATATCCCCTTCACGTAGACCACCCTTGTCAGCAGCGCCGCCTTTTTGCAGATTCTGAATAATAACACCATCCCAGTTGTCAAGTTCCAGTTCCTCACCCAATTGCTGATCGATGTCTGATACTTCCGCTCCCATAAAGGCTTTCTGGACTTCCTTATATTTAATAAGATCTTCAACAATCTTGGATACAATATCCACTGGTACGGCAAAACCATAACCTGCATACGAACCGGTTCTGGAAAGAATGGCTGTATTGATACCTACCAGCTCACCCTTTGTATTGACCAGTGCGCCACCGCTGTTGCCTGGATTAATGGCCGCATCAGTCTGGATAAAGGATTCGATCGGGAAGTTGGCCCTTAGGATATTGATCTGTCTGCCTTTTGCACTCACAATACCTGCTGTAACCGTGGAGGTCAGGTTAAAGGGATTTCCTACAGCCAGAACCCACTCGCCCACTTCAAGGTCCCGCGAACGGCCGATCTTTATATTTGGCAGATCATTTCCATCTATTTTCAATATGGCCAGGTCTGTAGATGGGTCCGATCCGATCAATTCTGCTTTGTAAGTACGTTTTTCATGTATAACTTCGATTGCATCAGCGTTCTCAATCACGTGGTTATTGGTGACAACATAACCGTCAGATGTATAAATGACTCCTGAGCCGGTGCTTATGAAAGATTGACTAGGACGTTCACCAAAGAACCATTCCAGAAAAGTGTTGCTGTATTCTCTTTCCATTATTGTCCTGATATACACTACACTGGAGGTAGATAAGCGCGAGGCATCTGTAAAAGATTCACTCAGAACGTCAAGCCGGCTTAATGCCGGGGAATCCGGTGTCACGGATTCTTTAACCTTCGGTTCAACCCCGGGTTCAACATAGTTTGATACGAGAAATTCCCTGGGGGCTTCTGTTTGTGAATCCTTTTCGGCCAGCAAATCTGGTTTTATCAGATAAAAGAATGTGGCAGCACCTAAAAGACCTGCAACATATCCTGTTATAATAATGATCAGAACCTTTTTCATTTACTTTAAATTAAATCTCAAATGTATTACGAATCTGCATTTTTTTGTATTCACAGTACACTATAGTACATGTAAAATAACATCTATAATAATCATGCCACTCCCGATATTCCGGACTATAAGTAGCAAATAAGATACCTTTTTAGTTTTTCATGTAAAATATGCACATTTTAAGACAGAATGACTGTTATTTATTACTTTTGCACGTCATGGGTGTCAGATCAATACTTAGTAAACCTATTGCCTCTTTTGTTGTTTCACAACAACGGAAATGGATGAAGAATCCGGGTAAATTTCAGGATGCCCAGTTTAAGAAATTGATCGACCAGGCAAAGTCCACTTTGTTCGGCCAGGACCATGATTTTTCTTCCATAAATAATTACGAGGATTTTAAAGCGCGTGTTCCGGTTCGGGATTATGAAGGTCTCTCCGGCTACATCAAAAAGGTGGTTGATGGGAATAAAGATATTTTATGGCCGGGTAAACCGATATACTTTGCAAAGACATCCGGCACCACCAGTGGAACAAAATATATTCCCATTACAAAGGAATCAATACCAAACCATATCAATGGTGCACGGGATGCGCTTCTGAATTATATTCACGAAACTGGTAAAAGTAAATTCCTGGACGGCAAATTGATCTTTCTTTCAGGAAGTCCCGTATTGGAAGACAAGCATGGGATAAAAACCGGTAGATTATCCGGTATATCAAACCACTTTGTCCCAGGCTATTTGCGATCCAATCAGATGCCCTCCTATGAGACCAATTGCATTGAGGACTGGGAGATGAAAGTCGATAGAATTATTGATGAGACATTGGGCCAGAAAATGACATTGATATCCGGAATACCCCCGTGGGTGCAAATGTACTTCGACAGAATTATCGAGAGAACCGGTAAGCAGATAAAAGACGTTTTCCCTGAATTTTCACTTTTTGTCTATGGTGGAGTTAATTTCGAACCTTATAGAAAAAAGCTGTATGAATCAATAGGTGTCAAAATTGATTCCATTGAATTATTCCCCGCTTCAGAAGGCTTTTATGCATTTCAGAATGAACAAAATGATCCTTCCATGTTGCTCATACTGAATGCCGGAATATTTTACGAATTTATTCCGGCCGATCAGTTTTACAATGAAAATCCGGTAAGGCTAAAGATTGATCAGGTTGAAACTGGGGTGAACTACGCGATGGTTATAAACAGCAATGCCGGATTGTGGGGCTATTCCCTTGGTGATACCATTAAGTTCACCTCCCTCGATCCTCCAAAACTGTTATTTACAGGACGCACCAAGCATTTCATTTCAGCTTTCGGGGAGCATGTGATCGCTGAAGAGGTTGAGAAGTCAATGCAACATGCCATGCAGTCTTTCAGTGAAGTAGAATTAGTCGAATTTACCGTAGCACCTCAGGTAAATCCAACAGAAGGATTACCTTTACATGAGTGGTATGTTGAATTTTCAAAACCACCGGTGCAATTGGAGGACTTTGAAAAGTCCCTGGATAAAAAGCTTCAGGAATTAAATTCTTATTATTTCGATCTGGTATCCGGGGCTATTTTAAGACCACTGAAAATAAAACTGTTGCAACAAGGTGCATTTCAGACATATATGAAATCGAAAGGAAAACTGGGTGGACAGAATAAGGTCCCCAGACTATCGAATGAAAGAAAAATCGCAGATGAGCTTGAAAAACTACGCATAGATTAGTTTTGGAAAAAGATCGCAGACATATAGCCATAATGGGATCTACAGGATCCATTGGGACACAGGCCCTGGAGGTCATTGAAGATCATCCGGAAGATTTTATGGTTGAGGTGCTTACAGCCTATAACAATGCTGATCTGCTCATAAAACAGGCCATTAAACATCAACCCAATGCAGTTGTGATCGGGAATGACCAGAAATACGAATATGTTAATAAAGCATTATCTTCAGAAAATGTAAAAGTATACGCCGGTACAGAAGCATTAGATTCAGTGGTTGAAATGGATACCATAGATATGGTCCTTGCGGCCATGGTGGGATTCTCAGGACTGAGTTCTACGGTACATTCCATAAAAGCAGGTAAACAAATAGCCTTGGCAAACAAAGAAACCCTTGTTGTGGCCGGGGAGTACATAACAAAGCTGGCGAAAGAGAAAGGGGTGAATATATATCCTGTTGATTCGGAACATTCAGCCATTTTTCAATGTATGGTCGGAGAATTTCATAACCGTATCGAAAGAATTATCCTGACCGCTTCGGGCGGGCCTTTCCGTGGTAAAAAAGCCGAGGATCTCATAGATATTACAAAGGATCAGGCTCTGAAACACCCCAACTGGGATATGGGAGCCAAAATCACTATTGATTCAGCTACCCTGATGAATAAAGGCCTGGAAGTAATTGAGGCGAAATGGCTTTTCAACCTGGATCATGATCAGATAGATGTGGTGGTTCACCCACAATCAATCATCCATTCAATGGTTGAGTTTGAGGATGGCTCGATCAAAGCCCAAATGGGTTTGCCAGATATGCGAATTCCAATTCAATTTGCATTATCTTATCCAAATCGTTTGAAATCTGCCTTTCCCCGGTTTAGCTTTGCAGATTATCCGATGTTGAATTTTGAAAAACCGGATATGGAAACATTTCGCAACCTTGCACTTGCCTATGAGGCTTTAAAAAAGGGGGGGAATGTTCCCTGTATATTGAATGCAGCAAACGAAATTGCCGTTGATGCGTTCTTAAAAGAGAGAATAAAATTTCTTCAGATCCCGGATCTTATTGAAGGTTGCTTAAATAAAATACCTTTCATCAAGTCCCCCGGATTGGAAGATTATTTTGAAACAGATAAACAAACAAGAATTTTAGCCAAAGAAATTATTAAGTAATGGATATATTGATTATGGCGGCTCAGATGATATTGGGCCTTTCGATTTTAGTGGGATTGCATGAATTCGGGCATTTATTAGCCGCCAAAGCCTTTGGGATGCGGGTTGAGCAATATTCCATAGGATTTCCTCCAAAGATCTTTTCATTTAAATACGGAGAGACCGTGTATTCTATCGGTGCCATACCGCTCGGGGGATTTGTAAAGATCTCCGGTATGATCGATGAATCCCTTGACCTTGAAAAGATGAAGGAAGAACCCCAACCCTGGGAATTCAGGGCCAAACCTGCCTGGCAGCGATTAATTGTAATGATGGGCGGGATAATCGTGAATGTGATTACAGGTATTATCATATTTATTATTATTGTATATACCTACGGTGAAAGGAACATTACAAAGGAAGAACTCAATAAAAATGGTATATATGCCCATACATTAGCGCAGGAACTTGGACTTCAGACAGGGGACAGGATCATTAAAGTTAATGGTGAGGATTATCTGTATTATGATGATATAACAAGTGCTGATGTTTTACTGGCCGATGATGCCTATTATACCGTTGACAGAGATGGTGAGATCATCGATATAGCCATTCCGGCCAATTTCCTCGAGAAATTTTCACCCCGCAAGAATCGCGATGTGAGCTTCATTGAGCCCATCAGTACCTTTTCGGTTGGTAAGGTCGATAAAAAAATGGGTGCAGCCGCCGGGGGATTAATGGAAGGTGACCGCATAGTAAGTGTTAACGGAATGCCGGTTCATTATTTTCATCAGTTTAAAGAGGTAGCCCAAAGCCTTAAGGGTCAGATGGCCCATTTTGTGGTAAGTCGTAATGAACAGCCTGTTGAACTTGATATTGCCATATCTGAGGACGGAAAAGCTGGTTTTACAAGCATTTATGATATTGAATACACGACTGAAGATTATTCATTTCTGGAGGCAATCCCAAAGGGAACCAAGGATGCTTTCAATATTGTCTTCATAAATATAAAGGCCTTCGGTAAAATATTTTCCGGTGACCTTAACTTCAGTGAATCGGTTTCCGGTCCTATTGGAATCGCTAAAATATTTGGTTCAACATGGAACTGGCCAAGATTCTGGAATCTTGTCGGATTGCTGTCCATGATCCTGGCTTTCATGAATTTCCTCCCGATACCAGCTCTTGATGGCGGGCACGTGATGTTCCTGACTTTTGAGATCGTATCTGGTCATAAGCCTTCCGATAAATTCATGGAGGTAGCTCAGAAAGTAGGCATGGTCATTCTTCTTGGATTAATGGTATTTGTGATCTTTAATGATATATTCAAAGAGATCTGGCCTTAAAATTCTACAGTCGGTAACACTTGACAAATTAACTAGTTTGAGCAATCAACTGCCGGTTGGCACTGCCATTAATTAACACTACCAGTCGGTTACATCTTCCATCTGTTCGAGCATACGCATTTCTTCCAGCTCTTTTAAGCTGGGCCTGTAAAGCTCGAATTCGACCCGACGGTTTAATTGACGGTCTTCTTCAGTGATCTCCTCAACTATAGGATCTGTGCTGCCATATCCTTCGGCATCCACGCGGGCTCTCGGGACATTCCCGAAATAGATGATATATTCCATTATAGCCTCTGCTCTGTCTTTTGATAATTGCAGATTATATTCAGGCGTTCCATAAGAATCGGTATGGCCAGAGATCCTGAGCTTAAAATCCGGATTATCCAGCAGGAACCGGGAGACTTTATCGAGGTCATAGAACATGGTCGGTTTAATCTCTGCACTTTCCAGGTCAAATTCAATGGATTTGAATTTCATCCTGGAGGAAATGGCCTTTGTATATTTGTTGATCTCCATATTTCCGACAAGGGTAAAAAATTCTTCTATACGGAAAAACTCACTACTCTGTATGATCAAAAGATAGCGGTTATTATTGATCAGATTGAATTCAAAAGTACCCTGAGGGCTGAGTTTTTTCGGGGCAACTTCAATCCCGTTCTCTAGATCTATCACGGTAACAATACCTTCCGCAAAGGGATCCTGTGTCTCTATATCATAAATTGATCCGTATAACTTGGCTATGGCTCCGGGTTGTGCTTCCATGGGTAGTGGAAAAGAATACAGATCAAGGTTGGCCATATCATTCTCAATGCTTTTAGCGTAAAAAAGATATTCAGAATTGGCATCAATGGTAAAATAAAACTCAGATCCTTCCCCATTGATCAGGGGGCCTATGTTAACTGGTTCACCCCAGAAACGCCCATACCGGTAGGATTTGTAAATATCAAACTCCCCGAAATTGAGAAGGTGCCCATTTGAGCTGAAATAAAGGACATCATAAGTTGGATGAAAAAAAGGACTGACCTCATTGTTTCTGGTATTAATGTAGGGACCGGCATTTTGCGCTTCTGACCACTTTCCTTTTTTGTCTTTGTAAGTGAAATATATATCAGCCATCCCAAAGCCGCCAATCCGGTCTGAAGAAAAATACAGCGTATCTCCGGAATGACTAAGGGAAGGATGTGAATCCCAGGAATTACTGTTAATATGTGAACCCAGGTTCTGTATGTCACCCCATGTTCCATCTTCCTGAAGCGTGGCTACAAACAGGTCACAATTACCATAAGTGTCGGGCGCATCGCACCTGGCAAAGAAGAGGGTTTTCCCATCCTTGCTGATACAGGCCGAACCCTCATTAAAAATTGAATTGATCTCTGTAAGCGGTTCAGCTTCGAACCATCCGTCCTCATCTTTCTTGCTGATAAATATATCCTCATTCCTGCGGTAATCTAAAGGCGCCACTTCTGTTTCAAACCTTCTTGATGTAAAGATCAAGACTGAATCATTAACATTGAGGGACGGGCCGTAGTCGGAATGCCTGGAATTTATCAGATGCCCCATGTTGATCAATACGCCCCTGGGGGGAATCAGGGTATCCACATCGGCGCGGTAATCAACCAGTTCATAGTAGTAATCAATAGATACATACTGGTCCCGCTCGTAGCCGGCAACAGAATCAAAATGTTGAGCAATCTGTTTCAGTTCAATATCCTGTCTGGAGTGTTTTAACACCAGTTTATATAAATCGATGGATTCTTCCTTTTTGCCAAGCTGTTCAGCCAGCTGGCCCAGTTCCCAGATCATTTTTGTATCATTATAGAAATTCTGGATACCGAAATTGGATACATATTTAAATAAAGATTCATAGTATGCCATTGGATCTGAAGAACGTGATTTCTCATTTACCGCAGCGAGCTTCTTTTTATGATAGTAATAAGGGATCTTGTTTATATTCGGGAAATCAATAAATGGCTCTGTTTTTGTGATAGGGCTAGTCCTTATAATAGTGGAATCTTCATCGGAATTTATGTTATCCTGCCCGAACAGAACCTGACACGTCAGTGTCAAAATTACCACAAGTGGCGTTATTGTCTTTTTTAGGGTCATGAAAATATTAATTCCGAAAAATCATTAATAAAACGTGAATTTCACAATTTATGTTGTAAATTTATTTACTTCAGAGGTTATTAATTTAATATTCCCCCACTTTGGCATAAGTATTGAGTATTTACAGCGATTCATAAAAAATTATTAATTATAAAAATAGTGACAGTTTGTCATTAGAGGGACGGAAATGGGATTTAACAGGAATCTTTTATTATCAACTTTGGGATTATCGGATTTCAGGGATGAGGACACTGGAGAGTTTGTGCAGCTTATTACCCCGGATGCCGAGGACTGGCTTCCCGAAGAAAAAATACCAACCGACTTACCTATTTTACCAATAAAAAACACTGTCCTTTTCCCCGGTGTTGTAATTCCGATTACGGTTGGAAGACAGAAATCCATCCGGTTGGTAAAGAAGGCTTACCGGGGTAAAAAAGTAATTGGTGTAATAGCCCAGAAAAATATGAAGGTCGAGGACCCGGGAGAGAATGACATACATAAAGTCGGTACCCTGGCCCGTATTTTGAAATTGCTGATTCTTCCTGATGGAAATACAACAATAATAATTCAGGGTAAACAGAGATTTGAAATAGAGCATATCATACAAAAGGAACCCTATCTTCAGGCAACAATAAGGTCTATCCCTGAACTGTTCCCTGAGGTCGATAAAAAAGAATCCAAGGCTGTTATTGAGTCAATTAAAGATACAGCCTTCAAGATCATGAATTTAAATCCTGAAATTCCCCAGGAAGCTCAGGTAGCACTTGATAATTTAGACAATCCAAATTTCCTTACCCACTTCCTGAGTTCTAATATCAATGCCAGCGTAGATGAAAAACAAAAACTGCTGGAATTGAACGATGGAATGGAAAGAGCTACATTACTGCTGGAATATCTGCTAAAAGACCTTCAGATGCTGGAGCTCAAGCATGAGATTCAACGTAAGGTTAATTCTGATATCGATCAGCAGCAACGGGATTATTATCTCAGGCAACAGATGAAAGTTTTGCAGGATGAGTTGGGATATGACGGTCCGGATCAGGAGATAAACCTGCTTCGTACTAAAGCAAGCAAGATTGATTGGCCTGATTATGCAAGGATTCATTTTAACAAGGAACTTGATAAGATGCAGAGGATCAATCCTGCTTCCCCTGAATTCCCGGTAGCCATGAACTATGTTGAGTTCCTGATAGACCTCCCCTGGAATCATATTACGATAGACGATTTTGATCTGAACAAGGCCCTGGATGTATTGAACAAGGACCACTACGGGCTTGAAAAGGTGAAAGACAGGATACTGGAATACCTGGCCGTTCTTAAACTTAAGCAGGACCTGAAAGGTCCGATCCTTTGTCTTTATGGTCCTCCCGGAGTTGGTAAAACTTCACTTGGTAAATCCATAGCCAAAGCATTGAATAGAAAATATATCCGGATGTCATTGGGAGGTGTTCACGACGAAGCTGAAGTGAGGGGTCACAGGAAGACTTATGTTGGTGCAATGCCTGGAAGGATCATCCAAAATATTAAAAAGGCAAAATCCTCTAATCCAGTTTTTGTACTTGATGAGATCGACAAAGTGAGTTCAGATTTCAGGGGAGATCCTTCATCAGCTCTTCTTGAAGTATTGGATCCTGAACAAAACAGCACCTTTACGGATAACTATCTCGAAATTGAATATGACTTGTCGAAAGTCCTATTCATTGCCACAGCCAATACCCTGGATACCATAAATCCGGCACTCAGAGACCGGATGGAGATCATTGAGATCAATGGTTATACCCTGGAAGAGAAATATATGATCGCTAAAAAGCACTTAATACCAAAGCAGAGAAGGGAACATGGCCTTAAAGCGAAAGACGTTACGTTTACCAGAGCAGGTATTGTGAAAATAATAGATGCCTACACCCGGGAGTCCGGGGTTAGAACACTGGAGCGTAGTATTGGATCAATAATCCGTAATGTTGCCAAATCAGTAGCAATGGAGGAGCCCTATGGTAGATCAATTACTCCTGCCCGCGTGGTTGAGATTCTGGGAACGGAAAAATTTGATAAAGAGTTATACCAGGATAATAAAACGGCCGGAGTAGTTACCGGATTGGCCTGGACACAGGTTGGCGGTGAGATCCTTTTTATAGAGTCAAGTTTGAGTCGTGGTACCGGTAAGTTAACACTCAGTGGTCAGTTGGGGGATGTGATGAAGGAATCCGCCATGGCAGCACTATCCTATCTGAAATCTAATGCCGGTAAACTGGGGATAGATTATAAAGTATTCGAAAAATATGATCTGCATATACATGTTCCGGCTGGTGCAGTCCCCAAAGACGGTCCCTCTGCTGGAATTACTATGTTGGTATCTCTTGCCTCCGTGTTCACGCAAAGGAAAGTAAGGAATAAAATTGCGATGACAGGTGAAATAACCCTTCGTGGAAAAGTATTACCGGTAGGAGGGATCAAGGAGAAGATACTTGCTGCCAAAAGGTCAGGAATTAAGGAGATCATATTATGCTCCAAGAACCGGAAAGATATCGATGAGATCGAAAAATCATATATCGCCGATATCAAGATTCATTATGTTGACCATGTCGATGAAGTGATCTCCCTTGCTTTATTAAAAGAAAAAGTTCCTGATTCAATGGAGTTTATTGTGGAATAACCAGGAGAGTATTGTTTAATTGATCCCTAATCGGGTTTGTAGTCAAAGAATTAAAATAATTAAAGAAGCAAATAATGTTGGATAAAGAAAAATATTTAACTCCTCGGGAGATCGTAGCGGAGTTGGATAAATATATCATAGGCCAGGATGATGCCAAAAGGAATGTGGCTATTGCTTTAAGGAACAGATGGAGACGTATGAATGCAGATCCGGAGATAAGAAGTGAGATCATTCCCAATAACATATTGATGATCGGTCCGACCGGTGTTGGTAAAACGGAAATAGCAAGACGTCTTGCCAGGATAGCTGATGCACCCTTCACAAAAGTTGAGGCTTCTAAATTTACAGAAGTCGGATATGTAGGCCGGGATGTGGAAAGCATGGTAAGGGATCTGGTGGAACAGTCCATTAACCTGGTAAAAGCTCAGAAGAAGGAAGCGGTGATGGATAAGGCTACCTCAGCTGTGGAAGACTTGATACTTGATATCCTGATCCCTCCTATGAAACCTCAAACCCTGCGTCCTCCGCATACGACCGATAAGGCACAGGAGGAAATGCCCAAGGATGATTACGAATTGAATGAAAAAACACGCGAGAAATTCAGGGAGAAGTTACGGCGGGGAGAACTGGATAACCGAAAAGTAGAAATAAATGTGAAGCAACCTGCTAATACAGGTATCGGTATGATCGGTGGTGGAATGATGGATGAATCTTCCATGATCAACCTTCAGGAAATGATTGGTAATATGATGCCAAAACGGAACAAAAAAAGAAAGGTAACGATTGAAGAGGCCCGGAAGATCTTGCTTGAAGAAGAATCTGCAAAACTGATCGATATGGACGAAGTGAAGGAAGAGGCGATCCGTAAAGCCGAAAATACCGGGATCATATTTATAGACGAAATCGATAAAATCGCCGGTACCGGTAAAAAGGGGAGTGGCCCCGATGTAAGCCGGGAAGGGGTTCAGCGGGATCTGTTGCCGATCGTTGAAGGAAGTACTGTGAATACAAAATACGGCGTGATCACCACAGACCATATTTTATTTATTGCTGCCGGAGCTTTCCATGTGGCCAAACCCTCAGATATGATCCCCGAACTTCAGGGTAGATTCCCCATCAGGGTCGAATTGAATAACCTGACCAAGGAAGATTTCTGTCTGATTCTGAAAGCCCCGAAAAACGCTTTAACAAAACAATACCAGGCCTTATTCCAGTCCGAGGATATAGAGATCAACTTCACTGATGAATCCCTTGAGCAGATAGCAGAAACTTCTTTTCATATCAATGAAGAGATTGAGAATATTGGGGCCAGGCGTCTTCATACCGTAATGAGTAAACTGTTAAATGATTTCCTTTATGATGTTCCTGATGTGATCGGCCCCAATGCCAAGATCATGGTCACCAAGGAAATGGTGGAGGAAAAACTTGCTGACCTTGTAACCAATAAAGATCTAAGCCAATATATTTTATAACCTGTTATCTGATTGATTCATAAATATGAGGAAATTCTTCATTACAGGATCGAGTAAGGGTTTAGGTCGGGCGATCATTGAATTGCTTCTGGAGGAAAGGGATGTTGAGGTAACCGGGCTTTCAAGAACCAATTCATTCATACATGAACGATTTACCCACATTCCCATTGACCTGGAGGATGTTGAGGATCTCCCCGGGATGGTTGAAAGGCTTTTTCCCGATCACTCAGGCTATAAAGAAGTGATCCTGATCAACAATGCAGGTTATCTTGGAGATATTCAGTACATGGGAGACCTTGATCATCGTGAATTCATTAAAGTAATGAATATCAATATTACCGCACCTGCTATCCTGATGAATGCCTTTATCAGGTATTTTAGAGGTATAAAAGGCAAAAAATTGATTATCAATATTGGATCTGGAGCCGGTCGGCATCCTTATGACGGCTGGAGTGCCTATTGTACATCAAAGGCAGCAATCGATATGATCTCGGAAGTAGCGGATATGGAGTCCAGTATCAGAGCAACTGATTTCAGGATTGTTTCTCTTGCGCCCGGCCCGGTAGATACCAGTATGCAGGATATCGTTAGATCAACACCAGTTGAAAATTTCAGCCAGATCGATAAGTTCATTACTTTGAAAGAATCCGGACAATTGCCTACAGTACATGAAACAGCCAGGAAGATCCTTTCTTTCATTGACAGGATCGATGAGTTTGATGGTCCTGTTCAGGATATACGTAAAATTACCGTTTAATCGGGGGACATTTTCTTGGGATAATCGAAAAATACCAATTCACCCTCATTATAATTTATCTCAGACCAATCATCAGTGCTGAAATCGATGGCTACTATTCCTGCGGTCGGAATATTATAAATATTTATCCCGCATAGCATATTGGCAAAATCGGTAAATCCTGGGTTGTGTCCGAAAAGCATCACGCTGTTTATCTTGTTTTTGAGTTCACGGACTATTGAGATCATGGAATTACTACTCCCATGATAGAGACGGTCATCTATTGATATCTTTTTCTTTGGATAGCCGATTTCTTCAGATATTTTCTTGGCGGT
>CBDUBA010000007.1:0-80662 GCA_965365275.1 uncultured Cyclobacteriaceae bacterium | reverse complement strand
ATGTACAACTCCAATCATTCCAGGACTTTTTCCAATTAGAAACACCACCTGAAAAACGGATTCAGGAAGGTCTCTATAAAGTGTTCTCGGAAAATTTCCCAATTTCTGATTCGAGGGAGAACTATGTACTGGAATTTGTTGACTACATGGTCGACCCACCGAAATATTCAGTGGATGAATGTGTCGACAGAGGCCTTACCTACTCTGTTCCTCTTAAGGCGAAATTGAGGTTATCCTGTAATGACGAAGACAACGAGGATTTCGAAACGATTGAACAAGAGGTATTTCTTGGGAATATTCCATATATGACTGAGAAGGGATCCTTTGTAATAAATGGAGCTGAACGTGTTATAGTTTCTCAATTGCACAGGTCTCCGGGTGTATTCTTTGCCCAGAGTATGCATACCAACGGAACTAAATTGTATTCAGCACGGATCATCCCATTTAAAGGAAGCTGGATCGAATTCGCCACGGATGTGAATGCTGTAATGTATGCCTACATTGATCGTAAGAAAAAATTCCCAGTAACGACCTTATTGAGGGCTATTGGATATGGCTCTGATAAAGATATTCTCGATCTTTTTGGGCTTTCCGAAGAGGTCCCGGCGACAAAAGCCAACCTGAAGAAAGTTGTTGGCAGGAAACTTGCCGCAAGGGTATTGAAAACATGGATTGAAGACTTTGTTGATGAAGATACCGGGGAGGTTGTATCCATTGACCGGAATGAAGTTATCCTGGAAAGGGATTCGGTTATTCAGGAAGAGGATATTGAGACTATAATAGAATCAGGATCTAAATCCATCATCCTTCATAAGAATGAAGCGAACATAGCAGATTACACTATAATATATAATACACTTCAGAAGGATAATTCAAACTCTGAAAAGGAAGCGGTCGAGCAGATCTACAGGCAGCTCAGGAATACTGAAGCACCTGATGAGCAAACGGCCCGGGATATTATTCAAAGCTTGTTCTTCAGTGATAAAAGATATGATCTGGGTGAAGTAGGAAGATACAGGATAAATAAGAAACTTGGTGTTAATACCGATTATGAAAAGAAAGTATTGACGACCGAGGACATCGAGCTTATTGTAAAATATCTGATCGGGCTGATCAACTCCAAAGCCGTGGTTGATGATATTGACCACCTGAGTAACAGAAGGGTTAGAACTGTAGGAGAACAGCTATATCAGCAGTTTGGCGTAGGACTGGCCCGTATGGCCAGGACCATCAAAGAAAGGATGAATGTCAGGGATAACGAAGACTTTAAGCCTGTTGACCTGATCAATGCACGAACCTTGTCTTCTGTGATCAATTCCTTCTTTGGTACAAACCAGCTCTCTCAGTTTATGGACCAGACTAATCCCCTGGCCGAGATCACGCACAAGCGTCGGATGTCCGCTTTAGGTCCTGGAGGACTTTCAAGAGAACGGGCAGGATTTGAGGTTCGGGATGTGCATTATACACATTATGGTCGTCTTTGTACTATTGAAACACCAGAAGGGCCAAATATTGGTTTGATATCCTCGCTTTGTGTTCATGCCAAGGTGAACAAAATGGGATTCATCGAAACCCCGTATCGTAAGTCCAAGGATGGTAAAGTATCCATGAGTGAAAACGTGGAATACCTGACTGCCGAAGAGGAAGATACATTTTATATTGCTCAGGCTAATGCCCCGCTGGATAATAGCGGGAAATTTGTAAATGAGAAAGTCAAGGCCAGATATGAAGGGGATTACCCCCTTATTGAAGGTGATAAGGTGGCCTTCATGGATATCGCTCCCAACCAGATTGTATCTGTTGCGGCATCCCTGATCCCATTTCTTGAGCATGATGATGCTAACAGGGCGCTTATGGGTTCCAACATGCAACGTCAGGCTGTCCCGCTAATGAATCCTCAATCTCCTATTGTAGGTACAGGACTGGAAGGTCGTGTTGCTGAGGATTCAAGGGCATTGATCAAAGCAGAAGGTGAAGGTGTTGTTGCCTTCGTAGATGCCAACCGCATCACCATCAAGTATAACCTGTCAGAAGATGAGGTGGTTACAACATTTGATAGTGAAGTTAAAACCTATGATCTGACTAAATTCAGAAGAACAAATCAGGATACCTGTATTAACCTTAGACCTATTGTTTTCAAAAATCAGAAAATCAAGAAGGGGCAGGTGCTCTGTGAAGGTTATGCCACTGATAAAGGTGAACTTGCGCTTGGTAGAAACCTGATGGTGGCATTCATGCCATGGCAGGGATACAATTTTGAGGATGCTATCGTCGTATCTGAACGTGTTGTAAGAAATGATGTGTTTACTTCCATACATATTGAGGAATTCGAATTGGAGGTACGGGACACTAAGAGAGGTGAAGAAGAGTTAACGTCGGAAATCCCGAACGTCAGTGAAGAGGCCGTTAAGAACCTTGACGAAAATGGAATAATAAGGATTGGCGCTGAAGTTATGGAAGGGGATATTCTCGTAGGGAAAATCACGCCTAAAGGAGAAACAGACCCAACTCCTGAAGAGAAACTTCTGCGTGCGATATTTGGAGATAAAGCCGGGGATGTTAAAGATGCTTCCATGAGAGCTTCTCCATCGCTGGAAGGTGTGGTCATTGAAACGAAGTTATTTGCCAGACCTAAAAAAGATAAAGAACTTAGGGCCAAGTCGAAAAAGGAAGTAGAAATACTTAAAAATAGCTACAGCAAAGAATTGCTTGCGCTTAGAAGAACTTTTATCGATAAGCTGTCTAAGCTACTTGAAGGAAAAGTCTGCCAGAGTGTGAAACACAAATTTGGTGATGAGATCATGGCAAGCGGGGTTAAGTTTACTAAGGAGAACATTGAAACGAATTTCTTCCCGGAGAAAAACATATACAGGGATGAGAGCACCTATAATGTGCCTGAAGAAGTAAACCTGATATCCGATCTTTTACTGGATAACTGGACCGATGATAAGCATACGAATGGGCTGATTGAAATTCTCGTGAAGAATTTTAATAAGACCAGGAATGAAATTGCGGGAACCTTCAAGAGAGAAAAATTTACACTTGAAGTGGGCGATGAACTACCTACAGGTATTGTTCAGCTCGCCAAAGTATATGTAGCCAAGAAGCGCAAACTTAAGGTGGGCGATAAAATGGCCGGTCGTCATGGAAATAAAGGGGTTGTGGCTAAGATAGTCAGGGAAGAGGATATGCCTTTCCTTGAAGACGGAACACCCGTGGACATTGTATTGAATCCTTTGGGTGTGCCATCGAGGATGAACCTGGGTCAGATCTATGAAACTGTTCTTGGGTGGGCCGGATTGAAACTTGGTAAAAAGTATGCTACTCCGATTTTTGATGGGGCAACGATCGAAGATGTGGAGAAAGAACTGAATGAAGCAAAATTGCCAAGGTATGGCCGCACGGATCTTTATGACGGACTGACAGGAGAGAAATTTGATCAGCAGGTTACTGTTGGCGTTATTTATATCCTGAAGTTGGGTCATCTCGTTGATGATAAAATGCATGCGAGATCGATCGGACCATACTCACTGATTACGCAACAACCCCTGGGCGGTAAGGCGCAATTTGGTGGTCAACGTTTTGGTGAGATGGAAGTGTGGGCCCTTGAGGCTTTTGGTGCCGCGAATGTTCTTCAGGAAATGCTAACAGTGAAATCTGATGATGTGATCGGAAGAGCGAAAGTCTACGAATCCATTGTTAAAGGTGAGAACATGACAAAGGCGAATGTGCCTGAATCCTTTAACGTATTGGTGCATGAACTCAGAGGACTTGCACTTGAAGTAACTATGGAATAATAATTTGAAACAAGCTTTATAATATAGACTATATCCAATATGGCTTTTAGAAAAAATAAAAAAATCACAAGTGACTTTACAAATGTAACCATAAGTCTTGCTTCCCCGGAATCAATTCTTGAAAGTTCCCACGGTGAAGTCACCCAACCGGAAACCATTAATTACAGGACCTATAAACCAGAAATGGGCGGGTTATTTTGCGAGCGAATCTTTGGACCTGTAAAAGATTGGGAATGCCATTGTGGAAAATACAAGAGAATAAGATATAAGGGTATAATTTGTGACCGTTGTGGCGTTGAAGTTACTGAGAAAAAAGTGAGAAGAGAGCGTATGGGACACATTGAACTTGTCGTTCCGGTAGCGCATATCTGGTATTTTAAATCATTGCCTAATAAAATAGGTTACCTTCTTGGCTTGCCCACAAAAAAACTGGATCAAATTATATATTACGAGAGATACCTGGTTGTGCAACCTGGATTAAAAGCTGAGGATGGTATCAATACCATGGACTTCCTTACCGAGGATGAATATCTCGATATTATGGATAAGCTTCCCAGGGAAAACCAGATGCTGGATGATGATGATCCTAATAAGTTCATAGCAAAAATGGGAGCAGAATCTCTCGAGATGGTACTTAAGCGAATTGATCTTGACGAATTATCATATAGCCTTAGGCATCAGGCCGCTACCGATACTTCACAACAGAGAAAAGCTGAAGCGTTGAAGCGTTTGAAGGTTGTTGAGGCTTTCAGGGAGGCCAGAACGAGAATAGAGAACCGACCCGAATGGATGATTATCAGAATGGTGCCGGTTATTCCACCGGAGCTGAGACCGCTTGTTCCACTCGATGGAGGACGTTTCGCAACTTCCGACCTGAACGATCTTTATAGAAGGGTTATTATCCGAAATAACAGGTTAAAGAGATTAATTGATATCAAGGCCCCGGAAGTGATTCTCAGGAATGAGAAAAGAATGCTTCAGGAAGCTGTTGACTCATTGTTTGATAATTCAAGAAAAGTAAATGCTGTCAGGTCAGATGGAAACCGTGCTTTAAAATCCCTGAGTGATATGCTTAAAGGGAAGCAGGGAAGGTTCCGTCAGAATTTGCTGGGTAAAAGGGTGGATTATTCAGGACGATCAGTTATAGTTGTTGGCCCCGAGCTTAAAATGCATGAATGCGGATTGCCAAAGCATATGGCAGCTGAATTATTCAAACCTTTTATTATCAGGAAACTGATTGAGAGAGGTATCGTGAAAACGGTTAAATCTGCCAAGAAGATTGTTGACCGAAAAGATCCGGTTGTCTGGGATATCCTGGAAAACGTACTGAAAGGACATCCTGTATTACTCAACAGGGCACCTACGCTTCACAGGCTGGGTATCCAGGCTTTCCAACCAAAACTTATAGAAGGGAAAGCCATTCAATTGCACCCATTGACCTGTACAGCATTCAATGCTGACTTCGATGGTGACCAGATGGCTGTTCATGTTCCTTTGGGGCAGGAAGCGATCCTGGAGGCATCTCTTCTAATGATTTCTACACATAATATTCTGAATCCAGCGAATGGAGCACCAATTGCTGTTCCTTCCCAGGATATGGTATTGGGTTTATATTATGTGACTAAGGGCAGACAAAGTACAAAACAACATCCTGTAAAAGGAGAAGGTGGAATATTCTATAGCCCGGAAGAAGTTATTATAGCCATTAATGAAGGAAGGGTTTCCATTCATGCGCCTATCAAGGTCAAGGTGAATGTGCGAAATGATGCCGGCGAATTGGAGAACAAGCTGGTTGATACCGTAGCAGGCAGGGTTATCTTTAACCAGTATGTCCCTGAAGAAGTTGGCTATGTTGATGAACTGTTGACCAAGAAAAAACTTCAGAAGATCATCTCTGATGTACATAAGATCTGTGGTGGGGCAAAAGCTGCAAAGTTCCTCGATGATATCAAAGAACTTGGATTCCAGATGGCTTATAAAGGTGGCCTCTCTATTGGACTTGACGATGTGAAGATCCCAACCACTAAAAATGACCTAATAGCAGAAGCTAAGGAAGAGGTTGATGCGGTGTGGAATAATTACTTCATGGGTCTGATTACAGATAATGAAAGATATAACCAGGTTATTGATATCTGGACAAGGATCAATTCTCAACTGACCCATACCCTGATGACTGAACTTCAGGAAGATGAAAACGGGTTTAACAGTATTTACATGATGATGCACTCAGGAGCCCGGGGTTCCAGAGAGCAGATCCGACAGCTTGGCGGTATGCGCGGTCTGATGGCTAAACCACAAAAAAGTTTACTGGGTTCGGTTGGGGCTATTATTGAAAACCCGATCTTGTCCAACTTTAAAGAGGGTCTTGATGTGATTGAGTATTTCATTTCAACACACGGCGCCCGAAAAGGATTGGCAGATACGGCACTTAAGACTGCAGATGCTGGTTACCTTACGAGAAGGTTGGTTGACGTAGCCCAGGATGTCGTAGTGAATGAGGAGGATTGTGGTACACTTAGAGGATTGGTAGTAACTGCATTGAAAGATAATGAGGACATCGTCGAACCCCTTTCTGAAAGAATATTAGGACGGGTTGTTGTGCATGATGTTTACCTTCCATTGACTGATGAGCTTTTAATCAGGTCGGGTGAGGAGATCACAGAAGAGATTGCCGCAAAAATCGAGGATGGTGGAATTGAAGAGGTCGAGATCCGGTCGGTACTGACTTGTGAAACAAAGCAGGGCATCTGTGCTAAATGTTACGGCAGAAACCTGTCAAGCGGCTTGATGGTTCAACGGGGAGAAGCTGTTGGAGTAATAGCAGCTCAATCAATTGGTGAACCGGGTACACAGCTTACACTTCGTACCTTCCACGTTGGTGGTACAGCATCCAATATTGCAGTTGAAGCCAGGATCAATGCTAAGTTTGATGGCAAGGTTGAGTTCGAAGAACTACGGCATCTTACAACCAAGAATTCCGAGGGAGAAAATGTGGAAGTTGTCATGGGCCGTACAGGGGAGATCAAGATCGTGGATGAAAAATCAGGCAAACAAATGATCAGCAACCACGTTCCTTATGGTGCTTTCTTAAGTGTTAAAAATGGCGCTAAAGTGAAAAAAGGAGATCAGCTGTGTTTCTGGGATCCTTATAATGCGGTGATCCTTTCTGATCTGAATGGTAAAGTCGATTATGAATTCATTGAAGAAGGCATAACCTACAAGGATGAATCTGATGAGCAGACCGGACATAAGGAGAAGGTAATTATCGATAGCAAGGATAAGACCAAAAACCCTGCAATAGTAGTTCTTGGAGCGAAAGATGAAGTTAAATCATATAATATCCCTGTAGGGGCTCACCTGGCAGTACAAAAAGGTGATAAGATCGTAGCAGGTCAGATCTTGTGTAAAATACCGCGACAGATTGGTAAAACACGGGATATTACCGGAGGTCTGCCACGAGTTACCGAATTATTCGAGGCCAGAAACCCATCTAATCCTGCTGTTGTCAGCGAAATTGATGGTATCGTTTCTTATGGAGCCATCAAACGTGGTAACAGGGAAATATTTATTGAATCCAAAGATGGGATCAAGAAAAGATATCTGGTACCTCTGTCAAAACATATACTTGTTCAGGATAATGATTTTGTCAAGGCTGGTATACCGCTTTCTGACGGGGCCATTACACCGGCCGATATTCTTGCAATTAAAGGTCCTACAGCAGTACAGGAATACCTAGTAAACGAGATACAGGAAGTATATCGTTTGCAGGGTGTGAAGATCAACGATAAGCATATCGAGATCATTGTAAGGCAAATGATGCAAAAAGTCGTCATTATTGAACCTGGAGATACAAGTTTTCTGCCCGGACAGGTTGTTGATAAGTGGATGTTCAGGGAAGAGAATGATTCCGTATTGGATAAAAAAGTGGTCATCGATTCGAAAGATTCAACCGTCCTGAAGGCTGGCCAGATCATTTCTTCCAGAAGGCTCAGAGACGAGAATTCAAGTCTGAAAAGGAAGGATATGGCCATTGTAGAAGTGCGCGATGCTATGGCAGCGGTATCTATGCCAACCTTACAAGGTATTACACAGGCTTCATTAGGTACTCAAAGTGTGCTTTCGGCTGCTTCCTTCCAGGAAACGACGAAAGTACTAAGCGAGGCTGCTATAAGAGGAAAGCGCGATGGACTGGTAGGATTGAAAGAAAATGTGATCGTCGGTCATCAGATACCTGCCGGTACTGGTATGAGGGAGTATAGCAAATTGATCGTATCTTCCAAAGAAGAATATGAACAATTAATCGAATCCAAAGAAGAGTTCACAAAACATAGAGAACCACAGTATTAATAAATTATGGAAGACGATAAAAAGGATAAAAATCCTGCAGCACCAAATCAGATTAACATTGAATTGACAGAGGATATTGCCGAAGGCATATATTCTAATCTGGCAATGATAGCACATTCAAACAGTGAATTTGTTATAGATTTTATACGGTTAATGCCCGGTGTCCCAAAGGCTAAGGTTAAGTCAAGAATTGTGATAACACCTGAACATGCCAAAAGATTATCAAATGCCCTGATCGATAATATTCGAAAATACGAGGATACATTTGGTGATATAAAGAAAACAGAGGATGCACCGAAATTCCCGATCAATTTCGGGGGTACTGTAGGAGAGGCCTAGAGGATTGAATTAATGAAGGTAAATTATTTTGCATAATAATAGGAATTACCTACCTTTGCAGTCCGAAATTTTCAAGGAGAACAAAAAAATAACGATATAATTGTATGCCAACAATTCAACAGTTAGTTAGAAAGGGACGAAAAACAAAATCGTCAAAGTCAAAGTCACCGGCGCTGGACTCATGTCCGCAAAGGAGGGGAGTATGTACACGTGTGTATACAACAACACCCAAAAAGCCTAATTCAGCCATGCGAAAAGTGGCCAGGGTAAGGCTTACCAATGGTAATGAAGTTAATGCTTATATTATGGGAGAAGGGCACAATTTACAGGAACACTCTCTTGTTTTGATCAGGGGTGGCCGTGTGAAAGACCTGCCAGGTGTTCGTTATCATATCATTCGTGGAGCCCTTGACACAGCAGGAGTTGAAGGCCGTCTTCAGGCTAGATCTAAATATGGTGCTAAAAAGCCTAAGACTAAATAAATTTATTTGAGATGAGGAAAGCAAAACCAAAGAAAAGATATTTATTGCCGGATCCTAAGTTTAAGGATACGCTGGTTACCCGGTTCGTCAATAATCTGATGCTTAAGGGAAAAAAGAACCTGTCTTACAGAACTTTTTATGATGCCATCGAAATAGTTGAGAATAGAGTTGGTGAGAATGGATTAGAGACCTGGAAGAAGGCGTTGAATAATATTATGCCTGCTGTTGAGGTAAAAAGTAGAAGAGTTGGCGGTGCAACATTCCAGGTGCCAACTGAAGTGAGACCTGATCGTAAAGTTTCATTGGGTATCAAATGGATGATCAGGTACGCAAAAATGAGAAACGAAAAGACCATGGTGGAGAGACTGGCCGGAGAGATAGTAGCTGCCTCAAAAGGGGAAGGTGCTGCTGTGAAGAAGAAAGATGATACACATAGGATGGCGGATGCCAATAAGGCTTTCTCACACTTCAGATTCTAATATTTGAAATGGGAACTAAAGACTTAAAATATTTAAGAAATATCGGCATCATGGCCCACATCGATGCCGGGAAAACAACCGCAACAGAAAGAATTCTCTACTATACCGGACTGACCCACAAGCTGGGTGAAGTTCATGAAGGTGGAGCGGTAATGGATTGGATGGAGCAGGAACAGGAACGAGGCATTACCATTACCTCTGCAGCCACAACCACGTTCTGGAAATATCCTACTATTCAGGGACGCCAAACCAACGAGTCTAAGGAATATATGATTAACATCATAGATACTCCCGGCCATGTTGATTTTACTGTAGAGGTAGAAAGGTCTCTCAGAGTTCTTGATGGATCTGTTGCCCTTTTCTGTGCAGTTTCTGGTGTGGAACCTCAATCTGAGACAGTTTGGCGACAAGCTGATAAATACAAAGTTCCCAGGATCTGTTTTGTTAATAAGATGGATAGGGCCGGGGCGGATTTCTTTAACGTCGTTGACGAGATAAAAGATAAACTTGGCGCTAATCCAATACCATTACAGGTACCCATTGGATCGGAAGATTCTTTTCGTGGTGTGGTTGATCTAATTCAGAATAAGGCCATAATATGGAACGAAGAGGATAAAGGGATGACCTATATGAAAGAGGACATCCCGGAAGATCTTGTTGAAACAGTGGAGGAATGGAGACAGAAGCTTGTAGAAAGTGTTGCAGAATATGATGATGAGATCCTGGAGAAGTTTTTTGAGGATCCTGATTCAATAACAGAAGATGAAATGATGACAGCAATTAGAAAAGCTGTGATTGATTTATCATTTTCACCAGTTCTCGCCGGATCGGCTTTTAAAAACAAAGGTATACAGGCATTGCTGGATGCAGTTTGTAAATATTTGCCTTCTCCGCTTGATCTTCCCCCTGTAACTGGGATCAATCCTGCTAATGATAAAGAAGAAACCAGGGAGCCTGATGCCAGTAAGCCATTTTCTGCGTTGGCATTTAAAATTGCAACAGATCCTTTTGTTGGAAGGCTGTGCTTTTTCAGAACCTATTCAGGGAGATTAAATGCAGGATCATATATATATAATACAAGAACTGGTAAAAAGGAAAGAATATCCAGATTGATGCAGATGCACTCCAATAAGCAAAATCCTATTGATTTTGTTGAAGCCGGAGATATTGCAGCAGCCATTGGATTCAAAAATATCAAGACCGGGGATACCCTTACCGATGAAAAACATAAGATTGTATTAGAATCTATTACATTCCCGGATCCTGTTATCGGTTATGCCATTGAGCCTAAGAAGCAAATCGATCAGGATAGATTGGGTGTTGCGATATCCAAGCTTGTGGAAGAAGATCCTACCCTCAGGGTTATGACCAATGAGGAAACCGGACAGACTGTATTGAGGGGGATGGGCGAACTGCACCTGGAGATCATTATTGACAGGCTTAAGCGGGAATTTAATGTAGAAATAAACCAGGGTGCACCGCAGGTTGCCTATAAGGAAGCCATTTATGGGAATGTGGAGCATCGTGAAGTATATAAGAAACAATCAGGTGGACGGGGTAAGTTTGCGGATATTGTCTTTGAAATAGGCCCCCAGGATAAGGATTATGAAAAACCTGGTCTGCAATTCGTAAATGAAATCGTTGGTGGTGTAATCCCGAGGGAGTATATCCCCGCAATTGAAAAGGGATTCACCGAAGCGATGAAGAATGGACCATTAGCCGGATATCCTCTTGAAAGGATGAAAGTACGTCTTTTCCATGGATCATTTCATGACGTGGATTCTGATTCTCTGTCATTTGAATTAGCAGCCAGAATAGGATTCAAGGAATCTGCTGTCAAGGCGAAGCCAAAACTAATGGAACCGATCATGTCCGTAGAGGTAGTAACCCCTGATGAATATACAGGACCAGTCACAGGTGATCTGAATAAAAGACGTGGCATTATGAAAGGGATGGATACCAAGGGAGGTGCACAAGTTATAAAATCAGATGTGCCTCTATCCGAATTGTTTGGTTATGTTACAGACCTCCGGACCATTTCATCAGGAAGGGCATCAGCCACTTTGACATTTTCACATTATGATCTAGTGCCTGAAAATCTCGCCCAGAAAATTATAGCAAAAGTAAAAGGTGAATAGTTACTAATATGACACAGAAAATCAGAATTAAATTGAAATCCTACGATCATAATCTGGTTGATAAATCATCCGAGAAGATTGTTAGGGCTGTAAAAACTACTGGCGCCGTTGTGAGCGGACCTATTCCATTACCTACTGAAAAAGAGGTATTCACGGTTCTCAGGTCTCCTCATGTGAATAAAAAATCCAGGGAACAGTTTCAGCTTTGCACCTATAAGAGGCTTGTTGATATTTATTCGAATAGCACCAAGACCGTAGACGCATTGATGAAACTGGAGTTACCCAGCGGCGTTGATGTAGAAATCAAAGTCTGATTGGATAGATAAATAAAATCCCGCCCCGGCGGGACTTTTTTTGAACCTGCAGACATGTCAAATAAATTTGAATGTTTTTGAACATTGAAATTTATTTGATACCTTTGCAGTCCTTTTGTCGACCACTACCTGTTTCGGTAGTTAATTTTATATAAAGAGATGTCAGGAATAATAGGAAAAAAAATAGGAATGACTAACGTTTACGATGATGAGGGTCGTAGCGTTTCATGTACACTTATCGAAGCTGGACCATGTGTTGTAACACAGGTGAAAGATATCGAAAAAGATGGTTATAGAGCCATTCAGCTAAGTTATGATGAGAGGAAAGAGAAGAGGACACCCAAAGCTTTGAAAGGGCATTTTGACAAGTCAAACACAAGTCCCAAGAAGAAGGTGGTCGAGTTCCGAAAATTCAGGGATGAGTTTACAGGAACAGTTGAATTAGGACAGGTTGTGCATGTTGGCGATGTATTCGAGGAAGGCGAATATGTTGACGCAATAAGTAATTCCAAAGGTAAAGGATTTCAGGGTGTTGTAAAGCGTCATGGTTTTAAAGGTGTAGGTGATGCTACACATGGACAGCACAATCGTTTACGTGCTCCCGGATCCATTGGAGCAAGTTCCTATCCTTCACGTGTGTTTAAAGGCATACGAATGGCTGGACAACAAGGTGGAAAAAGAGTGAAGGTTCTTAATTTAAGGATCCTCAAAATTATTCCTGAGAAAAACCTGGTATTGGTTAGCGGATCTGTACCTGGTTCTAAAAATTCATATGTAGTGCTTGAGAAGTAATTGAACATGAAAGTTAAGGTACTAAAAAATAATGGTGAAGATGCTGGCAGGAAAGCCACGCTGGCTGACAATATTTTTAATATTGAACCAAATGATCATGCCATCTACCTGGATGTGAAACAATTTCTGGCAAACCAGAGACAAGGAACACATAAATCCAAGGAAAGAGCTGAGATCACCGGGTCTACGAAGAAAATCAAAAGGCAAAAAGGTACCGGAACCGCAAGGGCTGGTAGTATAAAATCACCTTTATTCAGGGGTGGTGGACGAACTTTCGGCCCAAGGCCAAGAAATTATGGTTTTAAACTGAATAAAAAGGTTAAGAACCTGGCTAAACGCTCGGCTTTAACCTATAAGGCAAAAGCTGACGAAATATCTGTTCTTGAGGATTTTGCTCTTGACGCTGTAAAAACTAAGGATTACATAAAAGTACTCAAGGATCTTTCAGTTGAAACAAAAAAAATATTGATGATCATTCCTGAAAAAAACCAGAATCTGGCGCTTTCTTCAAGGAATGTTAAAAATGCTAAAGTTGTTTTAGCAAGCAATATAAATACCTATGAGGTACTTCATGCAGACCAGCTTTTGGTCTTTGAGGGATCTCTCCAAAAAATAGAAGAAATACTGAATTAGTTTATCGATGGAAGTATTAATAAAACCACTGGTTACTGAAAAAGTTTCTGATCTGAATGAAAAGGGACAATATGGCTTTATTGTTGACCGCAGGGCAAATAAAGTTGAGATCAGGAAAGCCGTTGAAAAAATGTACGGAGTAAATGTGGAAAGCGTCAATACGATGCGATATCAGGGAAAAGAAAAAACCAGGTATACCAAAACAAAAATTATTTCGGGAAGAACCGCATCATTTAAGAAGGCGATCATCACCGTAGCGGAAGGTGAAGTGATTGATTTCTATAGCGGAATATAAAGTAGAGTAAAATGGCTGTAAGGAAATTAAGACCTATGACACCCGGGCAGAGATACAGGATGGCACCTGTCTTTGATAAGATCACCAAAGCAGAGCCGGAAAAATCTTTGCTGGCACCCAACAAAAAATCCGGTGGGCGAAATAGTGCTGGAAGAATGACCATCAGGTATTCCGGAGGAGGTCATAAAAGGAAATATAGAGTTATAGATTTCAAGAGAAGCAAAAAAGATGTCCCTGCGAAAGTTGCGGCCATTGAATATGATCCTAACAGGTCAGCCAGAATTGCTTTGTTGTTTTACGTGGATGGAGAGAAAGCTTACATCATTGCGCCGGAAGGTTTGAAAGTAGGCAGTACAGTTGTGGCGGGTGATAAGATCGCTCCCGAAGTAGGGAATAACCTACCACTAGGGAATATTCCTTTGGGTACAATTGTTCATAATATAGAGTTGAGACCTGGAAAGGGTGCATCCATAGCAAGAAGTGCAGGATCATATGCCCAGCTTGTTGCCAGGGAAGGCAAGTATGCCACATTGAAGTTGCCATCCGGTGAAATGAGAATGGTACTGACATCCTGTACAGCTACTGTTGGCACCGTTTCTAACTCTGATCATATGAACGTTACTTTGGGGAAAGCTGGCCGGAAGCGATGGCTTGGTAGAAGACCCAGGGTTCGAGGTGTTGCGATGAACCCCGTTGATCACCCAATGGGTGGTGGAGAAGGACGTGCATCCGGAGGACATCCCCGATCACGTACAGGCCTTTATGCTAAAGGTAAGAAAACAAGAGCAAAGCATAAGTATTCAGATAAATTGATAATTAGTAAAAGGAAATAATGGCAAGATCATTAAAAAAGGGACCTTATATTGATTTCCGGCTGGAAAAGAAAATTGATAAGATGAATGATTCGGGAAAGAAATCAGTCATTAAAACCTGGTCAAGACGATCAATGATATCTCCGGAGTTTGTTGGCCATACCTTTGCGGTTCATAATGGGAATAAATTCATACCTGTTTATGTAACTGAAAATATGGTTGGACATAAACTGGGCGAATTTGCTCCGACCAGGACTTTTAGAGGTCATATTTCAAAAAAGGATAAAGGTAAAAGATAAAGATAAATGGAAGCAGTTGCTAAATTAAAAAATGTGCCTACTTCTCCTCGGAAAATGAGGCTTGTGGCTGATCTGATCAGAGGGAAGAAAGTTACAAAAGCATTGAATATCCTTAAGTTTGAGCCAAATCATAATGCTGCCAAACTGGAGAAATTATTGCTTTCAGCCATATCAAACTGGCAAAATAAATTTGAAGACGTGAAGTTGGAAGAAGCGGACCTTTTCATTAAGGAGATCCAGGTCGATGGTGGACGAATCCTGAAAAGACTCAGGCCGGCACCTCAGGGAAGAGCACATCGAATTAGAAAGCGTTCTAATCATGTTACCATGGTCGTTGCCAGCTCCTATGTTCAGGAAGAGTATGAAGAAGAAACCAATACTGAAAAAAAATAGTCAAGAATGGGACAAAAAGTAAATCCGGTAGGTCTTAGGTTAGGCATAATTAAAGGTTGGGATTCCAACTGGTATGGCGGGAAAACTTTTTCTGCAAAGCTGATAGAAGATCAGAATATACGAAATTACGTAGAGGCCAGAATACCAAAAGGAGGCATCTCTAAGATTGTGATCGAGCGTACCCTCAAGAGAATTACGCTGACAGTTCATACTGCCAGACCAGGTGTCGTAATCGGAAAAGGCGGTGCTGAAGTTGATAAGATAAAGGAAGAATTGAAAAAGATCACCGGCAAGGATGTGCAGATCAATATTTATGAGATCAAACGTCCTGAACTTGATGCGAAATTAGTGGGTGAAAGTATAGCACAACAAATACGTGCAAGGATTTCATATAGGCGTGCCATGAAGCAGGCTATTGCATCAGCAATGCGTGTTGGTGCTCAGGGTATCAAGATTAAGGTTTCCGGCCGATTAGGCGGTGCTGAAATGGCACGTACCGAGCAATATAAGGAAGGAAGGATTCCGCTTCATACACTCAGGGCAAATATTGATTACGCTATCTCTGAATCTAATACTGTTTATGGTAAGATTGGCATTAAGGTATGGATTTTCAAAGGAGAAGTATATGGGAAGCGTGATCTTTCTCCTAATGTAGGAATGAGTGGTACCGGAACCGGAGACGGTGGCGGAAGAAGAAAGAGAGGCGGAGACAACCCTCGAAGAAGAAGAAGATAATATTTAAAGATTTTACGCAATGTTACAGCCGAAAAGAACTAAATATAGAAAAAAACAAAAAGGTAGGGTAAAAGGTATTGCAACCCGTGGTCACGAGATCTCATTTGGCACCTTTGCCATTAAGTCACTTGAACCAGGTTGGATTACAAGCCGTCAGATTGAGGCTGCGCGTATCGCAATGACACGGGCCATGAAAAGGGAAGGACAGGTCTGGATCAGGATTTTCCCGGATAAGCCTATAACAAAAAAGCCTGCTGAAGTTCGAATGGGTAAAGGTAAGGGAGCACCTGAATACTGGGTTGCCACCATCAAGCCAGGAACAATATTATTCGAATCGGATGGCGTTAAGACTGAATTGGCGAAAGAAGCCTTGCGTCTGGCAGCACAGAAATTGCCGGTAAAAACAAAATTTGTGGTTAGACACGATTATGTGGAAGAGATCTAATTCTGGGTCGGTTTAAAAAATGGATGTCTGACCAAAAAAATATAAAAAATTAGCAGATGAAAAATTCTGAATTAAATTCGTTGACATTGGAGGAGCTGAAGCAGAAGCTGGAAGCTGAAAAAGAAAGCTTGACTAAGCTGAAATTCGCCCATGCCATCTCTCCTATCGAAAATCCAATGAAAATTAAAGAAACAAGAAAATTGATTGCCAGGATTAGAACCATTCTAAAACTGAAAGAAACACAAAATTAATCGAGTAATAGATGGAAAGGAATCTCAGGAAAGAACGAATTGGTACAGTTGTCAGTAATAAAATGGACAAAACTGCCACAGTTTCTGTATACAGGAAATTCAAGCATCCCAAGTACGGTAAGTTCATT
Source organism: uncultured Cyclobacteriaceae bacterium (assembly GCA_965365275.1). Classification (GTDB taxonomy): domain Bacteria; phylum Bacteroidota; class Bacteroidia; order Cytophagales; family Cyclobacteriaceae; genus JAGTVG01. The sequence continues at coordinate 63,983 of CBDUBA010000007.1, read as the reverse complement.
GGTAGAACGTCTAAATTCTCGGTCCATGATGAAAAAAATGAATGTGGAATGGGCGATACTGTAAAAATCATGGAGACAAGGCCATTGAGTAAAAACAAAAGATGGCGATTAGTGGAAATTATTGAAAGAGCAAAATAATCATGATACAGCAAGAGTCACGTTTAAATGTTGCGGATAATAGTGGGGCAAAAGAAGTCCTGGTTATCCGTGTATTGGGCGGCACCAAAAAACGATATGCTTCTGTTGGTGATAAAGTGGTGGTTACGGTTAAAACTGCCTTATCATCCAGTACTTTGAAAAAAGGAACTGTTTCGAGGGCTGTTATCGTTCGCACCAAGAAAGAAGTGAGAAGAAAGGACGGTTCCTATATCCGGTTTGAAGATAATGCTGCTGTTTTGTTAAGCGCAACGGATGAGCCTAGGGGAACCAGGATTTTTGGACCGGTAGCCAGGGAGTTGCGTGAAAAGCAATTCATGAAGATTATTTCTCTTGCACCAGAGGTTATTTAAATAATAATATAATGCCAAATAAATTACATATACGTCGAGGTGATACAGTGAAAGTACTTTCCGGTAATTCCAAAGGAAAAAAAGGAAGAGTACTTGAAGTATACGTAAATAAAAATCGAGCGATCGTGGAGGGTGTTAACATGGTAACAAAGCACCTCAAGCCGTCGGCCGCCAATCCAAATGGAGGTATTGAGAAGCAGGAGGCACCTATTCATCTCAGTAATCTCATGGTTGTGGATCCGGGAACCGGAGAAGGAACCAGGATAGGCAGAAAATTAAATAAAGAAGGTAAACTTCAAAGATTTTCTAAAAAAAGCGGAGAATTTATAAAAAATGAGTAATCCAAGGATAAAAGAAAAGTATCTGAATGAGGTAGTTCCTGCCATGATGGAAAAATTTCAATACAAATCCATTATGCAGGTTCCAAAAATTGCCAAGGTAGCCATTAACAAAGGTATTGGCGCGGCAACAGCTGACAAGAAACTGGTTGATGTCGGAGTCGACGAATTAACCATCATATCAGGACAGAAGGCAGTTCCCACTATAGCGAAAAAGTCCGTATCGAACTTCAAGCTACGTGAGGGTATGCCCATCGGTGCTCGCGTAACTTTGAGGGGCGATAAAATGTATGAATTCATTGACAGGCTTATTTCTGTAGCCTTGCCTCGTGTTAGAGACTTTAGAGGAATAAATGAAAAAGGATTTGACGGTCGCGGGAACTATACCCTTGGAGTTAAGGAACAGATCATCTTTCCGGAAATCAGTATCGATAAAATCAACAGGATCTCGGGAATGGATGTCACCTTTGTTACAACAGCACAGACCGACGAAGAAAGTTATGAACTATTAAAGGCAATCGGAATGCCATTTAGAAAATAATATTATGGCCAGAGAATCAATAAAAGCTAGAGAAAGAAAAAAAGAAAAGCTAGTAGCTAAATATGCTGAAAAACGGAAGGCTCTGAAAGAAGCTGGCGATTGGGTGGGGCTTGATAAATTGCCCAGAAACTCATCAAGGGTTCGCCTGCATAACAGGTGTAAGCTTACGGGGAGGCCAAAGGGATATATGCGGAAATTTGGTATCTCCAGGGTGACTTTCCGGGAAATGGCAGGTGAAGGAAAAATACCTGGCGTAACCAAGGCAAGCTGGTAGTTTTGATTAGTTAATTATAAAAACATTTAGTAATTTTGCAGCCCTTTTGGGCTTAAGTTTTAAAATATGGATCCAATAGCTGATTTCTTAACGAGAATAAGAAACGCGATAAAAGCGAATCACAGGATATTAGAAGTGCCTTCCTCTAAGATGAAAAAGGAGATTACAAAGGTGCTTCATGATAAAGGTTACATTCAAAACTTCAAGTTTGAAGATGAAACCTCTCCGGGGACTATCAAGATAGCCTTAAAGTATAATCCTGAGACTAAAATATCTGCCATTCAGCATATCGAACGGGTAAGTAAGCCTGGCCTTAGATATTATGCTAATGCCAGAGAGCTTCCCAGAGTTCTGAATGGGCTTGGCATAGCAATTTTATCTACCAACAAAGGTGTGATGACGGATAAGGAAGCCCGGACAGAAAATGTTGGCGGAGAGGTACTTTGTTATATTTATTAAATGATCAGAAGATGTCAAGAATAGGAAATAAACCCATTCCAATCCCTGAAGGTGTTTCGATTAACATTGAAAATAACAATGTTCAGGTTAAAGGACCCAAAGGTGAATTGAACCAGCACATTGATCCGGATATCACCGTCGATATTTCCGATGGTGAAGTAAATGTGAAACGGCCTACGGAACAGAAAAGGCATAAAGCAATGCATGGTTTATACAGATCGCTGATCAACAATATGGTAGTTGGCGTGAGTACCGGATATAAGATTGAATTGGAATTAGTGGGTGTTGGATACAGGGTTGTAGCGAATAATAATATTCTGGATCTTACACTCGGATATTCCCACCATGATTATTTTCAGGTTCCACCTGAGATCAAGGTAACAGCAGAATCAGTAAAAGGGAAAAATCCAGTGATTACATTAGAGAGTCATGACAAGCAACTGATCGGACAGGTTGCTGCCAAGATCAGGTCTCTTAGAAAAATCGAGCCTTACAAAGGTAAAGGTATCAAGTTTTTGGGTGAACAAATCAGAAGAAAAGCTGGTAAAGCTGCTGCTAAATAAATTTAATTATGGCTTTTAATAAAGAAAAAAGAAGACTGAGAATTAGAAGAGGCATAAGACAAAAAATTTCCGGTACCAAGGAAAGGCCAAGATTATCAGTCTATAAGAGCAATAAGGGGATCTATGCTCAATTGATCGATGACGATTCAGGACATACCCTGGCTTCAGCATCTTCAAAAGAACTTGGGAAAACCGGTGTAACGGTTCCCATATCAAAGGATGTTGGTAAGAAATTGGCTGAAAAAGCAGTGGCTAGCGGTATAGATACTGTTATTTTTGATAGAAGTGGTTATTTGTATCATGGTCGAGTAAAAGCCCTGGCAGATGGAGCCAGGGAAGGAGGCTTAAAATTCTAAATATATGCAACAGAAAAGTGTAAAATCTGTTAAGGCGAGCGAAATTGAACTGAAAGAAAAGGTAGTTGCCATAAAAAGGGTAGCGAAAGTTGTAAAAGGAGGTAGAAGGTTCAGCTTCTCGGCCATTGTTGTTGTTGGAGATGGAAACGGCGTTGTTGGTTTTGGCTTAGGTAAGGCGAATGAAGTTACTGATGCCATTACCAAAGGAATTGATGATGCCAAGAAAAACCTTGTGAAGGTTCCCATCCTTAAAGGAACAGTCCCGCATGAGGCGGTTGGGAAATATGGTGGAGGATTAGTCCTTCTAAAACCTGCTTCTCCAGGTACGGGCGTAATAGCCGGTGGTGCTATGAGGGCGGTTCTTGAAAGTGCGGGTGTAAAAGACGTTCTAGGTAAATCAAAAGGTAGCTCAAACCCACATAATGTTGTTAAAGCTACTTTTCACGCATTGGCCAACATGAGGGATCCCTATACAATAGCACAGAATAGAGGTATATCACTGTCAAAAGTCTTTAACGGATAATATTATGGCGAAGGTAAGAATCACACAAAGACGAAGTGTTATAAACAGGCCGAAGATCCAGAAATTAACCATAAAAGCACTGGGCCTTGGCCGCATTGATAAAAGTGTTGAAGTTGAAGCAACACCCCAGATATTGGGAATGATACGAAAAGTGGATCATTTGGTAACTGTTACTGAATTATAAATTACTAAAGATGAAACTGAATACATTAAAACCTGCGAAGGGTTCTGTAAAAAGCAATAAGCGATTAGGAAGAGGCCAGGGTTCTGGTCGTGGTGGGACCTCTACAAAGGGACATAAAGGTGCAAAATCCAGGTCCGGGTATTCGAGAAAGTTCGGTTTTGAAGGAGGTCAGATGCCTTTACAACGACGGGTACCTAAGTTCGGTTTTAAAAGACCAAATAGGGTAGTTTATAAGCCAGTGAACCTTGATATTCTACAGCAGCTGGTCGAGAAGACCAAGGCAAAAGCTGTGGATATTGACTTATTGACCGATAATGGGATTATCGGGAAAAGGGATGTAGTTAAAGTTTTAGGCAGAGGAGAATTGAAAACTAAAGTAGATGTTACAGCCCATAAATTTTCGACTTCAGCCATTGAAGCCATTGAAAAACTGGGAGGTAAGGTAACTACACTGTAGTCTATGAAGAAATTTATAAGAACCATACGGAATATCTTTACCATTGAGGAACTGCGTGACAGGATATTAAGCACGCTGGGTTATATAATTATTTTCCGCCTCGGATCATTTGTGGTTCTTCCCGGGGTTGACCCCTCTAAACTCACCGGTACACAAACTGGTATTTTAGGTTTGCTTGATACTTTTCTTGGTGGGGCATTCAGTAATGCTGCGATCCTTGGATTAGGTATTATGCCTTATATATCTGCATCCATCGTTCTTCAATTATTGACTGTGGCAGTACCTTATTTCCAGAAAATGCAAAAGGAAGGTGAATCAGGTAGGAAAAAGATCAATCAAATCACAAGGGTACTTACAATATTCATTTGTCTGTTCCAGTCTTCTGCGTATATAGCAGGTACAATACCGGATGAAGCGGTTATGGTTGACTCATCACTGTTTTACTTTTCATCATTGATCATTCTGACAGCGGGAACAATATTTGCCATGTGGCTCGGAGAGAGAATTACTGAAAAAGGCATCGGTAACGGCATATCCATGCTGATCATGATCGGAATTATTTCCAGATTCCCTGGAGCTTTGATCGCAGAAGCTTCCACAAAAGGGATGAGTGGTGCGTTATTATTTATCATTGAGCTGGTTGCTTTATTCTTTGTTGTAATGGGCGTTGTTGCGCTGACACAAGCTACAAGGCGAATCCCGGTTCAATATGCTAAGCAGGTAGTAGGTAATAGAGTGTATGGTGGACAAAGGCAATATATTCCATTGAAGGTGAATGCTGCAGGGGTCATGCCCATTATATTCGCACAATCCCTGATGTTCCTGCCTGCACTTATAGCCGGATTCTGGTCTAGTTCAAGTGACCTCGCCGCCTATATAGGCAGTACCTTCTCAAATTATCAGTCATGGCAATATAATCTTGTCTTTGGAACTTTGATCGTATTGTTCACCTTTTTCTATACAGCTATTACTATAAATCCGACTCAGATTGCGGATGACATGAAAAGAAATGGTGGTTTTATTCCTGGCATAAAACCGGGAAAACAAACCGCTGAATATATAGATAATATATTAACCAAGATTACCCTCCCTGGTTCATTTTTCCTTGCAATTGTAGCAATTATGCCAGCATTTGCAGGAATCGCCGGTGTAACCAATCAATTTGCACAGTTTTATGGTGGTACATCATTGCTGATCATGGTCGGGGTAATATTGGATACATTACAGCAGATTGAAAGTTACCTGCTGATGAGGCACTATGAAGGACTGATGAAATCAGGGAAGTTGAAAGGAAGGTCTGCAAATGTTGCTGTTGCGTAGCGGATGTTTGAAAAGGATAATTGAATTAAATAATAATATATGGCTAAGCAGGCATCCATAGAACAAGACGGAACGATTACTGAAGCATTATCGAATGCAATGTTCAGGGTCGAGCTGGAAAACGGGCATATAGTCACGGCTCATATCTCTGGTAAAATGAGAATGCATTACATTAAGATATTGCCGGGTGACAAAGTAAAACTTGAAATGTCACCTTACGATTTAACAAAAGGTAGAATTGTTTATCGATATAAATAATAAATCATAATCTCTGCCTGAATTACTTATGAAGAAGATCATAATGCTGGATATTAGGTTCAGAATTCTAAAGAATTAACAACCAGGTCCAGGCTTAATAGGTAAACAGGCACTGATTGAGCAAAGAAGAAATTAAAATTTATTTCGAATGAAAGTAAAAGCTTCTGTAAAGAAAAGGAGTAGCGAATGTAAGGTCATTCGACGAAAAGGAAAAGTATACGTGATTAACAAAAAGAATCCCAGGTTCAAACAAAGACAAGGATAATTATGGCTAGATTTCAAGGAGTAGATATTCCAGATAACAAAAGAGGTGAGGTTGCCCTTACCTATATTTTTGGCATTGGTCGAAGTTCTGCAAAAAGGATCCTTACCAAAGCAGGAATCGACTGGAACAGAAAAGTATCGGATTGGACTGATGAGGAATCCAACAAGATACGTTCGGTTATTAATGAGGAGTATAAGGTAGAAGGAGTACTGAAATCTGAGATTCAGCTTAGTGTTAAACGATTACTGGATATTGGATGTTATCGTGGTCTGCGTCATCGTAAAGGATTGCCTGTCAGAGGGCAAAAAACAAAGAACAATTCCAGGACAAGGAAAGGTAAGCGTAAGACAGTTGCAAATAAGAAAAAAGCAGTTAAATAATCATTAATAGATGGCACAAAAGAGAAAAGATAAGGCTAAAAAGCGGGTTGTTGTTGTAGACCCGGTCGGACAGGCGCATATTAAAGCCACATTCAATAATATTATTATTTCAATGACCAATGGTCAGGGACAGGTAGTATCCTGGGCTTCTGCTGGGAAAATGGGTTTTAAAGGTTCCAAGAAAAACACGCCCTATGCTGCTCAAATGGCAGCACAGGATTGTGCTCAGAAAGCTTATGATCTTGGATTAAGAAAGGTCGAGATCTTTGTAAAAGGAACAGGAGCAGGTCGGGAATCAGCAATGAGGACCATTCAGAATGTTGGTATAGAGGTTATAGCCATCAAGGATGTTACGCCCTTACCACATAATGGATGCAGACCCCCTAAAAGAAGAAGAGTTTAAGAACATAAAATTATTTAAAGGTAATGGCTAGGTACAGAGGCCCTAAATCAAAAATATCAAGAAAATTTGGCGAGCCAATTTTCGGTCCAAGTAAAGCACTTCAGAAGAAGAGTTATCCTCCCGGACACCATGGAAGGAACAGGCGAAGGAAACAATCTGAATATGCTATCCAGCTTCAGGAAAAACAAAAAGCAAAATATTTGTATGGCGTCCTTGAACGTCAATTCCTGAACTTATTTGATAGAGCATCAAGAAGGAGTGGAATCACAGGAGAAATTTTATTGCAACTCCTTGAATCCAGACTGGATAATGTTGTCTTCCGTCTTGGGATTGCACCCACACGGCGGGCTGCTCGTCAATTGATCCTTCACAAACACATCACCGTTAATGACGTGGTCGTTAACATCCCTTCTTTTACAGTAAAGGTTGGCGATAAAGTTGGTGTAAGGGAAAAATCTAAATCGTTATTGGTGATCAATGAAAGTCTTGCTAGAAAAACCAGCAAAAAATACCCCTGGATGGAATGGGATGATGCGGAAATGTTTGGAAAATATATAAGCCTTCCACAACGTGACGAGATCCCGGAAAATATTCAGGAACAATTGATCGTCGAATTATACTCTAAGTAATAATCTAAATTTTAATAAAAAGAATTCAAATATGTCAATTTTAGCGTTTCAAATGCCTGAAAAGGTGGTAATGGAAAAAGCCGATGATTTCCACGGATTATTTACATTTAAGCCACTAGAAAAAGGATATGGTGTTACTATAGGGAATGCATTAAGAAGAATTCTTCTATCCTCTCTGGAGGGATATGCCGTAACTGGAATAAAAATACCAAGTGTATTGCATGAGTTCTCAACCGTCGAAGGTGTAAAAGAAGATGTTGCTGAAGTCATTCTAAATCTTAAACAGGTAAGATTTAAAAAGATATCAGACGTTACTGATAATAAAGTTACTATTCCAGTCAAAGGCAAAACTGTTTTGAAAGCTGGTGATATCATGGATTATACGACAAGTTTTGAGGTATTAAATCCTGAATTGGTCATGTGTAACCTGGATGAATCTGCTGATTTCGAAATTGAGCTGAATATAGAAAAGGGAAGGGGTTATGTTCCGGCTGAGGAGAATAAGCCATCGGAGCAGATATTCGGGTATATCCCAATTGATGCAATTTTCACACCCATTAAAAACGTTAAGTATAGTGTTGAAAATACCCGAGTTGAGCAAAAGACCGACTATGAAATGCTTATCCTGGATATTGAAACAGATGGATCAATCCATCCCGAAGTTGCCTTAAAAGGAGCTGCCAATATCCTGATTCAACATTTCATGTTGTTCTCTGACCAGACAATGATCCTTGAAACAGCTGATTCTAAGGAGCCTGATACGGTTGATGAAGAAATGCTGCACATGCGTAAGCTGCTCAAGACACCTTTAAGTGACCTGGACTTGTCTGTTCGTGCGTATAATTGCCTTAAGGCTGCCGATGTCAGGTCTCTGGGTGATTTGGTGAAATTGGAAATATCTGATATGATGAAGTTCCGGAATTTTGGAAAGAAATCACTGGCTGAATTAGAACAGTTGGTTGCTGAAAAGAACCTGACCTTTGGCATGGATCTTTCCAAGTATAAACTTGATGAAGAATAATTAATAATGAGACACGGTAAGCGATTTAATCACTTAGGAAGAACATCAACACATAGAAAATCGATGTTGTCAAATATGGCTTCTTCCTTGCTTGTCAATAAGCGAATCAATACAACCCTTGCAAAAGCCAAGGAGTTGAGAAAATATGTTGAGCCTTTAATAACTAAAGCAAAGAATGATTCAACACATTCTAGAAGAGTGGTATTCTCATATCTTCAAGATAAGGAATCAGTGAATGCGTTGTTTAATGAGGTTGTTGACCGGGTTGCAAACAGACCTGGTGGATATACCAGGATCATTAAACTTGGAAGCCGTTTGGGTGACAACGCTGAAATGGCTATGATTGAACTTGTTGATTTTAATGACCTTCTGATCAAAGAATCTGAGTCCAAAAAGGCCAAAACAAGAAGAAGCCGTCGAGGTAGTGCTAAACCAAAGACCCAGCCGGCAGCGGCCAAAGCAGATGCTAAGACTGAAAAGAAAGAAGAGGAAGTTGAAGCTCAAACTGAAGAGAAAGTAGATACAGCTGAAGTTCAAGATACGGCTGAAGCAAAAGTTGAGGAGGCTCAGGGCGAAGTTAAAGAAGAAACCCTAGAAACTAAGGAAGAGGCGGCAAAGGAAGAAGAAGCTAAGGCTGAAAAAGCTGAAGAAATAGAAGAACAGAAGCCTGAACAAAAAGCCAAAAAGCAAGAAGCCAAGAGTGAGGAAACTGCTGAGGAGTTGAAAGCCAAGACTGAAGCTAAAGCTGAATCAGAAAAAAAGGCTGAAAGTAAAAAAGAAGAGAAAGAAGAAAGTGAAGACAGCGGTAAAGAAGAAAAAGAAAAATAGATTTTAATTGAATGTTATTTAATACAAAAGGGCCAGAATTTTATTCCGGTCTTTTTTTTTGCAAATAATTAATAATACTACGTGGAATAACTATTACGAATTAAGTATTTTTGAGCAAAATTTTTAATACTCCATGAAGGATATATTCAGCAAAGAAGCCATTCTATTATTAAAAGACGGTACGCAGTTTAAAGGAAAAGCCGTTGGAAAAATCGGAACCACTGGTGGTGAAATATGTTTTAATACGGGTATGACAGGATACCAGGAGATCTATACCGATCCCTCATATTTTGGGCAGATTATAGTAAATACTACGGCACATATTGGCAACTACGGAGCTAATAACGATGAACAGGAATCCGGATCCCCCAAAATTTCAGGGATCGTTGTTAATGATTTCTCAGAAATATACAGTCGTTTTACTGCTACCGAATCTCTTCAGGAATACTTGTTTAATAACAATGTAGTTGGGATTACTGAAATTGATACCAGGGCACTGGTTAGACATATCCGTGATAAGGGAGCAATGAACGCCATCATATCATCGGAAAATATGGACATGGATTTTCTGCAGGCTGAGCTGGATAAGGTTCCGGATATGAGTGGCCTTGAACTGGCGACAAAGGTAACAACAGCCAAGCCATATTATTATGGAGATGAGAAGAGCCCTTATAAGGTAGCTGTGCTGGACCTGGGAATTAAAAGCAGCATCCTTAAAAATATGGCATCCCGCGGATGTTATTGCAAGGTTTTTCCAGCTGAAACACCGTTTAGCGAGATGAAGGCCTGGAATCCTGATGGTTTCTTTATATCCAATGGTCCCGGTGATCCGGCTACAATGCACTATGCCATAGATACTGTTAAGGAAATTCTGAAGGAGGATTCACCAATGTTCGGGATATGCCTTGGGCACCAGGTAATTGCCCTGGCCAATGGAATATCCACCTATAAAATGCACCATGGACATCGGGGACTTAATCACCCGGTTAAGAACCTGGAGTCAGGTAAAAGTGAGGTAACTTCCCAGAACCATGGATTCGTAGTGGATAAGGATGATCTTGTTAAAAATAAAAACGTTGTAATGACACATATCCATTTAAATGATGGAACCCTTGCCGGTTTAAAGTTGAAGGATAAGAAGACCTTTTCAGTTCAGTATCATCCCGAAGCATCGCCTGGGCCACATGATTCCCGATATTTATTTGACAATTTTATACAATATATGAACCATAATTAATTTTTAGAAAATGAGTTTTATAGAAACTATTTACGCTAGACAAATCCTCGATTCCAGAGGGAATCCCACCGTCGAGGTTGATGTTATTACTGAAAATGGCATTTTGGGACGAGCTGCTGTACCATCAGGTGCTTCCACCGGAGAGAATGAAGCTGTTGAATTAAGGGATGGTGATAAATCCAAATATCTTGGGAAAGGTGTATTGAAAGCTGTTGAAAATGTTAATGAAGTGATTGCTGAAGAGTTAATAGGCTTATCAGTATTTGATCAGAAGTTGATCGATAAGATCATGATTGAACTTGATGGCACTGATACTAAGAGTAAATTGGGTGCTAATGCTATTCTCGGAGTCTCATTGGCTGTAGCAAAAGCTGCAGCGGAAGAATTGGATATGCCTCTGTTCAGATATATTGGTGGCACCAATGCTGCTACACTCCCGGTTCCCATGATGAATATAATCAATGGAGGATCTCACTCCGATGCTCCAATCGCATTTCAGGAATTCATGATCAGGCCTGTAGGCGCCCCAACCTTCAGTGAAGCCCTGAGGATGGGAGCTGAAATATTCCATAATCTTAAGAAGATCATTAAGGATAAGGGATTGAGTACGGCTGTCGGTGATGAAGGAGGTTTCGCACCTAATTTTTCAGGAGGAACTGAAGAGGCTCTTGATAGTGTGCTGAAGGCTATTGAAACAGCTGGATATAAGCCTGGCTCTGATGTGACCATAGCGCTTGATTGTGCATCTTCTGAATTCTATGTTAATGGAAAATACGACTATACAAAGTTTGAGGGCGATAAAGGTAAGGTTAGGGATAAGGCAGAACAGGTAGAATACCTGGCTCAATTGGTAGACAAATATCCAATAGATTCCATCGAGGATGGTTGTGATGAAAATGATTGGGAAGCATGGGCGATGTTAACAGAGAAGATCGGGGATAAATGCCAGCTTGTAGGGGATGACCTGCTTGTAACGAACGTGAAATTCCTCAAGCGTGCCATTGATGAAAAATGCGGCAACTCCATATTGATCAAAGTTAATCAGATCGGTTCTCTTTCTGAGACACTTGACGCTATCGAAATGGCCCATAAGGCTGGCTGGACAACCGTAGTTTCCCACAGGTCCGGTGAAACGGAAGATGCTACAATTGCAGATATTGCTGTAGCTACCAATTCCGGACAGATAAAGACGGGTTCTATGTCCAGGTCCGACAGAATGGCAAAATACAACCAGTTACTCAGAATTGAAGAGGAATTGGGAGAAGTCGCCATTTATCCTCAAAAGGGATAAAAATATCAATAAATAGAAAAAGCCCTTCATGACTTTTATGCAGGGCTTTTTTATTTTATAACATTTTATTACTTTAGTTTCATAATTTGTTCAATATGTTCAGGAAATTACCCCCGGTTTTCAAAAACTTTTACTTCATAATAGGTGTTATATTTATTATCTGGATGTTGTTTATTGATTCAAATGACCTCTATTCACAATTTAAGAAGCGTGGTAAATTGAGGGAATTGGAGCAGCAAAAAGCATATTATACTGAGATGATAAAAGAAGTTGAAAAAGACAGAGAGGAATTGCTTAGTAATAATGAATTGCTGGAGAAATTTGCCCGGGAAAAATATTTAATGAAAAAAGAATCTGAAGATCTGTATATTCTTGTAGTTGAAGAGGAATAGAACCCGGATTTGCAGGATATCCCTTGATAAAAATCGAAATTAGACACCTTATGAAGAAAATCTATACTGTCTTACTGATTTCCCTGATATCAATCCAAGCCTTTAGCCAGATTGAACTGGACCCTGGCGATGATAAACCTGCATTTAAGGACAGAATTTATTATGGCGGAGGATTCAGTGCCACCTTTGGGAGCATTACCTCAGTGTATTTGTCACCGGCGGTTGGATATATGATCACAAAGGGTTTATCAGGGGGAGTTGGAATAACGTATCAATATTATCAGGATAACCGATATACCCCTTCATATGATGATCACGCCTATGGCTATCGTCTCTTCTTAAGGCAGAATTTATATTTTATACCCAAACTGCCATTATTCGCCTATGGCGAGTTTGAAAACCTGAATTTCGAAACGGCTGTATATAATCCGAATACTCAGGAATATTATTTAGACAGAAACTGGTATCCCCGGACAATGCTTGGGCTTGGACTTTTTGCCCCCTTTGGCAGACGGGGAGGATTTTTCTTTGCGGTTTTGTATGACGTTATGCACTCCGGTTCAACTTCTGCCTACAGCAGCCCCTGGGTTTATCGTCTTGGAGTATCGTTTTAGAACGGGAAAGAAATTCCTTGTTTTTTAGCTAATTCAGACAATTCCTGTAACACTTTATCTAATACAGGAATTCCGTTCTCTTTTCTTTTGTGTTCAAATTCCCTTTCCGGATCACCCGGTATAAGCACCCTTTCCTGACCTTTGGTTGTTTTCCCCATCCTGAACCTTTCAATCCAGATATCCATGTTTTTTTTGAATTCTTCTTTTGGCCGGAAGGCATCAATCCGCCAGGTCCCTACGAAATGGCCGAGGCCCTCTCCAACCGGATCCTCAGGCATAGGCAGAAAACTGACAAATGGAGGTGCCCAGGGACCAAAATTGGCACCACTTAATACGGCTGAGAGAATGTCAACAATCGAACCAAGGCAATATCCTTTATGACTTCCATGGTCCCTGTCACTACCCAAAGGCAATAATGCCCCGCCATGCTTTAGTTCATTTGGATTAATGGAGTCCTTTCCATCCGCGGTTTGTATCCAGCCAGTTGGAGCATCTTCATTCTTCCTTTGTAATATCTCAAGTTTTCCATTCGCGGCTGTAGTAGTAGCAAAATCCGCAACATAAGGAGGCTGCTTACCTGCCGGGATGGCTACGGCAATGGGATTCGTACCCAAAAGACGCTCTTTCGAAAAGGTCGGGGCAACAAGAGGACTGGCATTTGTCATTGATATTCCGATCATGTCATGGGCCAATGCCATCATAGAATGGTATCCGGCAATTCCAAAGTGATTAGAATTCTTTATGGCCACCCATCCTGAACCAACCTTGTCAGCCTTCTCGATTGCGATTTCCATAGCTTTTGGTGCTACAACGAGGCCCAGACCTTTGTCTCCATCTATCACGGCCGTACTTGGTGTCTCATGGATTATCCTGATATCTGGCTTTGGGTTTAATCTGTCTTTTTCATACAAACGTATATATCCCGACAATCTGGCTACACCGTGAGAATCTACACCTCTAAGATCTGCTGAAATCAATACATCACTTGCCAGGTTTGCATCATCATCATTGCAGCCAATACTTTTAAAGATCTTATAAGAAAAATCATGAAGTTGATTTGCTGGTATTTTTTTCATAAATGCGATTTGGTACAAAAATATTTATTTCTTATGTAATATTGGAAGTTGAATTATATTAATACCAAAAAGCATAGATCAGAACATGATCTAGCACTATATTTTAAAATCCCGGGGCAGAACATATTGTAGCTATATTTACTAAAAAGCCAGGTCAGGATATCTTGTTAAGATATATCTTAATTCGATCTGCGCACATAAATAGTGTATTATTTAATTAATATTTCCCAGGTATAATCACAGAATTAATTTTTCATGTGTTTAAAAATGTATTGTTATTACCCATTGTTGGTATTGGATAATAATTGAGAATTCACGAGTTTTGTATCAACACTTATACCTACAACATGCCTAACAGATAGATATTATGAATACAAATGAAAAATTGGAGAAAGCCTGTAAAGATGCCTTAGATCAGTTTGAAAAAATTGGAGACGAAAAATATTATGATATCCGGTCAAAACTGGAATTTGTACTGGGAAGTTTTGGCTTCGATGGAAATCCTGTCGGACTCAATGAATATGCCAAAAAATCCTCTGACTTACTTAAGAAATATAAGGCAAAACACCCCAGGAAGGTATCGTTAAAACTGATTGACTCAATTGATAAGGCTGTGGCTGCCTATAAAAAGAAATAAAAGCTTGAAAAATAATCATTTAAGAAACCCCATCATAAATTGAAAATGATGGGGTTTCTTTATTCCTCCCTATTTATTCCATTCCGGTAAACGACCTGGTGTCCATGCGGCTCCAGCTTCTTCCAGGGATTTTTCTATACCTGGAATATCCTGTTGAGTTATAGTCTTGATTTGATCATACACTTCCTCAAATTGATCCTTCGCGATAACAAAAGAGGAGATCTGTGTTTGTGTGGGGGCACTTGTTGAGCTCCACAAACCATACACAATAGTATATATCCTCCCTGTTATCGAAGGCGGAGTTTCAAAATCTCTGCTGGATAAACTACGGTCACCATTCAATTTCCTGGTAAGAATTTTTAATTGTTGATCCGTTTCTACAATACTTGCAAGAATATCATCAGGGATTCCGGAAGTATTATTGACTGCCTTATAGAAATATTTCAGTTTAGTATTCAATTCGTCAAGTGTTTTTGCTGTACCGCTCACAATCCGTTGGAATTCGGCAACTTCCTCCTGGAATTTGAATAATGCCTCTTTATCTTCCGCAGGAAGTGTGGCATTTGCCAATAATTTAGTATTAAATTCTGTGGCAGGGACAATCTCAGTAAGTTTCCCATTTACGACTTTGGATAGTGATACTGTATACTTGCCAGGAAGTGCTAAAGGACCTGTGTCAGGATCCGAAAATGGATTGTCAAATGAAGGTTTCTCCAACTCGAGAGGTGTTGAAGCAGGATACCTGAAATCCCAGGATATTCTGTTAATTCCCTTCTTGGCTTCCGTTTTCAGTCTGGTAATGATATTTCCCTTTGAATCGGAGACAGTAAAGATCAGATAGGGTTTTATTTCATCATCTTCCATTCTGATCTTTTCAAAAGGAGGATATTCAATAATACCACCGGATTTTTCAATTTCCTTTTCTTTTTCCTGTCGTGATGATTTAAAGGTTTTAATCTCCTCCTTTAAATAGTAGGTGAACACAGCGGCAACAGGGGGATTGCAGGCAGCATAATAAGCTGATCCCTGGAAAGTATTACCTCTTAAACCCAAGGGTTTCGATGGATGGAACATCCAACTGTCCTTTATTGGAAAAATAAAAGCTTCACGGGCAAGAGTTTCCTCGGATAAATGCCGCAATGCTGAATAATCATCAAGAATATAAAAGCCTCTCCCGAAGGTGGCAAGTACAAGGTCAGATTCACGCTTTTGAATAGCTATATCACGAACTGCAACTGTCGGGATACCATTTTTTAGTTGGGTCCAGGTCTCACCGCCATTATTGGAGAAGAAGATCCCGAATTCAGTACCGGCAAACAACAGATTTGGATCAATAAAATCCTCAGCTATACTATATACTGATCCTCTTTCTGGCAAATTTGAGTTTATGGATTCCCAGGATTGTCCATAATCTGAACTTTTCAGGATATAGGGTTTGAAATCGCCATTCTTGTGATTGTTGAAAACGGCATACACAATATTATCCTGGTGCTGGGAGGCCAGCAGGCAGTTAACATAAGTATTGACCGGAACTCCGGGAAAAGTCCCGACCCGGTTCCAGGATTTTCCATCATCTTTAGTAATGTTCACAAGACCGTCATCAGTGCCTGCATAAATAAGGCCTTGGTTTATTGGTGACTCATCAAGGCTTACAATATTCCCATAAATCGTCGTTGATTTATTCTTTGCAACGGCATCCATACTCCATACCTTGTCCATAACAGGTATTTTATTCCTGTCAATTTGCCGGCTAAGATCATCACTGATTACTTCCCATGAATTACCCCTGTCGGTACTTTTAAAGACTTTATTAGCTGCAAAATAGAGGGTAGTCGCACTATGTGGACTAATAATAAGCGGTGCATCCCAGTTCCATCTGTATGCAGCCTCATCGCCCCGTTCCAGGGGTTTGATATCAATTGATTCCCCACTTTTTCTGTCATATCTGACAAGATATCCATATTGTGATTGTGCGTATACAATGTCCGGATTTTCCGGATCAACTACAGATTCAAATCCATCTCCTCCATTTGTAATATACCAGTCTGAGTTAGGAATACCTGCAATATTAGTAGTTCGGGAAGGCCCGCCCATACTGAAATTGTCCTGTGTCCCGCCATACACATTATAAAAAGGGAAATCATTGTCCACGCTCACTTTGTAGAACTGAGTTATGGGCAGATTGGCAAAAAATGACCATTCTTTTCCTCCATCGAATGATTCATATAAACCCCCGTCACATCCAACCAGATAATGAAGGTTATTATCAGGGTTGATCCACATAGCATGATTATCGACATGCTTAAATTTCTCTCCGAGCATTTTGAAGTTTTTACCCCCATCATCAGTTACCTGTAACCAGGTGTCCATGGCGTATATCCTGTCAATGTCATTTGGATCACAAAATATCTCCTGGTAATAATTTCCTGAAGAGCTGTAATCACTCATCTTTTCCCAACTCTGTCCCCTGTCATCCGATCTAAAAAATCCACCCTTATCATCAGCAGCTTCGACTACGGCAAAAAGGATATCTGGGTTTATTGGGGAAATATCCATCCCTATCCTTCCCAAATCAACTTTTGGAAGCCCCTTCGATACTTTAAACCAGCGCTCGCCACCATTTATGGTTTTGTATATTGCACTTTCAGGCCCGCCACCAAGATAAGTATATACATGTCGCCTGCGCTGATGTGCTGTGGCATACATAACATCTGGATATCTTGGATCCATGTGGATCTCATTAAAACCCGTATTTTCACTTACATGAAGAATATTCTCCCAGGTTTCTCCTCCATCAAAAGTCCGGTAAATACCCCTTTCACCACCAGGGGACCAAAGCGGACCATACGCCGCAACATAGACAATTTCTGAATTTTCAGGATGCACAATAATGTTCCCGATGTGTTCGGAGTTGTTCAACCCTACATTTTTCCATGATTTTCCTCCGTCCATTGATTTATACACGCCGTCTCCATAACCCACGCTACGCTGATTATTATTTTCACCGGTGCCTATCCAGATGATATTGTGATTATTTGGATCAATTGTCACACATCCTATGGAATAGGAGCCCTCTTTATCAAATACCGGTTTCCAGGTTGTGCCGGCATTGATGGTCTTCCATACTCCACCTGACGCCACTGTAATAAACCAGGTGTTTGGGTTTACCGGATCTACCGCAATATCTGAAATTCTTCCGGATGTCAATGCGGGGCCAATGGATCTGAACTCAAGCCCTTTCACGATAGAAGAGTCGGTCGGTTTTTTCTCTGCTTCCTGCCTTTTATTTCTCTGTCCAAACGAGAATAAAGTGATGTTGATCAATAACATCAGTAAAACGATTCGCTTCATTTTAAACTGGATTAAAATTGTATTGATTTCTATAAAAATTGTGTTTAAAAAATTCAAGCTAATATAACCGTAATTTGACTTAATTTTGTTTTAATTTTCTGAAAATTAGGAAATTGCTTTCTCTATTTCTTAGTTGGTTTGGTATACCAAGTTGGATTCGCTATTTTTGTAGACACAAGCAATAAACCTAAAGGAGAAATCGAAATATCTGAATATTCCTTTAGGTTTTTGATTTGTATTACATCACAAATTTAATCCCATTATATTCTAATGAAATTTGATAATTGAAATGGATAAAGTAGCATATTATACTGAAGAAGGATTACAGAAGATCAAGGATGAATTACAAGAGCTTAAAACAAAAGGGAGATCCGATATATCAAAACAGATTGCAGAGGCTCGGGATAAAGGAGATTTGAGTGAAAATGCAGAGTATGATGCAGCTAAAGATGCTCAGGGGCATCTGGAAGCAAAGATTGCTCAATTAGAAAAAATTGTTGGAAATGCTCGTGTATTAGATCCTTCTTCAATAGACACCTCCAAAGTTTCCATCCTTTCGAAGGTTAAGATTAAAAATGCACAAAATGGTGTGCAGTTCTCCTATACTTTAACATCAGAAGAAGAGGCAGATCTGAAGAAAGGAAAGATATCAGTTCAATCACCAATTGGTAAGGGACTGCTTGGCAAACAGGTTGGTGATGAAGTTGAGATCCAGGTTCCGGCCGGTAAAATGAAATTTGAAATCCTTGATATAAGCTTAGAATAATGGCTTCAATATTCACAAAAATAATTAACCGCGAGATTCCAGCCTACATCGTCGCGGAAGATGAAAGTAATATCGGAATACTCGATATCAATCCTTTGGTAAAAGGGCATACCCTGGTTATTCCAAAAAATGAAGTGGATTATTATTATGATTTAAGTGAGACAGAATATGAGAGTTTGAACAGATTCAGTAAAAAACTGGCGAAAGCCATAGAGTCTGTCATTCCTTGTCTTCGGATTGGAGTTGCCGTAGTTGGTCTGGAAGTACCCCATACACATATACACCTGATTCCACTTAATAGTATGGGTGATATCAACTTTAACAGGCCTAAATTGAAATTATCAGAAGAGGAATTTAATGAAATAAGTCAAAAAATCAATCGAGCCTTCCAGGCACTTTCCGAAGATTAAAACACCAGCTAATCCACTTGTTCAATTGATGATCCTGTCCGGATTGTCACTAAGAAATGATTTCCAGGATTTTTTGCCCGGCATGCCTATTTTGCCCTGGTATAAATGGCATAAGGCCACTGCCAATGCGTCTGTAGCATCAAACATTTTTGGAATATCCTTAAATCGAAACTGGTTTTGTAACATCTTGGCAACCTGTTCCTTGGAGGCATTGCCATTTCCTGTAACTGATTGTTTGACTTTTTTTGGTGCATACTCTTTTATTGGAACATTCCGGTACAATACCGCTGCCATTGCAACTCCCTGGGCCCTGCCTAGTTTAAGCATCGATTGAACATTTTTTCCGTAAAATGGTGCCTCGATCGCTACCTCATCAGGATTAAATTCATCGATGATGCTTAATACACGATCAAAAATCTTTTTCAGCTTCAATTCATGGGTTCCATATTTTTTTAAATGTATTATCCCGTATTGAATTAAATCAATTTTATTTTTTCTTGAATGAATAATCCCGTAACCCATAAGATTAGTGCCTGGATCCATCCCAAGAATAATTTTATCCATGATTAAGCAAATATTTAAATAATTATAGGAAGAAATTATCATATTTATTGGATATTCAGGAAATTTCTGACGGTCTTAAAAATCCTTATATCTTGGATTGGATAATCTATTCTTTCATCATTTCATATTTTATATTTCTTATTCTGCTCATTCGGGCCTGGAATGGATTGAAAGAACCAGAAAATTTGAAAACTGATTATCCTTCTATTACCGTATTGATCCCAATCAGGAACGAGATCCTGAATCTCTCAAGGCTTATCCGGTGTTTGGAAAATCAGACTTATCCTCCGGAGTTTTTCGAAGTAATCTTTATTGATGATAATTCTGAGGATAGCTCTTATGATTATCTGAAGGACTATTCGAAAACCAGCAAGATAAATGTCCGGGTATATAGACTTGAGGCTGATGATAACAGGATCTCACATAAAAAGGCTGCGATATCCTATGGTATAACAAGATCCACTGGTGATTATATCCTATTGACTGACGGTGATGTTTTTTTTAGCAGATATTGGATCAGGAGATTTGCAGATGTTTTTCAAAGAACAGATTCAAAATTCATTTCTGGGCCTGTTGTGATGGAGGGAGGCAGTTTTATGGATGAAATTCAATCCTTAGAATTTTCAAGTTTGATAGGTGCCGGGGCAGCTGCTATATATTATAATAATCCTGTTCTATGTAATGGAGCAAATCTGGCCTTTAAAAAAGAGGTTTTTATAGAAGTAAATGGGTATGAGGGATATGAAAAGATTATATCAGGTGACGATGAGTTCCTTATGTATAAGATAAGTAAGTTCTACCCATCGAAGATTTTCTTTTTAAAATCAAGTAAAGCGATTGTTCATGTTCAACCAGAATCAAGTATAAATGAGTTTTATCATCAACGGCGAAGGTGGTCAGGAAAGTGGAGGAAACATCCTAATCCATTATCGAAAGTATTGGCATTATATATTTTCATGGTTCATCTGTCATTTTTATTGTTATTTATCCTGTGTATTTTAAAATTAGTACCTGTATATACCGTTATTTTATTATTAACAATCAAACTCCTTCTTGAATTTGTTTACTTTAAACAGATGTATCTGTTCTTTATTAAAAAACTGAAAATATTACCTTTTTTATTAAGCTCATTGGCATATCCGGTTTATGCCGTTACTTTTGGTATTCTTTCTAATATGGGCGGATATAAATGGAAGGGAAGATACTATAAAAATTAAATTATGTCAGACCTTGAATATGATGTATTGGATGAATTATATTTTGTGCAATCTTATTCACAGTTGAAGGATTCCTTAAAATGGGATGATGCGATGCTAAAATCAACCCTGGAATCCTTGTTGGATAAAGAATGGATAAGATGTTATACTTCTCCTACAGAGGAACTTTTTGGAGATCAAATTGACCTGGAAACTGGTTTCCATACTTATTATTATCTGGCATCCAAATCGGGGTTATTTGCTCATAATAGTTCTGATCAGAATGCCTGATGACAAGACCATAGGAAGATCACCAAATTATTATGTAGTTAAAAGACTACAGAAGACCAAGCCAGCAATGATTGGCCTGTATTATATACTATTTACATCCCTGGTTGCCATAACCGGATACTTAATTATGCCTGATGATACGCCCGATGCAAATAATGGGGCTATACAGATTCAAAAAAAAATGCCCGGATTTAAGGCTCAGTTTCTCCGGCTTAGAAAGGATTTTGATATACCCGAAAAAAGCTTCATACGAAGGGCAATGTCTGGACAGGAGTCAGCCTACATTAAGATCCCAATAACAGAATATTGGGTAAGCAATGATTCTGTTTTTTATCTTGAATATGGGATGAAAGGGAAAATTAAATTTGAAAAAATGGTTCCTGCGGTATTTTCACTCTATATCGGGGAATCGGACTTTTTAATAAATGGTCAAAACCACATTGTGGAGGGCGATCAAATTACTTATATCGATTATATGGGCAGAATCCAGGAAATCAGCATGGATCAATTGCACCAGAAATTCAATAAAGAGAATATAATATCTGAAAGATATATTCTGGGAACAGACCGGGCGGGCCGGGATATTTTAAGCAGATTGATCTACGGAGCCAGAATATCACTTTCAATTGGTTTTATATCCGTACTTATTTCTTTATTTTTAGGATTATCACTGGGATCTTTGTCGGGTTTCTTTGGTGGCAGGATTGACCGCTTTATTATGTGGTTTATGTCTGTTACCTGGTCGATACCAGGCATTATGCTTGTTATTGCGATCAGTATAGCTCTTCAAAGCCGGGGTGTATGGGTTGCTTTCGTTGCGGTTGGATTAACAATGTGGGTAGAAGTAGCCCGTGTAGTCCGGGGTCAGATCATGGCAATAAAAGAGAAAACCTTTATTGAAGCGGCAAAAGCCTTGGGAATTGGAAATTTCAGGATCGTATATGTTCATATTTTTCCAAATATCATTGGCCCGGTCATCGTCATTGCTACGGCCAATTTCGCTGCGGCGATCTTATTGGAAGCTGGTCTTAGTTTTCTTGGATTAAGCGTTCAGCCTCCGACACCTTCCTGGGGAAATATGATTTACGAAGGATTTACAATGATCGGTACTAAAAACAGTTGGCAAATGGTCATTTTTCCGGGGCTGGCAATTTCGCTCATCGTCTTGTCCTTCAACTTGCTTGGGAATGGTCTCAGAGATGCATTTGATCCTAAAACAAGTATAAAAAAACTGTGATATGAACATTGATGCCATCAGGAAAAATTTTGAATTGAAAGATCTTGAGTTAAATGCCTTGCTAGAGATTACTCAGGCTATCAATAATAATCTTCCCGAGGAATCATTATATAGGATATTTAATTTCACATTAAGAGCAAACCTGAAAATAAAGAAACTTGCCCTCTATGTTAAGGACGATAATTGGGAATGTAAGGTAAATTTTGGCACCAATCTGGACTTCAGTAATGTGCCCTTTATGGAAGAGCAACTGAATATACGTGATGTTGCCAACCTTGATCTTTCAAAGGAATCACAACCATTCGATGAATTTGAACGGGTAATTCCCGTGAGTCATAAAAACGAGCTACTGGCTGTTGTATTTCTGGGAGGATTTAACAGTGAAGATTATGAAGCAGGACAGATCAACCTGAACTTTATACAGACTTTATCTAATATTATAATTGTTGCCATTGAGAATAAGAAACTGGCAAGAAAAGAGCTTGAACAAAAAGCATTTCAAAAGGAAATGGAGATTGCCAGGAAAGTCCAGCAATTATTATTTCCCAAACATTTACCCTATACCGAGAAATTTAAGATATTTTCAAGTTACGAACCCCATCAGGCTGTTGGTGGAGACTATTTCGATTTTATTCCCATAGATGAGAACCAATTTTTAATCTGTATAGCTGATGTGTCCGGCAAAGGTATACCGGCAGCTTTAATGATGGCCAATTTTCAGGCTTCACTTCGAACTCTGATCAGGCAAACTACCAAACTGGAGAAGATCGTGAGGGAATTAAATTATCTGGTATTGCAGAACAGCAATGGTGAAAGCTTCATTACATTCTTTGCTGCAATATATAATAGAGATCTGAAATATTTTAAATATGTTAATGCCGGTCATAATCCGCCATTATTTCATAGCAAACATACTGAACTCACCCAACTTGAACTGGGCACTACGGTATTGGGGATATTTCATCCATTGCCATTTCTCAAAATAGGGAAAATTGAAGATCTATCAGGTTTTTTCTTCCTGGCTTTTACAGATGGTCTAATTGAGACTTTCGATGCAAATGATGAACCGTTTGGTGTGGAAAGAGTGATAGAAATTGTCAGGGCCAACCTGGATCTGGATCTCAAGAGCCTTCACCAGAAAATTGTTGAGGAAGTAAACAATTATAATGCATCAAATGTATTAAGTGATGATATTACTTTGTTATCCTGTAAAGTGAATTAGACTAGGTGTATTTTTTTAAAACCCCGAAACTTTTAAAATTATTTTACCCAGAGGCATTATGGCATGGGGACAGGAAAGAGAAAAAAATATACCTGACTTTTGATGATGGCCCCATTCCTGGCGTAACTGATTATGTCCTGGAAGTGCTTTCTGAATTGGATGTTAAAGCGACGTTTTTTTGTGTTGGAGAAAATATCAAAAAAAACCCTGATGTTTTTAAAAGGATCATCCAGGGAAAACATGGTATTGGGAATCATACATATAACCATTTAAATGGATGGTCCGTAAAGGAACAAGATTACCTCAGAAACATTCAGTTGTGTGATGATATGATTGGGAAATATACTGGGGATGACCCTATAAAATTATTCCGGCCGCCATATGGGAAAATTCGTAGAAATATCCTGAGAAAAATAAGGCATACCTATGAAGTCATTATGTGGGATGTCCTGTCCTATGATTTTTCTCCTGATATAACTGCAGAAAGAAGTCTTTATAAAAGTTTAAGATATACCCGCAATGGCTCAATCATAATATTCCACGATAGTAATAAGACTTTTGAGCAACTAAAATTGATGATTTCGCAATATATACTATATTTTAAAAATAAAAATTACGAATTTTGCAATATAAAAGATATATATTTGAAAAGATGACAAGCTTTGAGGCATGGAATTGATTGACACGCATGCACATATATACCTGAAACAGTTTAATACTGACAGGAAAGAAGTAATTGCCAGGGCGATCGGTTCTTCAATCTCTCGAATTTTTCTACCGAATATTGACATATCCACCCTTAGTTCAGCTTTAGAACTTGAAACTGAATTTCCGGGGCTCTGTTATGCTATGATAGGCTTGCACCCCTGTTCTGTAAATGCAGATTTTGAGCAGGAACTGAAAACCCTGGAGGAATGGTTGTCAAAACGGTCTTTTTCAGGGATAGGAGAAACTGGAACTGATCTTTATTGGGATCAGTCGTTTCGTGATCAGCAGATCGAATCTTTAAAAATACAGGTGAATTGGGCTGAGAAATACAAATTACCAATAATTTTACATTCGAGAGATTCACTTGATTTGTCTATTCAGATAATTGAGGAGGCCCATTCAAAAGATCTGACAGGCATATTTCATTGCTTCACCGGGAGCCTTGATCAGGCAAGACAAATAATCAATCTGGGATTTTATTTAGGGATAGGAGGTGTACTTACTTTTAAGAATTCAGATTTGGGATCGGTCATCGAAAATATACCACCAGAAAAAATTGTTTTAGAAACGGATAGTCCTTATTTAACACCCCACCCTCATCGTGGAAAGAGGAATGAACCTGCGTATATTCAATTGATAGCTCAAAGGTTAGCAGAGATATATGATACAGATATTTCAACGATTGCTGATATAACAACAAAAAATGCCAAAAAAATCTTCAAATCCGGATAATCCAAAATACAGGATAATACACATCAAAACAGGTGCTATCAGGCCTAAAGCATCAGTACTGATCATTTATTCAGGAGGAACAATTGGGATGGTAAGGGATTCGGCAGGTGCGTTGGTTGCTTTAAAATTCAACCAGATCATGCAACAGCTGCCCTCACTCACAGCCTTAAATGTAGGGATCACCGTCATTTCGTTTCCAATCCCAATGGATTCATCAAATATGAGTTATGAGAACTGGATAGAACTCGGACAGATCATTTATGAAAATTATCAGAATTATGAAGGATTTGTGGTTTTACAGGGAACCGATACGATGGCCTATTCAGCTTCAGCTTTAAGTTTTATGCTGGAGAATTTAAACAAACCCGTTATTTTCACCGGGGCACAACTTCCAATAAGCGCCATAAGATCAGATGCAAGGCCGAACCTTATCACTGCCATAGAAATAGCCTCCAGAATGATCGGTAATAGACCATTGGTCCCCGAAGTTTGTATATATTTTGATTATCAATTACTGAGAGGAAATCGAACTTCAAAAGTAAGGAGTTCGCAGTTTGGAGCCTTTGAATCAGAGAATTATCCGCTACTGGCTAAAATAGGAATTACAATAGAGTTCAATAAGTCCGCCATCATGCCTTATAATAAAGACAGACAATTGGTTTTTCATGATCGTTTTAATCCTCACGTTGTCATATTAAAACTTTTTCCGTCAATTACCCGGGAAGTAATTGAGAGTGTGTTAAATATCAAGGGTCTTAAAGGGGTAGTTATGGAGACTTACGGTTCAGGAAACGCACCCACGAAAGCGTGGTTTATTGAGATATTAGAGGAAGCAATTCAGCGGGGAATAATCATTTATAATGTTTCTCAGTGTATGGGGGGTAAAGTTATTCATGGCAGATATGCAACCAGTTCACAATTACAGAACATTGGAGTTATCAGCGGATGGAACATTACCACAGAAGCTGCAGTTACAAAATTAATGTATATACTCGGTTATGAATCCAATTTTGAGCGCATAAATAACCTTCTCTCAACCTCTTTAAGAGGAGAAATGGATATCGGTATATAGGCTTAAAAATCCAATTTAAAATTTGCATAAGGCATAATTTATTAATTTATTTGTGCCACTATTAGTGTTTTTAAGGAGAGGTGACCGAGTGGTCGAAGGTGCTCGCCTGGAAAGTGAGTGTGCCCCACAAGGGTACCATGGGTTCGAATCCCATCCTCTCCGCTAATTTTTTTAATAACTAATCGGATATTTTAACTATAATTTGTATACTTGAAAAAATCAAAAAACTGAATTATGAAAAAGTTACTGGCTTTATTTATGCTTTGCGGAGCATTAACTCTCGGTTTCACAACTGCAATCTATGCGCAGGATGATGAAGCCGAACAACCAACAGAAACAACCTCAACTGCTGCAGCTGATGACAGCATGGCATCTGAGGATTTCGTGGTAGAGGAAGAGACCTTTCACCAGGCGATCAAAACAAAGTTCATTGAAGGTGGATGGCAGTTCATGTCCATCGTATTATTATGTTTAATTCTTGGACTTGCTGTTGCCATAGAGAGGATTATTACCCTGAACCTTTCCACTACCAATACAAAGAAGTTATTATCCAATGTGGAAGAAGCACTCAGTTCTGGTGGTGTTGAAGCTGCTAAGGATGTTTGTAAAAACACACGAGGACCAGTTGCATCAATCTTCACTCAAGGCCTGTTACGTATTTCTGAAGGAATCGAAATGGTTGAGAAATCAATTATCTCTTATGGTTCTGTAGAAATGGGTAGGCTGGAAAGAGGTTTGGTTTGGATATCATTATTTATTTCTCTGGCTCCTATGTTAGGTTTTATGGGAACTGTAATTGGTATGATCGATGCTTTTGACGCCATCGAAGCTGCCGGTGATATTTCTCCATCACTAGTTGCTGGTGGTATTAAGGTTGCCCTGTTAACAACGGTAGGTGGTCTTATAGTAGCTGTTATTCTACAACTTTTCTATAACTACCTCGTATCAAAAATCGATTCACTTGTGAATCAGATGGAGGATGCTTCAATATCATTCGTTGATATTCTCGTTAAGTATAATTTAACACAGGGAAAATAATCTAAAGACATATGGAACAGGATTTTGTTGATATAATGATAATTGCTGCATATGCCTTGCTGGGATTGGCAGCCTTAGCAGCAATTATTCTCCCACTGATCAATGCTATTGGTAATCCCAAATCATTGGTTACCGGAGCTATTGGCCTTGCAGTAATCCTTATTATTTTCGGAATTGGATATAGCATTGCTGGGTCAGAGGTTACCGCCACTTACTCTAAATTTGGAATTGATGCAGGTATGTCAAAGTATATTGGCGGTGTAATTTCTACCACGTACATTTTAATTGTTGTTGCAATTGTAGGAATTGTATTTACGGAAATTTCTAAAATATTTAGCTGATGGCAAAAAGTAAAAACAGAAAGGTTGATATTCCTTCGGCATCACTGGCGGATATTGCATTCTTATTGCTGATATTCTTCCTGGTTACGACAACCATTGCCTCTGATAAGGGAATTGCCTTATTGTTGCCGCCTAAGCCTGATCCAAATCAACCCCCACCGGATATTACCAAGAACCAGAGAAATATATTCAAGGTGAATGTTAACTCGAGTGACAGGATTCTGGTGGAAGATGAACCTTTACAGGACATTTCTAAAATAAGGGAAATGGTAAAAGAGTTTGTCTTGAATTTTGGAAAACAGGATCAGGAAAACCAGGATCTGATCAACTCACTGTCAGCATCGCAAAGGAATTTTGTCCGCTCTAATGGTCGAAAGCCCGATTCATCAGATAGCCCGGGGGATGCTGTTGTTTCCTATAAAACAGACCGCGGGACAAGTTATGAAATATATCTTGGTATTCTTGATGAGATCATGGGAGCATATGATGAAATCTACGGCGAAAGGGTTGGATTAACAGCTGAAGAATTCAGAAACCTGGACAAAAGTGATCCGGCACAGAATGACGTATATAGTAGAGCAAGAGAAGGTATTCCTAGGAACGTTTCAATTGCTGAACCAACAAAAATAGGAGAATAAAATGTCGAAATTTAAGAAAAAAGCCAGTACAAGTCAGGATATCCCTACGGCTTCTTTACCGGACATTATCTTTATGCTTTTGTTCTTTTTTATGGTAACAACCGTCCTTAGGGAATCGGATATTCTCGTTGAGCAAAAAATTCCTTCCGCGAAGGAGTTGAACAAGTTGGAAAGGAAATCCCTTGTTAGTTATATCTATATTGGTAAACCTAAACAATCTGATATGGGTGCTGAACCCAGGATCCAGATCAATGATCGTTTGGTACAACCTTCCGATATTCAGAAATTTGTCAACGAGGAAAAAGATAAATTAACAGAAGTGGAAAGAGATCAGATTACTATGGCCCTTAAGGTAGACCGAGATGTAAAAATGGGCATAGTGGTTGATGTGCAGCAGGAACTGAAAGAAGTGAATGCTCGTAAGATCCTCTACTCCGCTACTAAAAGAATTGATCTTTAATTCTTAAGATCTAAAAGGAATTTTAAATCCCGTCCAAATAACCTGCTTTAGCAGGAAGGCGGGATTTTTTTATTTCATGCCTGTAGGGGAGATGCAAATTGAGGACCTGACTCCCGTTAATTCTGCGCCAGATTTTTACTTATTATTTCTATTCATGGTCAAATAACCATGCACTAAAAGCAATGATTCTTCCGGTAGTAGCTTGAAAAGCGATGATTATCATCCATATTAATTGTTCTTAATTTCTAATAGCAATACGATAGAATTCGAGAAACACCAGGGAAATTACTATTAAGGTATAAGATTCGATTGTAGCAATCTCAAGATATAATTCAGATTACATTGGGATAAATACCTTATTGTAAAGGATCAGCAGTGCAAAGAAGGCCACGGTCAGGTAAATCAATGTGACTGGGACGCCTATTCTAACAAAATCTTTAAGATTATACCCGCCCGGACCATAAACCAGTAAGTTCGTTTGATAGCTGAATGGCGTAATGAATGCAGCCGAGGCAGCATAAGCTATACCCAGGAAATAGGGTGAGGCATCGATCCCCATACTCTGGCCTATACCCAATGCAATTGGAAAGGTGATCGATACAGCTCCTACATTTCCAATTAAGGAAGTAAGTAAATTCGTTATCAGTATGAGCCCGATCAAAATGGCTGTGCGTCCAAATGGAGATAATAATCCGATCAGCCATTCTGCAACCATGACGCCAGCACCGGAAATGATCATAGCCTGTCCGATGGCCAGCGAAAAGACAAGGATACCAATAAGATTAAAATCCAGTTCGCGGCGAATATCCTGAACACTGATAAGGCCAAAGCCCACCATGATCGTAAAAATGATCAGCAAAGATGGAAAAAGAGCAAGCCCCTTAGTAATCAGCAGTACAATCGAACCCAGAATGATCAACCCGATGGCATAATATTTTTTTCGTCCTGGTTCTGCTATTTCCCGCAGCTTATTGATTACGTAAATATCTTTATATAGTTCCACCCTGTTGCTAAAATCCTTACCCGTAAACAGCAACAGTACATCCCCTGGATTGATCTCTATGTCCCCTATCTTGCCGCTTATCTTTTCTCCATTTCTATGTATAGCTATAATGGCTGCATCATACCTGTTTCTAAAATTTGATTCCTTGACAGTTTTTCCAATAATAGAGGAAAATCCAGCGACTACCGCTTCAATTACTTCTGTTTTATCCTGGTGATAGTCGCTTGCTTTCTCCGGTAGTATCAATCCTTTCTGTTCATTGATCAAATCCATAATATTGGTTGTGTCGCCAGCAAAAAACAACACATCATCTTTTTGCAGTATCTCATGAGGTGTAATTGGTGAGATCATCTGTCCCTGTCTCTGGATCTCAACAAGGTATACCCCTTGCAGATTACGAAGGCCTGCCTCAATCACCGTTTGATTGATCAGTGGTGAATTTTTGTCCAGCCAGGTTTCTATCAGATAATTTCTTTTATTTATAGAAAAGTCCTGAAGCGAATCAGTATGGTTAGGCAGCAATTTGAATCCAATGAAAACGATGAACGCTATCCCGGTAATGGTAACCGCTGAACCAATAATGATCAGGTCATTAAACCTAATTTCATGTAAACCGGCTTCAGTAATAAATCCATTCAGGACAAGGGTTGTGGATGTCCCGATCAATGTTAACATGCCGCCCATAATAGTAGCATAGGAAAGGGGTATTAGCAATTTTGATGGGGCTATGTTATTCTTTCTTCCATAATTGTATACATAGGGAGTCATCAGGGCTACAACGGCCGTATTGTTAATCATGGCACTTAAAATAGCCACTTGAGCCATCATACGTATCAGGAAATTCCGGTATGTCTTAGCCTTCTTAAATACCAGGTCAAAAATCGCCTCAATCTTATAATTTTTGCGTATTGCGGCTGTAATTACAATGAGTAAGATAATTACAGCAATTGAACTATTTGAAAAACCAGCCAGTACATGTTCAGTATCCAGAATACCGGTGATGGTAAAAATCAGAACAGCCAGCAGGAAACTAACTGATGGTCTGAGTACCTCAAGATAAATCAGGGCAAAGGTCAGAGATAGAACAATAAGAACAAAATAAGGTTGAAATGCCTCAGCCATGGACTATAGGTAAAAAATTATTCAAATTTCAGGTGCTTTACAGAATCACCACTGAATATTAATTCTTTTAATGCATCTATCCCAATTTGCAGATGTAATTTTAGAAATTTATCAGATACTTTTTTATCACTTTCACTGGTTTTAACACCATGGGGGATCATAGGATTATCTGAAACCAGCAGGAGTGCACCTCTTGGAATTCCATTTTTAAAGCCCACTGTAAATAATGTGGCAGTCTCCATGTCAACGGCCATAGCCCTTGCCATTCTAAGGTATGATTTAAACTGCTTGTCATGTTCCCAAACCCTTCTGTTGGTCGAATAAACCGTTCCGGTCCAGTAATCACAGGCATGTTTTTTAATCATGGATGAAACAGCCCTTTGCAATTGAAAGGAAGGTAAAGCAGGTATCTCCTGTGGTAAATATTCATTACTTGTCCCTTCACCCCGAATAGCTGCAATAGGCAGGATAAGATCGCCCAGTTTTGTTTTCCGTTTTAGTCCACCACATTTGCCAAGGAAGAGTACCGCTTTTGGTCTGATCGCGATAAGAAGATCCATTATGGTAGCTGCCATGGCACTTCCCATTCCAAAATTTACCAAAGAGATGTCATCTGCTGTAACAGTCTGCATAGGCCGACCTTCCCCCAGGATCTCCTTTCCATGCATTTCAGAAAAAATCTCCAGATAAGTATGGAAGTTTGTCAGTAATATATATTTCCCAAAATCCTTAAGGGGTGTTCCGGTATATCTTGGCAGCCAGTCTTTAACGATTTCCAGTCTTGTTTTCATTGGTCTGTTTTACTATTTTATACCTCCATGGAAGTTCAAAGAATTAAAATAATCAATTTATTACGACTATTATGATTATTTTAATCATATTGGATCAAAAGATATTAATCAGGATTTTTAAGCAATGAACAAAAAATTGAGCTTTCCCTCATTCGAATTTCGAATTGAAAAGATCAATGACAAATTAATGATTTTTGATGTATTAAGAAAAAAAAGCGTAAGATTAACCCCCGAAGAATGGGTAAGGCAACATTTGATCAGATACCTCATTGACTTCAGGAAATATCCAAAATCTATGATAAAAGTTGAATCAGGCCTTAAATATAACAAACTGGTGAAGCGTTCAGACATACTGGTATTCGGCCAGGATGGAACTCCTTTTATGGTAATAGAATGCAAATCCCCCGAGTCAAAGCTGGATGATAAAGTTATGCATCAGGTGGCTGTGTATAGCCGTTCCCTCCGGGTAAAGTATATAGGAATAAGCAATGGGCTGAAACATTATTGCTGGGAAATAGATCAGGATAGCCAGTCTACCCGGAGCCTTGATGATTTCCCGGAGTACAAATAAATACACACAATAAATTAGCTGCTCAGCCATGGACCCTCACTGATATCTTTGAACTGAACATGAAGAATGGCAACCCCGGCCATAGTAAAGGATTCAATTAAGCCCTTGAGATTCCGGGTAGACGAAGGTTTGTATTTGAAATCATGGGAGAGGCAGTAAGAGCACAAAATCCCTTCAGGTCCGGACTAATTATAATTCTGAAACGTCAATATTAAAGTAAAAAACTTAAAAGGATACCTGCTGCTACCGCTGATCCAATAACACCTGATACATTGGGGGCCATGGCATGCATTAATAAGTGATTCGTCGAATCGGCTTTGAGTCCCTCATGCTGCACCACCCTGGCACTATCCGGAACAGCCGAAACTCCAGCTGCACCTATTAAGGGATTCAATTTATTCTGTCCCTTTAGAAAGAGATTCATGAACCTGGCGAATATTAGTCCTCCTGCTGTAGCAATCATAAAGGACAATGCGCCCAGGGCAAAAATCAATAATGAATCCGGTGTAAGAAATACATCAGCCTGGGTTGAGGCACCTACCGTGATCCCCAGCAGTATGGTTACTATATCAATCAGGGAATTTTTTGCAGTTTCTGCTAATCTGTTTGTTCTGGTAGATTCTTTCAGAAGATTTCCAAAAAACAGCATACCAAGCAATGGCAATGCATTCGGTGAAATAAATCCGGTTAGCAGAAGACCTATGATGGGGAAAAGGATTTTTTCTGTCTTCGAGACTGCCCTCGGTGGTCTCATTCTGATCTTACGCTCATTTTTACT
The DNA here is from genome assembly GCA_965365275.1 of uncultured Cyclobacteriaceae bacterium. Classification (GTDB taxonomy): domain Bacteria; phylum Bacteroidota; class Bacteroidia; order Cytophagales; family Cyclobacteriaceae; genus JAGTVG01. The sequence continues at coordinate 31,137 of CBDUBA010000007.1, read as the reverse complement.
TGTCAGTAATCGCATGATCGGTGGTTGAATTACCGGAACCAGAGCCATATATGAATATGCTGCTATTGCGATAGGGCCTATCAGGTTTTTTACCGTTGTACCGTCTGGTAATATATTAATTCCATTGGCTAAACGAGATGATATAAAAATAGCAGTTGGACCATCCGCTCCACCAATGATACCGATGGCACCAGCCTCTGGTGGCGCGAATCCAAGCATTAGTGCGCCAAGGAAGGTTAGAAAAATCCCGACTTGTGCGGCAGCACCGAGTAGCATCAGTCGTGGATTGGATATCAGGGATGAAAAATCAGTCATAGCACCTATACCAAGAAAAATCAGGGGCGGATAAATGCCTTTTACGACCCCATAATACAGATAATTTAAAACACTTCCATCCTCATAAATTCCAATCTGAAATCCTGGTACAAAAGGTATGTTCCCGATAATAATACCAGTACCTATCGGGATCAATAAAAGGGGTTCATAATTATATTCTATTGCTATGATTATAAAGAACAGCCCTACTATAAGCATGGCAATGTGTCCAAGAGTAGCATTGGCAAATCCTGTATAACTAAAGAAATTCTTGATTCCCTCCAATGCTCCGCTGGATTGCTTAGCCTCGGAAAGATTATCCGTTCCCTCCCCAACGGCAATCTCTGTCTTGGTCAACTCGCTATTGCTGTTAGAAGTGGGGTGGTCTGCACTGACAAAAGACAATCGCACCAGGGATAAAATAGCGATAATTCCAATTACTGTAAAAAGTTTCCTCATCTTTCCTTATTCAATTTCGATTAACAGATCCCCCTGAAGTACAGAATCGCCCTCCTGTACAAGGATCTTTTTTACTATGCCCTCTTTTTCAGCAAGAACATTGTTTTCCATCTTCATAGCCTCCATAATTAATACTGGATCCCCTTTTTTAACAGCATCTCCCTCTTTGGCTATCAATTTAAAAATAGTCCCGGGTAATGGAGCGGTGATCTTGCTTAATCCTGATCCCTTTTGTATCTCGGTTGGAGCTTTTTGTGCAGGTTTTTCCGGTCGGATCAATTTTGGAGTCTTGGTTGTTTTGATCTCCTGCTCCATTTCCACGGTGTAGGGTGTGCCATTAAGCTCAATTTCAGCTATATTATCTTCAAAAGACTTTATGTTAACCGTATACTTGTTGCCGCTGATGGTAAATTTGTATGTCTTCATTCGAAATTCAGTAATTTTTTCGGTTTCTAATTATTGATGAAATGATTGTATATTATTTATAATTTTCAATCTTGCCATACTTCTTAAAATCTCCTGTTTAATCCCCTTGTAATTCCATAGATCTTTGAACTCCAGGGTGAATAACTCTTAGATATTTTCCGGATAGTGATTATAGTATCTTCGTCATCGTGCATCTCATTGAAAAACATGAATATTGCCGTTCCGATGGCAGCATTTGCTTCACCTGACAAGTCTTCAGTAGAGGCTAAAAGAGTGACCTCCTTGCCTTTTTTTCTTAAGTCCCGTCTTTTCTTGAGATCCAGCAGTTTAGGGACTGCATTGAATACAAAGGCAAGCAGTACTAAAGCCATAAATACAATAAGGTATCCCACCAATGTAATCACCAGGCCATCGTTTAAAAGATAGTTCCAATTTATTTCAGCTAGAATTATCATATCGTATAGATTATAATGGAATATTTGAGTGTTTCTTTGGCGGATTGAAGTCCTTTTTGGTAGACAGGATCTTTAATCCCCGAATTATTCTGAACCGGGTATTCCTGGGTTCAATTATATCATCTATAAAACCATATTTCGCTGCCTGGTAGGGATTGGCAAAATTTTCAATATATTCCTCTTCCTTCTCAGAGATAAATTTCTGTCTTTCTTCTTTATCAACTATTTCACGTAATTTTTTACCCTCCAATACCTCAACTGCTCCTTTTGCGCCCATTACGGCTATTTCAGCCGAAGGCCAGGCATAGTTCAGATCCCCTCTTAACTGCTTACAGCTCATCACATCATGGGCACCTCCATAAGATTTGCGAAGTGTTATGGTGATTTTTGGAACGGTTGCTTCCCCATAGGCAAATAATAATTTTGCTCCATGAATAATGATCCCTCCCAATTCCTGAGCACTACCGGGTAAAAAGCCCGGCACGTCTACCAAAGTAATAATCGGGATGTTAAATGCATCACAGAAACGAACGAAACGCGCTGCTTTCCTGGAAGCATCTATGTCAAGAACACCGGCCAGGTAATTCGGCTGGTTGGCGACAATACCTACCGGCATTCCGTTAAATCTGGCAAAACCGATAATGATGTTCTTGGCATAATTCCTTTGAATTTCCAGAAATTCGTGCTCATCTGTAATGGCATGTATTACATCCTTAACATCATAGGGTTTGTTTGGATTTTCCGGTATTAATTCGTTCAATTCATCTTCAAGCCGGTCTATCGGGTCATTTGTTTCCGTGATTGGTGGTTCTTCAAGATTATTTGAAGGGATATAGCTGATCATTTTTCGGATCAATAGAAGCCCTTCTTCCTCTGATTCGACCATGAAGTGAGAAATTCCGGATTTAGTTGAATGAACATTGGCCCCTCCCAGGTCCTCAACGGAAATATCCTCACCGGTTACGGTTTTAACTACCTTCGGCCCGGTTACAAACATGTAACTCGACTTTTCACTCATGATTATAAAATCAGTGAGCGCTGGTGAGTATACCGCTCCACCTGCACAGGGACCAAAAATTGCGGAGATCTGTGGTATTACACCAGAAGATAAAATGTTTCTCTGAAAAATCTCGGCATATCCGGCAAGACTGCGAACACCTTCCTGTATCCTTGCACCCCCACTATCATTCAAGCCAATTACCGGGGCACCTACCTGCATGGCCTGATCCATTATTTTGCATATTTTCTGAGCAAACATTTCTGAAAGGCTACCTCCAAAGACGGTGAAGTCTTGCGAAAACACGTATATTAGCCTGCCATCAATTGTGCCATGTCCGGTAACTACGCCGTCAGATAAGAATTTCTGATCCCACATTCCGAAAGACTTTGTTCTGTGTGTAACGAACATATCATACTCCTCAAAACTACCCTCATCCAATAGCAGCAGGATTCTTTCCCTGGCCGTTAATTTGCCTTTTTTATGTTGACTTTCAATGCGTTTCTCGCCACCACCCATGCGGGCTTCAGCACGCTTTTCAATTAGCTCGTTAATTTTTTCCTGATTGGTCATTGCTAATGTTTATTTAAAAATAAAATTGGCACTTTAATTTTTTTTCGGATTATCAACCAAGGTAAAAGATATTATTGTAACATAATCCTTAAAAAATAATGTATTTTATTGTTACAAAATTACTAACATAATATTTTCAGAGTATGATAATTATCACAAATTCCGTGATAAGAACATTAAATTTTAAGATGAATACGGCATGGAATCTGTAATGGATTAATCACTGACAATTCTCCAGGAATTCAATCACCTGATTCGTAGTGAATAAACTATCGTTATCACTCCACATACCATATAAATAGGTAGTTAATTCGGCAATCTCCAGGTTTGAGAGATCAGGATTTGCAGGCATAGGTTGGTTGAATGAAATACCGTTTATGACGATCTCACCAATCTGACCATTTCGAATGATACAAACTGTTCTCCCGGGATTACTCTGAAAGTAGACAGAACCATTGATTGGAGGATATAATCTAGCCAGGCCTGTACCATCCCTTTGATGACAATTACTGCAATGGTTCAGGTATAACCTTCTGCCATTATTAAAATACTGCCTGTATTTTATTCTTTCAGCATAGGTTTTTCCATCTCCTGATCCCGGGCCACAGGAAGAAATTAGAAATAATGTAAAAAGAAGAAGTACTGCCAGTGATCTAAAGACCATATTCTTGTAAAAGCTTAGGGATATCAGAGATAAGCCTGTCAACCTGGTCTTCCTTTGTTCCATCATATAATCCTCTTATATGTCTGTCCGGATCAACGAGTATAAAGGCACCACTGTGCAAATATCCCCCGGGTTCATTTTCATCTTCCATAGCGGTTACCATATAGCTGTTCTGGCCGATTTCATAAATGTACTCTTTGGGACCGGTAACGAAATGCCATTTCTTGCTTGATACTCCAAGCCGGTCAGCAAAATCATGCAGTAGGGCTACCGTGTCATGATCCGGGTCGATCGTGTGAGATAAAAACAGGATCCCATCATCATTCTCAAAGTGTTCATACACACGCAACATCTGTGTTTTCATAATAGGACAGATGGTAGGACAGGTAGTGAAGAAAAAGTCAGCCACATAAACCTTATTTTTAAAAGTACCGTTCGTCACTTCCATTGAATCCTGGTTAGTGAATATGAAGTTCTCAATTTCATGGTAAATCGTGTCGTAGGTAAGGGTACCATTAACTGTCTTTTCCTCAATACTCTTACGGCCTAGTATTGGCAGTTTATTATTTTCAGGATTTGAGCATCCGGTAATTATCACCAGGGTCAGGATAAACAATAAACAAGATGTGTTTTTGAACATTATACTTTTAAATTTTATTCGGGAAAGATAATTCCCAAATTCCGTTTACAAATTTATTCATAATTGTCTTCCCCCGGCAATCATAATTCATAATTTGACACCGGAATAAGATTGTCGCCTGTTTTTACGCGTCCTTCTCTAAGGCAGATAAGGTTTTGTCCAAATAATACCTTCTGATCAATGCTCCTGTATTCTGAAAGTGTTTTTAAAGGTTCTCTTGATCTTATCCCGGTTGATTGATCTGTTGTGGTGATTATACATCGTGAACAGGGCTTCACCCTTTTAAATATAGCCTCACCAATATAAAAATGGTTAAGGTCATCTTCTTTAAAAGGCACATCAGTAGTAATGACAATATTGGGTCTGAAACGATCCATGGGAACAGGTGTTTCAAGTTTTTGATTCAAATCCACAAGTGATTCGGTACCTGTGATAAGATATGGAAAACCATCAGCAAAACTGACATGTTCATTGTGAACAGCATATTTAGGATCTATTGGTCTTTTGCTTATCTTATCCATAAAAACAAGATAACACTCCTGATCCAAATGATCGGAGAACCACCGGTTGTAATGATTATCTGCTTCGGGTGCATCTATCCGGTCATCCCATACCGTAACCTTTCTGGTTTTCTCCGATGACAGTTTAAAAGGAATCCTGATGTTATCAAGATCATATTGAACGATAAATCCATTTTCATCTATAGATATTTTGAACCTGGCCATTTCCGGAATCCTGCGTTGTGACAGGAATTGACCTTCCCTGTCGACAAGCATCATTCTTCTGTCATATTCAAATCCCCGGATAAGTGCTTTTGATTCTTTAAGAGATATCTTACCCATCGATTTGATCGGATAAATATTGATCTCTTCCAACTTGATATCCATATAATTTTTCTTTAAAAGAATAGTATCCAGTTATGTATATTATATCTTCGAAATAATTAATTGTTCACTTCAAATTAAGTATTTTAATTTAATGAAAGCAGGATTAGGAGTTATATTTGATATGGATGGGGTAATTATGGATAACAATTCTTATCATGAGAAAGCGTGGAAGGCTTTTTGTAAGATCCACGAGGTGCCTATTACCGACGCAGAACTCCATAAGTATGTTTTTGGACGTATTGCAAAAGATACTGTTGACTATATATTCAAAAAGAAGCATACACAAAAAGAAGTTGACAGGTATGTGGATGAGAAAGAAAAAGTATACCGGAAAATGTATTCAAGTAAAATTAAATTGACAGATGGATTGAAGGAATTCCTGGAGGAACTAAAGGACAATGGGGTGCCGGCATCTGTTGCGACTTCCGCTCCGCGGGATAATGTTGCATTCGCATTCAGCTATCTGCCCATCCAAAGTTATTTTAAATTTGTTCTCGACGCGTCAGACATAAAAAATGGGAAACCTGATCCTGAAATTTACCTGAAATCAATATCAAAACTTGGTTTGGAACCCAAGCAATGTGTTGTCTTTGAGGATTCATTTTCAGGCGTACAGGCTGCATTTGATTCAGGTGCTCACGTGGTAGGTGTATGCACTACACACAAGCCTGAAGAATTTCGAAATGTAAGTGGAGTCATCAGGAACTTCCGGGACATGAATTATGATAAACTGAAATCCCTAATCATAACAAAGAAATGAAAATCAACATTAAGGAACTAAAGGAAATTTGTGAGACACCTGGCGCTCCGGGTTTTGAAGATCCCATCAGGTCTAAGATCGTCAACAATATTCAATCCAGCGTGGATGAATATTATACAGATAATATGGGAAACCTGATCACCATTAAAAGGTCTTCGGATAATCCGGGTAACAAGAAACTCATGTTTGCAGCCCATATGGATGAGATAGGATTCATCGTGACTCATATTACCAAAGACGGGTTTTTAAAATTTCACACACTGGGTGGCTTTGATCCCAAAACACTGACCGCCCAGAGGGTGATGGTCCATGGGAAAAAGAACCTGATTGGTGTTATGGGAACAAAACCCATCCATGTTATGTCACCGGAAGAACAAAAGCGGGTCCCAAAATCAACAGATTTTTTTATTGATCTGGGTATGAAAAAGAAAGAAGTTGAAAAATATGTTGAAATAGGGAATCCTATTACAAGAGAACGTGAATTTATAGAAATGGGCGATTGCATTAATTGCAAATCGATAGACAATAGGATCTCAGTATATATACTCATGGAGGTCCTTAGAAAGATCAACAATCCACCGTTTGATGTATATGGTGTATTTACAGTTCAGGAAGAATTGGGCATGAGAGGAGCAAATGTAGCCACTCATCATATAAATCCGGATTTTGCTATTGCCATTGATACAACCATCGCTTTTGATGTTCCTGGTGCCCAGGAACACGAGAAGGTGACCTCACTTGGTCATGGAGCCGCCATAAAAATAATGGACGCCTCGGTTATTTGTGATCCGAGGATGGTCGAATATCTGAAAAATACTGCTTCAGAAAAAAAAATAACATGGCAGCCTGAGGTGCTTACTGTGGGCGGGACGGATACAGCCGTAATGCAGAAAACCGGCAAAAATGGAGCGATTTCCGGGGCGGTTTCCATACCCACACGACATATTCACCAGGTTATTGAAATGGCCCATAAAGATGATATTATAAGTTGTATAGACCTTTTAGAAGAGGCTGTTAAGAATATTGATCAATGGAACTGGAATTATAAAAGTTAGGCTGATAATTTTAAGATAATTATCCATTTAAATATTTATTTTTATATATTGGTAGACTGTAAAACAAAACAAATACTTAAATTATGAAAACTAGAAATCTGCTTTTCCCAATTGCACTGATTGCTATTGCAGTTATCTTTCAGTCAAGTATCCTCTTCAATGGTAGCAATAGCATAGCAGGTGATGTGAACATTCCTGAAGATGTGAAATCTGTCCTGGATAATAAATGTTTTGGCTGTCATAATATGGAAGCCAAATCAGATAAAGCCAAGGATAAGCTCCTTCTTGACAAACTGGGCGATCTATCTAAAGCTAAGCTTATCGCAACATTAGGTGATATCGGAGAAGTAGCCGGCGAAGGATCTATGCCCCCTGAGAAATTCCTGGAGCAAAAACCTGAGAAGAAACTCACCGCAGATGAGCAGAAACTGCTGGTTGATTGGGCCGAAAAAACAGCTGATGAGATGCTGAATTAGTCCTCTCGCTAATGAAGATCCTGAAAATTACGATATGGGTAGTCCTGGCTTTGTTTGTTATTCTTCAATTTATACCTAACACTTATCCTGAAATTAATAAGTCGAATGAACATGACTTGATTCTCACTGGCGATGTGCCGGAAGAAGTAGGACTGATTCTCAAAACTTCATGTTATGATTGCCATTCAAATGAAACCAGATATCCCTGGTATGCCTATATCGCACCGGTCAGCTGGCTGGTGGTCAGGGATGTTAAAAATGGCCGGGAAGATCTGAATTTTTCAGATTGGGATAGCCTGAAATCAAGGGATAAGATCAAGCTTCTGGATGAAATAGCAGAGGAAGTAGAGGAGGGGAATATGCCGATGCCCGTATATACCATAACTCATGGAGATGCTTCTCTGGATGATGTTAAAAAACAGATATTGGTAAAATGGACTGAGGATATGATGAATAATATTCTCGGAGAATAAAATCTCCTCTTTCCCAAATGCTTATGAGAGGATATCTCTAATAGATGTACATTTATTTCCTCACCCTTCCATTCCGGATGAAAAAACTTTACTTTTGGGCCGGAATTTAATTAAATATTTATGAAGAAGTTTTTCTTGCTTTTTGTTCTGACGATTCTGGTCACACAATTCGGCTTTACTCAACAATCATATACCTCTGGTACTGAAATATTAAAAAGTGTTGAACACCGGTCGGCCAATAAAGATCTCAGCATTTATTCAAATTATCCAGTCAGAAATGTAGGGCCTGTTGTCCAGGGTGGCCGGATCACTGATATCGCTGTTAATGCTTCAAATACCAAGGAGTTTTATGTAGCGTTTGCCTCTGGTGGTGTTTTTAAAACAGTAAATAATGGGATCACATTTGATCCTGTGTTTGATAATCAGGGAGCCCTCACTATTGGCGACATCTGCTTATCTCCTTCAGATGACCAGGTGTTATGGGTAGGTACTGGTGAAAACAACAGCAGCAGGTCGAGTTACGCCGGATCAGGTGTTTACAGATCTTTAGACGGTGGTAGTAATTGGGAGTACATGGGACTGGAATCCACTCAACATATTGGACGAATAATCATACATCCTGAGAACCCGGATATTGTATGGGTTGCTGCCATGGGAAATTTATATACACATAATCCTGAACGCGGCGTTTTTAAAACTACAGATGGTGGTAAGTCCTGGTCGAAAACATTATATGTAAACGATAGTACAGGTGCTATTGATCTTGCCATAAATCCTGAGGATCCGGATATGTTATGGGCATCCATGTGGGAAAGAACAAGAAAAGCCTGGAATTTTAAAGGTCATGGAACTGGATCATCCATTTATAAATCGACCGATGGAGGGAACAGCTGGGAAGAGGTTATGGACGGAATCGCTAACCGGGAATATGCTGGCAGAATAGGCCTGGATGTTAGCCATAGCTCACCAAATGTATTATATGCCCTGATCGACAGTCAGCTTGAAACCAAGACAGAAAAAGAAAGGGAGGAAGGCGAATTGTTGGCAGCTGACTTTATTGACATGACAAAGACAGAATTCCTTGAACTTGATGATGAAAAACTGGATGATTTTCTGAAAAACAATTTTTTCCCAACGAAATATGATGCCAAGAAAGTCAAGGCTGAGGTAGAGGAAGGTAAATATGAGCCAAAGGCAATAGCAGATTATCTTGGAGATGCAAATAATGCACTGTTTGATACCGAAGTAAAAGGGGCAGAATTATATCGTTCCGATGATTATGGATCAACATGGAAGAAAACACATGATTATGATCTTAAGGGAGTATATTTTACCTATGGATATTATTTTGGAGAAGTAAGAGTTTCGCCGGCTGATCCTGAAAGAATATATATTTTCGGAGTCCCCTTGCTAAGATCAGACGATGGCGGAAAGAATTTTTCAAGAGCTGATACGATAGGTGATGTACATGCTGATCACCAGGCCATGTGGATAGATCCTAAAGATCCAGACCATCTACTGCTTGGTAACGATGGCGGATTATATATGTCTTATGATGGAGGTGTAGCCTGGAATCATATAAACAATATTCCGGCAGGTCAATTTTACACTGTGAATTATGATATGGAAAAACCCTATAATATATACGGGGGACTCCAGGATAACGGGATTTTATTTGGTTCTTCCCTGTCTGTGCCCAACGAAACAGAAAACTGGGAATACCTGTTTGGTGGAGATGGTATGTTTGTAATACCGGATCCCCGTGATTTTAACCTTGTTTATGTAGGATATCAGTTTGGTAACTATTACAGGATAAATACCAGGACCAGAGAAAGGAAATACATCACTCCCAGGCCTGATATAGGGGAAGAAAACCTTAGATTTAACTGGCGTACACCAGTGGTTATGAGCACCCACAATCCGGATATTATCTACATAGGTGCTAATAGATTATTCAGATCGCTCAACCAAGCCGAGACCTGGACGGCCATCAGCGAAGACCTGACAAAAGACTTGCTGAACGGGAATGTGCCCTATTCCACCATAACCTGTATTTCTGAATCCCCTCTGAAATTTGGTCTATTGTACGTTGGTACGGACGATGGGAACCTGCAGGTATCCAAAGATGGGGGTAATACGTGGAACTTAATCAGTAAAAGTCTTCCTCAAAACAAATGGGTGTCCAGCATTTATCCGTCCACATTTGATGAAGCTACCGTTTTTGTTTCCCTGACTGGCTATCGAAATGATGATTTCAGAACGTATGTTTATAAATCAGAAGACTACGGTTTAACCTGGAGGGCCATTAATGGGAATGTAGAAATGGAGGCTGTAAATGTAGTTTTACAAGACCTCACTGTACCAGACCTTCTTTTTATGGGTACGGATCACGGATCTTATGTTTCTTTAAATGATGGAAACAGTTGGGACCTGATACCACAAATTCCCAACGTAGCATCCTATGACATGGTTATTCATCCAAGGGATCATGATCTTATAGTAGGTACCCATGGGCGAAGCATTTACGTATTGCCATTAGAACCCATTCGCAAAATCACAGAATTACAGGATAAGAATAAATTTCATGTATTTAAACCGGAAAATGTAAGGTTTTCGAAACGATGGGGCGAGAAAAGATATCCTTACCTGAAAGCCTATACACCTGAAACCAGCATTATGTATTTTGTTTCAGAAAAGAATACAAAAATTAGTTTTGAGGTGTTTAAAGATGATCTTAAGTGTTACGAGACAACATTTAATGCATCATTTAAAGGATTTAACGATTTTAACTGGGACCTTCTGATCCATCCTTTAAAAGATAATAATAAACCAAATACAAAGGAGCTGGTTTATGCAGGGAAAGGTAAATATATCTTGAAATTCACTGCAATGGGAGATACAAGGGAAGTTGAATTAGAAATTGAATAAAAATCACTGACCGATGTAATCAATAATTTCGGGGAAGAAAATCCTGAAATCAGCTTCCAGGTCCTGATAATGTTTTACTAAATCGGTACTGGCATGCTCCATTCCGGATTTGAAATTGGTCCTCCTGGACAGACCGGTCAGTGAACGGTCTATGCCCTCAATAGTACTGTAGTTTAATAACCAATTCGATTTCACCATAAATGGGAGCATATACCTGGCCTTTTCAGGGATTATGTGTTCCTGTTCAAGAATAATATCGTAAAGGTCAATCGTAAATCTCCGGAGGGGGATATCAGAATACTCCTCCCAGTTTTTAGCCAGGAAGTGGTCATAAAAGAGATCGATGATAACTCCGGAGTAATGATTATATCTTTCTCTTATCCTGTTTTTACTTTGTTTAAAAATGGGATGATTATCGGTAAAGGTGTCAATTTTTCTATGCATTACAATGCCCTCAGATATTCCATCCTCATACTGTTCTATTTGCTTTCCCTTAACAAAATCACCAATAAAATTACCAATAATAAGTGGTACTGAGGGATGAGCAAGGTAAGCGTGTGCTAGAAAATTCATTAAAAACCAAAATATATTATATGGTCAGATATTTGACCATCAAATCAGGATAATTTACAATAATAACCCATAATTCCGATACTTCGGAAATTCACAATATTTTGTACTGTTTTTTCGTTTGATAGTAGTGTATGCTTCCCTTAACTTTTATTAAAGCGATTAGTATATATTAATAGATGAGTTACCGTTATTATTTATGTAGTCGGTGAAGGATTATTATAAAATATTAAACATCGACAGGTATGCTACTGAGGGTCAGATAAAAAAGGCATACAGGGATCTGGCATTAAAATACCATCCTGACAAAGCCGGAGCTTTTAATTCGCATCACATATTTACAGAGATTAATGAAGCCTATCAGGTATTGAGCCGAAAAGACCACAGGGAGAACTACAATTTTATATATGACTATGAACACATCGATAAAAAACGACAGCGTGCTGACACCATATTCACCGAAACCGTAAACTGGAAATCAAAAGACAAGAGAAGATGGAGGCATCCATTTTATCCTGGAGATGATGATAGTATTGATTTAAAGCCCTATATAAAATCCGTCAGGATTATTTCAATGCTTTCGTTCCTTTTTACATTCCTGATCATTCTTGATTATTTCCTTCCAAAAGTCAATTACGAACAAACCGTCCTGGCAAAACTAACCACATATAAATCGATGAATACAATTGTTATCGCAACAGAAGATTTCGAATTTCCATTGAGCTTCCGGTATTCAAAGATGATCAGGGCTGGAGACAACGCTATTGTATCGTTGTCACCAATATTTGGGATTCAATATAAATTAACCGTAGAATCCAGAATGGATAAATATGTGTTTAATCCACATTACAGCATTTATAATATTTTTGCTTTCTTTTTAGTAATCCTCCTCGTTACTTCATATATCGGGCTGTATCAAAAGAGAAATAATCCCGAATTGATATTCAGTGCGGGTGTTGCGAATGTATTTTTATCAGTCCTTGTGATGTACCTGATATTCTCTAAATAATATTACTTTCAGTTAAATACAGGCTGTTTGCATCCTACCCAGGTAAATCGCTGCAGGACAAAATCCAGGTTTGCAGCAGAGGCATTACTGGCGGTATTTCCCCCGGTCAGGTGGTATTCATCGTAATCTGCTCCCGGAATAATATAAATATTCCCCACCATATTAAAAGTAATGGGTGTATTGGTGGAGGTCATCTGGTCTATGGCTATGTCCTTGAATTTTTCATTTGTAGTAAAAATACTGCAATATAATGCCCCTTTTCTTTCAGCTGTTTCATATGCAAGTTCCAGTGAGTGAAAAGAGTTTTTTGTTTTTATAAAGAATCCAACCGGGCCAAAGTGTTCTTTCATGTAGGTGTCTTTCTGGTCAGGGAACAACTCCATAATCATTGGAGATAATGTTCTGGCATTTTTATATTCCGGATGTGGGAATGGACTGGCCTTGTAAATTAATCCCCCATTTTGTTTCTCCAGCTTTTCAATTGCTGATATGGTTTTTACATTCTGAATAGAGCCCAGGATTTGAGCACCTGTTTCATTATTAATCAATTCAGATAGTGCTTTAATAAACCGGTTGACAAAATCATTATACGATATAAGGCCATCAGGCGTCTTAACACCTTGTTCCGGAATAAAGAAGTTTTGAGGCGTATTATTCATTTGACCAGAATATAAGGCCAACGACATGACCAGGTTTTTAATGCCAATTTCCAGATCGTCAAATGAATCGATAATTACTGAGTTAACACTGTGTTTTTCAGTAAATACTGTTTTGCCCTTCAGGTTCTTCAGATAATCTGCAAATAAACAGCTTCCTTTGAAATCGATCAGTTTTATATGAGGATGTTCAACAAGTGATTTAATGTAATCCTCATCATCACTGTCTACAGCCAGTTGGCAAACATTCGGATCAAATCCATGCTCACTGAATACTTTTTGTATCTCCGCCACAACTATTGCAATAGGTAATATTGATGAGGAGTGCGGTTTCACTATAACGGGATTACCGGTGATCAAACTGGCAAATATGCTCGGAACTGTATCCCTTGAAGGGAAATTCGGGCAACCAAGGATCAGACTGATCCCTTTGGGAACGGCAATCCATGACTTTCCTAGTTTAATGCCGAATTCATCCTGCACTATCTTTCCAAACCGTGTGACCGGATATCTTCTTAATGCGTCAAAACCGGAAGCTACAGCATTAAGGGCTCGCTGGGCCGAATGCGGTCCCGAAATCTGAAATGCCATAACATATCCCATTCCACTGGTGTGCATCGTGGCATATGCGATCTCAAAAAACCGCTTTTTTATTCGTTCCAGGGATTCAATCAAGAGCCCGGCCCGATCCTCTACAGTAACCTTTCTCCATATATGGTATTCATTTTTTGCCCTTTCAATAAGTGTATTGATATCGAAAGTAGGGTATTGTATATTTAAGGGTTGTAAAAGAAATGGGGATTGTTCATTTCCTTCCCAACTTTCTGGCATGGCCTGCCTCAGTTCCTGAAACTTGCTATTAATATGACTTTTAAACTTCTGATAACCTTCTGATATTGAATTTTCACCATATATCTTATCCGTAGGCAACTCTGGATATTTGTTAAAGAAATATCCTTTATGAATTGATTTTATAGTATCATTTATGGTGCTTTTATATTTTTCGAATAAAAACATCTTAAAAAATTCGCAATTCTTTAACGTAATTTAGGAAAAAGTCTAAAAACATGAGCCCAAAAGCCCAGTTAATTTAATACTTTAATATATTTAACGAAAAGGTGCTTAATGTGTTATTTATCTGGACGATTAATTGAATAGCTAAATGAAAATAATAAGGGCTTCCATCCTGACAATAGGTGAAGAGATCTTGTACGGTCATATCCTGGATACAAATGCGAACTATATAAGCAATGCACTTTCGGATGTTGGGATAAAGGTCGTGATGCATCTCTCGGTAGGCGATATTTATATTGATATTCTGGATGCATTAAAAGTAGCTGAATCCAAATCTGATATTGTACTGATAACGGGTGGACTCGGACCAACAAATGATGATATCACCAAAAAATGCCTTTCAGATTATTTTAATTCTGAAATAAAATTAAATAAAAAAGTGCTTGCTGAACTATCTGCCTATTTTAAAAAGCGAGGCTTCCCTTTTACTGAGAGTAATCAAAAACAAGCTTATTTGCCTGAAAATGCTGATATAATCCCTAATACAATGGGTACTGCACCAGGAATGTGGTTCGAAAAAGATAACAAGATCTTTATATCTATGCCGGGGGTTCCCCATGAGATGAGGCACCTGGTGGCAGAAGAAGTTATTCCAAGATTAATTGAAACGTTCAAAACAAGCATAATCTATCATAAACTGATTATGACAGCCGGACTTGGTGAGTCCTGGCTTGCTGAGAAAATTGAAGAATGGGAAAATTCATTGCCGGATTGGATCTCACTGGCCTATCTCCCTTCCTACGGACAGGTTAAATTGAGGTTAACAGCCCGGGGCAAGGATAAAGCATATCTGGTTAAAGGTGTGAAGTCTTATATACATTCTTTGAATAAGTATATAGGACAATATATATACGGGGAGGATGGCGAAACCATTCAGGAAGCCATTGGGAAGAAATTGATCTCGCGCCAACAAACACTGGCCCTTGCTGAAAGTTGTACCGGGGGTTATATTTCCCATTTAATTACCAGTGTCCCTGGCTCCTCCGCCTACTATATGGGTGGCGTTATTGCATATAATAACAGCGTCAAAGAGGGTTCTCTTAAAGTTAAACATGATACCCTTCAGAAACATGGAGCTGTAAGTGAAGAAACTGTAAAAGAGATGGCTGAAGGGATCAGGCAGAGATTCAAAACGGATTATGCTGTTGCCACAAGTGGTATAGCCGGGCCCGGTGGTGGAACTCCTGAAAAACCTGTTGGAACAGTCTGGATAGCAATTTCCGGTCCGGATGGATGTACTACAAAAAAGCTGACCATACTCAAGGATCGCTCCAGTAATATAAAATATTCATCTGTACAGGCACTTGTATTACTATGGCAAAGAATATCTCAAAAAAATTGAAGTGAAGACTTAAAATGTTAATTTTGTTTATACCCCTCATCAAAAGATTTGATTATGGCACTTGTTGAAATGGTAATGCCTAAAATGGGCGAAAGTATAATGGAGGCCACTATATTGGAGTGGCTTAAAGTAGAAGGAGATCAGATAGACCAGGATGAGTCTATCCTGGAAGTTGCCACTGATAAAGTAGACACGGAAGTTCCATGTACACATGGAGGAATTTTGAAAGAGATCCTGGCTAAAAAGGGAGAAATTGTACCCGTGGGCTCACCTATTGCAATTATTGAAACGGTAGAGGAGATCAAACATCCTCTTGGACTGGATGATCTGCCAGATGATTACGAACACCCTGAAGAAATTGAAGTAAATGACGTAGCTGACTTGCCTACCGGGACAAGAGGTAATGGAATTAACGAGTTAAGTAAGCCTGAATCACACCGTTTTTATTCTCCCCTTGTCAAAAGCATTGCCAGGCAGGAAGGAATCAGCCTTAACGAATTGGATGAAATAACCGGATCTGGAAAAAAGGACCGGCTAACGAAAAAAGACGTATTGGCTTATATTGCCAGTAAGAAATCAAGGGAAGCTGCAAAAATTCAGGAAGTAATATCTATTGCGGAAAGACCCCTGCCCGCCGAATATGATGAGTTTGAGGACGCAAACTTCAAGGCAGGAGAAGATGAGATCATCGAGATGGACAGGATGCGAGCCATGATCGCTGAGAGGATGGTGGAATCCAAAAAGATATCTCCTCACGTAACTTCATACGTTGAAGCTGACGTCACCAATGTTGTAATGTGGCGAGAAAAAGTAAAGACAGAATACGAGGCAAAATATGGTCAGAAACTAACATATACTCCCTTGTTTCTGGAGGCCGTGATTAAATCGATCAAGGATTTTCCTATGATCAATGTTTCGGTTGATGGAAAGCGCATTATACGGCATAATAAAATTAATATTGGAGTAGCAGTTGCCCTGCCAGGATTTAATCTTATTGTCCCGGTGATAAAAAATGCAAATCAATATAGTATAAATGGATTGGTGGTGAAGGTCAACGACCTGGTAATCAGAGCAAGAAACAATCAACTTAAACCCGATGATCTGACTGATGGAACCTATACCATTACCAATGTAGGATCTTTCGGAAACGTAATGGGAACTCCAATTATTATGCAACCGCAGGTTGCCATTCTTGCTATAGGCGCCATAACTAAAAAGCCTGCTGTGATTGAAACCCCAACTGGTGATACAATAGGGATCCGTCATAAGATGTTCCTGTCTCATTCGTATGACCACAGGGTAATCGATGGAGCACTCGGCGGTTCCTTCATACGAAAGGTGGCCGATTATCTGGAAGAATTTAATATCCAGCGGGAAATTTAAATTCCTCTGACGCATTGCCCGCGATCCCGGGTGCTTAAATCATATCGACATCATCAGGCCAGTTCCGGATGATTTTTCAAAGTCTGCCTGATGAAATGATTTATAGCGATCCTTGAATCAACGGCTTCAGTAATGTAAACCTCCTTCTGGGCCTTAACCAGTTCTTCAAACATCAGTTTCCCAAACCCATTAGATATAACAATCTGACAATCCCAGATGGCTGAAACGAGGGATAGTTCCTTTTCTATTGAATTATCCTGATCTGCTTCCTCTTCAAGTCTCTCTAATGATTTCCTTGAAATATATGATTCAGCAATAATTTCCCCGTCAGAAATTTCATATACATTAAAGCCACTAATACTTTGGATATTGGAAGATATCCTTCTTCCGTCACGAGTAGGTATTGCAATTTTCATTTTTACTATTTTATAGGTTTTGTATCTTCAAATAATCTCTTTACAGACAAATAATTTAACGTTATCTTTTTTTACTTTCTTTTTCTTCTTTTAATATCCGAACTGTTTCCTGTGCTATTACCAGCTCTTCATTTGTTGGAATAACCACAACCTTTACTTTTGAACTGTCCTTACTTATTATTCCTTCTTTTCCCTGCATAATCTTTTCATTTACTTCCTTATCAATTTCTATACCCAGGAATTCCATATTCCTGCAAGCTTCATACCGGGTATTGACATCATTTTCACCTATACCTCCTGTAAAAACAATTATGTCCATACCTTCCATAGCTGCGCAATAGGCTCCAAGATATTTTTTTATCCTGTAACTGTACATTTTCAAAGCGAGTTGTGATCTTTTATTTCCGTCGATTGCCGATTTCTGTACTTCCCGCATATCCGACGATATACCTGATATCCCCAGCATCCCGCTGTGTTTATTAATAAGGGTATTCGCTTCCTGTACCCTGATCTCTTCCTTGTTCATGATAAAGGTCAGCACGCCAAGATCCAGGTCTCCTGATCTGGTTCCCATGATCATGCCTTCCACAGGGGTGAGCCCCATAGAGGTATCTACTGATTTACCATATTTGATGGCAGCCACAGAAGCTCCGTTACCAAGGTGGCAGGTTATAATCCTCTGCTGCTTTAGATCAACATTAAGCATTTCACATGCCTTCATCGAAACATATTTATGACTGGTGCCGTGAAACCCATATCTTCTTAGCCCATATTTTTTATACAGGGAATAGGGGATAGCGTACATATATGCATAATCCGGCATAGTCTGATGAAAAGCTGTATCGAATACGGCAACCTGTGGGAGTTTTGGCAACAGGTATTTAACAGCATAGATGCCTTTGAGATTCGGAGGATTATGTAATGGGGCCAGTTCCGCAACTTCCTCAATCTTTTTGATGACTTCATCATCAATAAGTACACTTCCTTTGAAAGTTTCACCACCATGAACAACCCTATGCCCAACCGCATTTACATCATCCAAAGAACTTATGCTTCCATGTTTTTTACTGATCAGAACTCCAAATATATATTCAATCCCTGCCTGATGATCTACAATCTCACCAACCAACTTTACTTCATCACCATCATTTCTGATATTTTCCAGGAAAGAACCCTGCATGCCGATCTTTTCAACAGAACCTTTGGCCAGCAGTATTTTCTTTTCGATGTCAAATAACTGGTATTTTATTGATGAAGAACCGGAATTAATTATTAAAACAATCATTATTTGCTATATTATTCATAAAAAATCAGGGCTCAGCACGTGTCATGCCGTTCTGGTAAAATCCTCTTTCTATCCTCGTCGTATTTATAAAATCCAATCCCAGCTTCACGTCCCAAATGATTAGCCCGAACACGTTTTTTCAACATTGGGGAAGCTTTATACTTAATATCACCAAATTCACGATATAGGTTATCCAACCAGCGGATCACCATATCCAGACCGATCTTGTCTGCCATCTCAAATGGTCCGAGCGGGAAGCCGTAACCAATTTTCATGGTATCATCTATGTCAACCATATCGGCAACACCCTCCATAAGAATTTCACATGCCTCATTAATCATTGGAGCGATTAAGCGGGTACTTATAATTCCGGGAGATTCAATGACCGGAACAATGCGTTTGCCTAGAAGTCTGGTAAACCTGCATACCCTCTTATAGGCTTCATCAGAGGTATATAAACTTTTTGCTACTTCTACCAGGGGAATATCTCCTGCAGGCGAAATGAAATGAAGGCTGACGCATCGCTGAGGATATTTTAACTCTGAGGCCAGTTCTGTAATAACCAGTGTCGTTGAATTAGTAGCAATAATGGCTTTTTCATCAACCACTTTCTCGATTTGTTTAAAAATCTCCTTACGTGTATCAACACTTTGTTCCCTGGTTTTAGATTTGATCGACTCAATGACCACTTCGCACCCTCTAAGGTCTTCATATTCTAGAGTTCCTCGGATTCTTGACATAATCGCACGCTTGTCACTGTCCGTCATCCCCCAGCGTTTAATCATGTGCTTCAGATCCCGCTTAATTCCTTTAATGGCCTCATTGATCTTAGTATTGGATAATTCCAGGAATATAACATCGATTCCATAACTGCTGACCATCCTGGCTATTTCCTGGCCCAGAATACCGCATCCAACAATGCCTACCTTAGTAAAAGTGTCGGATTCATGTTTCTCATTTCCCGAACTCTTCAGAGCATATTCTTCAATAGGTTCAACCTGTTCCATGGTATTCAGTTTTAATTATTTCTTAATTCCGGCTGCCTGGTTTGCGGTAATAGCGATCATGTTGATAATATCTGAAACGGAGCAACCTCTGGATAGATCATTTATCGGGGCAGCCATACCTTGCAGAATCGGTCCTATTGCTTCCGCATTTGCTAGCCTTTGAACCAGTTTATACGCAATATTACCTGAATTCAGGTCAGGGAATACGAGAACATTCGCCTTCCCGCCGATAGGACTGTCAGGTGCCTTTTTCTTTCCTATGGCTTCGACAATGGCAGCATCTGCCTGTAACTCCCCGTCAATAAGGAGACCAGGATCTGACGCTTTAGCGATTTTGGTAGCATTGGCTACAAGATCCACCATTTCGTGTCTCGCACTGCCTTTCGTTGAGAAGCTTAATAATGCTACTCTTGGTTCCAGACCTGCTATGTCTTTTGCGGTTTTAGCAGTTGCAATGGCTATTTCCGCCAACTGATTCTCATCGGGATCCGGGTGAACAGCACAATCGGCAAATATCAAAATGCCCTCATCTCCGTAGGTGGATTCAGGCAGTATCATAATAAAGGCACCACTTACAACTGAAATGCCGGGCAGTGTCTTGACAAACTGAAAGGCAGGTCTCAAAACATCTCCGGTAGCATTCATGGCACCAGCAACTTCGCCATCCGCATCACCATTCTTGATCATAAGTGTAGACAGGTAAAGTGGGTTTTCAATGAGCTTGGATGCTTCATCGTGTGTTAAACCTTTATGCTTCCTGATTTCCACCATCATATCTACATATAGATCCTTTTTACTATGATTTATCGGATCAATAATAGTGGCCTTATCCAGGGAATCTAATTTAAGATCGATGGCATGGGATAAAATCTTTTCTTTATTTCCAATCAGAATAATTTGAGCTAAACCCTCCTTCAGGGCAATATTGGCTGCTTGCAGTGTCCGCTCTTCGTAACTTTCCGGTAAAATGATTCTTTTCTGGTATGATCTGGCATTTGCACGTATTCTATCAAGCAAAGTCATAATTATATCGTATTCAATTCAATAAAAAATCCAGATTAGAAAACTAAAAGTGAAAAAATAGTTTCTGGATTAAGATACAAAAAAATACGCAATTCTGCTTCTTATTATGGGTTAACTTTTTAAGAAATATTGCTAAACGGCTTTAATTGGGGAAGAACTGTTGGTTAAGGTTGGAATAGAGTTTTTTTTTTAATAAACTTATGTTATAAGTATATATCTGTGAAACTGGGAGAGCAACTATTTTTAGCCTATAAATCCTATGGTCAGGCGTTCCGTACACTGGATAATAAGCGACTTTGGTCAATCCTGATTCTCCCTTCCATCTTGAGCCTTCTAATAGCTGTTGGTGTCGGAATACTGGCGTGGACGACCTCTGATGATATCCTGCTTTATGTTAACGGGAAATTCCTGGTCAGGGAATTTGATTCAGCGGTTGGAAATCTATTTCATATTATCGCCACACTTGCGATTCGTGGTTTAACCTTTTTTCTTTACTTAAAATTGTACCGTTACCTGATTTTAATCCTGCTTTCGCCAGTGTTTGTCAATATTTCAAATATTTTTCACCGCTTAGTAAGTGGTGAGGATCATAAAATGAATATATGGGCCTATTGCTTTTGTTCCTTTCGGGGAATAAAATTTGCTATGCGGAATTTTGTTCTGGAAATTATTGTAACAGTACTTTTAACACTTTTGGCGATTATTATTTTCTGGATATTTCCATTGATTCCTATCCTGATATTTATTGCTGAGAGCTATTTCTTCTCCATGGTACTTATGGACTACGCATTTGAGATGGGAGGGATGTCCATGAAAGAAAGTATTGAGAGGAGCAGGAATATACCAGGGGTTCCTATCACAAATGGATTGATATTTAATTTTATATTACTAATACCTGTCATCGGTGTCATCCTTGGACCTGTCCTGGCTTTTATTGCGGCTCAGGAATCGGTCAATGCATTAAATAAATAGATTACCATGTCAATTTCTTCAATAAATCCCTACAACTCAGAAGTGCTTGAGGAGTTTGTCGAATATAAAGATCATCAGATAGAGAAGGCACTAAATAATGGTCAAAAGGCATTCCGGGAGTGGTCTAATACTTCTTTTTCACATAGGCGGGACTTAATGCTAAAATGTGCTGATGTCCTTGAACAGGATATTGAAAAATTATCCAGGATCATTACTCTTGAGATGGGTAAGTTAATTTCTGAATCAAGGGCTGAGATCAATAAATGCGCGTGGGTTTGTCGTTATTATGCCGATCATGCCGAAACTTTTCTCAGGGATGAGAAACTGGATGTGGAGGAAGCCGATAGTTACCTGGTGTATGATCCACTCGGAATTGTTCTTGCGATTATGCCATGGAATTTTCCGTTCTGGCAGGTGTTCAGATTTGCCGCTCCGGGACTGATGTCCGGGAATGTTGGCATCCTCAAACACGCTTCAAATGTACCACAGTGTGCATTGGCGATAGAAGAGGTTTTTAAGGCGTCGGGCTTCCCGGAAGGTACCTTCCAGACTCTCTTGATTGGTTCCAATAAAGTACCTAAAATTATCGATGACTCGAGAATTAAAGCCGTTACCTTGACAGGTAGCGACATAGCTGGTAGAAGGGTTGCTGAACGTGCCGGAAAGAACCTTAAAAAACTGGTCCTTGAATTGGGCGGGAGTGATCCTTTTATCATACTAAAAGAGGCTGATTTAAAAAAATCGGTGGATACGGCTGTAAAAGCACGTATGATCAATTGTGGGCAGAGTTGTATTGCAGCAAAACGTTTTATTATTGAAGAATCGATTTTTGATGAGTTTATTGATCTTTTTAATAAGGCATTCAGTACTTTGAAAGGTGGTGATCCTTTGTCGGACCAGGTAGATTACGGGCCAATGGCCAGAGAAGACCTCGCCGCAGAAATAGACCACCAGGTAGAAGCCTCGGTAAACCTTGGGGCTAAGATCTTGACAGGAGGCCAAAGGCCATCCACAAAAGGAAGCTTTTATCAACCTACCATTCTTACGCATGTAAAACCAGGCATGCCTGGTTTTGATGAAGAACTGTTTGGTCCGGTAGCTTCTGTAATATCAGCCAGGGATGCATCGGATGCTGTTGATATTGCAAATAATTCCAGATTTGGATTAGGCGCTTCACTCTGGACGCAGGACCGGGACAAAGCCTGGGAATTGGCAAGAAGAATAGAAACGGGGGCAGTTTTTGTGAATGCTATGGTTGCTTCGCACCCGAAAGTTCCCTTTGGGGGGGTCAAAGACTCAGGGTATGGGCGGGAACTGTCATATTTGGGCATCCGGGAGTTCATGAATGCAAAATCGATCTGGGTATCCCGCTAATCTAAATATATCCTGCTATTTTATAGGATATCAATCCCAGTAATTCATGGATTATCATATGCCAATCCCTGAAGGCTGATGGATCGGGAATCAATATCATGTTCAGGCTAAACGAGCGGTCTTTTGTATAAAAGTCCGTGCTGAATCCATCAACATCCATCCCCAGTTTCCTGAAGCACATAACAGATCTTTTGAGATGGAATCCCGAAGTAATAACGAGGTGCCTTTTGCCTGGATGCTCCTTTTCAAGGAGTTGCCTGGAGTACAGGGCATTCTCATAAGTATTCCTGGCCTTGTTTTCCAGGATAATATCAGTAGGATCCATTCCGCACAACAGTAAATAATTATACAGGTTGTCGGCTTCTTTGTATTCAAAATCCCTCAGTTTACTTGATCCCCCTGAAACCAGGATTTTACTGATCTTGCCCAACTTGTATAATTGATAGGCATGGATTATCCTGTCAGCGCCCTTGGAAAAGTATACCCTGTCTCTGGGGGTTTTTTCACTGTTTGTTACGCCACCCATAACAATGCCAGCATAATATTCCCCTGTAATATTTTCATAGGGTGTGGGAGGGACCTCCCATAATAAGAGGACCTCATTCACAATGAACCGGTTCGAGAAGAAGAATAAGTAAACTAATCCCAGGATCAGGAATTTTACTCTGATAGACCTTTTTTTTAGAGTTATGGCAAGAACAAACCATATACACATTTGAGTAAACGGTAAAAACAGAAACGCAATCAGCTTTGATAAATAAAAAAACATATATGAACAGATTAAATGGCCGGCTTGCAGACACTGTCAATCATTAGCTTCAATTCTTAAATGCTTGCTGATTGCTTCTTCAGGTCGACCTTGCTGAAACTGTTGACTAATTTACGAAGAACATCAAAATACAGTGCAATAAACAGCAAGATTGTCATAAACCATATCATGCCAATATTAAACCACAGTGTGTCTCTCAGTTTACCCGCAAAATATTTACTGGGGGAATAAAATATGGTCCTGAAATGGAAGAAATGATCAGAATCGGAAGGATCGTGAAAAATTGGGAATATCTTCTGAACGAGGTGGTTTTTGTATTCTATGATACGGACGACTTCATTTCTTTTTTTGACCATTTCCTCAATCCGTTTATTATAGTGGTCTCTTCTGAGGCGATTAAAAATTTCCCTCTTTTCTGGGCTGTCGGTCATGGATTGAACAAGAGCATCTTTTTCCTCGCTTTTTTCATTGTACCGCCGTATATAGACCCGTTTGAGTATCTTCAGGAATTCGTCCGTCTCCTTATATACCTGTTGATCAAAATCATTTTTATTTAATTTAGGATAAACAGGCAGGCGGTCATGCCCGAATTCATCCAGTCTTTCTCCTATTTCATTTCTCAATAAAGCGAAACCATTATCAACAAGTTCTAGTGTTTCCTGATCAGAGGATTTGTAATTTATGTTGCAATAATTCAGTTTAGTCATTAATGCCGGCACATAATATAGGTTGTAATATTCGGCAGTACTTTTTTCTTTGTCCAGATCGAAAAATGCTTTCTCGAATTTATTTTCTTTGAACTGGGTCACCATGGCAGCTTCGAAGGCCCACCTGGAAGCCATGATCTCACCGATCAGGGGCACCTTGTCTTTGCTGGAAATGCCTGGGTTCAGTTCTTCAAATTTTACAACTACCCCGGAAAGTAAGATCTGGGGAATTAACAGGATGGGGATTAAAATATAAATAGTAACTGCTGAATTAAATGCTGCAGAAATGTTAAGGCCAAGTACATTGGCAAAACAGGATGTGCTGAAAAGTATAAGCCAGAAAGCAAGATCCATACCCTGAATTTCAAGTATATAATTACCAATCAGCACGTAAGACAATGTCTGGATAGCGGATAAAGTAAATAAGATAAGCAGTTTCGAGTTCAAATAACTGCCCCTGCTCAGATTCAGGAATGATTCACGTTGCAAGATCCTTCGGTCACGTATAATTTCTTCAGCACTCACTGTCAATCCCATAAAGAGTGCCACGATAATACTCATAAAAATATAGGCCGGAATATTGACATTATCGCTGAAACTGTAGGCCGTTTTAAAGCTCTCACCAGTATACGGGAAGTATTTTACGATATAAGCCAGTAAGAAAGCCAGCAGAGGTGCTTCCAGCAGGTTTATGATCATGTATTGCCTGTTGACTATTTTAGCCAGAAAATCCCTTGTGGCAAATATTTTGAATTGTTTAAGTCTGTTTGGGATCCGGAGGGAGGATTTGAGTTGATGGGTATGTTCAGTAGAATGAATTATCTCTGTTTTCTTCTGAAAGATATCATGCCATTGTACCGGTGTGACTTTTCTTTGTTTTGTCAGTTTCCCGAATTCATTTACAACCTGGGTTTCTATAATGTTGAAAATCTGTTCCGGATTTACGTTTCCGCAGGTCATACAGGTCCCATGATCGCTATCGACCAGGTTAAAGAGTGCTTTAAAATATACTACGGCCTCGACAGGATTCCCATAATATATCTGGTATCCCCCCTCATCCAGAATAATAAGTTTGTCAAATAACTTAAATATGTCAGAGGAAGGTTGATGGATTACTGCAAAGATCAGTTTACCTTTTAAAGAAAGTTCTTTAAGCAGGTCGATAATATTTTCTGAATCCCTGGAAGATAATCCGGATGTAGGTTCATCCACAAACAAAACCGTGGGTTCCCGCAGCAGCTCCAGGCCGATATTCAACCTCTTCCTTTGACCACCACTAATCGTTTTATCAAGTGGAGATCCTACCTTCAGGTCTCTTGTTTCACTTAGACCTAGACTCATCAATGTTTTTTGAACCAGATCCTCTATGCTTTGGTCACTGAGGTTATTAAAACAAAGTTTGGCAGCATAAAACAGATTCTGGTATACTGTCAGGTCCTCAATCAACAGATCATCCTGTGGGACATATCCAATTACCCCTTCTATTTTTTTCTTTTCCTGATGGATATTGACGCCGTTCAGTAATACACTGCCCTTGTCAGGTTTTTCATTTCCATTTAAAACATTCAGTAAAGTTGATTTACCAGAACCACTGGAGCCCATAATTCCAACCAGGGTCCCGTTTTCCTCACTAATATTGATCTTATTCAAGCCGACTGTTCCTGACCTGAACCTGTATTCAATATCTATAGCAGAAAAGGATAACTTTGCTTCATCTTCTGTCTTGGAAAAACCGCCGACAATATCGCTATAGTAAATTGGGCTGAAAGTAGTTCCTCTGATGGTGCTTCCTGCAGGCAATACCCTTATCTCACCTTTCTTCAGCGGGATGTTGTTTATGAAAATGACGGAGGAACCAACATATTTGATGAAGAAAGATCCGGAGTAATTCTTCAGCTGCAGGATTGAAATAAAACCGTCTATTCGATTCACATGAATACATCGGGAATGATTCCTGAGGTGTTCTTTTTTCGAAGCAATTATTAGTGAAATGTCATTTTCCAGACTTGAAGTTTCCTCAGCCAGGGAAAACCGCTTAATAGATTCAATATCCTGGGAATCAACTTTGATTTCTTTAGCGATAAGGTTCAGTAGGGTCTCTTCTTTTGTTGAAATTCTGCCATCGGCGATGATGAGCATGATCAGATCAAGAGATAATACAATTTTCTGATGATGGGTTAGCTCAGCATTGATCTGGCGGCTTATTTTTTCAACCTCCTGCTTCTCATTGTCTTTTTTTTCATTGGCGGACATTTTGTCCCCCTGTTGCTGGTATACATCTATCAGACTTATGAAGAGATCATAATATTTCAAGGCCGTCTCTTCATTAAGCCGGTTTAGAAGGAAGTTCTTTATTGTTTTCTTTTCATCCTCGGATACGCCGTCAACTTTCGCCAGGATGGCAAACAATAATATTATAGCCTTTAGGAGTTGTTCACTCATAAACTAGTTGATCCTTCGTAATTTATATAAAAAAAGTATTGAAAGAATAACCAATCAATACTTTATCCTATATTTTTCTTAATCTTAGTAGGTGACAGTACTTCTGATCTTCTGTACCTGTATGGTTATTCTCTCAAGTACTTTGTCAGAAAGAACTACATTTCCTTTATTCTCATCCAGCAACTCATCAATATCCAGTTCTTCATAGTTTGATTTCAATTCTTCCATACTATTGATCAAACCTTCAATCCAATCCCCCTTATTGTCAATGCTTTTTAATAAACTGATCATATTTCCAAGTGCCGTTTCCTGCTCCAGAACTACACGGATCAACGGAGTTAATATCAGGTTCCGGTCATCACTTGATAGCATATCTTTTGGATATGAATCGACAATTTGCGTGGCTATGTATAATCCTTCAATGAAGGTGCCGGCGATAACCAGTGCCGCGATATTATTCCTCTCATTCTCCTTCAGATACGAATCACTTTTATTTATAGCATCATTGATGATCGCTGCCAGGGTATCTTTTTTTCCAAGATTTGCTTCAAATTTTTCGATGATAGAAACATCTATGGTACTCTGCAGCCCCAATGACTCACCTATATCCAGGCAACCATCCATGTAGTTGAGTGCTTCCTGCACCTTCTCATATGTCACCAGGTATCCGATATCAGATGCGTATACGCCCAGATTCATGGCAGCAACCTTGGTTGACGAAGTATACTTTTCGTATTTGCCCAGGTCGTTTACCAGTTGTGGAATATACTCAGCCCCCGTAGCCTGGATTATAAAAGGAATCTCAGATGGAGATGGGATCTCATAAATAATAGCTTCCACTTTTTCCTTTATTTCTGAGGCTGCTTCATCGAATTCATCTGAAGAAGTTTCTTGCTTTTTGTCAGTACTACAAGAAAATGCGAAAAGCATAATTATCAATAAAAATCCTACTGAACAAAAATTCTTTATTAATGGAGTGTTCATATTCATTTAATTTGTAATTGCACTGTGTGTTATTGAAATCTTAATCAATTATTTAAAATTCGGGATCGAAAATGCTTATTGTTCTGACTTCATTGTTATCAAGTCCAAAACATATCCCATCCTCCCTGTAAGCATAATACTGTATATCGCCACTGGTATATTGAAGTTGCGATACCTCCTGACCATACAATTCACGGACCTGATTCAATGAATCCCAGAATTTTAGTCCAACCGAAGTTGCCAGGTCCTGGCAAATAAACTGGTTGTATTCAGGATAACTGCTAATGGTAAAGAAAACGACAAGGTCATCCTTGAAATAAACGCTGGTTACCGGGAGGTCCATTATATACCGGAAATTGACCACGTAATCGAAATCGATGTTCAACTCTTTGAGCGGTTCACGTAGCATTTCGGGTGCACTTTCCTTCGATAGTTTGGATCCGTCAAACCCGATTATCCAGATCACATCTTCGTATGTGACGCCAAGTTTCAGATCCCCAAACCGTTCTTTTGGTATTATATCCTGAGCTGAAACATAAAAGGCAGTAAAGAACAATACAATAAATACAATTATTCTCATAACTTAGTTATTTTAATAGCCAGTCTTATCATAATTAAAAAGTAATTCAATTCTACGTGTTTTAAAAAACACCGTAGTATTTAAATTACAACGATTAAATTAGTATATATTATTATATATTCACTTAAATTTCTTTACATAAAAGCTATTTATTTATGGTTAAACACGTAGTAATGTGGCGATTGCATCAAAATAGCACCGTAAACCGGGAGACCATCAAAGATCTTTTAACCAGCTTGCCGGGCTTGATCCCTGCGTTGAAATCACTGGAAGTTGGTGAAAATTTCAATCCCAGCCCTTTTGCATATGATCTGGCATTGATTACAACACATGCTGACAAAGCTGATCTTGAAAAATATCAAAAACATCCCGAACATGTTATGGTTGCCAGACGTATAACAGAATTGGTAAAGGACAGAGTGGTAGTAGATTTCGAACAATAAAATTATGTTAAACGAGGTTGAGTTTATGAACATACCTTTTTTTGAAAAAGTAAAGAAAATTTACTTTGAAGGGGAGTTCATCGTAGCGATCCGATATTATGGATATAAGATAAATTTATATCTATATAATAATTTTTATGTCGAAGTATTTTATAATCACAAGAAGGATATGATCGATAAAGTTGAAGTTTTATCCTATCAACCTTCAAGGATTAAATTTTATGCCGATCAAATAAAATTGCCATCTGACCTTAATATATAAATACAAGAGGGTAAATTTAAAAAATTCAGAATATTATTTTAATTTATGATAGTTATTTAGAATAATATTTTTTATTACCAGCCGAAAATGTATTATCTTAAAATATTATTATTAATACGCTCATTTCTGTGAAAATATTAAAAATACCTCAAGTATTTTGCCCTCAAATTTGCAAATATTCAAAAATACATATTGATTAATATTATATTAACAATTTTTTAATGCTTAAATTGCAACATGGGCAATTTTTATAACGTATAATTGCAAGATCATAATTTTATTTTTTATATTATGAGAAGAGTTAAAAACATAACACTTGCAGTACTGGTAACAGTTATCGGTACTGGATGGGCGGTTGCCCAGGAGGTTTCAACTAGCGAGATGGAAGCCAGCAAAAGTATACCAGAGAGCATTCAGGTGGTACCTGAAATTGATGCGCGCTACAAATTGGTTTATCCGGTTAAGAAGACGGAACAGGTAAGGATCAGGATCTATGATGATGAAAATCATTTACTCCTTTCTGAGAAAGTAGAGAACCACAAGGGATTTATGAAGTCATATGATTTCAGTAATTTGTCGGATGGTATGTATACCATAAATATTCAATCACCGAGTGGAGTAATATCCAAGGAAGTATATCACAGGTTTCAAAGCAATGATATTGATTTTTCTGTAGAACGAAATCCTGATAATGAATCATTTCGTCTTGTGGTCAGCGGGGTTCGGAAAGAGCCGGTATTCGTAGATATCATGGATGATAACAGAGTAAGGATCTATGAGGACACGATTGAAGTCGGTAAAAGCTTCTCCCGTACCTATCGTTTTAAAGGCAGAGTACCCCAAAATGTTTTGTTCAGGGTTTCATCTGCAAATAGCTCGATTACAAAAGAAGTCAGGTAATTATAACATCTTATTAAATTAAACCGGTACAGGCTGTCTGTTCCGGTTTTTTTATTCTAAAATTTCAAGGGCAGTGTTGATCGTATTGACATGCGCCTGAACTATCACATTGATGTCTTTGGAATAACCCCCACCCAGGGTCAATGTGGAGGGGATGTTCAAATTGGCAATTGTTTTAAACACGATCTCATCCCTTTTTTTGCAACCCTGCATAGTTAATCCCAGTCGCCCCAGTTGGTCTGATTGAAGAACGTCCACCCCTCCCTGGTAAAGGATATGATCGGGTGTTAATTGCGTTAAGATCGAATCGAGAGCACATTCCAGGTTGTAGAGATAATCCTTATCTCCAGTGCCATCGGGAAGGGCAAGGTCATAATCAGAAAATTGCTTTTTTACAGGATAATTTTTTGATCCGTGCATGCTGAATGTAAAGATATTTTCATCTTTATTGAGTATGCTCGCGGTTCCATTTCCCTGGTGAACATCCAGGTCTATGATCAATATCTTATGGGCCAGCCCTTTATCGATCAAATGTCTCCCAGCTATGGCCAGGTCGTTAAATATGCAGAATCCTTCCCCATGATCATAAAAAGCGTGGTGATATCCACCACCTATGGATATCCCAAGTCCGGTATGGCTTCTGTCAAAATCTCCACCATTGGCTTTTATACTCATCATTTTTTCCTCGGGCCGAGGCATAACGCCCTTTTTTGAAGTTGTACCGGAATTTAATCCCATCTTGGGGTTCGGGCCGAATTCAGGATCCGATTTCAAATCGGAACTTGCATTCAATTCAGAATCCACTTTCAACTGTCGATCCGCTTTCAATTC
>CBDUBA010000006.1:0-85785 GCA_965365275.1 uncultured Cyclobacteriaceae bacterium | reverse complement strand
AGTATGGCAATAAAATCCCCCATGAGATACATTGAGTTGCCTTCCTCGGTATTGTCAACAAACCCTAAACTTACTTGATATTCTGGAATATAGACACTTGCCGCGGCATACCCGGGTGCATTTCCACTATGCCCAATGGCATCCTTTCCATTCACTAAATCAGGATTGAACCTGAATGCTCCCAAACCGTAACCAGCCGCGAAAAATTCTTCCCCGGTGCAGGGTGAATGAAAAGTAAGCATTTGATCAAGGCTTTCCTGTTTAAGGACAGATTTATCATGATACAGGGCTTTGGCCCATTTGGCAAGGTCTTCCGCACTGGAGAAAATTTCTCCGCATATGCCGCTGGCAAATGCGGTTCTGGGCCAGGGGTAGAAATCTTCATAGCTCCCATCGCTATCAATATCAAACCAGCCATGGGCTGTTCCGTCCTGAACTCCTCCTTTGGAGGCATAGGTGTTTGAAAGGCCATAAGGATCAAAGAACAAATCTTTATAAACTGAACATATATCAGAACCGGTAATATCTTCAATAATCATGCGAAGCATAATATATCCGGTTGAAGAATAATTCCAATCAGTACCTTTAGGGAACAATGGTTCTTTATTGAAAGCAATAATTATTTCCTCAGGATCCCAGAATTTGGTTGGGCCCCAGAAGATACCCTCCCAAAAATTTACATTGTCGGCTATGTCATTAAGACCACTTGTGTGGTTTAGTAATTGCCTTATAGTAATGGTCGAGTCCACATTTGGATAGGATGGCAACCAGGAATGAAGAGAATCATCTAAATTCAGTTTCCCCTCTTCAGCGAATTTGATAATTGTCGAGGCAGTGAAATTTTTGGTTATACTGCCTGCTCCAAATGGCATAGTTGTAGTTACCGGTACAGTCCCATGGGATATACCGCTGGCACCAGCCCATTGTTTTCCATCCGGAAAAACAACTGCAACGGATACGCCTATTCCATGATATTTTTTAAGCCCTTCGTCAAGCGCATTTTGCAATGCTTCTGCCATAGTAGGCTCTTCTTCCGGCAATGCATCCGAATCATCTGAGCAGGAAGAGAAAAATAAGGAAAGAAAAATAAGTGAAACAAGTACCAGATAAATTATTGCAATACTATTGAACTCAAAATGCCCGTGTTTTTTATTCGATTTCATAATCCTTAATTTTGTTAATATACAATTCAAAGGAAGCACATAAGTTCATGCATAACATAGTAGTTATGTTTCTTAATATTGACTGATGTTGCATTTATTGATATATTGTTGCATAACATTTTTTTGCTCTGCTCAGATCATCGATATCCATTAATATGTTTGATCTATTGTGTACATAATATTCCACTTTATCTTTTGACAACAAAATCAAAAAATATCAAACTGAGTTTAAAAGATCAAAAGCTCTTGGATAGTGCATTTCAGATCATAATGGATCATTTAGGCGATGAATCATTTGGGATTGATGAATTGAGGAAAGAATTAGGCTTAAGCCGGTCACAATTACACAGGAGATTAAATAAGATCACAGGTTTATCCACTTCGCTTTTCATCCGTTCAGTCCGGTTAACAAAGGCATTTGAGATATTGAAAGAAGGAGATTTGAGTGTTTCAGAAGTTGCCTATAACACGGGTTTCAGCAGTCCTTCTTATTTTAATAAATGTTTCCATGATCAATATGGTTTCCCGCCTGGTGAAATACATAAACAAAAGATTGCAGAGATTGATCCAGGAGATATTTTTAACATGAAGGATCGCTCTGCAACTGATGAGGGTAAAAAGAAAATCTTTAAAGCACCGATATTATATTTCTTTGGGATGGTGGCCTTGGTGATTGCTATTCTTGCAATAGTATTTTACTTTTCTGTTTATCCATTGCACGAAAATCAAACTCAGGAGAAATCCATAGCTGTTCTCCCATTTAAGAATTTCAGTGACAATCCGGATAATCAATATATATCTGATGGAATGATGGATGCTATTCTATTGAATATATCCGGCATAGGAGATCTGAAGGTTATTTCCCGGACTTCAGTAGAACAGTATAGGGAAAGCACTAAGCCGGTAAAACAAATTGGAAAGGAACTAGGCGTAAATCACATCCTGGAAGGTAGTACTTTTCAGGATGACCAGAATGTCCGAATCACAGTCCAGTTGATCAATGCTGAAACCGAGGATCATATCTGGTCGGAAAGTTATGATTGTGAATTTAAAGACATTTTTAAGGTTCAAAGCCATATTGCCAGAAGAATAGCCGACGAATTACAATCAAAGATCACACCTGAAGAAATGATCCGGATTGAAAGAGAACCAACCTTGAATCCAAAAGCCTATGATCTGTATCAGAAAGGACAATATTATTTAGTCAATTATCTGCAAAAAAGGCAGGATAATGATTTTTATACAAGTAAGTCATACTATAAGCAGGCTCTGGAAATAGACTCAACGTTTGCTGCGGCATATGCCAGACTTGCTGACCTCTACTGGAATAGAAATTACAGGATTGAATATTACAGTGATTCGTTTATGGATACATTTTTATTATTGACTAAAAAAGCCCTCATTTTTAATCCACAATCTTCTGATGCGCACCGGCTTCTGGGCCAATATTTATTTGAAACAGGTAATCCGGATCAGGGAATAATTGAAATGGAAACTGCCATCTCTCTAAACAGCAATAATGCCACAGCATATGAATTACTGGGATTCTATTCTAATTGGATCGGACATTGGGAAAAAGGTATACCCTATCTCCTGAAATCAATAGAGCTGGATCCATTTTCAATGTTTACTGCCATCCGATATTGCTTTCTAGCCAGGGCTTATCTTGATCTTCTGGATTTCGATAATACTTTTTTCTATGCTCGCAGAGCAATGGAAATGGGTCAGGGGAACAGACCAGCACTCGGTTTTGCCTATTGGATTTGTACGCACACGAATCTGATTCTGGGGAATCGCGAAGAAACATTGAAGTGGGCAGATACTCTGTCTGGGTATAATGAGATAAGTGCATTACGGGTAAAGGCAGAAGTATATTGTCATCTTTTTAAGGACTTTGAAAAAGGTGCAAATATTTATCAGGAATTGATCGAAAAATATCCAGCTTATTATAACTACCGGCACCGATATGCATACGCCTTATGGGAGACCGGAAAAAAGGACTCGGCGAAGCTTTTATTTGAAGCTCAGATACAAGAATCTAACACAGAACTTGAACTTGGACGGGTTGAACGAAATGATCCCCATTATAACCTGGCCGGCATATACGCTTTTCTTGGAGATATTGATAAAGCAATCGATCACTTGAACCAGCACAAGTTTACCTCCGGGCTGGAGATCTATGCGGAAATTGATCCATTATTCATGGATCTCTATGATAACTTGGCGTTTAAAGAGATAATACAAAATGCGAAAACTGAGAAAGCATTACTAAGAGATAAAATAGAAATCATAGTCACAGAGGATTCTGGACTCTGATCTCATTAAGGTTATGCTCTTGCGTGAATTAAATAAGAAAGGATCCAAAAGGCCCTATCGGCTATAGCCAACTTCATATAGCTGACTGTTTATCTCATTCACTTTTCCGGGATCCATTTTAATGATCTCCCGATCATAGGTCATCAACCCGTTAACTTCACCTTCAACATCTGTCGTCTGTGTATAAATGGCAGCCGCCAATCCCTTTTTTATCAAAGCCGGTATCTGATCAATCAGTTTTTGATATGAATTAACCAGTTCCTCCCGGTCATCGAAATTTCGATACCCCCAATTCCTGTCGCTCTGCCATAAATGGCCTTCAAGAGGTAAGCCCAGTCCCCCGAATTCCCCAAGAACAAGGACCCGCCCTTCAATAATATTGGGTGCATGAATATTCGGATCAGGCATACCTGGACCTGGATACTGGTGCTGATCTACCGTATGTCCGACAGGGAAAAAATTACCACCGCTGGGACTATTAACCAGCCTGGACGGGTCGTAATCCATCGTCCAGCTTATGACTTTCATAGTATTGAATTGTCCCCAGGCTTCATTGAAGGGCACCCACATAACAATGGAGGGAAAGTGGTAAAAGGCATCCATGATCTCTTTCCATTCCTTGTAAAATTGATGTGCCGATTGTGCAGTCCTGTCCATTTCACGGCCATCATATCCGGAGGGTCCACGCCAGTCTGCACTTTTATCGCCATTGGGCATATCCTGCCACACCAGCATGCCTAGTTTATCACAATGGTAATACCATCTTGCCGGCTCCACCTTTACATGCTTGCGGATCATATTGAAGCCACTGTTTTTCGTCACTTCTATATCGTATTTAAGCGCTCCATCTGAAGGAGCAGTGTATAAACCGCCCGGCCACCAGCCCTGGTCAAGTGTACCCAGCTGGAAAAGTGGTTCATTATTGAGGTAAAGACGCTCATGACCATCATCGCCAACATCAACACTGATCTTACGCATTGCAAAATAGCTTTCTATTTCATCAACGATTTTTCCTTTTCTTTTCAGGGTAATTTTCAGATCATATAAGAAAGGATTGTCCGGGGACCATAATTTCGGATTGTCAATTTTAAGGCCTGCTTGAGAATTCAATTCGCCTTCTGCTGAAGCAATCAGATGGGTTCCATCAAACGCTTCAAAAACTACCGTATATCCTTCTATTCGGCTTATTTTGGCCCTGGCCATGATTTCAATCTGACTATTGTCTACATCAGGGGTAATCCTAAGAGAAGCGATCGACTGGTCTGCAACCGGTTCTAGCCAAACCGTTTGCCAGATCCCTGAAACCGGGGTATACCAGATCCCCTGTGGTTTAACAACCTGTTTACCTCGTGGCTGCGTTCCATTGCTGGTAGGATCCCACACCGAAACAACCAATTCCTGTGGCCCGTCTGGATTTAAAGCATGACTGATATCAAATGAAAAGGGCGTAAATCCACCCTGGTGACTTCCAACATTGATGCCATTTACATAGACTATGGCTTCCCAGTCCACCGCACCAAAATGAAGCAAGATGTCTTTCTCTTTCCAGCCAGCAGGGATCTTAAAAGTTCTTTTATACCAGAGCAGGTTATTTTCCGATATTCTTTTTGTTACCCCTGATAGTGCAGATTCCACGGCAAAGGGAACCAGGATCTTGTCATCCATTTTACCAGGAATATCTTTATTGACGTCTGTTATGGAATAATTCCACAACCCGTTCAAATTAAGCCATTGTTCGCGTACCATTTGCGGGCGGGGGTATTCCTGCCATACATTCTCCGGGCTTACCTGTTTCGCCCACTTTGAGGAGATCCGACTTTTGTTTAACTGCCAGCTGGTTTGAGCATTGAGGTGCGTGGTTCCTAATCCTAGGATCAAAAAAATCAGGGTATAAATCTTCATTTTAAAAAAATTGTTATTGAAAAGGTAAATATACGAATTGAGGGTTACTTTTTTTGTTTTAAGACCAGGGCCATCCAAAATTATTTACTTATCGGATCTGATAATAGAAGGTCTGTTTGCGTCAATGATGCATTCAATGGGCCCATTATCTACTGGCGATATTCTTTACATTCCCTTATTATGGAAATTCCAAAAGGTTTGAGAAAAACGCTAGCAGAGGAGGGGTCAAATGAAAGGTATTTAAAAGGTAATGAATTAAAATCATCCGGATCATACATTGCCAGTTCTACATTGTCTTCATCGAGCTCAACTTTTTTCATGTTTTCCGTTAAACCGTCAATTTTTACATTGATCCCCTGATCCGAGTAATTGACCAATATGAGAGATTTTGTCTCAACAGACTTTAAGACCAGGCCATCGAATACAGTCGGATGAGAAGAAATGGATTGAACTAACTGAAAATCTTTATGATCCAATATTTCTTTTAAAACATAAAACAATGGAAAAACAGCATTCTTTCGGACCTGGAATTCATTTGGATAGCCTGGTTCCCGATCACCCTGCACAATCCCTTTTACTCCTACCGCTTCGTAATAGGTTATGGCGCCTGCCCTGGCCTCGGTAAGTTTTTTAACAGAACCGAGTGTCCACCCGGCACCAAATAATGACATTTGCCTGGGATCAACCTGCGGAGGCAATCCTTTTACATTTTCCGTCGCATCAGAGGCAGCTACCGGATTGCCCTGCATCCGGAGGGTTACCGGGCTAATATAAATAGCCTTCCTTCCGGCAAAACCAAGGCCGCTTTCTAAGGCAGCAGACTGTCCATTCAGGTTTTCAATAAGTGTGAGATTGTCAAATGCATGAACCTGTGGTGTCATCGAAAAGCTGAGAAACTCCAGATCCTTATGCAGGATCCTGTTCCTGTTCAATTCAGCAAAGAATCCCCTGGTTCCGGCACCAATTTTTGAATTCGTGAATATTTCTTTAAGAGGTTTAAATACCAGATCTATAAAATCATCCGTAACCACTGGTAATTCATTTTGAAGTATTGTTACCGATTTTACCATGTGATCTTGACTTTCAATAACCCTCCTCAATTCAGTAATTTCATTTTCATAATTATTTGTAAAATGTATTTTCAAGCTCAGGGGCAGCATTAATCGTTTTGAGTCAGATATGGCAGCCAGCATATTGGTTTCCCAGTCCAGATCAAAAAATATGTTAACCTCATAATAATCAAAGTTGGCTTTTTTAATCAACGCCAATTCATATTCGCTTAATTCAGGTTTTGAATTTGATTGTCCTATCCCGATTTGTGGTAGAGGATAGGTAGTATCATCATTGTATTTCAAATGAAATGGTATTGGATCCGGAAGATCAATTTTCTCATCAATATCAACTGAGAGGGTGATTTTCTGATGGATTTTTTCTCCTTTCTTCAATTGGTAAGGGAAAGGTAATTCCAGCGGCCTGCAATAGGTTTTATATGAATCATCTGTCCAGTTTCGCTGGTCCTCCATTTCAAAAATATCACCTTCAAATTTCAGGTGTGCTTTTCCGATGGCATTAATTTCCCATGACATTTCTGCAATATCTTTCATGGGCTGATGCGGACTTATTAACATCGGGAAGATAAAGGTTTTCTTAAAGCCTGCCGGATCGGTAATCTCACAGGGTCTGCCCTTGCATTCATCGATCGGATGCAGCACACAAAAGCCGGTTCGATTGGTCTGGAAATCGGACAGTGCCACACCATTGATCTCAAAATTAAGTTTACCGGTAGGAAAACCTGTGATTTCAGAATAAATAACGAACCGTATATCCCCTTTTTTAAAGTGACTTTCATAGGAGATCTTAAATCCGTTATCAGATTCTATGATTTTCTCATTCTTTATTTCGGAAATTATTGTTTCCCAGTTATGATCTCTCAGCGCATAATAAATCATCCGTATAACCTCGTATTCTCCGAGCCGGATATTTCTGAGCAAACCCGATTCATAACATATATCCATTGGACCGCAAGATAATTTATGTGGTTTGGTTAGACGCTCCTTCTTCCCATACCAGTATACCTCCTTTGGCAGATTATTCATTCGTCCATCTGATTATTTTGCATCAAGCTTAAGAACCCAGTCGCCTTCCTGGTCCTGTTTGATTGATATTTTACTGCCTTTCAGCACAGAATCACCTTTAATTAACTTTCCTGATTGTGTATTGAACCAGGTTGCATCATATTCAAGGAGCTGTGGATTTCGGATAACAATGTTACATTTTTTCGGGATATAAGCCATAATTCCCGACTTATCTTCCCGGCTGACTACACTCACAAACGCATTATAAACCTCATCCCCGGGTTGGGATACCAGCAATTCATCCCCCGGAAAGTAGTTCCACCAATCTACAGTCTGAATAAATTCGGAAAGATATCCCACTTGTATACTTCCCGGGAAATCAATACTTTTTCTCCAGCTGGAAACACCCCCTTCATCGCGGTGGTTCAGGATCAGCTCCCCCTCCTGCAACCAGGGCCATATTCCATTTGCGCCATAGGTGATCCCGGCAAGGGGTGTGGCAAAAATGCTCCACCAGGAAGCATTACGAACATCCTCATCGTCGATCATAAAACGGATCTCTTCATAATTCGGCTCCATATTAATGTAAGCCATGGGTTTCATTTTATTCCAGTTTTTCGTCATAGGTCCTTTATTGATCCAGTTAACCACACCTTTGCCATTATTATGTGAAGACTGATACCCCATGATCGTATACCAATCTTCCTCTTCATACAGATTTCCGATATAACTGCTGCCATGCGGATGAAGGGTAGCCGGAGCATGGTCAATGCCATTGAAAACATCTCTTCCGATCTGTTTCCATCTTGCTTCAAGGTCATCATAGTATTTTCCATCTCCCCCTAAGGTCCAGATTACATGGTTTCCCTGGTACCTGGCTACGATGTATCGTGCCAAAAGCACCGCTTCTTCATGAGGTAAATGATACCCGGGACTCAGATATCTGCCTTCACCTACCGGTAATGCCCATAAGATAACAGGCGAAACCAGAAGCCCGTAACTGTTAACTTCATCAATTTTTTGATCTATGCGCCTGAAAAACTCCGGAATGATGGTGATCTCACCGCTACCTTCATAGGCTACCTGTCCTTCAAGATTTTTATCCGCGCCTCTCCATTGCGTGGTTACAAGTTGTATAAGATTGTAATGATTCTTTTTCCTGTGCGTGAGATAAATCTCCCATTCCTCATCCGTAGACTTCAGGGCACCATTCCAGGCCGTACATGCTACCCAAAAGTAGGGCGTGCCGTCGCTATAACTAAGATGATACTTTCCTTCAGGATGAATTACAGCGCCATGTTTGTATATGTCCAGATGGCTATGATTCTCAATACATACAAATTCGCCGCTTTGTTCATGTAATCCGGAGTTATTCGTATCAGAGGAGCTGGATTTCCAGCTCCAGCGACCGATCTCATCAGGCATGAACCGGACTTTCCAGGAAGTCCCGCCGTCCCAGAAGCCATATACCTTCCTTTCCCGTCCGGTAGGTGAAATAAAGGCAATATGGAATTCCTTTGCCTCATAAATGGGATTATCATAGGATTTTGCGCTGGTAAATTCATATTCGAATTTATCCCATATTTTGACTTCTGTCTGAGCAAAAACAGTCACACTGAATGAAAATGTCAATAAAATTAAAAGGTTTTTCATAAGGATATAATTTTTTGTCTTATGTGATGTCCATGATCTGTTCCATTACGTTGTCCGGTTCAAAAACATCTCTCCAGTTTTCCCTGATCAGGAGAGGTTTTCCTCTTTCAATGGCTTTGTTTGCAGCATCTGAAAATACTGCCCCGGGAATCTGGCCATAGATGACGGCCAGCTGAATATTCAGGTGTCCCAGTAAAAAATCTTTGGCAGCATCTGCAGGAACACCTTTTTCTATAACAATATCCAGAGCTTCACGCACAATAACCTGAAGGGTGGAGCATAAGGTCTCTACCAGGGCAGGCTCAAGCAATCCCATCTGCTCTACCGTAATCCTGTAATTCTTTGTTACTGGTGCATACATTTTCCTGGTCAGTAAGTCGCCCATTTCATAATCCGATTCGTTTCCCCGCATAAGGGCACTCACAGCTACTTGTTTTGCCAGCGTGCCTCCAAAATAATCCCTTTGGGCCTCTTCATCCGGTTCCCAGTTAAATACAGAAGGATGTGCCGGATGGGATACGTAAATGGCAATATCTTCCCGGGGAAAGATCTTACCAGCAAGAGCTGCGGCAGGATCCAATGTAACAAGCAGGGCGCCGGATTTCATCT
Organism: uncultured Cyclobacteriaceae bacterium; assembly: GCA_965365275.1. GTDB lineage: Bacteria > Bacteroidota > Bacteroidia > Cytophagales > Cyclobacteriaceae > JAGTVG01. The sequence continues at coordinate 76,067 of CBDUBA010000006.1, read as the reverse complement.
TTGGGATAACCAGCCCGGATACTTTTTCTATGGCTACATCCGGTATGGCTAAAATAACAATATCCGCCTGAGGCAAGGTATCATCTTCTTCAGAAGGGGTGATGCCCCTTTCGGCCAGGCGATTTTTCCCATCCTCGCTTACTTCAAGATAAGCCATATCGTAATCACTTTCTTTTAAATTATCTGTGATGCGGCAGCCCATTTTACCACCGGCACCCACCAATACTACTTTTATCATATTGCTTTATTTATAATTTTCGAACAAATATTGTGCGCTATGCCTTACCCATTCCTGTTCTTTTAATATTGTTTTATTCAATTCATCCTCAGGAGGAGGCCATAATTCCAGGATCATTGACCGGCATTTGCCATATGCCTCAAGCTTTTTTGAAATTTCTTTAATAGGCATTCGACCCTCACCGGCAGGTGCTCCTTCAATATCAAAACCCATCATATGGGATTTCCTTTTTATAATATAATCTTTCAGATGCAAGTTGATGGTATGGGGAGCCAGGGAGGAGAATACGGTTTCAAATCCTTCATCGGAACCAATCGAATTTACGGTGTCCAGGCATATCCCCACATATTCACTATTTGCTTTTTGGATAATCCCTAGAAATTCAGATGATTTCAGCCTGTCATGGTTCTCGATTGCGAGCTTAATATTTGATTTTTCAAGATCAGGCAACAATTCCCTGATAATCCTGTTTATTTCTTCCATTGAAGGCTCAAATCCCTGTTCATCAATCACAGTTCGTATGATTGGAGAGCCCAAAATTAAAGCTATCTCAAGATATTGCCTGATGTTCTTTACTGTCATACCCCGGGTGCCGACTTCAACTTCAATACCAAGATGATCAGATGTTTCACGAATTTTTTTTAATTCCTTTAGATTGAATTGGTGAAGAGGAAGGTTATCAGCCACTTGAACGAGTCTGAAACCCAATCCGTATGCAAAATCCAGAAACTGGTATAAATCCATTGGTTTTTCCGGTGGATAACCAGGTACTCCGATTGACCAGGCAAGTGCATATGTTCCCAAACCTATTTTCATTATTTAATCGGGATAAAACCAATCAATGGCATCATTTACTCAAAATTATTGAGGTCAATTATTGCACCCTTTTTTGCGGACTCATAGGCAGCCCATACCATTTTAACCGTGTTGAAATTATCTTCTCCGGTAGTTTCTGCCTTGCCTTTGCCTAACATATCCTCCAGAATATTTTTATTGATAGGAATACCGCTTTCATGGTTCACAATATAATCCGGATCAGCCCATGGATAGGATGGGAATTCAACGATTTCAGATACCGTTCCTTCTTTGGTCGTAGTGCGGATCTCAAAACCCGGCCCGATATAGAGTGATCCCTTATCTCCCTCAACCAGAATAAAAACTGTTGTAAACGCATCATCTTCTACTATGGAGGCATATGAAAGTTCAGTGAAAACGGGCATACCATTTTCCATTTGCATCATGACCGAAGCAACGTCCTCTCCATTAATCTTTGGATTAATCGTTAGTTTCTGGCACCAAAGTTTACGGCATTCCCCAAACATAAATCGGATAACATCAAATATGTGGGAACCCATGTCAGTGAGGATAAAATTATCCAGTTCAGCCAGAAAAGGTTGATTATCGAATACCGGGAATCCTGAATTAAAAGATACACGGGCTTTAAAGGGGGTACCAATTACCCCGCTATCCAGGATCTCCTTAAATCTTCTGAGTGGTCGCTCCCAACGGTAGTTTTCATGAATATAATAATTGGCATTCGCTTCCCTGCAAACCGCCATCATCTTTTTCGCTGTTTCAAAATCGGGTGCCATGGGCTTCTGGCAGATTATGTTTTTGATGCCATAATCGACCGCCATTTTTACGAATTTATAATGCGTATCCACATCTGTGATTATATCCACGAAATCCAGAGATTCATTTTTGAACAATTCATCCGGATTATCATACGTTCTGGGAACACCAAACCGCTGTGCCAGTTTATCTGCTTTTGACCTCGTTCTGTTGTACAGAGCAACACATTCCACACCTTCTAGTTCCATCCAGGCGCCTAGCTGGAACTGTGACCAGAAGCCGGTTCCAAAAATTGCAAACTTCAGTTTTTCCATGAGGTGAGATTCAAAGATTTCTTAAAAAAATACAAACTAAGCAATTCATTGAACAGGAATAGATATAACTAATTATAAATGCTGTTCTTGACTTTAAGGATTATTTTTCTTGTAAAAAAATCTGATATCTTTCCTGCCCAATATTGAATTGCCAATTATTTCAGCATTTAATTGAATTTACAATAAGATGTTAAATAAATTATATAAATCATTTAAAATATTTACGCAAAGGTTTGCGAACGGCAATCGAGATAAATTTGTATAATTACGATTAATAGCCAGAACTTGAAATGGCGCATTTTAAATTGATATTACAATAATTATATTTTGGCAAAATCCAGGCAACCCACTTTAAAAGACATTGCATCAGCATTGAAGGTAAGTGTATCTACCGTATCACGTGCACTCAGAGATTCTCACGAGATTGGCCCGGAAACCAAAAAACGAATTATTGATCTGGCCAGAGCAATGGATTATCTTCCAAATCCGCTGGCCCTGGGATTGTTAAAAAACAAATCTTTTACGGTTGGCGTTGTAGTACCCAAAATAGGCTATTACTACAATTCCCTGGCCATCAGTGGCATAGAAGAAACATTAGAAAGGCATGGTTACAGTGTTATGATTTGTCAAAGCAATGAGACACAGGAGCAGGAAGTATTACATGTTAAAAACCTGGTTGCCTCTCGTGTTGATGGAATTATTGCCTCGCTCTCGGAAAAAACGAATGATATTTCACATTTTATATATGCTCAGAGCAAAGGGATCCCTGTGATCTTTTTTGACCGGGTTCCTGAATATACCAATGCATCAAAAATTATGGTCGATAATGAAAATGCAGCATTGACAGCTGTGGAACATTTGATTGAAAGCGGGAAACGAAAAATCGCTTATATCGCTGGACCCGAAAATTTGAGAATCTCAAATATTAGATATGAGGGATATAAAAAGGCATTGTGCAAGCATGAGATACCAGTAAATAAGAATCTATTAATTTATTGTGAATTTAATGAGACAATGGGATATGATTCCTGCAAATCAATGATAAACAGAGGCCTTGATTTTGATGGCATTTTTGCTGTGAATGACAGGACTGCTGCAGGTGCATTGACCGCGCTCAGGCAATACAACATAAAGGTACCGGAGGAAGTGGCTGTAATTGGTTTTAATGATGAATCCTACGATATCTTTCTTGAACCAACATTATCAACTATTAAACAACCAGCTTTTGAGATTGGAAAGGAAGCAGCTCATATCTTCCTGGATGAACGGAATATTGATCCTGAAAAATACGAGGCTCAGATACGGATTCTTAAGACGGAGCTGATTATTCGAGGTTCGACAATAATGCCTAGAAATTAAAGATATTAAAGGATGAGTTTACTTTTCATCCTGGAAACATTACTCTAAACTTTAGAATATGTAATAAGAACTAAGCCTATCAAGTATGCCACGAACATAATCACCAGCAATTTATTGGTTCCCTTGGGTGCTTCCGCAAATTCCTTCCAAACCAGTACACCCCACAATATCGCCACAACCGGAGCAGCATTACTTAAGGCATAAGATATAGCTGGTCCTGCAGATCCCGCCGCCATAAAGCTTACTACCATACCCGTCATCCATATCGATCCACCCAATACTCCAATCATATGTGTCCTGAAGCTGCCTTTGAAATAAGCAGACATGCTTACAGATTCTCCCTGAACTGGATTAGCCATAAATATAGGATTGATAATCAAAGTGCTGGCTAAAACACCGAAACTGAAAAAGACAATAGCTGTATAAGGAGTTAATGTACCCGTTCCTCCGGCAACAAAACTATTGTCCAGGGAATTCACCACAAATCCATAAAAAAAAGCAATAAGCAAACCAGCAAATACTGAAAGTAATATACCTTTTGCGGTGGTTTTTTTCTGTTCAGAAGCCAAACGTTTATATGCCTGCATACTTAATAAAATAGCAACAATAATGACCGCTACCCCTGTAAACAGAAGTGTTGAATTATCTTCCGATTTGCCCTTATCCATAATAATGAGCACATAGTTGACGATAATTCCCAAAACCCAAGCTATTCCTCCACCAATGGGAAAGCCAACCGACATCCCGGCTACCGCAATTGCGGCTACTAATAGAATATTACCTAGATTCCATAAAACGCCTCCAATCATAGCAGATAAAATACTCCCTGTATCAGCCTGTGCCAAATCATCTAAAAATGATCTACCATAATCACCCATACTGCCAACACTAAAAGCAGCGATGATTCCCAGCAGCACAATGCCAATAACCATATCCCAATAAAAAAGCTCGAACCGCCAGTTTTTTTCAGCCAGTTTCTGTGTATTTGCCCAGGATCCCCAGCAAATCATGGCCAGAATAGTAAATATTACAGCAAGTGGATAGTTTTGTACAACGATCATAATTCTATTATTACGTAGATCAAGAATTATAATCCCTCTAGTCAATTGGGTATCAAAATGCCAGTTTTTTAATTCATAATCAAATTTAATCCATTAAAAAAACCAAATAATCAAAATTTAGTATTCTGAGATGAAATCCAGATCAATTTCTACTCCGCAAACTCTTTCTTCAGGTAAATGCAGAATTCCATCTTCAAGAATTACGGTGGAAAAATCACATGTGACAGAGACATGCTCAGAAACTCCTGTATACTCAAAAAAAGGATAATCAATTGCTAAAATCTCCCCTGATATTTTAGAAAAAGAGTTTATATTTAAGTCTTGTAATATTATCTACCAAGGAACAATGTAATCGAATGCAAAATCTGAAACTTTTATTAATCCTGGTTTTAATAATATTTGGTTCAAAGACTTTTTCTCAGCCTTCCCGGGTACTTGAATACATCTATAGCATATCTGGGGAAAAAACAATTGCGGGCCAACATAACAAGGAACCCAATGCTAAACCAGCCATGTGGACAGAATATATTAAAGAAACCACCGGAAAATATCCCGCACTTTGGAGTGGCGACTTCCTGTTCCAGCAAGTCAATATCGATAACCGCTGGACTATGATCCATGAAGCGGAAAGGCAATGGAATAAGGGCGCAATCATCAACCTGATGTGGCATGGCTGTCCTCCTGATGAAGGGGAACCCTGTGGTTGGGATCCGGGATTGCTGAATGCCCAGCTGGATGATGATCAATGGAAAGAGATCACAACTGACGGGTCATCCCTGAACCAGATATGGAAGAAAAGAATGGATGATATCGCTGTCTATTTACAATATTTAGAAGATAAAGGGGTTGAGGTACTTTTCAGACCCTTTCATGAAATGAACCAGGGTAAATTCTGGTGGGGCGGCAGGCCGGGTCCGGATGGCACGGCTAAATTGTACCGGATAACACACGATTATCTAACCCAGGAAAAAGGATTGTCAAACCTGGTGTGGGTATGGGATATGCAGGATATGAGCCGTGATTTTGAGCAGTATAATCCTGGCGGAGAATATTGGGATATTTTTGGCTTTGATGTTTACGATAACGGATACGATATCTCCTGGTATAACTATATACTTCCAATTGTGGGTGATAAACCGATGGCCATTGGTGAATGCTCAAAACTGCCCAGTCCGGAAATGCTGAATGATCAACCCCGGTGGACATTCTTTATGCCCTGGGCCGAACTGGTTAAAAGCAGTAATACTCCGGAAGAAATAAAAACCCTGTATAAGGATACAAGGATCATAACCCTCGATGAAATGCCGGGATGGTAAATTTGATCTATTCAAAAAGAACAGTCAGTTCGGATTGCTTACCATCATCACTTCTTACACTTAAGACGGCTTCCCCTGATTTTCCGGGAATGCTCCTGAGAACCACAACGGCTTTACCATAAAACAAGTAATGGGTGTTATCTGTAAATACATCATGCCCCATGGCATCGCCATTGGCCACCCCCATCATCTTTGCTGAGCCCTCAATACTGAACTCAAGATCATTCATGGCTAAAGGGCAGATTCTGCCTTCTGCATCAACCATTTCTACCGTAACATAACACAGATCCATCCCATCAGCCTTCATATTTCGTCTGTCAGGGGTGAGTTTCAGGTTTTGAGGTGTTCCCGCTGTTTCAACAACATATTCTCCAATAAGCTGGCCATCCTTGTAAGCAACCGCCCTGATCTCTCCAGGTTCATAGGGCACCTCCATCCATCGTAAACGATAAGCGTCAACGATCTCGAAATACGGATCTTCCTCATTATCTTCCCTGACAGAATAATCAATCCCCGCTGCTATCAGTTTTGATGTTCTGACCTGGTCAGGATCGATCTTTTTTCGTTTCCCCAGGCTCTTACCATTTAAGAACAGTTCTGCTTCATCACCATTGGTATAAAGGACAACGGGGATGTTTTCCCCTTCATGACCCTCCCAGTTCCAATGGGGTGTTAAATACACCGTATTATCATCCTGACGCCATAAACTCCTGTAATTATAATAGCTATCCTTTGGAAATCCAGCCAGGTCAACAATACCAAAAAAACTGCTTCTCGCCACATGTCCTTCATCAGTTTGTGTAAACATTCTGCCCGGCACATATGGTGTTGGTTCTCCCAGGTAATCAAAACCGGTCCATACAAACTCTCCGGCAATAAAGGAGTCAATTCTCATGTACTCAAATTCATGTTCAGGGATGTCAGACCATGGTGCGGATGTCAACATATACGCACTGATATCGCCATCATTTCCCCAGTCGGTCTTTGATCTGGTAGGAGAAAGCTTATAGGCTCCACGCGTACCAAAAGCTGATGCCGATTCGCTATAGATGATCGGCATATCAGGATAAGCTTTCCGGGTGGTATTGTATCTTCGCCCATAATTCCAGCCTGATGTTTCCAATGCATCCAGGATCTGCTTGCCATCTTCAGACGCAGAAGGAACATGACATCCCATCGTAGTAGGTCGTGTATCATCATATGTTTTAAAATATTTAACCATATTGGCCACATGCTCTGCAGCGCGGCCATCCTTATCGGTCAATATTTCACCAATTTCATTCCCGATCGACCATAAAAAGACGCTAGGATGGTTCCTGTCCCGTAAAACAAAGTTCTTCACCTCCGCTTCCGCATAATTATCCACATACTCTCCTGTTGAACATTGAACACCCGCGGTAGGCCCGTACTTATCAAAAAGTTCATCAAAAACAATGATTCCCATCCGGTCACATAGATCCAGGACTTCTGGCGCGCAGGCATTATGACTTGTCCTCAGGGCATTTACGCCCATTTCTTTCATGATCTCGAGCTGTCTTTCCATTGCCCGGGGATAGAAAGCCGCGCCCAAAGGGCCATGGTCATGATGCATATTCACCCCATAAAGCTGTACTCTTCTACCATTAAGATGGAATCCATCATCCGCTGTCCATTCAAAAGTCCGGATACCAAACCTGGAAGACTCCCTGTGGATCTCCTTATTTCCATCAAACAAGCTTACATTAAGCGTATAGAGTTCGGGGTGTTTAATATCCCAGATATCCGGATCTTCTATATCGAATTTGAAGTTAATACTATTGTCTTTCCCGGTTGGAATGGCTGCCTCTTTGTCCAACATTATGATTTCCATACCGGATGGATCCATAACAGTAATCTTTATATTGATTTCACTATCAGTAGATGCCAGATTCGAAACTTCAACTGCTGCATTTACTGTTGCTTTTTGTTCACTGACTTCCGGTGTGGTTATATATATACCCCAAACCGGAATATGAACAGGTTCGACAATCCGCATGCTTACTTTCCGGTAAATTCCAGCCCCAGGGTACCAGCGTGAATAAAGATCACGTGTATCGGCATGGACAGTCAATACATTTTCAGTACCATATTTTGCAGCCTCTGTAGCATCTATCCAGAAAGAATTATAACCATATATCCATGATCCGACCAACTCACCGTTCAGATATATTTCAGGATTTGCCATTACCCCATCAAACAAGAACTGAAGTCTCTTACCATTGGCCCCGGCAGGAAGTTCAAATGTTTTTCGATACCAGCCTTCCCCTTTCCAGGGCAATTTACCGGTATTCCCGGCTTCGGTAGGATCCCCAAAAGGTCCATAAATAGCCCAATCGTGGGGCAGATCTATATTTTCCCAGGATGAATCGTCAAAATCAACGTTAATGGATCCTTTTTGGTCTCCTTTGGCAAATTTCCAACCGAAGTTGATTCCAGTATCCCAGTTATTCCCGGGTTTTGTATTCTCTTCGATAATACATGCGGACAATGCAAAAATTAATATTCCAAAAGTAAAGATGCTGGTGATTTGATTATTTAGCTTCATAAGTACGAAATAAAAAGTTGAGAAATAAAAATAAGTTATTTTTCAATTAGAATCGATATGGAATGTCTCAAGACTTTCAAAATTGAAGGTGTAGAATTAAAGTTTTATCCGGGCTAATGCAAATAATTCTTATGAGAGATAGGTCAAATCAAACAATAGAGAACAAAATTTAGCATTTCAGGACTATAAACATTAAATATTTGAGAAGCATCGTTCAATTCTCTATATTAGAATTCCTGTTTAAAAATTTCTATGACATCAAAATCCCGACGGACACTTGCAGCAGTGATGTTCACTGATATCGTGGGCTATACTTCCTTGATGCATTCTGACGAGGATTCAGCACGCGAAAAGGTCCGCAGGCATCGTCAGGTAGTAGAAGAAGAACATGAAAGGTATGAGGGACAGATCATTAATTTCTATGGAGATGGCAGTCTGAGTATTTTCCCCAGCTCAGTTAATGCGGTTAAGTGTGCCATTGACATACAAAACAAGCTAAAAGTACCGATAGATGTCCCGGTACGTATCGGTATAGACGTTGGGGACATTCTAATTGAGAAAGACAACATCTTGGGAGATGCTGTCAATCTCGCTTCCCGTATAGAATCTTTTTCAAAACCAGGTGCTGTACTGATTTCCGATGCAGTTTACCAGCAGACAAAAAACCAACCACAATTTACATTTAGATCACTGGGCAGGTTTGATTGTAAAAATGTCCCGAATCCGGTTGAAATACATGCGCTGACCAATGAAGGATTAATTATTCCGGAGCCGACAGAACTGGAGGGCAAAGGGCATATACACCTTGAATCAAAAGATTTTTTACCAAAAGTCTTCACTTCATTTCTTGGTCGCAGGAAAGAAATCGATGAAATTAAAGAACTGCTGGTAACCAACAGACTTATTACACTTACCGGGCCCGGGGGAACAGGTAAAACCCGGCTTTCTATACAGTTAGCCACTGAAGTTCGGAAAAATTTCAAAGATGGAATTTACTGGGTACCGCTTACTTCAGTTCAAAATACAGATACCGTAGTGATGGCTATCGCCGAACACCTTGAACTCCAGGAAGATCCGACATTATCTATTGATGAAGTACTCATTCAGTTTTTTAAAGAAAAACATGCCTTGCTGGTGCTGGACAATTTCGAACATATTGTAAAGGCTTCATTTATTGTAGGGAAACTTTTTCAAGAATGTTCCCATTTAACCATAATTATAAGCAGCCGGATCGTTTTGCAAATTCCGGGAGAATACGAGTACCGGGTTTCTCCATTAAATATACCAAAACTGGATCTATTGAATTCTCTTGAAGACCTGAAAGAAATTCCCTCCATTGCACTTTTTACCGAGCGTGCACAGGCCAGCAGGCCCAGTTTTCAATTAACGCAGGATAATGCCGAAACCATTGCAGAAATATGTGTAAGGCTTGACGGATTACCTCTCGGTATAGAACTGGCTGCTGCGAGAATGAAAATTTTCAGTTCAAAATCGTTATTGAGCAGGCTTAACAAGACTTTTGATGTCCTGAAAGGTGGCGGTCAGTTTCCGGAAAGGCACCAGACCATGAGAAATACGATAGCCTGGAGCTATAACCTTCTTGAACCACAGGAGCAGGAGCTTCTTTGCCAGGTATCCGTATTTGTTGGTGGGTTTACCATGGAGGCTATAGAAATGATTTGCGGAGAGATCAGGGACTTCGATTGGGATGTAGTGGATGGTGTAATGGCCCTGGTGGACAAGAGCCTCTTGCGTACCGAAGAATCTGAGGACGATCTTCGGTTCTATATGCTGGAAACCATAAGGGAATATGCGATGGATGAACTGGAAAAAGCACAAAATATACAAGAGATCAAGGAATCATTCATCAATTATTTCCTGCATTTGTCGGAAGAGGCCTCATCTCATTTTTTTGGTGCACAGGCGGAGACCTGGTCACCTGTGATCTACAGGGAACTGGCTAATCTGAGGGCTTCGATCGATTATTCAATCCAATTGAACAAAGTATCGCTTGCTTATCGCCTTGCACAAGCATTGATGCCTTTCTGGGTTTTCAGAGGGATGAATGCAAATGAAGCGGTTCAACAACTGGAAAAAATTGCAGCGGTACCTATCCCTGAGTCCCTTTCTGAGGAACGATACAAAATATTACTGCACTTGGCGCGCTTTTATTATTATACGCCACAAGCACCAAAAGCAATACTTATTTTTGAAGAATGCCTGGTTTACTGGAGGAAGAAGGAAGATCAAATGAATATTGGCCTGGTCTTGAATGATTTTGGCTTCCATATAATGCGGGATGGAATGTATGAGGAATCTGTTGCCTACTCCCTGGAAGCAAAATCCATTTTTGAAGAATTATCTCATAAAGAACGCCTGGTGGCTTCTATAAACAATATTGGCATGTCTTATATGTGGCGGGGCAGGCCCCTGGAGGCCATACCGTATTTCAAAGAGAACCTTAATCTGACCGGGCAACTCGAAGACAGCAGAAGGAATGCGCAGGCATTGATCAATACGGCATTCTGCAATCGACAGTTAGGGAATCTTGATCTTGCAGTGGAACAGCTTCAGAAAGCCCTGATCACCTTCCGAAAAGGTTCATCAAAGATCTTTGAAGAGACTTCTTTGATATTTCTTAGCTATGTGTACATTGAATTTGGAGAATTCGATAAATGCAGAGAACTCAGTTTCGAAGTAGAAAGACTCGCTAGGGAAACGAGGACCGTATTTGCCCTGGGTTCTTCTCATGAAATGCGGGCAATGGCCGAATTTGGACTTGGAAATATGGAAGAAGCTAAATCAAATATCGAAAAGGCCAGACAGATCTTGAGCATCGCCAATGATTCTTTTTATGATATCCCCACAGTCAGCCACGCCTTGATTGCCTGGGGAATGGAGGATTATGTTAAGTTCAGGTCAATATGCTGTGATTTACTTGGCAGAGATCTAAAACAGGGAAACTATACATGTATTATTCCAGGTCTTGAATTTTCCGCTTTAGAAGGTGCGCGTAAGAATGAATTTGAGATTTCTGCCCAATTGTTTTTCAATGCCCAGGCTATCCGTAACGATTTAAGTACGCCCATACCCAATAGCAGAAAGAAGCTGTTCCAGGATCTGGTAAGTAATCTCAAAGAACGCCTGAGTGACAGACAATTTGCAGAAGCACAAAATAAGCTGATTGATAAAGAGCAACTAGTATTACTGTCTAAACAGGTAATAGAAGATAATTAATCAACTATATATAGTTTCAACTTCCTCAGGGGATAATTCCTGAGGAAAAGTATGGTTTTTTTTAATAGAAATAAATAAGTATGAAGTATTACACCATTTTTTCAGCTATTGCATTTTCTTTTTTAATTTCGGGGTGTTCACAGGATGAATCCCACACGGATGATTTTAACTCCTACGTAGAATCAAGAAATGAGGACCTCCGGCTGAGCACTTATGTCACCGCTCATGCTGTCGAGGAGCTTTTATCCACCGAAGTAGGCAGGCGGGAAGCCCTTTCCATTTTAAGGGCTAATGGAATCAATAAGTTGTATATAGAGGTTTACAGAAGCGGCCTGGTGGTATCGCCGGATCTTCTTGCGGATGTTACCAGGTATTTTACTCAAAATGGCTTCGAGATTATTGGTGGAATAGCCACGGTACCCGGACCTGATTTCGGGGTGAGACAGGAAGCCCGCTACGGATGGTTCAACTGGCAGAACGAAAAAACACAAAATGACATCAGGAAAGTTATGGAAGATATTGCGCCCATATTTGATGCTTTCATCGTTGATGATTTTCTATGCACAGCAGATACAAGTATAGAGTCAAAAGCTGCCAGAGGAGAACGATCATGGTCAGAATATCGACGGGATCTGTTAACTGAGCTTCAAACCAGTCTGTTCATTGATCCGTTGAAAGAAGTCAACCCGGATATTCATATGATCATCAAGTATCCCCAATGGTATGACCGTTTTCATCTTTTTGGTTATGATGTGGTCCGGGAAACGGCACTGTATGACCAGGTATGGGTAGGTACAGAAACACGTAATATGAATACACAACGTTTCGGATTTGTTCAACCCTATGAAGGATTTGTAAATTACCGGTGGCTGGCTTCAATCTCCGGTGAGAAAATTGGCGGATCCTGGTTCGACCATATCGAATGTGACCGGAATGACTTCATTGAACAGGCCTGGCAGTCGGTTTTGGCCGGATCGCAGGAATTATGCCTTTTTAACTATTATAACCTGATCAATGGCCATGAAGGACATCATTTGTTGCGAATGAACTACCATCACCTGGCTGATCTGGCAAGAACCGTTGAGGACTTCCCTGTGGAAGGAGTAAATGCATATAAACCCCCTAATAGTGATGCCGGTGGTGATCTTTACATAATGGATTTTATTGGAATGTATGGAATTCCTCTGGTACCAGTTTCTCATTATCCCGAAGAGGCCAGGGTGATCTTTCTGCCAACCCAGGCGGCTGCTGATGTGGAAATAATGGCTAAAATTCAAAATTCTCTTCAAAACGGATCAAGGATCATTGTTACGTCCGGATTCCTGGCTTCTATCCGGGATAGTCATGAATTATCAGATATGGCAGGTGTAGAACCTCCGGTGATCGCAAATTCACTTAAAGCCCAATATGTTATAATTGAAAAACAGCCTGTTAAAATGGAGCTGCCACTTGAAATAGAAACGCATCTTAATGTGAGAAATGGTAGAGTTATCCTGGAAGCCATGGTGGGGGAAGATAGAATTCCATATCTAACAGTTAATAAAGAAGAAAACATTTTCGTCCTCAATGCGCATACATTCTCACAGGCTGATTTCGATGCTGTCGGGGAAGTACTTCTTTGCCCGAAACCATTGGGATTCCTTAAAGTCCCGATAGACTGGGCCAATACGATCCGGAAGGTGTTTAATAGCCCTCTTGATATTCATATGGATGCCCAGGTAAAGGTATCATTGCAAAAATTAGGCAATGGGGATATAATAATTCATAATTACAATGACAATAAAACTGAAGCCATGTTGAGCACCAATGGGCTCAAGTATGTTGATGTTATTACAAATAAAGATGTTTTAGATAAAAATGGTAAGGCTTTACTGAGTATGCCAGCGAGATCAAGAATGTGGCTTAAATCAAAGTAATAAGGACATGGATTCAAGATGTATTATAACTCCAGATCAAAAATAAAGATTTGCTCTCCCCTGTTATCCACTATCTTCGTTCGTATCCCTTCCTTATTAATTATACCGGATCTCGCATTTATCTCTTCATCCCCGTGTGCCGCGTTCACTTCAATAATGGGTATTTTCAGCGTCATTGCCCATAATTCCACTGAAGCTTCATGGAATTTCTTATATTTCTGATTAGTCCCGGAATTGATGATATGAAATATCACCTCAGCCCCGGATTCCTGCATCTTCCAGGGCAAATATGGATTTGGGGTGGTCGTATAGCCGGGTGTCGCCCACAGGTCATTGCATATTAAAATGCCAAATTCTACATCATTTACTGAAAATGTCTTCACGCTGCCCTGAACGTATTCCATTATTTCACCGGTTCCGGGATTATCCAGTGGACTACAGGTCAATATCTTCGAATAAGCACCTAGGAAATCCCCATCAGGTAAGTAAACCCTGGCTTGATTATAACAATATTCCCTTCCTCCGATGGTTTCTTTGTAACACGTCCCCAATATCAGACCAATATTCAAATCCTTAGCAGCCTTCCTAACCCGGGTCAGGGACTCCTTGAGTACTTCCCCATCGAATTGAGAGGTATATCCTGACAAAGATCCCTCAGGAGTAATAAGAAAATCAATATTTTTATCCTTTAGATCATTCATGTATTTGATAATTGCCTTTTCGTTTTTCTCAATATCAAAGGATACATCCATTTGTAAACAGGCAATTCGTAAACTGCCTTCTGCCAAGGCTGAAAATCCAGCCACCAAAAACAGAAATAATTGAAATAATTTTTTCACAATTGGTAAATATTAGTTTAGATCGAAATTAGGATTCGTAGAATAATTATCCTAACATAGGAACCGATAAATTGCTATAAATAAATATGAACAGCTTATCTCACCCTTTGATATCAATTATAGTTTTTTTATTTGGAATCCTCACTACCGGATTTTGTACCACCACTGGCACAGAATCAAAACCAAACGTTATTCTCATCTTTGCTGATGACCTGGGCTGGGCCGAATTGCCACACTATGGATACCATAAAATTGTTGCACCTGCCGGATTTCAGATATTCGGTGACATTAAAATGCCTAATATAGATCGACTAACGAAAGAAGGGACATTATTTACTAATTTTTACGTTGCCGCACCTACCTGCACTCCAAGCCGGGCTGGATTAGTTACTGGTCTGTGCCCGTCAAGAACGCGGATGCATGCCCCCATAATAAAAAGACTGGATTTCAATGCGGAAAGAGGCATACCCAACCATTTGGATTATAATCTGCCAACAGTTATGAAATCATTGCAGCAAAATGGTTATGCTGTGGGACATTTCGGGAAATGGCATCTGGGCGTTACCACAGAAAGCCACGCACCCTTTATCGAAGAATACGGCATTGATGAATTTGCAGATTGCCTGGTCGGTGAGAATCCTTACGAAAATTCAACAGAAGTCATTATTGATCATTCCATAGATTTTATAAAGAAAAACAAGGAAAAGCCTTTCTATATTAATGCCTGGTTGTATGAACCCCATGCCCCTCTTTTCCCTTCAGAGGAAGATGTTGAACTTTACTCTAACACCACTGCAAAAGAAGGTACATACCGCGATGCCATGCTGATCTGGTATTCCGTCCTGACGCGTATGGACAGACATATTGGCCGTTTGCTTACCACCCTGGACGAAATGGATATGGCAGATAATACGATCATAATTTTTACCAGTGATAATGGGCCGGAATCAAGTGCCATGCCGCATACCGCTAAGTACGGAAGTGTCACGGCGGTGGCTGCAGGACCATTCCGGGGAATCAAACGAAGTTTATATGAAGGAGGAATAAGGGAACCATTTATCATCCGATGGCCGGGTAAGGTACCAGAAAACAAAGTGGATGATCATTCAATTATAGGAGCCGTAGACCTGTTCCCTACATTATGTGCATTGAGTAATGCTGAAATACCGGGAGGGCTTGATGGAGAGGATGTTTCAGCGATATTTAAGGGTAAATCATATTCAAGAAAAAACCCTTTAAAATGGGAAATCCGGTTTCCGGTTTATGGCCGGGTAAATGATATGAGCCCAAGACTGGCACTGAGGCGTGAGGAGTGGAAATTCCTTATGAATCCATCCCTTAACAGAGTGGAATTATACAATATTGTTAAAGATCCGGGTGAAGTGGATAACCTGGCCAGGGAAAATCCTGCTCTGGTAGAGGAATTCACTAAATATCTTCTGGACTGGCATGAAACACTTCCGGAAGGACCGGTTCATAAAGATGCCGGCGAAAAGGTGTACGCCTGGCCATCGGAAGGTGGTAAGTAATTGAGACTTTTGCATCTGGATTGCCTAAATTCCTTCCCAGGGTATCTGTCCCTAAATATGTCCGCGAAAAGGTCTGCAGCTAACAGTCAGGTTATGACGATTGAATATTACTCCCTTTTTGCACCTTATCGTGTTCCGGTAAAATTTGAGTTATAGTTTTTATGAACCAAACCAACGCAGGGGGTAATTAAATCTACTGCTCATCCAATTCTTTCCGCGCCTCATCCAGTAGCTTTTTCTTTTGCTCTGTGACCACCGGTGGTTCCAATTTCAGGGAAGTAATGGTCTCTGTTACGATCATAGACACAATAGCTCTCATGATCCATTTATTATCGGCCGGAATAATATACCATGGAGCCCAAGGTGTAGCGGTATGGCCAATTGCATCCTCAAACGCTTCCTGGTATTTGTCCCACTTAGATCGCTCCACAAGATCGGATTCAGAAAATTTCCAGTGTTTTTCAGGATCGTTTAACCTTTCGAGGAAGCGGTTCTTCTGTTCTTCTTTGGAAACATTCAGGAAGAATTTCAGTATTAAGGTATTGTTTGCTGTCAGGTGTTTCTCCAGGTTATTGATGTCTTCATACCTTCCTGCCCAGAAGGTTTCATCTATTTTTTTGTGTCTAAAATTACCCTGTAAAAATTCCGGATTTACTTTGACAACCAGGACTTCCTCATAATAGGACCGGTTGAAAATACCAATTCTGCCAAATTCCGGCATTTTCTTTGTGTATCTCCACAGATAATTGTGATCCAATTCTTCAGATGATGGTTTTTTAAAACTGAATACCTGGCATCCCTGAGGATTAACGCCTGACATGACATGCTTAATGGTTCCATCCTTTCCCGCTGCATCCATAGCCTGAAAGATCAGAAGCATCGCGTATTTATTGGATGCATATAAGATCTCCTGGGCTTCGCTTAGTGCATTTAGGTTTTTCTTCAGGATCTTTTTCGCTCTTTTCTTGAGTTTTTCCTCACCCAGCTGTTTAATTTCTTCAGGCCCTGCCCAGGCTGTATCATAATTCAATAATTTAAAATCTTGTACTACGGAAACCTTACAACGATTATAGATCTCCCGGATGAGTTTTTCCCTGACTTCGTTTTTCATGGTATTTGGGTTTTTACTGAAATATTCTACTGCCTGTGAATATCAGACCGATTAATATCAAATTTAGCAAGAATTAATCGGGAAGTACATTTTGATTAGGGGATATTTCGGCCTTGCTATCCTTACTTCCAACAGTTGCGGCGTGATCTGTTCAAATGTATATTAATAAAATATTCGATACGCAATATAACGGGGAAAAAATCCAATGAAAATCAGATTTTTTTATAAATTGAAGTTTTACCCGGATTTCAGGCCTGATACGTACTTTTTGACTACGGACCTGATCTGATTTTAGTAAAACTTTTTATCTGGATAATTTTTAATAAAGGAATACTATGAAATATATTTTAACAGCATGCATCCTGCTTCTTCCTTTAATGGGATTGGCTCAAAGTCTTGAAACATATGACCATACGGTCGAGTATAAAACCAGTCCCATGGGCATCGATACCCAGGCACCACGTTTCAGCTGGAAAATTAAAGGCGAAGGAACAAATATTATGCAAAATTCCTATGAGATCCAGGTCGCTGGTTCTGATTCATTCACAGAACTTCATTGGGAATCCGGAGAAGTATCCTCAGACCAATCCATACAAATACCCTATGAAGGACCGGAATTATTATCAGGAACCCGATATTTCTGGCGCGTTCGTATAAATGATAACCAGGGGAACAGTTCTTCCTGGAATGCCCCGGCCTGGTGGGAAATGGGTCTTTTGGATGTTTCCGACTGGAAAGCCAAATGGATAGAACCAAAACAGGAAGAAAAACCAAAGGGCCCGGGATTATTTGTGCGGAAGAATTTCACACTGGATAAGCGGGTCGCCAAAGCCAGGGCTTATGTTACAGCCCATGGCATCTATGAGCTTTCCATCAATGGAAAAGTCGTAGGCGATGAGGTATTCACTCCTGGATGGACAGTGTATGATAAACGTTTGCAATACCAGGTTTTTGATGTTACGGATCATCTTACATCTGGTAAAAATGCCATTGGAGCCCAGCTGGGTGATGGCTGGTACCGTGGTCATCTTGGCTGGCAGGATAACTGGGGGGTATATGGTAAAAAACTGGGACTGCTTTGCCAGGTTGAAATCGTGTTTGAGGATGGCAGTTCTGCAACTATCATCTCGGATGCAGACTGGAAAGGCAGCAATAACGGCCCGATTATCATGAACAGCCTCTATGACGGCGAAACCTATGATGCTTCCAGGGAAATGGAAGGCTGGAATAAGCATAATTTCAATGACGGGGACTGGGAAGCAGTGGATGTTGCCGATTATCCACTCGAAAATTTGATCGGCACGGAAACAGTACCTGTAAAAAAAATACAGGAATTGAAACCCGTAAAGATCTGGACAACACCAAAAGGTACACTGGTTGCCGATATGGGACAAAATATGGTCGGATGGATCAAGCTCAGGGTAAAAGGGAAAAAAGGAGATGAAGTGACCTTGCGGTATGCAGAGGTATTGGACAAATATGGTGAATTCTATACAGTAAACCTCAGGGCCGCTAAAGCAACTACAAATTATATCCTGAAAGGAAAAGGGACAGAAATATATGAACCTAAGTTTACTTTCTTTGGATTTCGGTATGTAGCCATAGATGGATTCCCCGGAGAATTGACAGCAGATGACCTGACCGGTGTAGTTATCCACTCTGACATGAAAGTCACGGGGAATTTTGAATCTTCAAATCCATTGCTGAACCAATTACAGAGCAACATCCAGTGGGGACAGAAAGGCAATTTCCTGGATGTGCCCACAGACTGTCCACAGAGGGATGAACGCCTGGGATGGACTGGCGATGCCCAGGCCTTTATTAGTACCGCAGCCTATAACATGGATGTTGCTGCGTTCTTTACTAAATGGCTGAAGGACCTGTCTGCCGAACAGTCAGAAAATGGCATGGTCCCGGTCGTGGTCCCGAATGTGATCCGTAGTGAGGAATCCAGTACGGGTTGGGGTGACGTAGCCACCATTGCACCCTGGACAATCTTCCAGGTATATGGCGATAAGCGCATGCTTGAAACACAATACGCTTCCATGAAAGCCTATACAGATTATATGGCAAACCGGAAAAATGTCCCCTGGAAGGGTTTTGGGGATTGGTTGTATTATAAACCGGAGATCACCCGGCATACGGTTCCCGATGGACATACCAACCAGGATCTGTTGATCAAAGCCTTTATTGCTTATTCAGCCAAGCTGGTAGCCCTTACCGCGGAAGAACTGGGGAAAACTGAAGATGCTGAAAAATATCATGCACTTTTCAAAAAGGCAAAAGAGGAATTCATCTATGATTTTGTTACACCGTCCGGTAGGATTATCTCAGATTCACAGACTTCCTATGTTCTGGCTTTAATGTTTGACCTTCTGCCTGAAGACTTGATACCAAAATCTACTGGATTTCTAGTGGATAATATAAGATCAAGGAACAACCATCTTTCGACAGGATTCCTGGGGACACCCTACCTGTGCAAAGTACTATCGGATAATGGTCAATTGGATGTCGCATACGATCTTTTATTACAGGAAACCTTCCCTTCATGGCTGTATCCTGTAACGATGGGTGCCACCACCATCTGGGAAAGATGGGATGGTCAGAAACCGGACAGCACATTCCAGGATCCCGGCATGAATTCTTTCAATCATTATGCCTATGGTGCAATAGGCGACTGGATGTACAAGGTTTCTGCAGGTCTGGATATCGGAAAACCAGGATACAAGCACATACTAATCCAGCCAAAACCGGATAATCGTTTAAAATATGTCAAAGCCCAAATGGAGAGTGTGCACGGATTGATCAAATCGCAGTGGGAGATCAAAGATGGGCACCTTATCATTGAAACTGAAATACCGGCCAATACAACAGCGATTATTACACTTCCTAAAGCGGCCATAAATAAAGTTACTGATAAGGCCTCCGGGAAAAATATAGCTGAAGTGTATGAAAACGTGAACGTTAAAGGTGAGGATGTGGTGATCGAGGTGGGCTCCGGAACATATGGCTTTGAATATGAAACAAGTATAGCTGAAATTCCGGAAATGGAAGATTAATGATCTGAAAACCAGGTTTCATTACCAAATAAAAAGATCATTTAAACGTAAACAAATTTTTGGTGCTGGATACTTTGAAACATTTATCTTGATTTTTTCATTCAGATTGTAAGTGTCAGAACTATATCCAGCCCCTTATCGTTCCAGTAATTTTCGAAACTGGTTTAAGGCAGCGGTATTGCCGATAACCGTTACTACATCACCAATTAAGAGATGTGTATTCCCATGAGGAATAAATATCTCTCCCCCACGTCTATGGATCACCAGGGAGCCGGTCTGTGGAAACGCGATATCCTTGACGAGCTTCCGGTGAACCGAGTTGTTAGTAATGTGTATTTCTTCCAGGCGGTAGTTATCAAAACTGACGGCTAACGAGGATACCGCGTCGGGTCGTGCGATCATATCCTCCACATGACTGGCCAGGATCTCGTTGTTATCGACCAGTTTAATATCAGTATTAGGTCCTAAAAGATCATGGGCTCCCGAATGCTTCCTGGTTATGATCTTACTGTGGTTTAACTGGTTTTTTATATATCTGGTTAACTCCAGGTTTAGGTTTTTAGATTCCGTAAGTACAACAACCAGTTCACCGGTACGGATATGCAAGGAATTCAGAAATTCAGAATCTAATTTATCGACATATTCGTAAGGGATACCTTTCCTTTCAAATTCAGTCGTCATTTCCTTTTTCCTGATGATGGTTCTGCAGTTAATGCTGTGAAGCCGGAATCTCTCCGCAAGGTATAAACTGGCTAGGCTTCCGCCAAGAATTGTAATCTGATGGAAATGTTCCTTCCTATTATTGAAGAGGTAATAGATCACCGGTGATAGCAAACTCGCCAATATAGCGGCGGCTACTATTCCCGCATTATCAGCCCGGGATATAACACCCAGGGATAAACCGATTTGTCCGTATGCAATCGAAAGACCAAGTCTGGAGGATAAGAGAATACCTCCGGAAAGGGCCTTTTTAAATCCGAAAACCCTGACCATTATAAATGCCGGAAGTACCTGGGTTATCATAAAACCAATCAGTATGCTCAAAATCAGGGGCAGGGCGGTTTTAAACGAGGCGAGCGCCGATAATTCGAGATCAACTCCCACCATTATAAAAAATATGGGGATGAAAAATCCGTAACTCATGCCATCGAGTTTGAAGAGCAAGGCAGACCTTTCCTTACTTACGAACATACTGAGCAGTATGCCGCAAAAAAAGGCTCCCATCACGAGTTCCGTATTGATGAGATTGGCTATAATAACGAAAAACAGCATCAGGGCAACCGTTCCACGAACACGAATCTGGCTTGCCGCATGTTCAAGGCGGTATAACAATTTCTGGAATACGCGTATACGTAATAACCTTCTGCCAACAACATAAGTTAGAATAAAAACAAGGAATATCACGGAGAATAATAATAACTCAAACCGGAATCCGTGCTTCAGAATCCCTGAATACAAAGAGATCAGGATGATGCTCATAAGGGTAGCAATAGCGCCCTCCATGAGCAATACCTGTCCGAATTTCTGTTGCATCTCACCGTCGGCCTTCAGTATAGGAACAATGATGCTTAAGGCCACTGTAGGCAGCAGCAATGAAAAGAATACCAGATCCACTCCAAAAAACTGGTTGAGCAACCAACCAAAAGGAAATGCGAGGATCAATGATCCAATATAAATAAATACAGCAATCAACAAGGTATTGCTTATCAAATCCACTTGTCTAAGTTTCCGTATCGGTAAGGTTGCCAGTATCTTGTTCAAATCAATTTCAAATCCGGCCAGAAAAATAAGGAATAGAAATCCTGTACTGGCTAAAAAGTCGATGTACTCCTCTTCAGGGATCAGATCAAGTACGTAAGGTCCGATGATCACACCCAGTATAATTTCAACGATTACTGCTGGCACCTTCGAGATCTCCATCCAGGATAGCAGAAGGGGTACAATCCAGGCGATCACAAAAATTACAAATAAAGGCCAATAGTTGATAAGATCCATTTCTTTTGCATGCTATGTAAAATGCAATTTAAGAAAAAATTATTTATAACATTCTCTAAGTGATAATTTAAGGAAGTAACAAAACAGGCTCATTTCGTACTGGAAAACTCAATATTATTGCCAACTGTTTTGTTCCAAAGCGCTTGTCAGAATTTGAGAATTTTGAAGATCCAATTAATTATTTGCTGAACTTTTTCATACCGCTGTATAGGCATGGAAATCCTGCAAATAGAGACCAATGCCGTTTAGTGAGATCTGTAGGCTTGTGATCAAAAATACCAGTATCCAGAAAATCATTTAAGAGACAGCTAAAAAATCTCAATGAAGTTAAAAACTGACCTGAAATTACCAATGGAATAAACTGGACCATTTATCTGCTGTTTATTAGTTCAATAGAACAACCGCTTCCTATTACATTAAGCTGTACCTTTGCCCTTCATTCAGGTTTAAATAACAGATAAAACGATTCATGCAGGAGATACGAAATATTGCCATCATCGCCCATGTCGACCATGGGAAAACTACCTTGGTGGACAGGATATTACACCAGGTGCGGTTATTCCGGGACAACCAGGATATGGGTGAATTGATACTGGACAGTAATGACCTTGAACGGGAAAGAGGTATTACCATTCTTTCTAAAAATGTAGCTGTACGGTATAAGAATACTAAGATCAATATTATTGATACCCCAGGGCACAGTGATTTTGGCGGGGAAGTTGAGCGTGTACTTAACATGGCGAGCGGGGTGCTTTTACTGGTGGATGCATTTGAAGGACCAATGCCTCAAACACGGTTTGTATTGCAAAAAGCCATTGCCCTTGATCTGAAACCCATAGTAGTGGTCAATAAGGTAGATAAGCCCAACTGTGATCCCGAAGCAGTCCATGAATCGGTTTTTGATCTGATGTATCACCTGGAAGCTTCAGAAGAACAGCTTGACTTCCCGGTGGTCTATGGATCATCAAAAGATGGCTGGATGTCGGCTGACTGGCAGAAACCTACTAACGATATTTCTTACCTCCTTGATACGATACTTGAGCATATCCCCAAAGAAGAATTCGTGCCTGGCACTACGCAACTTCAGATATCTTCCCTGGATTATTCCTCGTATACCGGACGGATTGCTGTTGGGAAACTATCCAGGGGAAGCATTAAATGGGGCATGGATGTATCCTTGATAAAACATGATGGAAAGGTCATTAAATCCAGGATCAAAGAATTATACGTTTTTGAAGGCCTCGCTAAGGAAAAAATCAAAACGGAGGTCAAAGCCGGTGAGATCTGCGCCATACTGGGATTGGAAGATTTTGATATAGGAGATACTGTGGCAGACCTGGAGGAACCGGAAGGACTGAAACCTTTGGAGATCGATGAACCGACCATGAGCATGTTGTTCACCATCAATAATTCCCCGTTCTATGGACGGGAAGGTAAATTTGTCACCTCCAGACAGATCAGGGAACGTCTTTTTAAGGAAACGGAAAAGAACCTGGCACTCAGGGTGGAAGAAACAGAATCACCAGAGATCTTTATCGTATACGGAAGAGGGATTCTTCACCTATCAATCCTGGTCGAGACCATGAGAAGAGAAGGATACGAATTGCAATTGGGACAACCCAAAGTAATCATAAAGAAGATCGACGGTAAGGATCATGAACCTATTGAATCTATGACCGTGCATGTTCCGGAGGAATTTTCAGGAAAAGTGATCGAGCTTGTTACACAAAGAAAAGGTGAGATCCTCCATATTGATACCAAAGGTGACAGGTCTCATCTTGAATTTGATATCCCCTCAAGAGGGATCATCGGACTGCGTAATCTGATGCTTACTGCCACGGAAGGTGAAGCTATTATGGCACACAGGTTCAAAGAATTTCAATCCTGGAAGGGTGAGATCCAGGGCAGAAGAAACGGATCACTCATCTCAATGGAAACAGGTACGGCGATTGCCTATTCGATCAATAAGCTTCAGGATCGGGGCACCTTCTTCGTTCACCCTAAAGAAGAGATCTATGAAGGCCAGGTGGTTGGAGAACACATAAGGCAGAATGACATCACGGTAAACCTGACGAAGACCAAGAAGCTATCGAACATCCGTGCCGCCGGTTCGGATGATAAGATCTTCATCACGCCTGCTGTGATTTTCTCACTGGAAGAAGCAATGGAATATATCGGGGAAGATGAATACCTTGAAGTTACACCACGTTCATTGCGTTTAAGAAAGATCTTTCTTAAGGAACATGAACGCAAGAAATCAGGGAAAGCCAGTTAATCTGAATTGTCCGCATAATAATACTAATGGATTTCAGGGGAGGATTTGTAACACACCTTTTAATTAGTAGACATCCTTGGTAAAACCGGTTCACCGGGATTATCCAGTCACATTACGCACAACACGCAACGCTGCTGAAGGATTAGTACATTAAAGATCCGTGAAGTTCTTAGCCTGATTTTTTACCAGATTTAAGTATATTTGAGATTACCCGTTACTTAATTCGGCATATAAAACTATAATATAGGAATACATATGAACCTGTTATCAGGGTAAATAACCAAATATAGAACCATGAAATACACAACCGAAATTGAAATCGAGAAACCCATCGATAAAGTCATCGAATTATTTGATAATGCAGATAATCTGAAGAAATGGATGGAAGGCTTGCAAAGTTTCGAGCACATCAGCGGAACACCCGGGCAACCTGGCGCTAAATCAAGGCTCTTTTTCAAAATGGGTAAACGCGAAGTTGAAATGATTGAAACCATCACAGTTAGAAATCTTCCTGATGAATTCTCAGGAACCTATGAGGCTAAAGGAGTCTTTAATGTTGTGAAAAACAGGTTTGAAAAGCTGTCTGATACAAAAACAAAATATATCACTGAAAATGAATTTCAATTCAGTGGATTCATGAAAATAGTTGCTTTTCTCATGCCCGGTGCTTTCAAAAAACAATCCTTTAAATACCTTGAGCTCTTCAAGGCCTTTGCAGAAAGCCAGGAATAAGCCCGATTTTGATTGGTTGGAAGAAAATCGAGGATCGGATAAAAAAATAAGTATGCGCATAAAATAGCTATAATTTATGCGCACAATTTTAAATTTATGCGTATATTTAGTTAATCAATTATGCGCATAAATGTATTCCAGACTTAACCT
The DNA here is from genome assembly GCA_965365275.1 of uncultured Cyclobacteriaceae bacterium. Lineage (GTDB taxonomy): Bacteria > Bacteroidota > Bacteroidia > Cytophagales > Cyclobacteriaceae > JAGTVG01. The sequence continues at coordinate 50,801 of CBDUBA010000006.1, read as the reverse complement.
GAGTATCGACAAAGATCTGGCAGATAAGGCTAAGAAATATGCCAGAAATCAAGGACGCAGCCTGTCAGACCTGGTAGAAAGCTATTTTAAGGTTCTGATTTCGGATGAACCCATACAGGATCTGAATATTTCCCCAAAGTTAAAAGCATTAAAGGGTTCACTAAAAGTACCCGATAATTACGATTTCAAAAAAGAACTGAAAAAAGCACTTTCAAAAAAATATGAAAAATGACAGATGCATTTATTGATACCGATGTGATCATTGACTATTTAACAGATAGGAAACCATTTTCAGATAGTGCCGAGGTAATCTTTTCTTTAATAGAAAATCGAAAGATCAAGGGCCATACTTCTGCCCTGTGCTTCAGTAATTTATATTGTCTGATAAATCAGCATTTAAGCAGAAAGATGACCATCTCTATTTTAAAAGACCTGGCCGGGATCCTTAACATTCTGAAAGTAGATGAGGATGCTGTTTTGAATGCTCTGGAATCTGACTTCAAAGATTTTGAAGATGCGCTTCAATATTTTTCTGCATCAGATTATAAAAGAATTGATTTGATAGTTACCAGGAATGTAAAGGATTATAGATATTCCCATTTACCGGTTATGACACCGGATACATTGATAAAAACCTTAAAAATAAAGGCCGATGATTAATGAATTGGAGATTGATGATTAGATTTAATTCCTTGTTAAAAATCAAATATATTAATTAATTTAAGACCAGATTATTAAAAGCCTGTAGAGGTACATATCAGGAAAAGCTTGATTCTGATTCTATGCGAAAGCGTTAAATGATCAAGTGATTTCTGAAGCCTATTTTTTGATGTACCTTTCAGGGATTTCCTAAATCCATAAATTATGAAAAAAGTATTTTTTTGTCTCCTCGCAATAGCAGTTCCTTTAATTTCATTTGCCCAGGTTAAAGTCTATGAAGGAAAGGAAGAAATTCCTACCTATCAGAAAGGAGCTGATGAACTCAGCCCCATATTTTATACAGGCAGGGGTGTTCAGGGTGCTGCAGGACATATGTACCCCTACCCTGCCCAGACAAATCTCGGGGATGAATTAAGCATGGTGACCTATAACATGGTTTACCTGGAAAATGAATACATAAAAGTGAGTATTCTTCCCCAGTTTGGTGGGAAACTTTTTTCAGCTATCGACAAGACAAACGGACGTGAATTGTTCCACAGGAATAGTGTAATTAAACCAGACCTTATTGGTACCCTGGGAGCCTGGATATCCGGGGGTATTGAATGGTGTTTCCCTCATCACCACAGGACCACAACCCTGATGCCATCGGATTATTATATGGTGGAAAATGAAGATGGAAGTGCTACAGTATGGGTTGGGGAAACTGAACGGGATATACGTCTGAGGGGGATCATAGGCATTACACTTCGTCCGGGATGTTCATATATCGAAGCTGAATACCGCCTGAACAACACCAATGAAGTAACCCGGAACTTTCTTTTCTGGGCTAATGTAGCCATCACATCGGATGAAAATTGGAGGACATTCTGGCCGCCAAGCCAGGAGATCGGGGTATTTCACAGCAACACCAGTTTTACCCACTGGCCAATCTCACACGAGGTGTACAGAGGCATTGATTATACATCCGGCGTAGACCTCACCTGGTGGAAAAACCATCCCGATCCCGTATCTTTTTTCTTCTGGCAGGGAAAAGAGGGCTTTGTTGGCGGTTATGATTATGCGACAAATGCCGGGACCATTCATGTTGGAGATGTTGTGCAAAACAAAACCTCCAAACTATGGCAATTCGGACCAGGGCTGCAGGGGCAGAATGCAAGGAGGAAACTTACTGATGATGGTAAGGCTTATGTGGAACTAATGACTGGAACCTTTTCAAACAACCAGCCTGGTTATGGTTGGTTCTCACCACATGGCGTAAAAGAGGCGAAAAATTACTGGTATCCCATACGGGATCTGGAAATTGTAAAAAATGCTACCTTGGAGGCATCGGTTACCCTCCAGATGAGGGATGAAAAGACAGTATTCTATGGATTTAATACCACTCAAACCTTTGAAGAAGCTAAGGCAATTCTTAAATATGGGGATGAGGTCCTTGTTACTGAAATCATAAACATAGATCCTTCCGAACCTTATACCAATACCTTTAAAAGCAAAGAAAATTTAGATGAATATCAGTTGTTTACCGAGCTTCAGGATAAGCAGGGAAATAAACTGGTATCCTATACCCCCTACAAATTACAACATCCGGATTTACCTGATGTGCAGGATAGACCTGCCTTACCAGATGAGATCGAATCTGTGGAGGACCTGTATCTGACTGGCAGGTTTGTCGAGCAGTTCTCAAGGCCCGGGCATAATCCCGATGATTATTATATGAAAGCATTAGAAATATCACCTGATGATTATCGTGTAAATATTGCCCTGGGAATACGTAAAGTGCACCAGTGGAAGTTTACAGAAGCCGAGAAATACCTTCAGAAAGCAGCTGAAAAACTCAGGATAAGGTATTACCAACCGAAGGAAGGTGAGATTTTCTATTACCTTGGTCTGGCCCAGCTCGCACTTGGGAAAGAGGATGAAGCTTACCGGAATTTTTCACAATCGACATGGTATTATACATGGCATTCAGCCGGATATTACCAGCTGGCTTTGTTGGAAAGTAAAAAAGGGAACTACCAGAAAGCACTTGAATATATTGAAAAAGCGTATTCGACAAATAACCTGGATGGCCGGATCATTATATTCTACAGTGCTTTATTGAGAAAATCCGGTGATACTTTAAAAGCAAATGAAGTGATTGATAAACTCATTGAATTCGATCCGATCAATTTCACTGCCTATTATGAAAAGCAACTGATCCAGGGTAAATCTACCATGGATGAATGGCAAAACTATATGCAGGATGTGGAAAACAACTACCTGGAGATCGCTGTGCATTACATGAACATGGGCATGCTGGAAGATGGTCTCAGCATCCTGTCATCACTTGAAGATCCGGTTAATCCACTGGTTGAATATTATCTCGCCTGGTTCTATACTAAAAAAAGCCAGTTGGACATGGCAAAAAGTCATTTAGACCGGGCAGCTGAGTTATCAGTGGACTATTGTTTCCCATATAGAAGAGAAACCCTGGACGTACTTGAAAATGCAATTAAACTGGATCCTGACCAGGCACTACCCTATTATCTACTGGGAAATTTACTTTACGACAAGCGGCCAGGAGATGCAATAGCGGCCTGGGAGAAAGCTTTGAAGGTGAAGGATCAGTTTGGTATGGTATGGAGAAACCTGGCCTTTGGTGCTTTTTATCATGAAAACAATATGGAAAAAGCCATTGAATACATGAAGAAGGCGATTGAAATTGACCCGAACCATTCGATCTGGTATGCAGAACTTGAACAATATTATGACCTTTCTGAGAAGGATTATAAAGAATGCCTAGCTATTATGTCTGAACATGTGGATGTAGTAAAAGAGGATATCACTGCACCCAAAGGCCTCGTGAAGCTATATAATCTGAATGGAGACTATGATAAGGCAATAGATCTGCTGACAGAACACCACTTCAGAACCTGGGAAGGGGGCCGGGTAATTTATTATCATTATGTTGATGCATATACTTTAAAGGCACTGGAATTATTAGATAACGATCAGCCGAACGAAGCCATATCACTCCTTGAAAAGGCCATGGAATATCCGGAAAACCTGGAAGTAGGCAAGCCGCTGGATGATGAAAGGAACGCCATGATCTATTATTTTATGGGACAGGCCTATGAAAAATTAAAGAAAAAATCAAAAGCTAAAGAATGTTATACAATGAGCGTGAATGCCAGGAATTCCAGAGCCTGGGCAGATCTTTTGTTTTATCAGGCCAAATCACATGAAAAAATGGGAAATGATGAAGAGGCGAAAGAGATCTACAAGGAATTAATAGCTATAGGCGATGCACAACTGGAAAAAGGCCGGGCCGGATCGGGTATAGGGATTGAAGAAAATGCTGCCGGAGGAAACAAATCTGTTTCCGAGGCATATTATCTCAAAGCTCTGGGATCTGTTGGACTTATGAAAAATGATGAAGCTGCCATGCTTTTTGATGAAGCACTTGAAGCTTATCAAAATAATTTATGGGCTATGATTCATGCCCGATCATTTTAAGCATTAAATACATTATCAACTGGATAATGTACATTTAATAATTAAAGATGCCTACTATATTGCGAGTTGATGGTTTTAGATTTTTCTTCTTTAGTAATGAAGGATTTGAGCCTTCTCATGTGCATATTGAATCTGGTGATGGCTATGCAAAATTTTGGTTGAATCCAGTAGTTTAGGCAGTTTCAAGTGGTTACAATTCAACAGAATTATATAAATCGTAAATTAACAGTGGAGAATGAAGAATTATTCTTAGAAAAGTGGAATGAGTACTTTAACAAAAGATAATATTAAAGTGACCAGCGTCTGGTTTCCCAATGATATGGTCTTCGTATGATTAGAAGATGGCAGAGAGATCGGCACACCACTTGAATGGTATCCAAAACTAAGAGATGCATCAAAAAGGGATTTGGAAAACTGGAGATTTATCAGGGATATAATTTATTGCCGGACAGTTCAAATCCATGGCGAACGCATTACCTGAATCTATAATTAAGGTGTATTGTCCTTTTGGGATCAACAAATTCGGAACATTTCCTTAATATTTTGTTCACAATGGCGTTCTTTTGTAGAGGGGATTCACCTTTTATGATAAGATAATTTTTTAAAGATTTGAATTATGAAGATGCGGGAACTGGTAATTTATGTAATATTGATATTGTTTGTGGGTGTTGTATCGTGTTCTGATGAGGAATACGATCCGCCGGTAATCGTTGAGCAACCTGATTCAATTGCATTTAACGAGCTTCATTCGACCGGGAATCCTGATTGGATCGAATTATACAATTATGGGAATGCTGATGTCAACCTGGAAGGGTGGAAAGTGTTTGACAGCCCGTTGAATATGTATACCTTACCAGCCGGACACATAGTAAAACCAGGTAACTTCCTGATTCTTAATTGTGACGACCAGGGTGTCGGATTGAATTTACCATTTAAGCTCTCTTCTCAAGGTGAAAGCTTAACAATACAACGTCCGGATGGAAAGATTATAGACCAGATCGTTTTCCCGGCCATGGATGGTGAAACCTACGCCAGATTCCCGGATGGACAAGGTGCCTGGCAAATAACCGGCTTTGCTACCAAAAATGAAAGCAATGGTGACCGGCCCGTATCCTCCTTCAAATCATTCAGCTATACTCCTGAAATCCCAATGGTAGGCAACGATATAGATTTCGGTCTGGAAATATCTGAAGCATCAAATGTATCGAAAGTTGAGCTGGTATATGCCGTAGATAATGGCCCTAATGTAATCCTTACAATGACTTCCGGTGATAATATTAATTATTCTACTACTGTTCCGGCACTGTCGGCAGATGGAGAATTATATTATTATTTCAAACTGACCGACACAAATGGCCTGGAAGTGTTTTTACCGGACGATGCACTTTTGGACCCTTACGATATGACCATAACATCAGGAGATGTTCCAAACCTGGTTATCAACGAGATCCTGGCCAGTAATGTAGCCAACCTGGCCGATCCCGATGGCGTTGATGAATATGACGATTGGATAGAGATCTATAATGCGGGTTCAACACCTGTGGACATGGGCAGGTTCTATTTTAGTGATTCGGAGGATCCATTTGATGACAGGATCCCCGGTGATGATCCTGATAGAACAACCATCCAACCAGGCGGATATTTGTTATTCTGGGCAGACAGTGATACCGAACAGGGAGCTAACCACCTGAAATTCAGGTTGAGCATAAATGGCGAAACCCTTAGTTTATACTATAAAGACGGGCGGCTCATTGATTCACATACTTTTGGCGCTCAGACATCGGATGTTTCTGAAGGAAGAAGCCCTGATGGCGCAGATACCTGGATGAAATTTAACACGCCTACACCCGCAGCAAGTAATAATTAATTAAGAGCTCGCATAAGAGCATAATAGCCTATTCCCTTTCAAAGTGATAATTGAATCTATCACAACACGGGGATTGAAGGATTAAATTGTCGCTTGTCGCAAATATTATTTCCTTTTCCGAATCAGTGAAAAATACTTCGGAATCTTCATCAGGACTGAAAGTTATCTTTAAATAGTCTGGGGTCTGCTCATCAATTAAGATCTTACCATACTCCAGAACATTGCCTCCATCAAGAAAGGTATAAACACCAAACATTCTGATCTGCAGCAAATCAAAATTCAGCTCATGTCCTGATCCGTGGATACCCCCGGTAACTTCTGTCAATTCCCAGTTCCCATAAATATCGACGAAGGTATCATTGAAAATTTCATCAGCGTAATATCTCTGATCTGTCAGATCATTAGGGTAAGTGCATTCTTTTTCACAGGCGAATAACAAAAGACCAGTGGTAAAGATTAACGTATATATAGAGTTTTTCATCTTTGATTTGAATTGTGTGACCTATTATTATGGACACATTGAATATCCCAGTCGTTGTATTTTCAGCCCAAAAGCGGAGAGTATTCAATTTAAGAATAAACCCTGTTTTCGTACAACAGCGTTGGATTTTCCGACAAAAAAATTATCTTTATTGACATAAATAACAGATTTACAGCACATTACGATCTGGCATATTTGTTGAAACTAAAAGCTTAGTATGATATTTTTTAATTAACCATAATTTCAGATATCAACTTAAATTAACTTATCATGATCAGAAATTATGTACGAATCGCCATCCGGAATCTGTTAAGGAACAAGTTACATGCTTTTATAAATATTATTGGGCTTACGATAGGTTTCGCCTGTTTTATAACAATAAGCCTCTGGATCGCAGACGAATATAGCTATGACAAATCTTTAGAGCAGCGGGATAGAATTTTTCAACTTACCATAACCCACCCAACTGGAATAAAAGATCCAAATGTTCCCTATACCTTACCGGTTATGCTGGCTGATGATTACGCTGAAATAAAAAAATTTACTCGTGTCGTTCGCTTGAATACTAAATTCACCTGTTCGTTTCGAATTGAAGATGAGGCAGGCGAATATAAAACATTCAATGAAGATAATGTGTTCCAGGTTGATACCAGTTTTTTCTCAATTTTTTCTTACCCTTTGAGCAGCGGTGAGCGTGAGAGTGCCCTTAAGCAGCCAAATGGTGTGGTTTTGAATTCTGAAACCGCTCAACGTTTTTTTGGCGCAGAGAATCCAATTGGCAGAAGCATTATATTGAATAGTCACCAAAATTATACCGTTACCGGTATATTTAAACAAACCGGTAAATCACATCTGGAATTTGATATACTTATTCCTATTGCTCATAATGAATACAATAATTGGAACTGGGCTGATCCTACTTACATAATAACACAGGAAGGAGCTGATATCAGAGAATTCAGAAATAAAATATCCAATTATTTCGACCTGCATCAACCCTATAATCTTAAAGGGAACTTTATTCTAGATATATTGCCAATTTCCAAATCCTATCTGAGTTTCGGGCGCATGAAATACATCTACATTTTTTCAACTGTTGCCTTGTTGACCTTGTTCATTGCAGGAATTAATTATATTAACCTCTCCTACGCCGGATTTACAAAAAGAATGAAAGAAATGACCGTCAGGAAGACGGCGGGTGCAAACAGATCCCATTTGATTATTCAAATCGTTTCAGAATCTGTTATTTTAAGTTTGATTGCACTGGTCTGTTCGATAATAATTTTAGAATTGATCCTTCCCTCGTTTAACAATTTATTTAACCGGTCACTTCAACTTGACCTAAGCTCCCCTGGAATATTGATTTTTATTATTCTCACAGTAATCGTGGTTTTCGGATTATTAACCGGTCTGTTCCCTGCCATCTTCATGTCAGGGAAAAATCTGTTCAATAAGTATGAGTCAAATCTGAAAATCTCGAAATTCCGTAATTACGCGGTAGTCAGCCAGTTTGTGATATCAATTTTATTAATTACCTGTTCAGTATTTATCCTTAAACAACTGCAATACATACGGCAGTTACCACTAGGCCTGGATCCATCTTATATCATTAAAGTCCCACTCAATCGTGAATTGGGGAGGAAATTTACGACATACAAAGAGGAGTTATTAAAGAACCACAGAATACTGAGTCTTTCCTGCGGGCAGGCTGTTCCGTTCAACGAGGATTATAAGACCGGCGGGATCAACTGGCGTGGAAAAGATCCAGACAATTCACCAATGTTCAGATATTCCATAGCTACAAATGGTCTTATTGAGACTTTTGGAATGAAAATCTCAAGCGGAAGGGATTTTCTGGAGGATTATTCTTCCGATATTTCAAATTATATTGTAAATGAGGAGGCTGTACGATACATGGGCCTGGAAAATCCAATTGGTGAAAGAATCACTTTCTGGGATATCCCCGGAGAGATCGTTGGTGTAGTGGAGGACTTTCATCATGTTTCTATGCACCGTGAGATCATGCCCCAGATCATATCCATTAACCCAAGCCATTACGCAGCACTAAAATATGTATTTATCAAGATCTCCTCAGACAATATAAACGAAACACTGGATTACATCCAGTCACAAACGCAAAGTATACTTCCTGGTTATGCTTTTGAATTTAGTTTTATTGATGAGGAAATAGATGACCTATACCGTTCAGACCAGAGGTTAGCTACGGTTATCATGTATTTTACTATTATTACACTCATTATATGTGCACTTGGCGTATATGGAATCACAGCTTTCTTAGCTGAACAGAGGGCCAAGGAGATAGGGATCAGGAAAGTTTATGGGGCAACAAACTTAAGTATAGTATCCTTATTTAACATGAGGATCATCAGATGGGTAATCATTTCTTCAATCATCGCCCTTCCAATATCCTACGGTATCTCTATTTTGTGGTTGAATAACTTTGCGTATAAAACCAACCTGTCCTGGTGGGTTATATTTTTATCGGGATTTGTTGCTGTTCTAATTGGCCTGAGCACATCAAGTTATGAAACTATAAAGGCAGCGTTGAAAGATCCGGTGAAATCCCTCAGGTATGAGTAAAATTGCAGGCACTATTAGGAAGAATATAGTATTTCGATGGATTCGATACCGGATTTAACAGCAGAGGTATATGTGTTCCTCAATTATTTACCAGAAACGATCGGCACAGTTTATTTCGATGATACGATCCTGGTCTTTAACAACCAATAAGAGATTATTTTGATTTAAAATTCTATTAAAGCCGATTTATTCTCTTTGGTTAATTCAATCATTTTCTCGATGCCATTCACCTTTATCTTGTGCGTACCATAAAACGCCCGAATAACGCAATAGCCCTCCTCATCGGATTTTCCCTTAAACCTTGTCCACCACTCTTCAAAAACCAATGACCGATATGCACTTAATAAGGCTGTTGGGCTCCAATCTTTCCGGTACATGGATGAAGCTGGGATCCAGTTGGCGCCCTCCCAGAAACCCCACATCAGGATCCCTCCCACCGCTGGGTGGGCAAAACAGATGCGATAATAATCTTTAAGATTCCTGGCGAAATTTTCTTCCTCCTCCTGGGTGGGGATCAGGGATTTATCTTTGAGAAACCGGGATCGTTGACCTGGCATATTGAATTCCGTAATACGAATTGGCAGTCCAAATTGTGCCAGCACATCAAGTGCATATCTTAAGGTATCCCTGCTGAAGTCTTCAGCATGCAGATGGCCCTGTATACCAAGTCCATCTATGGTCATTCCCCTTTCCTGAAGATCCTTAATATGATCTGAAAATTCCTGTAACATTCTACCCGTCAGGATGTCATAATCGTTGAGAAAAAGTTTTGCATCAGGATCATATTCTCTTATCCAGTCTACCATTTTGATGGTTATACCAGGCCCCAGCCTTTCCTGATAATAATCACCGTGCATCATCTCATTATTAAAATCATATTCAATGAAGCGGTTTTTATATCGTGGGGCAATGATTCGGGCCCGTTTACCCAGCTCATCGTATAATTGTTCATCCGTGAGGGCTTTTACCCAATCCTGTACGTAGTATATCCCCCAATATAAATTGTGTCCCCTTAAGGGAAGGTGATTCTCATCTGCCCAGGTAAGGATCCTATCCGTAGTCAGGAAATTAACTTTTCCTTTTTCGGGCTCCATATGATGCCACTTCAAAGAACTTGCCGTTACACCCACATTGAAATTTTCAATGAATTTCTGTTTGTAGGTTTCTGCATCCTCTTCTTTCAGGTTATCATTGAAAGCAGCACTGGTCACCGCGGAGCCAAACCAGAATTCATGCTTTTGTTGTTCTAACTCGACACTTGTTTCTGGATCCGTTTTTACTACTATAATACCTGTTCGATACTTTTCAATGGAATCTGCCAGGTTCCATTCATCTGAATGGGTCATTTTTAATTCCTTCCATACTGATGATGAATTCTGTGCCATAAGGCAAAACGTAATAAAGAGGAAGATTAAACTCAGGATACACTTTTTCATTTTGTCGGGATTAGTTCATTTAAAAAAATTATTGATCACAACACAGTCGAGCTCAGAAAGACCGATCACATCATAATTTAATGTTTTTATTATTAATATCTTTATAATCCATAGAATAAGCCATATTCTCTTTCAATGATTTTTCTTAACTTGCGTTATTCCCTATTGCAAAAGTGAGGCGTGGTTCAAAAAGCTTTACTTGCAATAAGGTATTTATAAATTATATATGTCAGAAAGACGATTAGCCGCCATTATGTTCACGGACATACAGGGATATACATCCCTTATGCAGGAAAATGAGGAAAAGGCAATCATGGCCAGGGATAAGCATAGGTGGATATTCAATTCTATAACAGAGATACATAACGGAAGGATTTTACAATATTATGGAGATGGCACTTTAAGTATTTTCGATAGCGCCATTGATGCCGTTAAATGTGCTATCGAAATGCAACTGGGTTTCCTGAAAGAGCCTGCCATACCCGTAAGAATTGGGATTCATACCGGTGATATAATTTTCAGCAAAGAGGAGATTATTGGAGACAGTGTAAATATTGCATCCCGGATAGAATCTTTGGCTATCGCCGGGAGTATATTTATTTCAGACAAAGTTTACGATGAGATCAAGAACCAGAAGTCGATCAAAACCCAAAAGCTGAGATCATTTAAGTTAAAGAATGTTGAAAAAGAAATCGAAGTATATGCTATTTCAAACGTAGGCCTGGTCGTGCCAAGCCCTGATACCTTAGATTGTAAATCAGCCCATGACGATGCTTCCTCATCTTTAAAACAAGAACGAAAAAAATCAAAGTCCTTAATTAGATTATCAATCCTTTTAACAGCAATTACCATTGTTGCCACCTTGATATTTGTACTATTGAAGTTCGGGACAAGGGAAAAATCCGACCTGGATAAGCTGGAAAAATCAATAGCGGTTCTTCCTTTAAATTACCTGAGTGTGGATCCAAGTAAGAAATACATAAATGATGGGATTCTGGACGCTATTACCGGACATTTATCTAAAATAGAAGGATTAAGGGTGATGCCAAGGACTTCTGTGGAACAATACCGGGGAACAACGAAAACCGCTAAGGAAATTGGACAGGAATTGGACGTGAGCTATCTTATAGAGGGGAATTTTATGATTGTGGACGAAAAAGTATCGATCACCATTCAATTGGTGATTGCAAAGGATGAGGACCATATATATTACAATGAATACAAAAGGGATTATAAGGACATCATTGCCGTACAAAGTGAAGTAGCTCAAACCATCGCCGGAGAGATAGAAGTAGCCATTACACCGGAGGTACGGGATAGAATAGAAAAAATTCCCACCCAAAGCCAGGAAGCCTATGATGCTTATTTAAAAGGACGAGATGCATTCTTCCGGTTTTATATAAACAGAAACAGTGCGGACCTGGAGCGTTGTATTGAACTTTTTGATCAGGCCATTAAAAGTGACAGTACATTTGCCGATCCTTATGCCTGGATGGGCCGGGCCATTGAATACCAGATAGGACAAAAGATATTTATTGATTACGATGAGAATACTATAATATCTCTTTGTAACAAGGCCTTGTCGCTTGACCCGAATCTGGCTGACGGATACTGGATCAGAGGTCGGTATTATAGAAATATAGGAGAGTTTCAAAGGGCCATTGAAGATCTGACCAAAGCCGTGGAGATAAACCCCAATAATGTATTGGCATACCGATACCTGGGAAGTACTTACTTTTTAAACCGGGGTTATGCTCAGGCACTTAGTAATCTTAAAAAGGCTGAAAAGTTAGAAAGGGGTAACGAATTAACCCAGTTATACAGTGACTTTGGTCAGCTTTATACTTCCATCGGGGAATTTAAAATGGCAGAAAAATATTTTCAAGAATCGTTACGCTTACAACCAAACTTTATTGAAGGATACAGGAATCTGATATGGGCTAACATACGACAAGGAAAATTTGATCATGCCCATAATAATGCAAAAAAACTATTGTCTCTTTATCCTGATCATATGGATAGCTATAGTATGATGGCTGAAACACTAATGAACATGAGAAAGTATGACGAAGCAGAGGCATATTTCAGGAAATGGGAGGCAAAATCGAAAGAATCAGGAGAAAGAGTACTCTTTAACAGGCATCGATTTGCCCTGATTCTGTGGATGAATGGCAAAAGGGAGGAAGCCACTAATCTTTTCTATGAGCATATGGAGGTATGTGGAAACAGTATAAGGCGTGGCGGTTTGTATGGTAAAACGCTGGCGGCATATGACCTGGCAGGGATTCATGCCATTCTTGGCGATAAAGAAGAATCATACAGCTGGCTGAGAATATACGAGAAAGATGGATTTATTTATGGACTGCATAAATATATTCTGATCGATCAATTATTTGAAAGTCTATGGCAAGATGAGGAATTCAAAGCCATAGCTCAAAGACAGGAAAAAAAACTAGCCGGGATAAGGGCCGAGATAGATGTTATGGATTGAAGCACTCCCCACTCAACAGTGATTCATGATATGAAATCAAAAGGTATATATATTTCAATTCTGGAAACCGGTATTCTATTTTTTTTGAAAATTCTTGTCGGTATGACTGTGACTGAATTCAGTCGTGTATTCTCTTAGAACTCGACGCGATAGCTTATAATGGGGATCAATCCGGACATGGGATAATCTTCGATGGTTTCGTTTTCAGGATTATATATCTGGGTCCATGTATTGAGCCGGTTGGTTAAATTCTGGATATCCAATGAAAGCACATGTTCAGCTTTTGTTCTGTAGAAATGAAGGCGCACCCCAATATCCAATCTTAAATAATCTTTATTTTGTTCAGAGAAAATTTTATCCCATTCATATACGGCTTCGCCTTCTTCTATAGAGGCCTCGAGGTCAATAGGTGTCTGCCGCTTACCTCCTGACCATATCACTTTAGCGTTAAGTCCTATCATCCGGTTTTCACCCCATTTAAACTCTTTCCCGCCAACAAAATTATTAACGTAATGGATGTTGTATCTTGTATCACGCCATTGTCCATCAGCTGGTTTGTATTTAGAGTCAAACAGGGAACTGGTTACCAGGAAATAGTAGTTATTGCTGAAGAATTTCTGAAGTGTAAGTTCCAATCCGTAATTCCTTCCTTTTCCAATATTGGCCAGGGTATCTTCCGGCCATAATCCTCCAAAAATTGGAGACCAGAATTTATCGGGATTAGTAGGAACAGGCAATTTATCTATGTATTGGAAATAGGCTTCTGCTTTAAACAAAAAGTCATTTTTAAACATTTTTTCATATGATGCCAGAAAATGATGGGCCCGGGCCATTTGTAAGGACTTGTTCGGCATATAAATTGAGCCATCCGGCGTCTCATTTTCCACAAGATATACGGGCAAATTCTCATGCTTACTGTGTTTCCCATATCCGAAACCCAACTTTTGCTCCTTTGGCAATCCTACTACCAGACCCAGCCTGGGTTCAATAGCATTATCATTGTTCAAAGCAAAATGCACGTAATTCAATCCTGCAGTAAGAACTACATGATCCGAAAATTTCTGTTTCACCTGTGCAAACACCTGGTACAAATTTGTTTTCCCGTCACTGTTAAGAAAAGTATTCCATTCCTGGGTAGTGTCATTTCTTGTCCGTGAATAATAACTGTAGTTTAACTTATTATATTTTACACCTGTCCGGAGACTTAGCTTATTTGAGACTTTCCTATTATAATATGAACTTATTCGAAAAGCCCTGTTTTGGAGTTCATCGAAAAAAGTACCAAATAGTTGCCCATCCTGGTCCATTTCCTCAAAATCTTCAGAACTATAGGAATTGGAAAGAGAAAATACAGTTTGAACATAGGATTTCTTATCTGTGAAAATCGTATGGCTTAAGCCGGTGGCATACATTCCTGTACGAGTATAATCACTGTATCCATCATTAAAATACTCCGATGAGTCTGGCAAATATTTTTCATCATCCAATGACAAACCACCTATTCCCCATATTGAGAACGTACCAATTTTTTCGGTAGGCAGATGAATCTTAAAGGATAGGTCCTGGTAATCAGCTATAGTGTTTTCTGATACCTGAATGCCAAAATCATTTAATAAAGACAATGTAGAATACCTGTAATTAAAAAGAAATGAACCGCCATACCCTTTTTTAAACGGTCCTTCAGCAGAGAGGTCGATGCCTAACACGCCTGCCTGAATAGTAAATTCATTTTCCTGGTTATTACCATTTCGGAGGTTGATATCAAATACACCAGACAGGGCGTTCCCATATTCCGCGGGGAATGCACCCGTATAGAAATCGGAACTGCCAAGCATATTCGCACTCAAAATACTTATCGCCCCCGAAGAATATCCTTCCTCAGCGAAGTGATTCGGACTTGGGATCTCAACGCCCTCCAATCGCCATAATAACCAATTGGGGGAATTACCCCGGATCACAATTTCATTGGACGCATCATCGGTTCCTGATACGCCTGCAAAAACCTGGGCCATCCTGGCTGGGTCTCCAATGGTTGCAGCATATCGCTTTGTTTCCTCTGCATTGAATGCTTTGGCATTTACAATGGCCATATCATTTACTGGATCTCCATTTGAACCCAGGATCGTCACACCTCCCAGTGATTGGACCTGTTCTGACAATTCAATGGTAAGTACAACCTCTTTGGCCGATCCCAACAATATCTCAGGGACATAGGCATCAGCGTATCCCACAAATGTTACCTTTAAGGTGTGGCGTCCAACAGGGACATTTTCGATAGCGAAATTGCCGTCTATGTCAGTCGTGGCACCAATAATGGGATCAGTATTTAAGACATGTACTGTTGCGAATGACAATTCGGCCTTAGAATCTTTGTCAAAGACTTTGCCCCTGATTGTTTGCCTTAAAACATCCGGACTTTCAGATGACTTGTTTGAACTTTCTTTTAGTGGCTTTATAACAATGGTATTATTTACTTTTTCAAAGGTCAATCCTGTGTTTTTAAGAATTTCAGTTAAAGCCTCCTCAACAGTTACTTCCTCAAGAGATATGGTTATCCTGGGTGCCTGACTTATCTCCTCATCATTTAAGATAAAGCTCACATCTGATTGTTCCCTGATCTCATCGATTGCATTTTCAATACTGACATCATTCATCTTCAATGTAATGAGGTCAGACTGTGCCTGAACTGTTATCGGGATAAACAGGAATAAAGCTATTATAAGGGAATATTTAAACAACTGGCCAGTGTTTTTTGCCACCTTAGTTTTCAGATTTTTTATGCAATATATTTCCATATACTTAATTATTTAAGAATTTCATTTTTTTTTAAGATGTTTATTGAATGGAGATGCGATCGGGCATCTCGGGAAACTTACAGAATTACAATGATCTCGTCTCTTATTATAAACTTTACATCGGTCGTCATTTCAAGCATTTCAAGAATGGAAGAAATATTCTGGTCATTGTTTATCCGGGCGGTAAAATGATAATTTTTTGCATCATTTGTTTCAAATCGATATTCAAAGTCATACCACCGGGCCAGCCTTTTCATTACCTGGTCCAGATCTGAATTTTTGAATTCAAATTTTCCCTGAATCCAGGATGTATATTGGGATGTATTGACCTGAATGATATCAATTGATGCTCTATTTTTATTGAAAACGGCCTGGTCATTGGGCAGAAGCACTTTCCCTTCCGATGATTGGTCCTCATTTTCG
Source organism: uncultured Cyclobacteriaceae bacterium (assembly GCA_965365275.1). Classification (GTDB taxonomy): domain Bacteria; phylum Bacteroidota; class Bacteroidia; order Cytophagales; family Cyclobacteriaceae; genus JAGTVG01. The sequence continues at coordinate 34,552 of CBDUBA010000006.1, read as the reverse complement.
GAAGCTGTAATTTTTACTTTCCCTTCTACCAGGGTGGTTTTTACATCAGGATCATCAGGATACGTGGAGATATTAAAACTTGTCCCGAGCACCCGTACATCGATGTCATCACATGACACAATAAATGGCTTCCCATCATGGCGAACATCGAAATAAGCCTCCCCTACCAGAAACACCTGTCTTATGCTATCTGTAAAAGAAACAGGGTATTTTAAAGATGAGCCAGCATTTAAGGTGACAATTGTCCCGTCTGCAAGCTGCAGGGTATAACCCCCACCCCTGGGCGTTATGAGTTCATTATGAACAACAGGCTGAACTTTCGTTATCTCTTCTTCAGTAGAATAGACCAGGGAATTCTGTTGATTTACTATCCTTGATTCCCCATCTTTTATATCAACCAGAGGATTATCCTTATCCAGTTCATGTACCTGTCCGTCAGATAATACCAGGGTTGCTTTTTGTGATCCGGGAACGTATCTACTGTCCAGACTCGATAAGGGAGGAGTACGAAAATCTTTTAGATAATACAAAGAAATACCCGCCAGGATTGCGAAAGGTACAAGAATGGCTGCATAACGTAACACTGTTTTGGGAATAAACCATATTGTTTTGCTCTCAAACAACTCACTTTCAAGCGATGTTTTTATCTCATTTTTTTTGAAACGCTGATAATCTTCAAGTTTTTCGACCAGATATTTGTTATCAGTTGCCCGATTATACAGTTTGTAATGGTCATCGCTTTCTTTCAACCATACATCCAGGACTTTTCTTTCTTCAGCAGTAATAGTCCCCTTGTTTACCTTCGCAATTAGACCCGATATATAAAATTGCTTATCCATATTTTATTTCCCCTTCGATAGTAAAACAACTATGTAAGGGAAGTGGGTGAAACGAATATGATTTTTTATAAAAAAAATTACAAAGTCAATAAAATTGCCCATAACACAGGATCTAAATTGTTCTTTAATTTCGCGTAGGCTATCTTTTTTTGAGTTTTTACAGTATTTACAGAGATATTAAGTTCATCGGCGATCTCCTGATTTTTTAAACCCTTTAGAGCCAGGATCATAATGTTTTGTGCGGATTCAGGGAGTTTGCTAATCTCTGAATACAGTTGATTAAAAGCCTCTTCTTCGACAACATGATTTTTGAAAAACTGTTCAGATTCCAACTCATAGATTAATGCGGATTGATGTTTTTTCACTACATCCTGGTGTTTAAGATAATTGAGGCATTTATTTCTGGCAGAAGTATATAGGAAGGCCTTTACGGCGTTGATACTGTTAAAATCTTTATTATGCTTCCAGAATGCAATAAAAACTTCCTGGATAATGTCTTCAACATCTGACCGATCGGGGATATACCTATAGCTGAATGCACAAAGTGCATTAAAATATAGATCGAATATCTGACCGAAGGCCGTTTTATCCCCTGCATTAATACGTTTAATGAATTCCTTTTCGACCAAATCCTTAATAATTCAATGATTGCCCAATCTTAAAATTGATTAATAATTTATAGAAAACAAAATGGAAAGTATTATTACTCAGTTAACTTGATAGCACTGAGTTTGAGGGTTAATTTGATCCATAAAAGCTTATGGATCGATCAGTATCCGGCACGGATACAAAACAACTGATTAGAGACTGTTTTGGATGCCCGAAGATTTTATTAAATTCACGTCAGTCTTATTTAACCGCCTTTTTCCGGATTTCTTTCAGTGGAAAATTTGACATAAGGTTTCAATTTAAATTGTATTCAATTCCTAACGAGTTTAATGGAACAAAATTCCCCAAGGTTATCGATCAGCAGGGTTTTCCCTTCGGCCCGGATTGAAGCACTTCCACTCAGGAGCGATTCATGATGTGAAAAATCGAATGGTAAATCTACCTCAATGCCGGAAACATGTACCAGGTCGCGTAGAGGGCGATTTGTTGCCGAAGAAGTATTGACAAGGGATAATTGATATACTTTCGGATCTACGTCGCTGTAATTTAGATAAACATGAACACTGGCCGGTGCGTTTGTCCTGAGAATTGCATCATTTTCCAAAAAAACATCTATTGAATTCTCCAATTGATCCTTATAATCCGGATGACCGATGGTATAGTTCAGACGGGCTGCCTCGTTGGCAAAGTAGACCACGTTCCCTTCGCCATAGCTGTTCAATACCATAATTGGATTGGTACTATTCCAGTTCTCCGGAAACGCATTCTCAGGCGGCTGGTTATTGATCTTTGGTAAATAACCGGTAATGTCAGTAGCATCAGGATCAGAACTGACCATTATCGTTCTTCCACTGTTATGCAATAATTCTGTTTTTTCGAATCCTTTTAGAAATTCATTTCGGGTTAAAATCTTCTGATAGCAATCGGTATTCGTGTTTATGATTTTTCCAGTGTAACTGATCCCAAACACCTCGGATAATCCAAAGTCTTCCCTTTGTATCCCATACTCATCGAAGAGGGAGGTTTGAAACGTGGCGATCAATTTCCCCCCATCCTCGACCCATTCTCGGATAATTAGTAGATGATCATCGCTTACGGCAGCAACATTCGGCATGATCAAAACTTTAAATTGGGCCAGTTTCTCTGGTTTCAGTTCATTGTCTGTGACAAAACCATACTGGTAATGACCTTCTTCCATAAGTCTGAAAATACCTTTAAGGGGTAGTGAAAAATCATCGTCACCCAGCATTTGACCTGATGCTTTTGAAAAGAAAATGGCAATATCCTTTACAGGCTGCAGGTTTTGTATAAGCTTCTGGTTGTCAAGAATGTATTTGTAGGCATCACCTGCCAGGTAGGCATTCCTGGTATCGAGGGTATTTGCAGGATATGATCCGTTGAAATAGCAATTCCAGAATCCGCCGCCGACACCTGCGGTTTCCCAAAGCCAAAGCCTTGATTCCAGGGGAGGATCGTAAATATACCTATGCTCCGTTCCATTACCCCCAAAAAGTATCACAGGTGATTTTTCGGGTCTTAAAGCCTTCAAAAAGCGGACTATTCCCGAAGGATAATATATGTCCTTGTAGTCTATCGGATAACTGTTATTCGCAATAAAGCTTACCGTTACCAGAAAATCAAAATATTCTGCGGCGCTGTACAAACTGATGCCTGTATGTTTTTGTTGCTCCACCCGGTACATATCGAATACTTCGGCGGAATAACATTTATCTTCTCCGTATTTTTTCACAGTACCCCTCATTTTTGCCAGCTGTTTCCCGGCCATTATTTCATTCCATCTGTAATAAATTTCCCATTCATCCTCAGGATCAGATTTTATTGGGATTTTCTTTTGGTGTTTCTCAAAATACAGGTCCTGACACCGTGTGCAATAACAGATGTTATGAAAATTAACAGCATTATGCCAGATGCCGTCAATATTATATTTTTCAAAAAGCTGGGAGATAAATGAAACGGCATGCTCATTGCGGTAATAACCATTATAACAGGGCGCGTATAAACCGGGCGTGGTATAGTTTAAAACAATCGGTTCATTCAGTTCGTCCCTGGCAAACCAGTCAGGATGGAGATCATAACGTTCTTTATGTACGCCCCTGAAATCAATCCTGGCAATCACTTTGATGCCGGCCTCGTGGCATCCTTTTACAATATCTGCCAGAAGATCCCGCTCCCCTATATATGGATTTACATTTGCCATGGGAAGTGTATTCTGAAAATAATCAACAACACCACCACCATTGATGACCAGGACATTAGCATGCACTTCCTCCATATACCGGACGAGGCTGTCCACATTATAATTTTCCGCATCTGGTTGTCGAAGGACAGTTTGCAGAATGCGTAGAGGTTGCTGGTACCAATATCCTTTCAGGGAATTTTCTTGTGAAGCCGTATGATCATCCGGTCTATTCGGTTGACATCCGTAAAAAGCCAGAACAAATAAAACAATATAAAATTTCATCATGATTTAGTATCTTATGGTATCAATCCAACCCTATTCCGTATACATTTTCTACCCCGCGAAATATTAATATCCCTTCTGATATGGCAGTGGAAGACCAGAATTTATCATCCAGTGTATTAGTAGCCAGCACTTTGAACTCAGGTCCGGCCTGTAAAACATAGGTAGTTCCTGATTCTTCCGGGCAAAAGACCATATCATTATATGCAAAAGGAGAAGCCCAGAATGACTTTGCCCCATCCAGCCTTTCCCTTTCATAGGCATATTCCCCTGTTTTGGCATTAAAACAATTGATCGTCCCCCCATTCCTCGCCAATCCATAAAGATATCCCTTGTACAGTACAGGTGTAGCCATAGCAATTCTGGATTTAGGCTGGGTCCAGGCCACATATTCATTGCTGCTTTCATCAGGATCAAGGGATATATCTCCAGCGGCTCCGGCTTTTATAGCAAACAGGGTTCCGCCGCCATCCCGTCTTTCCTCATTACATACATAGATCATTTCCCTATCCCCCACAGGTGAGGTTATATCTCTTCCTCCAAGCATATCAATTTCCCACAAGAGTTCCCCTGTATCCGGATCATATGACCTTGTTTTCTTTCCGCCCGTCACCAGTTCAACCCTCACCTTGTTTTTCCAAATGTAAGGTGTACTCCAGGTGGAGATCTCATCCCGTTCCGCTCGCCACTTCTCATCTCCATTGCTTTTATCCAGGGCAAGAACCTGTGAATTTTCTTCATTATCAAACTGAAGAATTAAAAGATCCTTGTACAATACAGGAGAACTGGAAGTCCCCCAGTTCGACTGCATAGGATATATCCCGATATTTTTTTCCCAGACTTTATTGCCTTCCAGGTCATAACAGAATAATCCCCTCATTCCAAAGTAAACATACAGGTTCTTACCATCCGTAACCGGAGTTTCTGAAGCATATGTATTGTCCCTGTGGGTTACTATTCCCGGTTTTCCCAGGTAGGCCGTTTCACTCCAGATCACATCCCCCGAATTCTTATTCAGACAGTAAATTTCAAATTTGTAATCCTCATCCGGCCTAATCCTCCTGTCATCAGCTTCAGTTGCTCCCTGGGTTGAATCCTTATCCTGTGTTTTCTCCGTTACTTTATAGGCTGTGGTAATAAATACCTTCTCTTCCCACACAATGGGGCTCGACCATCCTTTTCCAGGTATCTTCGATTTCCATAGTATGTTCTTATTATTTCCCCATTCAACAGGCAAATCAATTTCGGTTGAAATGTTATTACCCCCTGGCCCAAGGAATTGTGGCCAGTTGCTATTCCCAGAACAAGCTGTCAGGAACAAGAAAATAACAATAGAGATCTTTATAGGCTTTAATTCTTTCATAACGTTTGTATTTTATTAATCCGGTTATATTCTGTATTCATTCTGAACTTCTTCATTTTTTTTCAAGTGTCCGTCGAAAGTGTAAATCTCAAATTCTTCGAGGATATCATTCACTTTAACATCCGGATGCCGGCTTTCAATAGTGATCCAGTTTTCCGGATGATAAATTTCAATTTTTATTTTATCCCTGTATTTCTCCCTGATATCCTTTACCTTTCTAATGTAGGGCCATACATGGATCAACACTTTTTCGAGGTTTATCTTTTTACTTACCCATCTTTCAAACTGGCCGCTTACAGCCAATTCATCCCCGGTGATATCTAAAATTCTGGCCCCCTCCCCCGTACTTGATATAATATATGCCTGGTTTATCCAGGCATGATACTTCAATACGTTGATAAAAGGCGCCTGGGATGGGAAACAGATGATCTCAGCACCCTCCTTCTTAAGATGTTCCCAGCAATCAAACCAGTTGGCATCATAACATATTTGCATTCCCAGTTTACCAAAATCTGTTTCAAATACCGGAGGCTGCAAAGTCCCAGGCTTTAAATTTCCATCCTCGATCTCAGATGGTACCAGGTGGGCTTTGTGGTATACACCATCAATTTCTCCTTCTCTGTTTAGGAGAATGGCACTGTTGTAATAATTGCCATTGTTTTTTGTTACCAGCGGGCAAACAATATAGCAATTTTGTTTCCTGGCTTCTTCAGCTATTATGCTTGTAACAGGTCCCGGAATTTTTTCATCCTCTGCTATGTCTTCGGTTCGGCTCTTTTCCCTGACCCATGAAGTTTGAAAAGTTTCAGGAAGGCAGATTAGGTCCGGCTCGAATACGTAAACATTTTTCATTCTATTGAGGATATCGTTGATCCTCTGCTCAATGGTATCCACCGGCCAAATACCCCGAAGATCGATGCTTGCTGTTACCACTTCGCGGGGTAATCTGTCCTTTTTATTATTGATATTCATATATTCAGTTTTTAAAAATCCTTTTTAATGGCATTGTTTTTAAATCTCAACTATTACCGGTACTGCGCCTGTATTAGCTCTGAAGCGTTTAGATCTTCCCTGTAGGTAGGTATATCGTATTCCCTCAATATGTCTTTTACAAAAAGTTCAGGATCAAGGCTTTCAATCGTGATATGGCCTGCTCCGGTTCCGGCACCACCACCGGTATCCCTGAATACTTTGATCTTGACACGTTCCTTATATTTGTTCAAGATGTCAGGAATACTGTATTTTCCTGGAAAAGTTGGGACATAGGCTTTTTCAAGATTAATGCTTGCCCAGGTATAACCCAGTTGAAAACTACTTGAATCAATGTCGATACCTGAAATGTCAATGATTCGTGCATCCTCTCCCGTGCTGGATACAACATAATAATTATTTTTCCAGGCGTGAAAATTCAGTATTCTGCCGCCTGGAAATTGCGATGGAAAGAAGACGATCTCCGCCCCATCATTCTTGAGGTGAGCCCAGCTTTCAAACCAGTTTGCATCGAAACATATCTGCATGCCTATTTTCCCAAAATCGGTCTCAAACACCGGAGGTTGCAATGGTCCCGGAATAATCCCTTCCCCATTTTTAATTTCTGTATCTACCGGATGTGCCTTATGATAAGCACCTGCAATGCTGCCCTGCCTGTCGATTAGAAGCGCACTGTTGTAAAACCGGCCTTCGTTTGTTGTTACAATAGGACAGATTAGATAGCAATTATATTTGCGGGCAAATTCTGCCACCCTGCTGGTTACGGGTCCTGGAGAATGTTCATCTTCAGCTATCTCCGCATACGATTTTTGTTCACTGACATAGGATGTATCAAAAGTCTCTGTGAGACACATGATGTCAGGTTCAGAACCCGCTGCCTTTTCCATTCTTTCCAGCATATTATTGACCCTTGACTTTATGGATTGTTCAGGATAAAGATGCTGAAGATCAACCGAAGCGATCTTTAGATTTCTCCTAAGTATTTCCTTATCCCTTTCGAATTTAAGGTTTTCACACGATTGAGTACCTATAGTACCAACAATCCCTATTCCCAATCCGGCAGCGGATTTCCCTAGAAAATTGCGCCGTGATATTCCCTTTTTTTCCATAAGATTGATCATTTAATTATTTCCAGCAGATTTAGATTCATGATATTATATAATTCTTCAGCACTCGCAATTTGTTATAATTCATCAAATTATACGGTTGTCTGATTTAATTTTATTCACAGAGACAGGTCAAAAAATGTGTCTTGCTCTACACAAAAATTTATTTCCTGCAATTAATATTCAAGTTACGGGATATGAATGTTAATTGCAATCCCTTTAAGTTTCAAAGAAGCGATGTGTTGGAAGGATATAATTCCCGGATTCTGATGGACGAAGTCATTTGGACATGAATCGTTTTTAAATAGCCTACGGGATTTTTTTAACTGGTGATGTTTATGAATAACCTGGATAACTGGGATATTGCTTCATCTTTTCGTAAATTTTACTCATCTAGGTTAATTTTTTAATATTGTGAGATCCAGAAACTATACATTTGTCTTAATTCCTTCAGGGTTAATCCTGTCATTGTTGATTTTGTCATGTACTTTATTTATTCTACTTCCTTCCAGAGTACAAAGCCAGGAAGATACCGAGAACCTGGAGGTATTCTGGAAATGGATACGCTGGAATAATCCCGGAAGTTTTTTGATAGACCATTATATTCAACAAGCTGATGAACTTTACGAACAGAGAAAGAATGAAATCAGGCAATTAAAAACTAAGAAAGACTGGCAGGATCGTCAGATTTTGGTCCGGAAAAAACTTAATCGGCTGATCGGACCTTTTCCTGAAAAGACAGCTTTGAATCCCAGGATCACTGGTGTGATACAGAAGGAAGGATACCGGATAGAAAAACTTGTATATGAATCCATGCCTGGTTTTTTTGTGACGGGCTGTGTTTTCATACCGGATAATATTGACGGTAAGGCCCCGGCTGTTCTAAATGTCATTGGGCATAACCAGGAAGCCTTCAGGGCTGAATTATATCAACTGGTCTACCTCAACCTTGTTATGAAAGGATTCATAGTATTGGCCATTGATCCTATCGGCCAGGGTGAAGATGTACAGTTTTATGATCCCGAAATTGGATTTTCAAAAGTTGGATATACGGTGGTTGAGCATAACTATGCCGGGAACCTCACTTTTCTTTCAGGGATCTCTTTAGCACGGTATTTTGCATGGGATGGCATAAGAGGAATAGACTATCTTACTAGCAGGGAGGATGTAGATCCTGACCGGATAGGTGTAACAGGGTTCTCCGGAGGTGGCACTGTTACCGCTTATATTTCTGCATTGGATGACCGGGTAAAAGTATCTGTACCCTGCAGCTGGTCCGTTTATAACAAAAGCCTGACCGGGACAAAAGGAACCCAGGATCCCGACTCTTTCTTTTTCCGCGGATTACAGGAAGGGATCTCATTTGAGGATCTGCTCGAAGTAAGGGCGCCATTGCCTACCTTGATGACTTTCACTTCACGTGATGAATATCTATCCATTCAGGGCGCACGCGAAGCTTACCAGGAAGCCAAAGAAACATACAAAGCTTTCGGCATGGGAGAAAATATCCTTTTTGTTGAGGATGATTATAAGCACTGGCTTACACCTAAGATCAGATTGGCCATATATTCTTTTTTCATGAATCATTTAAGAGTCAATGGGGATCCGGCAGAGGTTGATGTCGAAATATTATCTGAGGATGAGCTCCAGGTAACGCCTACCGGACAGGTTTCTACCTGGTTGGAAACAGAGAACGTCCAAAGTGTTAATGCCAGGGAAACGGAAGCGCTTTTAACTAAACTCGAACAGTCAAGATATGACATTCCCACCCACCTGGAAATGGTTAAGAAAAATGCTAAAGAACTATCCGGTTTTATCCAACCTGTATTTGAGGATGGGAATCCTTTCTTTAACGGCCGTTACCAGAGAGATGGATATACGGTGGGCAGATATGCTATCGAAGGGGAGGGAGAATATGTAATTCCAATACTTCTATTTGTTCCTGATCACGATAAGGACAAACATCCGGCCATTGTTTATCTGCATCCCGGTGGGAAAGCCTCAGAGGCACGTCTGGGAGGTGAAATCGAGAAACTGGTAAAAAGAGGCTATATCGTGGCAGCTATCGATGTTCTGGGTATTGGTGAAGTGAAGAATACGGCAACCCGTGAAGGGGCTGATGATTATACAGGAGTATTGATCGGCAGGTCGACACCCGGGATCCAGGCTGGTGACATTATCAGGGTAGTAAACTACCTTAGACATCTTGAAATGGTTGACAGCAAAATTGGTGCAATCGGGATTGGAGAAATGTGCATCCCGTTATTACATGCCGCTTCTTTTGAACCCAATATCAATAACCTGATATTGAAGGGATTACCAATATCCTACAGATCAATCGTTATGAGTGATCTTTATAAAATTGGATTGGTTTATAATGATGACGGATACTGGCATCCATGGGAAATTGATTTTTCATGGGGTGTGGCCGGTGCTTTAACGGCCTATGATCTGCCTGATCTTGTAGGTAGTCTGGCACCCAGGAAAGTCGTACTATCCGGATTAAGGAATCAATTGCTGGAACCGGCTAATGCACAGGAGATTGAAAAGGATATGGTCTTCCCTGTCAGGGCCTATTCAGAACTTAATGCCGAACATCGTCTGAAAATCATTTCATCCGAGGAGTTTAACTATTCCTTAATTGACTGGTGTTTTGAATAATAAAAAAATGATAAAAAGTACAAGCCGTCGTAAATTTTTAACACAAGCAGGCATATCCACAACCGGTATTTTGCTGGGAAATACGCTGACCAACTGTTCTGTCCGTGAAAAATCAGAAGCATCTGCATATAACCTGATGGAGGAGGTGCATCGCTACAGAAAAATAGATGCCCATGCGCATGTAGGACTTAAACCGGATGAAGCAGATCAACAGATAGATATGGCAGACAGGCTTGGTATCGATAAGCTTTGCATTTCAATGCCCATAACCAATTATTCCGGCACTGAGCCTGAAGGTCCGGATCAGGTAAGGAAGAACAATAACATCGTGCTGGAAGCAGTAAAGAAGTACCCGGACAGGTATATTGGCTTTATGACCTTAAATCCTTTATACCAGAAAGAAGCACTGGAGGAGATTGACCGTTGTGTGGATATGGGCATGGTGGGTTATAAAGGATATACCCAGGTCAAGATCAATGATCCTTTGTATTTTCCAATTGTTGAAAAATTCATTGATCTGAATATGATCATGCTGATGCATGCCTTTGTACAGATTGGGGTTGGAGGCTACCGCATGAAGTACGATGAAGGTCAGTCGGCGCCAAACACGACAATTCCCGAGGATATGGTTGACATCGCCAGAAGGTATCCTGAAGGGATGTTCCAATATGCGCACATTGGCGGGGGTGGTGATTGGGAATATGCCTGTAAAACCTTTCGAGACCAAACGAACATTTATGTCGACACCTCCGGAAGCAACAATGAAGAGCATATTATCAATTTCGCCATGGATTGCCTGGGTGAAGATCGATTGCTTTTCGGTTGTGACGGCAGTCATTACCAGGGTGTGGGAAAACTCTTTGCTGCTGACCTTTCTGAGACTCAGAGAAATAAGATCTTTTTTGATAATTATAATAATATATTGAGAAAATCCGGAAATCATGTTGCTTGATATTAATGCATATGTTGGCCACTGGCCTTTTAAACAATTGAAATTCAACACATGTGAGGCATTACTCGACAGAATGGATCAATTTGGTGTTGATATTTCTGTAATCAGTAACCTGAACGGGATTTTTTACAAGAATACGCAGTCAGCAAATAAAGAGCTGTTTGATGAAATACAATCAAAAAGGGTGTACAGTGACCGGTTCATTCCATTTGGAGTGATCAATCCTATATATGCCGGCTGGCAGGATGATCTTGAAGAATGCAGGACAAAATTTGGTATGAAGGGGATCAGATTGTATCCAAAATATCATGATTATGAACTTACGGATCCTGCCTGTACTGAGCTGGTTCAGCTGGCATCTGATTATGATTTGCCTGTGGCATTTTCCTTTCGAATGGTGGACAGCCGTCAGCGTTCCTGGATTGATATTGAAAAAGAATGGGATTTAAAGGATATCCTTCCAATTGTAAAGGCCGTTCCGGATGCAAAATATATATTCTTAAACCTGACAAACAGCATAAAGTTGAATGAAGAGGAGGAGTCACTGTTGAAAGAAACCAATATGGTGATTGATACTTCCGGCAGATCGGTTAATACTTTTCAGGATCTTATCAGCAGGTTTGGTAAAGAAAGATTTGCATTTGGCACCCATTCCCCAATCCTGGATTATATGACCGGTTTATTGAGAATTGAAAGCCTGCGGGATGATGAAGCCAATGAAGATACTAAGAATTTATTCAGATCCGGAAATGCAAGAAGGATACTTGGAATTTAACCTGGTCTACACATTTTGAGATTCCCATAATTTCCTGGTAGTTGAATTTTGTGGTGGTTACTGAGCATATTCTGTATTAAGAAACAGAATACTCTGAATAAGAACATTACCCGCTCTCACCATAATCCACATGAAAGAAGCCCTCTAAGTCCTTAAGCACCTGTTATTATCTATAATAAAAAGTATATCCAATAAAATTTAAAAATTAAGGGCCTATCAATTAAACCTTTGTCAAGCACTCTTGTCTAATAAGTTGGTTAAGGGAGATTATGCCCCAAATTGATTAAGGAATGATGAAGGTTAAAATTATAAAAGACATCCTGGTTGGTAAAGGCGATTTACTGATCTTGGAATAATTGATCTGTCTCAAGGATAAGAGACAGGTATTGGGCATAGGCCATTCCTATTGGGATGGCCTTTATTTTTTTATATCATTTCTCCAGTAATCCGCATGGTAGGTAGGCCCATCGGCATTCCAGACCTTAGTAGCAATATCAATATCACCATCCCCATCCACGTCGCCCAGGGAAGCATCATGCCATCCCGGATTGTCAATATGGATGACTACAGGCTTGAAGCCGGGTGGGGAACCACCATCGTTTTCCCAGATCACGCCACGTTCCTTCAAACCTACAGGCTTCATCGCCAGCAATCCGTCGGCTTCCATATAGGTATCCGGATCTTCCTGTTCGCCGGCAAATATATCCAGGTCTCCATCCAGGTCAAAGTCAGCCAAACCAAGAGAATGAAATGAACCAGTTCCTTCCACGTCCCCATCAAGTGTTGGAGGATCGGGTAACTGATGGCTGATCCATGTTTGACCTTTTCCGGTATTTTCTACCCAGTATACATGACCCAGACCAGTATCACAATGGCTGTATACAATATCCTGATCTCCGTCCTTATCCAGATCTTCCACCCAGGATCTTGTACTTCTACCATATGATGCTTTTGGAACCGGGGTAAATGGCCATAAGTGAATCTCCCAGTTTCCCCTGCCCTTACCCGGATTTTCAAACCAATAACCTGGAATAATCGCATCGACATCCCCATCCTGGTCAAAATCACCAACTCCCTTTGGGGCAAGGCCGCCGTGGTCGTCATATCCATCAGAAATGATGATCTCTACCAGGTCATTGCTAATATCGAACCAGGATAATCTCTTTCCATCATAAATCATAAAATCATCGATACCATTCCCATCCACATCCACCGTTATGATGTCATGCCCGCGGCTGGGATAATCCACAGGTTCCCAGGCCGTATCAGGGTTTTCCTTCAGGTTCCCGGGATTTTTGAACCATACATGCCCAAATACGATATCTTTCCATCCATCCTGGTCAATATCCACAGCGGTGGTCCCAAGGGTATTATCCAGGCCGATATGCGAACCGATCAGATGGCGTATCCAGGTAGAATCATTTTTGTATTCATACCAGTATGCCGACTGTACCGATCTACGCGAAAGGGCTAGGTCGAGGTCGCCGTCTCCATCATAATCCGCCAATGTCGGACCACCTGTTCCCCATTTCTCACCAGGCAGGTCATCATCTATGGAAAAATGTGACCATGAATCCATATTGGTTGTCTCTACCGGAGGGTTACAGGAAGCAGCAAGTATGAAAGCTAAAAGAATCTGCAGGGTCTTCATAAAAATATAATCTGATTACACCTCTTAAAATAATCAATAATATTTTCATTGCCTGACAGATTCTTTATATAATGGATAAGGCAATGATTTTTTTTCTCAGATCATAAACCGGAAATTGGCATTTGTTCAATTTATATTGAAGCATCGTACAATAAAGGGAAAAACCGGCCTTCCAGTGTATTTCCCTTTGAAATTGGGGGAACTCCGACCAGAAGCGGATCATTTGTGTCAGAACAGGTCCCATCAGCAAATACATTCAAAACAAATGCCCTTCTGGGATTACCAGAATTATTCTCAAAAGAACCATGAACCAACAAGGGATGATGAAAAGAAGCATAACCCTTATTCATTTTAACAGGAATTGCATTATCCAATGCTTTGACCTGTTCATTTGTCAGAAATTTAGTTAACCCGATCATTTCACCAGTCAAAGATGGTTTTTCCAGCAATCCCCACTTGTGACTTCCTGGCACATAATACAAACAACCGTTTTCAATGGTTGCATCATCAAGACCTACCCATGCCGTGAGGTGCTGCATCGGATGAGTCCGGGTCCAGTATGAATAGTCCTGGTGCCATGCGACCACTCCTCCATGCTTTGCCGGTTTCAGGAAGAGTTGATCATGCCAAAACCTGACTGATCTGCCTCCCAGCAACTGGCTGGCTACTACACCGAATGCCGGATTCCATAAAACGTCATGAAATCCAGGCGTCATCCGCCAATGACCCAGAGAATGAAAAACAATACGGTCCGGATCTTCAGATTCATTGCTGTGAAATTCATATAAAAGGTGATGTTTCGGATGCTGAGGATCCATGATTTCAATCAACTCGATTCTAAGTTGTTCAACCTGTGCATCATCCAGAAGTTTTATCCCTGACACAAAACCAAGTTCCTCAAAGTGTTGAATCTGCTCATCAGATAACTTGAATTCTTCCCAATCGATAGACTCCAGGGAATTTAAAAAGTTCCCGATGGGTTTATGGTACAGGGATAAATCTGAATGTAAATGCATAGGCTTTAAGTTGGGTCACTCATTTTATCAAATTCCTACAAATAAGTGTATCCCCTGATTCAGGATAATTTTAACCCTGCGATCCGTTGCCTGGCTTGATATTCGCATTGACTCTGAAGAAATTATCCGGATCATATTTCGTCTTAATATCCCGCAGTTTCTGATAATTTGATCCGAAAGAATCTCCTGCGAGATCGTCAGAGCCACTCATATCGCTGTTAAAATTAAAATAAACCTGACCATTCGAATAATTATGCACCTCATCAAAAAACTCCCTTGTATATTTCACACATTTTTCATTATCTGCATCATTTTCCCACATGGTGTCAATACTTACGAGAAACCTGCTACTGCGATCTCCAAAAGCGGTCGCGTCCTCGGGAACCCTGGAGATAGCTCCTTGCAGATTCCGAATGGATAAAAGGCACTGATTGGTTGGTGCCTGGTTTGCCCTGTCGACCAGAAGATTCATCAGTTCTTCATTGATATCCTCAACATACAGTGATTTCCAGTAACTATTCAATGTCCCTTTTATCAGAAACGGATCGAACATTTTATTAACTGCTGTAAAAGGTATGATCCCACTCAGATCAAGCAGAGGGGTAGCAACTTCTCTCAATGGTTGAAGCAACTTTTCTCCTTCCTGAGGTGATCCAAAATACATGGCAGCAAGTCCTGTAACCCGCTGACCCTGAAGTTCGGGTGGGAAAGCCGGATGTTCCGGGATAGCCCAGTGTATACAATCACTGGTGACCTCATCAGGAATATTCCGTGTGAAATCGATCCAGAATTCCATTGCTTTCTGGGCTTCAGAACGTGGATAAAGGCAAGCTACCATCATCACCTCAGGCCCCAGTTCTAATAATTTGAAATGAAAAGACGTGACAATCCCGAAATTTCCACCTCCGCCTTTCAGGGCCCAGAACAGATCCTGATTCTCAGAATCTGATGCATGAACAAAAGAACCATCGGCCAGTACGATATCCGCACCTATCAGGTTATCAATACTCATGCCGGCCTTTCTTCTGAACCAGCTTAATCCGCCTCCGAGGGTTAATCCTCCTACCCCCGTATCAGAAACCACTCCACCGGCACACACCAAATTAAAGGCCTGGGTTTCACGGTCGACATCGCCCCAGTTGGCGCCACCCTGGACAACAGCGGTCTTCTTTTTTGGATCGACCATCACTGTACGCATATTTGACAGGTCAATCATCAGGCCATTATCAATAGAGGCATTCCCGGCCACGTTATGTCCGGCACCCCGGACGGCTACTTTCAGATTGTTATTCCTTGCAAAATTGACAGCCTGGATGACATCATGCACACCAGTACATCGGGCGATCAATCCAGGTTTCTTATCGATCATTTTGTTCCAGAGTTGACGGACTTCATCGAAATCCGAGTCTTTACCGCTTACCAGGGAACCTCCGAAGACTGCCTGGAAGTTTTCGAGTGATTGACCATTCAACTGTTCAACCTCAATAGTTGCATCATAATTTTTCATGGTTGTAATTTTTGGTTTTTGCGTAATAAATTAAAGTTGTGGTTTTTTATCAATTGTAGCGAAAAGAACGCATAGTACCTATTTGCTAAATCTTTCTCTACGTACAATCTTTCAAGTTAATGATTAAAAACAGGAATTCCAAATACACAAAATGCGACGGATTTTTTTATTTTCAGCTTTTCTTCAACCATTCCTGATTTACAGGTACACCGGCATTCTTAATTACATCAATAAATCCGGGCAGCTGAGAAATTGTTTGTATTCGATTAACCAGACTTATTCCAAGTGGGAATATCGTGTCATAGGTTTCTACGGCATTTTTCAACTGTTTCAATGCATATTCTGAATTTCCCAGATAGGCAGCAGCTATGGAAGCATACAAAGGTGTGATGTTACCGTTTTCCATAATCTGTTGTATTCTATGAAAAGATTCCATTGCCAGATCCGGTTTGCCTGTGTTTTGATAAATATAAATAATAAATAGTAAGAAAAGCGGCCCTTTGCTTGACATCTTGTTACATATCTTTGCTTCCTTCAGAGCTTCATCCATATCACCATTTATCATCTTAATCTGGGCAATAACACTATGTGTGTATAAAGAATCAGGTTCAAGTTTTGAAGCTATCCTTGATTCCTCTTCTGCTCTTTTCATATGATTCGTATAAAGACAGGCAAAAGCCATACTGTTATGTGCATATCCGGATAACGGATCATTTGCCAGTGCAATTTCACATTGATTAAGCCCGGGTTCCTTATGATTGTGAATGTACAAATGATAAAAAAGTCCATACCAGACTCTGGCCTGGGTATTGGTTGGATTCAATTTAAGCGCTTTTAAAAATAGATTTTGCGCCAATTTGTAATCCCTTTCGTACAATAAGGCTATAATGGCTCTGGTGTGGCAGGTTTCACTTAATTCCGGATCTAAAAGGATCGCCTTCTCAGAAGCGGGTATAGCGGCCGACCAACACTCTTCCGGGGATATATACCCCCACAGGGATAACATAACATGGGAATCCGCCAATCCTGAGTAAGCCAGTGCGTAATTTGGATCAATATTAATGGCTTGCTTGAAGCATTCAAGTCCTTCCAAAATAGTTGGCCCACGCTGATAATAGAGCGATCTTCCTTTAAAATAGAGCTGATATGCTTCAAGATCATGTGTATGGCTCCTAATTTTTGGCGTTTCTTCTTTGTCGGATAAAGTTGCCATCAATTGATCCGCTATTTCCAAGGCTATTTCATCCTGAATAGCAAAAATATTCTCCAGTTTTCTATCATACTTTTTGGACCAAAGGTGAAAACCAGTAGAAGCTTCCAGTAGCTGGGCAGTAACCCTTACATGATCTCCGGACTTACGAACACTTCCTTCCAGAACATTGCTGACACTTAATTTCTGCCCGATAATTCTCAGATCCTCATTTTTACCTTTAAAACTGAAAGAGGATGTTCGTGCTGAAACCTTCAGGTTAGGATATTGCACTATGGCATTGATAATTTCCTCTGATATTCCATCGCAGAAATATTCCTGCTCCGGATCGCCGCTCATATTCACAAAGGGTAATACTGCGATGGACTTTTCGACACTTTTATTTGACGGGTTTTTAATCTGCCCATGCCCTATATTTAATTCATAGATCCGAATTGGAAAATTAACATTCTTAAGCTTTTCCTCTCCTATAAAAGTGGCGGTGACACCTTTTTTATTTTGAATATTTCGAAATACAGCCTCGGAGAAGTATATTGCTCCTGATGGAGCCTTCTCCTGAAGGCGTGAGGCGATGTTGACGCCATCACCAAAAACATCGTTTTCCTTAAATACCACTTCACCCAAATGGATACCAATTCTTAAATTCAATTCTGTTTCATCCCTGCAATTTTGGAGTATTTCCCTTCCACATAAAACTGCGTCAGTGGCCGTATCGAATGAAGCCAGAAGTCCATCTCCCATTTCTTTAAGGCATTGTCCGTGATACTTTTGTATGATGGGTTTTTGCAGGGATTCGTTTCTCTGCAGTATTGAGAATCCTTTATCTTCATCCTGTCCCATTAGTTTGGTATACCCCACAATATCGGTAAACATAATGGCAGCAAGCTTTCTCTTTGGATTGGACATAACTCTAAATATAATTCAATAGAAGGTCTTAATCAATAGTAATTCGATATAGGAATAAATTATTAATTTCAGGTGAGTTTCTGTTTACGGCAAATTGAGTCAATCTTTTTTATTCCAATTATCATTAGGTGGTATTCCAGCATCAGTAAGTATTTTTTTAAACTTATTCAACTGGGTAAGTGCCCTGGATTCTAAGAGATAAAGCCCTATTTGTAAAGGAAAAGAAGGATCATGGGTATCTGCAGCAATTTTTAAAGCCTTAATGGCCAGTTCATCTTTCCCAAGATAAGCAGAAGCAATAGCAGTGGCTGTTGGCATTAAAAACACGTTCATTAATTCTTTTTCCAATGCTTTAGTGATTTTTGATGAATGCTCCGACTGGTTCATCTTATTATAAACCCGATACAGTAAAAACAGACCCATAACGTTACGACTTGAAAGTTTATAACAAATTTTGAATTCTTTTAGGGCTCCTTCCAGGTTATTAGACAATAAATAACAATATCCCATTGTACTGTGGGCAAAAAGTCCGTTTTGACCTAATTTTAATGCAGCTTTTGCAAAGCGGTTCGCTGAATCCATATCTTTGGCAATGATCAAAGCCCATGCATAAGCACTGAAAGCATAGGAAGATAATGGATCATACTCTGTTGCAAGTTTGCATTGCTCCAGACTTTTTTCTATATCATCCTTAATGGTCAGAAGATAAAATAGCCCATACCAAACCCTGGCCTGAGTATTGGTCGGGTTCAGGTTTATTGCTTGTTGAAATAATAATTCTGCTTTTGTATAATCTCTGTGGTAAAGCAAGGCGATCATCCCCCGGGTTGTGCAAACCTCACTTGAATCCGGATCCAACTGGCTGGCCTTTTCGGCAGCAATCAAAGCATGCGTCCAACAATCTTTGGGAGCCATGATCCCCCAGAAACCAAACATAATATAGCTGTCAGCAAGCCCGGAATGAGCCAATGCATATTGGGGATCAATGTCAAGTGCATTTTCAAAGCAGGCAATGGCGTCCTTTATATCTGGCCCCCTCCTGAAATAAATCGATCTTCCTTTGAAATACTGCTGGTACGCCTCGAAATTCTGGGTTTGATTCCTGGTGTAAGGCGCATCCTGGGTCGCTGATAGTGTTAGTTTTAACTGGTTAGCGATTTCAAGGGCAATCTCATCCTGGATGGCAAAAACATCATCCAGTTCCCGATCGTATTTTTTGGACCATAAATGAAATCCGGTCGATGCCTCAAGCAATTGGGCAGTGATCCTTACACGATTGCCGGATTTCCGGACACTGCCCTCCAATATATTGCTTACGCCAAGTTTTTGCCCTATACTTTTCAGATCTTCTTTTTTCCCCTTAAATGAAAAGGAGGAAGTACGGGCTGAGACTTTTATATCCGGAAACTGGACGATCGTATTTATGATCTCTTCTGATATCCCATCACAGAAAAATTCCTGTTCGGGATCTGTACTCATATTCACAAAGGGAAGGACAGCAATGGATTTCTGGGTATGTGATAAAGCGGTTGGTTGGCTACCTCTTTTGTTAAGCTCATAAATACTCACCGGGAATTTAACATTCTTCAGAAATTCCTCCTTTACAAAATAAGCTCCGATGCCTTTTTTGTTCTGAATATTCCTGAAAACCGGTTCAGAAATATATATGCTCCCCGGGGGTGCTTTTTCCTGAATGCGTGAGGCAATATTTACACCATCCCCAAAAACATCGTTCTGATCGAATAAAACCTCCCCTAAATGGATGCCTATTCGTATCCTGAGATCTTTTTCTGCTTTACATATGGATTGAATTTCAAGGCTGCATTGAACCGCATCAGTGGCTGTCTTGAAAGATGCCAGAACGCCGTCACCAAGCTCTTTATGAAGGATTCCATTGTATCTTTCAATGACAGGCTTTTGTATGGACCGGTTTTTATTGAGTACATCAAATCCTTTTTCTTCATCATCGCCCATAAGTTTCGTATAACCGACAATATCCGTAAACATAATGGCAGCAAGCTGACGAATAGAATTTGACATAATTTTTAAAGATACTTCTTTATAAACCTATTTTCAATAGGGTGTTGGGTAAGAACCTATTTTGCTTAGTAAATATTTTAAAATTGCAATAAATGTCCAATCAATATGTCGAGATTATATCAAAAAATAATTATTTGTTTTTTAAGCCACATTTCTTATATTTCAATTTGGTAAAAACTGCAATTATGAAAAATAAGGGAAAATCAATAACTCTCAAGTTTTCAACCGGAATTATATTTACAGCCCTACTTATTCATGCCTGCACTTACGAACTTAGGGCTCAGGGTTGTATCCCAGCCAAGCACATTCCCCCAAACCTGGGTACTCAAAATCTTTCCTACCTGGTGGATGGACAATGGGAAGTAGGCGTATCCTACCGGTATCTGCAATCCGACAAATATTTTGTGGGAGACACTGTATGGAGGGATCCGGTTATGGATACAGAATCTCAACCCATCATGCATGGACATACAATTGATCTCTTTGGGAGGTACAGCATCAACCATCGTTGGAGCCTTGTATTAAATTTACCTTTAATCATTATTGAGGAGAGTTTCCGACACGATGATCTTATCCGACACACCATCTCAACGGACGGGATCCGGTTGGGCGATATTCGTTTATCGGCCAACTACTGGCTCATCGATCCTCTGAAACAGACGAAGGGAAATGTTGCATTGGGCCTCGGGATCAAATTCCCAACCGGGAAAACGGATCTTCAGGATACGTATTTCCTTGCAAATGGCACAACTGAATTGAGAGATCTTGATTTTGCCCTGCTTCCGGGCGATGGTGGATGGGGTATAATCCTGGAAACTTACTGGATACAGCAAATTCAGGAGATTTTGAGTATCTATGCTTCGGGATTTTATCTGATCAACCCGAGAAATATGAATGGATCGGTCCAACCTTTTTATCGATTCCCCCCACAGGTAAATAATTTAACCTATGCTTCTGTTGCCGATCAGTATAATTTCAGATTAGGGCTTAATGCTGCCGTTTCGCAATTTGTATTCAGTCTGGGAGCCCGTATTGACGGAATGCCTGTCAACGATTTTATCGGTGATAGTGATGGATTCCGCCGGCCAGGTAATATTGTCTACTTTGAACCTGGTATTGTATGGAGCAATATTAAGAACACCATAAATTTTTCCGTTCCTGTTGCACTGCACAGAAATGTTAAGACCAGTAATTATGATGCTTCATTGGATTTTTTCACAAGTGGCGGCCTGGCGGATTATCTCATATTCGCAGGCTATACCAGGAGGTTTTAGTATTTATCACAGTGGTTAGTCTTTAACATGAACGGATCTAAGATCCAAGTTTGTTTAATAAAATCTGTTTACTAAACGACGCAAATCAAGAAAGACCCGGGTTTTAGATATACGAAAAAGTACACTGGAAATTCAGCAGAATAAGGGGATTTTTATATATTTAATTTTTATTGGATCTACCGATAGAGTACTCCTATTTTATCCAGTTTTTCCAGAATTTTCAGTTCCTATGAAAAATTTCTTATTATTTGCATTGACCACAATCCTATTGTCCTGTGCTACCGATACCCGGATTGAAACACCTTTTTCGGAAGAAGAATGGCGGGCTTCCTGGATAACTGCCGGGACAAGAACTCAGGATTTCGATACTACCATGGCGGCCCCATATTTTCGAAAGGAATTTGATATTACAAAAGATATACGGGCTGCCTACGCAAAGGTGACTGGTGTAGGTTACTTTGAGTTCTACATAAATGGATCCAAGGTGGGCGACCATGTGCTGGATCCAGCCTTTACCCGGTATGATAAAAGAGTAAAATACCAGGTATTTGATGTAAAAGACTTACTGGTACCAGGACGGAACACTGCTGGTGGCATTGTCGGGAATGGGTTTTATAACGTGGACACCGAATCAGCATGGGATTTTGACCATGCTCCCTGGCGAGGTCCACCGGCATTTATATGCGAGATCCGTATCGAATATGTTAACGGGAGGAAGACGATCATTAAGACAGATGAGTCCTGGAAGTTTTCTACTGGACCTATAATTTTCGATCAGATCAGGAATGGGGAAACCTATGATGCAAGAGAAAATATTAATGGTTGGAGTGAACCCGGCTATGATGACTCAGACTGGGATCCGGTGATCACCGGTCAGGGACCACAAGGAATATTATCGAGGCAAGTCATGCCACCTATCAGAAAAGTGAAAAAAATTCATCCCGTATCGATCAATGAGCCTGAAGAAGGTGTATTTCTTGTAGATTTTGGTCAAAACATTTCGGGTTGGGCCAGGATCCGGTTAAATGAGGCGGAGGCTAAGGAAATAATTCTAAGGTACGGTGAGCGCATTTATGATGATGGAAAACTTGATATCAAAGAGCTTCAAAGATTCATTTTTACCGGAGAAACACAAACCACCAGATATGTGTCGGATGGTTCTGAAAACCAGGAATATGAACCAAGATTTGTCTATTTCGGCTTTCAATATGTAGAAGTAAGCGGAATCTCAGGCAAATTAAAGCCCGAAAATATCGAAGCCTATATGATCCACACAGACTTTGAAGAAGTGGGTTATTTTGAATGTTCAAATACCTTGTTTAACAAGATACATGAGAATATTAAATGGTCCTATTTGGGGAATTTTCACGGTTATCCGGAAGATTGTCCGCACCGGGAGAAAATGGCGTGGACCGGAGATGGCCAGCTGGTTGTCGGTACCGGCCTGTTTAATTATGACGCCGTTACGGCTTACCTGAAATGGATGGATGATCATCTGGATGAACAAAGGCCAGACGGGGACCTGCCAGGCATCATTCCTACCAGCGGATGGGGATATGAATACGGAAAGGATCCGGCTAAAAGACCCTATGGTTATGGCCCCCATTGGGAAGGATCTGCTGTTGTTATACCCTGGTCACTGTATATTCATACAGGAAATATTGAGATCTTAAAAACCTACTATCCTCTTATGTCCGAATATATGACACACCTGGAAAACGTAGCTGAGAATTATCTCCTTGATTTTGGTATTGACGATCATAAATCCATTATAACACATACAGAAGGCGGTTATATCTCCAGTGCCTATTTTGGATGGTTTGCCGGTATTATGAAAAATATAGCAGAGATACTTGGACTGGAGGCGGATATGAACAGATATGGTCAGCTGCAGGTTAATATTGCAGATTCATTTCATGAAAAATACTTCGATGCAGGTAAAGATATTTATGGCAATGGTGGTCAAACACAAATGGCACTGGCACTGGCTTGTGGAATGGTGCCGGGTCAATTGAAAAAACCTGTTTTTGAGAACTTACTTCTTGAAATTGAACGGAGGGATTACCATTTTGATTGCGGTGTGGTAGGTCTAAGAAAGATGATTGATGTGTTGATAGAGTTTGACAGGAAAGACATATTATATAAAATGACTGATCAGAAAGATTTTCCTTCTTTTGGGAACTGGATTGAGCAGGGTGCAACGACCATGTGGCAGAACTGGGACGGATCCCAATCCCGGAATCATATCATGTTCGGAAGTATTGGCGATTATCTCTATTATGGCCTGGCAGGTATTAATCCCGTGGTGAAGAAACCAGGTTTTAAGGAAATTAGACTCAATCCTCAATTCCCTGAAGAATTGACCTATCTTAGGTCCGGGCACAAAACAGGTTTTGGCTGGATAAAGACACATTGGAAGAAAGATGAAGGAAAGATAGATTACGAATTAAGCATCCCTGAAAATACTTGGGCAGAACTTACCTTCCCTGAGTCCATATCAAAGATCAGAATTGCCGACAAAGCAATTGATCAAACAGATGAATTAGAAATTCTTGAACAGGGGAATGGTTTTGTAAAAATGCGGGTACCGGCGGGTGAATACATGTTTGAGATCAATCAGGAATAAGATTCCCTGAATAGGTATTCTTTGGTTAAAATAAGAATCGGATTTTTAGATTTCTAATATTGGTTTGGGTAATGGATTATTGCAGGAATTAAAGTAATCCACGGACTTGATAGATTCTGATCTTTTCTCTTTTACCTTTGATCGCAACCCTCCCCCAGCGCTTTGTTGAAATGATATCATGTGTTTTTTGGTATATCGGTTCACTGATCAAAATGGCATTTTTAATTTTTTTGGTCATTGATTCAATTCTTTTTGCTGCATTGACAGCATCTCCAGTAATGGAATAAGATAGTCTGTCGTCGGATCCAAGGTTACCTGCCACTATAGATCCATAATGGATCCCGACACCTATTGCCAGATTTCCTGTAAGGATATCGTTCAAACTCCAACTGATCTCAACAAGCTTATCGATCATTTCCAGAGCACATTTTACCGAAGATATCTCAGGATCCGGTACCGGAACCGGGGCACCAAAGGAAACGAATATTTCATCACCTACAAATTGATTTATGACTCCGTTATGTTTTTTGATCACATCAGACATGAAAGAATAATAGGTATTCAGCATATGAACCACCTGATTTGGGGATAAGCGCTCAGCTATAGGCGTAAAACTCCGTATATCACAGAAAAGCAGGGCGGCATCCAGCAATTCTCCATTCCTGATCTCTTCCTCGTCTTGTTTCAAGGCCTTTTTGACAACTGGTTCAGGAACATATTTCTTGAAGAGGTCAAGAGTTTTTTTCTGTTGTGCAACTAATCTATTCAGCTTTTTGTTTGTCTTTTCAATTTCTATCGTTCTAAGCTTTTCAAACTCCATTGATTCCTGGAGCTTTTTTTCCGTATACACAAATTGAGTAACATCCTTCTGGACAGCCAGATATTGTATTATTTCCCCCTGATCATCTTTAACTGGGACGATGGACCATTGCATATAAAACTCTGATCCGTCTTTTCGATAATTTAAAGTTTTACCACTCCATACTTTGCCTGCCTCAAGGGTTTCCTGCATATCATTGAAGATTGTATAATCAGTATCTGGTCCTTGCAGGATTCGGGGACTTTTCCCAATTATCTCATTTCTGTTCCAGCCTGTCATTTTCTCAAAAGCAGCATTTACAAAGATTATATGAGGCCCGGGATACTGGAGTTTTGTATCGGTGATCAATACACTTTCCGCCATGGATTCCAGCATGACTGCAGAATCGAAACTATGTTCCTCAGGTATATTCATGAATTTCCTAAGATACGATAATTAGTCATTATTTGCTAAATACTTTATTCGTGAAAATTTCTTAAAGCCATATAATATCCACTTACTGCCTTATGCTTAGTTCCTGTTGAAGTATGCAAAGGTTTTAGCAAGTATTACATTTGATGCCTCGCAGGATTGATCCTCTGAAAATGTGTTTGATTGCACGACGTACTTCATTGGCATAGATCAACTATGAAACAATAAATAATAAATACTTCCTCCCCGGCGGATGAATGCCTGACTTAAATTATGGCATGATTTATGAGCCATATGTATCTAGGAGACCTAGACATTAAAAACAATGCAAACCACAAACAAATTCTTAAGCATCTGTATCACAGCACTCATTATTACTCTGGGATCTTTCTCCTGCGATGTTGATAGTACCGAAGCTATAAAACCATCTCCATATGAAACAGAATGGGGAAATAATGCAGAAATACTATTGACTGATAACCTTATTAAACAATGGAGGCTTATTGACATATACGACCTCGATAATTCCAGCATCCCCATTGAAAAATGGAATGAATGTGAAAAGTCGGAGATCCTGACATTCAATATAGATAAATCCTTTTCATTTAGTTGTTCTGAAAACGGGATCAGTGTATACACCTGGGATGTCAATGAAAAAGAGGGGAAGACTATTCTTAATCTGGAATCTGCTATGGCTTCATACGGTCCGTCAGGATGGATGGATCAAGATATAGTTATCCGATTATTGTCTGAAAACGCCTTAGTCATAGAAATTAATGGCATTAATTATGAATATATTTCATTTCATTTTGGAAACCTTGGCCAAGGAAACTTCCGCTAAAGATCCTTTTTAATCCTAACTCACGATCAGAATCTATTAAAAAAAAGCCCGGATTCGAAAATCCGGGCTCGAGATACATATTTATAACACAAAAATGATCCCATTCCCGCCGAAGCGGGAGGTATACACCTTTCTTAGTTCGCTTTATAAGAGGTCATCTTGTTATCATCAGAGCGGTAATATACCTGCCCGGTGATGTCGTCCACCGCGTAAATGGGCTCTCTGTCTTTGCCAAGATTGATCCTGCCGTCTACCTTACCGCTGGTCTTGCTGACTTTCAGCAATTCTATCCCATTCGGTTGCTTCGACATGATGAACATGAAATCCCTTCCGCTTTGCGTTGCTTTGAGCCTCGTATTCGCCATTTTAAATGCCTGAACTGCATAACCCGATGCCTGGTCGCCCAATTCCCCGTATGCATTACCTATTTCATTGACAACTTCGCCGGCGAGGGCATCTTCCTGCCGCACATCGTCTTCCACAGCGGCCATGACACCGGAAACATAGTAGGATGTTGCCCCTATGTAAGCGCCCCTGATGGCCTCAGCATATAGTAAAGCACGCTTCCAACCTGGTTCCTTGGGTGCCGGATAGTATTCCTGGAATTTTACGGTACCGTCAAAACCAAATTTAGCAACGTTCTGATCCGAATGTAAGAAAATGCCATCATCCAGTATTTCCAGATTCCTTGGTGATTCTCCACCCATGAATTTCAACTCGAAATCAGATAATTCACTAGCTTTTTCTGTCTGTTCATCAACTACCTTCAATGTTCTTGATTTGGTATCAAAAGCATAGATCTTACCACCATGCTGGGCTGTTAATTGTGGTGTGGTCTGAATGCTTTTTGACCATTTTAATGTCCCTGATTTAGGATCCAGAATATTCATGGATTCTGTCGTGATGTAAAGAATGCCACTCGACAAGGGAACAATTCCTACGACATACCCATCAACCTTTACAGGCTTTTCAAAAGTTATAAGTCCAGCATTAGGATCCAGGTAATTCAGGAAATTGTTGCTGGAGGTTTGAGAAACCAGAAGAATGCCATCACCGGCATCGAGGTAATCATATATACCTCCTTTTATGGGTATACCTTTACCCTTTTTACCCCATTTCCCTTCCTGGGTGTTATAATCAAAGAGATTGATCTTTGTCCTGTTACCATCATCCGGAAGAACAAGGATACCGTTGTCAAGGAAAGCAACCTGCCCAAGTTTACCTTTCACCTCCAGCGGTTTATTCCATACCCTTTTTCCATCCGATATGTTATAGGCAATATATACATTATCATAGCTTACGGTACTGCCTCCACTTGATGATGTAAAACCTGATTGGGATTCCTGCTGGGATCCCAGATAGAATACATCACCTCCTTCGGGCCTGTAGAAACGAAGATCTATATCCACATCTTCCACCATATTCTCCGCCATTGTTTTCATCAGGTCCCCCAGAGCACCCATGTTCTTCATCTGTTCCGCCTCTGCTGAATTCTCCTCATTCCAGATTATATCCCCATTTTCTGCATTTATTTTGTAATTATTAAAGAGAGTAACAATTAAAAGCTCTTTGCTTCCTAACTCTGTAACCGAAATTATTCTTCCAAATTCCTCATTCATGCTCCAGGAAATACTACCATCGGACATTTTCACTGAAACCATGACCGGTTCCCCTCCCGGGCTTTCTCCAGAAACCAGGATGGCATCCGAATTATATAAAAGGAAGTAATCTTCAATAGTGCCTATGCCTGCCTTTTGGGAATCAAATACCATATCCCCGGAAAACTGATCCATTACAAGAATGCTCTTCCCAAGGTCCACCGCAAAAAACGGGCTTCTGGGTATCTCATTGTAGGCGACACGATTCAAGCCGGCCAATTCCGGTTTACTCCAGATTACAGCTCCGGTTTCTGTATCTATTCCGGCAAGCTGATTTCCTGAACTCACTATCAGGTTTCCCAAGGCGGTAACTTCCTGCCATAATATATCTGATGTTAATTCCTTTTCCCATTTGACCTCGACCTGGGCCAAAGCTGAATAACTGATAATACCTGCCACAATAAAAAAAGACAGGTATCTTGCGATACGATTAAAAATATACATAGTTGGTCTTTTTAGTGTTTTCAAATCATAAAACGACAGGATGTAAACTATAGTGTATTAAAACCTGATTGTTAGGATCTAAAATTATCAACCATCGAAAGCTTATTGTATAAACTCAATCAAATGGGAAAAAAATTAAAGAATTAAGATTAAGATCCTTTTGTTTGCATTTATCATTATTAAAAAAATTTAATCCTTTTTTAACCTGATAATGTGTTCGAAAATGAACAAAATGAGGTCATATTACATGTTGATGCCCAAAAAGAAACATAATCTGTGAATTTCATGTTCAGGAATGTGACAAAATCAAAAAAAGTTGTCGAAACAATGGACATTTTAATTACAAGATTTGACATAAATATCTGTATTACAAGTATTTATAAAGTTTGGCATGACATTGGAAGTCTTTAGTGTATAATACTTAATTAACTGACAATCGATTGTTTTTTATTGCTACAGCATGCTGTTTATCGAATACTGAATCAAATAAATGAAGTAACCTTAAACAGTACGATCATGAAAAACTCAATCCCTCTAACCTTGACCCTGGCATTTATTTGCTTAATGTTGTTCTCCTGCGAGAGTGATATACAAAAGCCTGATTATACCAATGTAACAGGAGCTGCAGATACAAAAATGGATTTTTCAGGCACCTGGGTAGCTACAGAGATCACCCATGTTTTTGGCGATGAATCCATAGAGTTATCCGGGAATATCCTTGATATTAGAATGCGAGTTTATGATTATCATACAATATGCTTGATTAACGGTTCGGATGCCTGGTACTCCACATCAAAGTGGGGGGAAAATCCGGATAGTTATTTTGGGAATAAGATAAATCAATGTTCCATTCAAACCCGGATAATCGATTCCAATCATACAGAACTACAAGTAAAGATCGAAAATCTCACCCCTTTTCTTTTCAAGCTTTGTCCGGAAGAAAAAGAAGAGGGTTACTATCTTGCCACTTTCAGACGATATAATGGACATTACTAAACCACAAACAACTCACCCTAATCACCAGGCTGTCCTTGATTAAGATCGGACAGCCTTTTTTATAACTAAATTGAAAAATAACCGGAAACTTTTTAAAAAATCAATATCGAATTAAATTTAGGAGTCAAAAGTAAATCACAAAATTTTTCTGATCCGATTGAAATAATCTAATAATATATACTCTATGATTAAAAACTGTATTTTTCTATCTCTGATTTTCCTGTTTACGATTGACTCTTTTGCACAAGACAATTCGGATAATTTCTTTTTAAGAGACAGGCTGCAACCGGTGAAGGAAGACAATTTTTTTAAAACGGATGGTTATTTTAACTGGGGTGCTTCAATAGTCAAAGGAAAAGATAGCAAATACCATATGTTCTATGCCAGGTGGAAAAAGAATTTCACTTTTTTGGGATGGCTTACACACTCAGAGATTGCCCATGCAGTATCAAATACACCCTATGGCCCATGGAAATATAAAAATACAGTCTTAAAGGGTAGAGGAAAAGGCTACTGGGATGCCATTACTGCACATAATCCAAAGATCAAATACTTTGAAGGCAAATATTACCTCTATTATATTTCAACCAATATGGGTGAAGCCAACTATACTGAAGAAGATATGGTCGAAACTGCCCGTACTGGTTATAACCATCAATACTGGAAAATCTTGCGCCCTAATCAAAGAACAGGCGTGGCTGTTTCAGAAAACCTTGATGGTCCCTGGGAAAGGAAGGATACACCCTTAATTGAACCTTCCGGACCTATTACTACATTAACTGTTAATCCTGCTATTGACCAGGGTAAAGATGGCAGATATTATCTTATAGTAAAAGGAGACAAGCCAAATGAAGAACGTTTTATAAGAAACCAGGCGATCGCCGTTTCCGAGCATCCGGATGGTCCTTTTAAAATTTTACCTGAACCGGTCATTGACTATATCGATACGGAAGATGTATCAGTATGGTATGATGAAGGCAGAGGCCGGCTTTATGGCATATTCCATTCAAATGAAGAAGGAGGGTTTATCGGGATGATCACATCTGTTGACGGAGTTAAGTGGGAAAAGGCGGCTGATTACTGGATGATGCCTAAAAAAATCAGGCTGGAAGATGGTTCATATCATACAGCCGACCGTATCGAACGTCCTTTTGTATATTATGAAGAAGGAGAAGCCCGGGTATTGTCTCTTGCCGCAAGAAAAGGAAATGAATCATATAATATTCTGATCCCGATTAAAAATCCAAAATACCCGCTGCCAAACAGGAACCAATTGGCTTGGCAGAAGGCCGAGTTGGGCGCTGTATTCCACTATGACCTGCATGTTTTTGATAATAAGAAATACAGACAGGCAGAAAACCGGATAAATCCCATAAACGATTACCAGATCTTTAACCCCGAAAATCTTGATACCGATCAATGGATCAGGGCGATTAAAGATGCTGGATTCAAATTTGCTATACTTACCGCCACCCACGAGACAGGTTTTGCATTGTATCAATCCGAAGTTAATCCCTATTGTATGAAAGCCCTGAATTATAAAGATGGAAAAGGGGACCTGGTCCAGGATTTTGTTGAGTCGTGCAGGAAATATGGAATAAAACCCGGCATATACCTGGGCATAAGGTGGAATTCATATTACGGTGTTCATAACTTCCAGGTGAACGGAACCGGCGATTTTAAGGTGAATCGCCAGAAACAATACAATAAAATGGTCGAAGGCATGGTTAAGGAGATCTGCACCAATTATGGTGAACTATTTGAGATCTGGTTCGATGGAGGAGCTGACCATCCAGATAATGGCGCTCCGGATGTTCTTCCCATTGTGAGAAGATATCAGCCCAACTGCCTGTTTTATCACAATAAACAATACGCTGAGGCTCGCTGGGGCGGATCTGAAAGCGGCACTGTTCCTTATCCCTGTTATGCTTCATTTCCCTACCACTATTCACATGCCGGTGACACGGAGGGGGATAGATTTTATATTCTGAAACATGGCGATCCTGAGGGAAAATACTGGATGCCGGCGATGTCGGATGCCCCTTTGAGAGGTTATAATGGCCGGCATGAATGGTTCTGGGAACCGGGGGATGAAGCACATATTTATCCACTCGAGAATCTGATGAAAATATATAACGAATCGGTTGGCCATAATTCCACCCTCATTATGGGGCTGACACCCGGTCCGGATGGACTTTTGCCTGAACCTGATGTACAACGCCTTAGAGACTGGGGTGTGGAAATTGAAAGAAGATTTTCTTCCCCTGTTGCCTCCGCCTACGGAAATAAATATAAAATAGAGCTTAAATTGGAAGTCCCAAGTAACATTTCGCAGATTGTATTACAGGAAGATATTGCAAAAGGGGAACGGGTTCGTTCCTTTAAAGTAGAGGCATTGGTTAATGGCAAATGGCTACAGCTTTCCGAAGGTTCTGTTATAGGACAGAAGTTTATTGATGTTTTTGACCCGGTGAATACCCTCAGGATCAGATTGACCATTCATAAAGCCTTGGATACACCACAAATCAAAAACTTTTCTGTATACAACATCCAGGAATAGTATTGATCCGGATCTGGCAGGAAGGATTATCGTTCTGTAACTCCTGACAGGTTAATTCCCAGTATCGAAAAGAATAATATTTATTCTGAAAACGGATATTTCAGGATTGTTTTTCGCAAGTAAGAAACATTGTATCCTTTTTCAATGGTTTTTACGGCAGCCCATTACTTTATACAGGATTCAAGGATACGGCTGGAAAACTTGTTTTCATCTTCAACGATATCATAAAATTCATCCAGATACTGAATGGTCTTTTGCTTGTTTTTATGGTCGAGAAGATCTGCATTTTGATATAAGGCATAGATCTCATCTTTCCTTTCCAGGTAGACTTGCAATCCGGCTTTTACCTGATCATCCGGTAAGCAAATACCCATATAATACCGCTCGCGAACACTGCTTATATCTGTTGCTGTATTGGGCATGGCATAATTGGCATCCACAATCCCTGCCAGGTCAAAATCGAAAGGTATTACATAGGGTTCAGTCAGGACTGGATCCTTTGATTTAATCAGATGCATATTGTGTGCACCCGGAATTGACCAATCTGTATTTCCAATCAGATACTGAAAAAGGTATGAGTTTATCAGTGTGGTCTTTTCTATATACTGATCCCTGATATTTTTCACATCCAGCGCAATAGTATTCAGGCGCTCAGCCATTTGTTTTTTATTTTCGATAATAAAGGCGAATTGAGTATCTGTATCAAATTTGCCACTGATATCAATAAATGTAACCCTGATCAGGCGGACCCTGTAGCTGTAATCCGTTAAAATATTCAACATTTTATATGCCATGAATTCAGAAAGAAGGTATTGTTCATATATATCTCCCCGCTTACAATCCATGACCATTTTCATTTTGTCAAATTGTTTTAATTGCTCACTTTGAACCTCCTTCTTAGGGAAATTGAGCTGGATAGGTGGAAAAAAACAGACATTTTTCCTGCTTTTTCCACGGGCCTTTATTTTGATATCCCTAGTCAATAGAATTGTATCATTCATTTGATACTGAAAGAGGGCATGTTGGTATTCTTCTTTTCCTTTTGTCTTGACCAGGTTCTTAAAATCTGAAGCTATGGTAATATTCATAACCTCATCACTTAAAAACAGGTCTTTGAAATCCGGGGTAGACTGAATATACTGTCTGAAGGATTCATTATTTTTAAATAATGAATCGAAATTATGAACCTGGGCATCTGTAATCAGGGAGAAAAAGAACAGGAACAGGGTTAAGGTGCAAGTTTTGATTGAATTTCTCATGGCGGTGTAATGTTTGATTTATATGATCTCTTGTATATTGTATGTAAATAAAAGACGAGAACAAATTTGAAACAACAGAACCTCTCCTACCCGATAAATTCATATAAAGAATGAATTCTATATTCAATTTAACCAGATGATCTAAATAAACATAAGTAAAAATGGATTTTTTATATTTTGAACCAGGCAAAGAGTAAAATAACCATATAAAATTATCGCTTTCATGCACACTTTTTAAGCCATGACTTAGATTAAAAATTTATTGATATAAATCATATTTTTATCACATCTACTCTTGGATGAATTTCTCCCATTTTTAGTTATTAAAGTTTAATTTCGCCGATAATTATTGTTTCTATTTTTTACAATGAAAATATTTCAACTGGTTCTTATCATTTTCCTGTCATTAAACATAGCAATACATGTAACCGCACAGGAAGCGTCCGACCACAGCAAAGAAGAAAAACATATTTCCTGTAAAAGGCACAATATTTCCTTGTTGTGGGGCAATACCCTTGTACCAGCAGCCAAGACTGTTGAAGGTGAGAATAGCGTAATGCTGTTTCCTTCCTGGGGAATAAATTACGAATATAAGATCAAACATAATTATGGCTTGGCTTTGATGAATGAATTCGAAATGCAATCCTATGCAGTAGAGCATGACCATCATGCCGATATCGAGCGGGAATACCCCATTATCACTTCCATTGTTTTTGTGTATGAACCGGTGAAACATCTTTCCCTATTTGCCGGGCCGGGCATTGAGTTCGAAAAGACGCAT
The DNA here is from genome assembly GCA_965365275.1 of uncultured Cyclobacteriaceae bacterium. Classification (GTDB taxonomy): domain Bacteria; phylum Bacteroidota; class Bacteroidia; order Cytophagales; family Cyclobacteriaceae; genus JAGTVG01. The sequence goes on along the minus strand of CBDUBA010000006.1, from coordinate 775 downwards.
AATTTTTCAATTATTAAAGCCGGAGCAGCCGTCACCTTCGCACTCCCTAAGTATTATGGAATCGCTTTGGAAATCAGTTATGAAAGGAAAAATAAAACGTACGACGCCTGGACATTTGGGTTACTGATCGGCAAGGGTTTTGGAAAAACCTTAAGCCACTAATACTCAGGAATTATCAAGATTAGTTTCAAAACCCCTGTAGAAATATCTCTAGTCCAAATAGATCAGATACAGGATTTTGGTTAATACTGAAACATTTTATCACGGAGAATCTGGAATTAATTGCTTTGAGATGAATATTTTACCTGATCATGAATTTTTTCACAATAGATGCCCCGTCTCCCTCAAGCCTGAGAAAGTATATGCTGCTATTAATAGATGGAGGGATTATGATCTCATTCAATCCAGGCCATAGGATTCCATTTTCAATTACTTTTCCAGTAATATTTATGATGTGGTAAATTGATTCTTTCTTTCCATTATAGGAAACTGTGACTTGATCTTTGATTGTGGGATTAGGATATATTAAAATATCAGGATCAATATTCTCCAGATTTGCGTTCACCACGCCATGATACTCATAAGAACCATCCAGGTCCGTTGCCTTCAGACGGTAATAGGAAAGACCGGGAAATGGCATTTCATCTGTGTATTCATACTTTTTGATCAATGATGACAATACGGAAGTGGAATAAATTACAGCATAATCATCATAGTTATACCCATCAGATGACCTTTCAATCGTAAAATAATCAAAATTCTCTTCATAGGATGT
>CBDUBA010000005.1:0-102316 GCA_965365275.1 uncultured Cyclobacteriaceae bacterium | reverse complement strand
AAAATTGTCCACCGGACAATTTCTTAACGCTTGACTCCCCGGCTCGCTTCGCTAGCTGGCTCCTCGCTAAAATTGTCCACCGGACAATTTCTTAACGCTTGACTCCCCGGCTCGCTTCGCTAGCTGGCTCCTCGCTAAAATTGTCCACCGGACAATTTCTTAACGCTCGGCCCCCTTTCCGTGGCCGAAGGGAATTACATACTTGACATACAGGTTTAAGGCCGGCACGAAGTTGTCAAAAGTCCGTCCGTAACCAGGGATGAAATATACCTCAAAGGGCTCGAAATTATCTGCCTGGATCAGAAACCGCAAACGGAAGGTGAAACCGAAATATAAATTACCCCACTTTGCGGCTTCTGAGGCCAGGATCAACTCTACCCAGCTGGCTTCCAGGTCTTCACGCTTAAAACCGTCTTCAAAATCATCCCATAAGGAACTTAATATAGAGAAAGTGGCTTCATCCTGGTATTGACTCATAGCATACTTTACTCCAATAATAAAATTCGTTGTGGGATTGAACGGATAGTAATAACTCAATCCAGCACGTGCATAATATCCGTACGCCTTGTAGTCTGCATTTTTATAGAAGTCATCTGGTGTCTTTTCTCCATAACCGGCCTCTACATTTATTCCAATGTTGAACTTCGAAATAAATCCGAGCCCAGCCTCCATCTTGGTCTCTTCAGGAAAGAGAAAAGTCAACAATTTAAGGTAATCAAAGCCGATCTCCAACCGGTTATAGGATCTGGGAGCACCATCATCAACATCTACTGAATCCAAAGCACCCAGATCAAGCTCACTAACTAAAGAATCAGGCAGATCCTCTATCATGGGATCTGTTACCTCCTGTTGATCCTGATCCACCTCCTGGCCATAGACCAGGGGGAAAGTCAGAACCCCAACAAAGAAAACCAGACTAAAAATATACCTTGATTGTGGTCTCATTACTGATACAATCTGTTTTGTTACAATCTACTATCGCTGAATCATAAGTATACTCAATAACTTCTGTCTCATAGATCCTTACCACTATCTGGTAGCTCCCATAATCTATCTCACGCAAATACTGCACACCCACTAAATCTTCATTTCCATTAATATTCACAATAAATGAACAAGTGTCATAATTCATGTCCAATGGAAAACGGAATGTAGTTAAAGAATCATTGGTCAAGGAATCTGTGAAATATATTGGCCCTTCACCATTCGGACCAATCACCTCATCTATTTTGATCTTCCCGTTTTCAATGTCGTTCTTAACCTGTTCGTATACATCTATAGTATTCTCCAATTCCATCCTGATCGTATTCAGATCTGTATTTCCGGTATCTATTCCTGCCATCACTTTTTCAAGGCTGTCTTCAAGAACTACCAGCGTATCTTCTACTTTTAAAAGACTATCGATATTGAAGAACTGGAAATTAACAAAAGGTTCAGCAGTACTGGGTCCACAATCCCTGCAGTCCTGGCAACTTAAAATACCCAGGGGCACAGTAAGAAGAACAAATAAACTCCAATTTAAAAATCCTTTGAGGTCCATATCATAGAGATTGAGCAAATTTATAGCTTATATCCCTAATTAATCATACAAGAACAGATAATTTCAGGCAGGATCAACATTGAAGACAATCTTACCGCTACGGAATTCTTTGGTTGACTTGACAGCTAGTGCTGTATTGTTCAGCAATTCTTTAAGGAATGACAAGTTTATCTTATCCCTTTCAACTTTTATAATTATACGCTGAAGATATTCATTCCGGATCTTTGCAATTAATGGCTCTTCCGGACCAAGTACCATTCCTGAAGGCAGATTCTTCTTGATCTCAATGCCAAGTGTTCTGGCTATCTGATACGATTTTTCCCTATCCTTATGCTTTATGGTTATCTCAATTATTCTGGTGAAAGGAGGGTAATTGAATTGTTTTCGCTCACTCAACTCAACACTTGCCATTCCTTCATAATCATTATTGATCACCTTTTCAAATACAGGATGTTCGGGATTGGATGTCTGAACGAGCACTAATCCCTTTTGTGCTCTTCTTCCCGCACGACCACTGACCTGTGACATCATCTGGAATGCTTTTTCAACGGATCTGAAATCCGGATAATTCAGGATCTGATCTGCATCCATAATCCCAACCATTATCACATTCCCAAAATCCAGGCCTTTGGTAATCATCTGGGTACCGATCAGGATATCCATATCCCCCCGATCAAAACTGCTGATAATCTGCTGGTAACTGTATCTGCTCCTGGTGGTATCCAGATCCATTCTTTTTACTCTGGCTTCCGGAAGGATCAACTTCATGTCTTCTTCAATTTTCTCAGTGCCAAATCCTACAGTATTGATCTGGGTCGATGAACAGGCTTTGCACATTGTCGGGATATAGGTTTTATAACCACAGTAGTGGCATCTAAGTTCATCCTTATACATATGATAGGTAAGACTTACAGAACATTGTTCACACTGTGGTATCCATCCACAATTCTGACAGATAACAAAAGGAGAATATCCACGCCGGTTCTGGAATAACAATGCCTGCTTGCCTTTATCGATTACCTCTTTTAATTCATTTATAAGGATAGAAGTAAAATTACCCTTAAGCGTTTTATTTCTTCTTTCCTGCCTGGTATTGACCAATTTTATATCAGGCAGAACTGAAGAACCGTATCTTTTATCCAGCCGAATGTATTTATATTTTCCGGTTTTGGAAAGGTAGAAAGATTCTAGAGAAGGTGTAGCTGATCCTAGTAGTGTTTTTGCATTGTGCAGCCGGCCGAGAAAAAGAGCCACATCTCTTGCATGATACCTTGGTGCAGGTTCCAGTTGCTTGTAGGAGGTTTCGTGTTCTTCATCAACAATAATAAGCCCCAGGTCACTGAATGGAAGAAAAACGGATGATCGCACCCCGACCACAAAATTTATCTGTCCTTCCAATACACCTTTCCATACCTCAACTCTCTCATTATCAGAGTATTTTGAATGATATACCCCGATGTTCCTTCCGAAAATCTTTAACAATCGCTCTACTATCTGTGTAGTTAAAGCTATTTCCGGGAGAAGATACAATACCTGTTTGCCGGCTTTTAATTGTTCCTTGACAAGCTGTATATAGATCTCCGTTTTACCGCTACCTGTAATCCCATGAAACAATACAGTCTGACGCTCTTCAAAGGATTTTTTAATGTCAGATCGTATCTGATTCTGCAGATCACTCAATTGGATTTCATGTGTTTGCAGGTCTTCCAGTTTAAATCTTGGGATGATCACTTCAAACTCATGCAGAATACCATTTTTGATCAGCGTTTTATACGATGACCTTGACAGATCGTTACGGAAAAGGGCGTTTTTTGAGATACCTGCCGTATTACTTTCTGAATTCTCATATACAGGTACGAGTTGCAGGTATTTCATAATAAAATCGAGTTGCTTCGGACGTTTCTCCAATTGGGCGAAAAGCGCTTCCATCTGGCTCTCATCCCTGAGATATACCTCATTTAACCTGACTCTTATTTCCTTTTTGGGCTTGTATCTTTCTTTAATCTCCTCATAAATAATGACTACTTCCTTATTGATAAGAGACTTCAGTATATGATAGATATTTTTTAGTGACAATATCCTGGCTGCTTCCGGATAAGTGATCGACTTATCAAATTCAAGAGATTTGATCAAGGATAACTCTTTATCTGAGAACCCGATATCACTTTTATCAAGTGAGAAGTCCGGATGTAATTGAATTTTTGATTCACTTGATAATTTAAGACCCGTTGGCACACCGGCGTTCATTACCTCTCCCGGTGAACACATATAATATCCTGCCATCCAATCGAATAGATCCATTGATTTATCAGAGATAACCGGTTTGTCATCGATCAAATCAAGGATAAACTTAGGATCATAGGCTCCCGGTGCATTTTTGTGAATATCCCAAATGATACCTGTCAGGATCTTTCTGCCAAATTCTACAATAACCCGGTAGCCTGTTCCCAGTTTATCGGTTAGTGAATCAGGTATTTTATATGTAAAACACTTCGGGATGGGTACCGGCAGCAGTACTTCAGCATACAAGGCCTTAGCATGTGTGGTCTGGCTAATATTTGAGGATAGGTCTTCCACTTATTTTAACAGTTCAAGGGCCTCTTCAGCTGAATGAACCGGCAATTTACAGGTTTTATTGAAACAAACATAGATGGTATTTTCTTTGAGGTTCTTACGATCCTTTAATAATGGAAGTTGGGAGGAAGTCCTGGTGCCGCAGAATATTTTGTTGGGATGATATTTTACATTTATTTTATCTCGGATCTGAAACAGATCAGGGCCAATAATTGCAATCTCAGCCATGGGATGGGATGTCATCAAAAAAACACCGGCCCAATAGCTCGCATATTCAGGTTCCGTTGTGATCAGCTTCATCATCCGGCTTATCATGCCCTCTGCTATATTTGAGAATGTATCATTATCATGTATTAAGCCTAAGAGATATAAGTTTTCAGCCATGATTGAATTGGATGATGGGATCACATTATCAAATATTTCCTTTTTTGTGGCAATCAACTGCACCGTGTTTTTGTCGGAGTAGTAGAAAAAACCTTCTTTTTCATCAAAGAAATTATCAATTGTATAATCTGCTAATTCCTTAGCATGGGCAATCCACTTCTCATCAAAGCAGGCCTGGTACAATTTAACAAACGCTTGTATAACAAAAGCATAGTCTTCCAGATATCCTGGGATTGGTTTCTTTTGCATCTTTGATGTGCGGTATAATATGTTATCCTCCAGATGATGATGGAGGATATATTCCCCATTTTTCAATGCCAGGTCCAAAAGATCACGTGTCTGAATTGCCAGAAAGGAATCTACAAGGCCGCTAAGGGCAATACCATTCCATCCGGCAAGCCTTTTGTCATCAAGGCCTGGTCTTGTTCTACTAACCCTTTTCTCAAGTAGTTTTTTCCTGATAGTATCCAGTCGTGCTGAAGCCTTGTCAATGGTACAATTATAATGGTCAGCAATTTTTTTGAGGCCATAGTGGTTTGTAAGAATATTCTCTCCATTTTCCCAGTTTCCAGTTTCTATAATCCCAAAATAATCAGTCCAGAAACCGGCATCCTCTTCAACTGCGAGGCTGAACTCTTCTGCCTTCCACACATAGAATTTTCCTTCAACACCCTCAGAATCGGCATCCAATGCAGAATAAAATCCACCTTCTTCAGTCATCAATTCATCTGTTAAAAATGTGACAGTACCTTCAATTACCCGTTTGTACTCCAATTCATGGCTAATTCCATAGGCTTCAGAATAAAGACTTAGCAGTTGGCCATTATCATAAAGCATTTTTTCAAAATGCGGCACAAACCATTTATTGTCAACCGAATACCTGGCGAATCCACCACCTGCCTGGTCGTGTATGCCTCCCCGTGCGATTTGTTTTAGTGTAAAATGGCCATGTTTTGAATATCTTTCATCACCGCTGTAATGCCCGAACCTAAGCAGCAGTTTCCACACAGAGGGCATCGGAAACTTCGGAGCTTTATCAAAGCCCCCATAGGTCAGGTCAAATTTATCAGACATAGTGGCCAGACCATTTGAAAGTTCTTCCATTCCAATGTCATAGTTTTGGTCGACGAGACCGAATTTAGACACATCACTTTTGGAAAGGTGGTTTGCCAGTTGTTCCGCTGAGAGGTTGAGTTTTTCTCTTTTATTGGAAAATGCCTCATGAACATTCTGGAGTATCCCTAAAAAAGATTGTTTAGGAAAATAGGTGCCGCCGAAAAATGGTTTTTGTTCAGGGGTAAGAAAGACATTCAAGGGCCAGCCACCCTGGATTCCCATAGCCTGTACTGCATCCATGTATACATGATCAACATCCGGTTTCTCTTCTCTGTCTACCTTAATACTGATGAAGTATTCATTCAGGAAACTGGCGATTTGCTGATCTTCGAAGGATTCACGTTCCATGACATGACACCAGTGACACGCTGAATAACCAATACTGACCAGGATAGGCTTATCTTCCCGGACTGCCTTTTCCAAAGCCTCTTCATTCCATGGGAACCAATCAACCGGATTATGGGCATGTTGCAACAGATATGGGCTGGACTCATGGATTAAACGGTTCGCCTTTTTTTCTTTCATGTATTATTTTTTTAGGGATCACATAGCTTCCTCCAATATAAAGAGGTAAATCAGGTCGATTGTTTCATGTTAATTGTTTTTCAAGAAGCTTTAGTTCCTCTGTAATGTCTACCTTTTCCTGGAATGATTTGAGTTTTTTAATCGTACTTCTAAGAAATTTCTGGTGCTCTTTGGAATCCGGAAAGAAGGGTTTATGGTGCAATGCATTGCGGATTTTTCTCCAGTCCTCTATAAACTGCCTTGTATCATCCGAAAAATAACTCTGCTGAAATAATTCCCAGATGTATTCAACAGCCGATGCACTGGGGTGTAACATGTCGGTATCGTAAAACCGGTAATCCCTCAGGTCGTCCATCATAATCTCGAATGAAGGGAAGTATTGCACATTCTCGTAACTTTCTGAAAGTATGCCACAAGCATATCTTAATATGGATTTGCTAAGGCTGTTTGTCTCAAACGAATCCCTGATATGCCTTACAGGACTCAACGTTAATATTATATTGAAATCATTATTCAAAGATCCCAGTGTCTGATAGAAGGCATCGAAACTCTCAATTATTTCGTCGGGATGCAGCCTTTTCTTGTCAAACTCCTTTGCGGGGACTTTATGGCAATTGCTGACAATATCATTCAGCTTTTTATGAAAATAGACCATAGAAGTTCCCAGCGTTATCAGGATCCATTTAGATTGAAGCAGATAGATTTTACTGTATTTGTTTGCTTCTCCTATCTGGGACAACAAGTCCTCTTTGTCTAATGCGGAAATATCTGAATGGAAATTATAATGCCGGTATACTCCCTGGTTTATGATGATCAGATCTTCACGGGCTGGTTTTTCAAGCAGAGCATCTTCCATTAACCTGAAGATTGAAACTGGATTATATATAACACCAAACGGATTGCTGAGATTATCAAATTTGTTTTCTGATAATTTATTCCCAACATTTTCCGTGAAGCAGGAACCAATAAGAAAAAGGCGATCATTCAACACTATTTTCCGGGGGGATATCTGTGGTACTACGGGCGTTCTGAACATAAGATAAATTTACCCATTCGATCTAAAAAATAAAAGCATGCATTGAATGCCTTTTGCCTTGATCATAATCTGAGCCCCCATGAGATGGGCCTGAAGTGTATGACGATAAAAAACATGTAATTTTCCTGGAGCAAAAAAAATCCCGCCGTGGGCGGGATCAGGTAATATTATGGATTTCATGTTATTCAGCGACCACCTTAAAAGGCACTTCCTTTTTTACTTCTTTATGCAAATCGATAGTAACAGCATATTCTCCAACTTCTTTAACTTTCGAATTAAAGTTGATTTTCTTCCTGTCTATTTCGAATCCTTTCTCTTTCAGTGCATCAGCGATCTGAAGTGTCGTAATCGCACCAAAAATCTTACCGCTTTCACCAACCTTGGCTCCGATCTCAAGGACCAGATCACCAATCTGTTCAGCAACTTCTACAGCGTCATTTTTCAATTTCTCCGCTTTATGTGCTGCCTGCCTTACGTTTTCCTCTATCATCTTCCTGTTGGAGGTGTTGGCCACAATGGCGAATCCTTTAGGTATCAAATAATTTCTTCCGTATCCGGATTTCACTGAAATCACGTCATTTTTATATCCCAGGCCTTGTATATCCTGTGTAAGTATCACTTCCATATGAATTCAGATTTATTTTAAAGAATCGGTTACATAAGGCAGTAAACCCAAATGCCTTGCCCGTTTTACCGCCAATGCCACTTTTTTCTGGAACTTGATGCTTGTTCCGGTAATTCTCCTCGGAAGAATTTTACCCTGGTCATTTACAAATTTTAGTAAGAAATTGGCATCCTTGTAATCAATGTACTTTATACCATTCTTTTTGAAACGACAATACTTCTTCCTGTTTTCGTTCCTGTTTAAAGGTTCGTTCATTAATGTCATGCTGCTTGCTCCTCCTTAGCTTCAGGTTTTTTGTTAAACTCTCCTCTGCGGCGTTTTTCGTTGTAAGCCACAGCGTGTTTGTCAAGGGCTACGGTTAAGAACCGCATTACCTTTTCGTCTCTTCTATACTCCAATTCTAAAGCTGCGATGGTATCAGGAGTTGCCGCAAATTCAAACAGGTTATAAAATCCGGTTGATTTATGCTGAATAGGGTAAGCCAATTTCTTCAGCCCCCAGTTTTCTTCATTAATGATCTCAGCTTTATGATCAACCAACACCTTTTTGAATCTTTCGACAGCATCCTTCATCTGAACTTCAGACAAAACGGGAGTTAAAATGAATACTGTCTCGTAATTTTTTAATTCCATCTTTTATAAATTAATTTTCGGACGGCAAAAGTACAAATTTATTAGCTTTAAGCAAAGCTGGAAGAAATAAATTGATATGTGGCGATATTATTTAACCATAAATTCTTTCTCACCCATCAAATAATCGTCTGTATAAACCTGTAATTGATAGGCACCAGGAACATATTCACTACCTTTATCATAGTCAAAGGTGAGTTTCTGACGTGTATTGTCAAAGAGAATTTCCTGTTTGGCGGTATAAAACTCTTCCTTGCCATTAAACATAAAGGTACCGGATCCGGAAGCCACATCAAACAAGACATTATCGTCAGGACCTATAATCCTGATCATGATCTCTTTTCCTTCAATGGGGGCCACCTCATTTTCGGCAATATTGAATTCAACCCTTATTTTTTCAATAAAACGGGCTTTGAATTCATCCTCTCGGACCTTACCGCGGCTATTTAAGGCGAATATCTGAATGTTCTCAACCTTTAGTTTAGATACTATTTCAACCTGTTCTTCCAATACCTCCCTGGTCCTGATTTGCTGGTTAAGATCGGCGGTCAATTCATTCTTTTCGGTTTTTAACTCAATATTCTCCTGCGCTAGTTCATCCGCCAGGACTTTAAGATCTTCGATCTCCTTATCCTTTAGGATCAGTAATTCCTGAAAGCCTTCGACTTTATCCCTCAGGCTGGCAATTTGCCGGTCTGAATATTTTCTATTGGTAATTAATTTTTCCTTTTCTTCTTCAAGTTCTGCCACAACTGCTTCAAGATCAGCCACATCCCCTCCGAGACTTTCTATCTCAACCATTCTCTGGTTTATTTCATGTTCAAGAATCGTGATCTCCTCTTTTGCTTTTTCGATCTCGGCATTGTATGCCTTATCTGAACGCATCTTTATAAAGAGATTTACGGCCTGGACTATCACGAGCACTACAACTACTGCTATGATTATATCTCTTCGATATCTTTTTTTACTTGGTCCCTGTTTAGTGTTTTCAGGAGTCCCGGGATTTGTTTCGTCAGTCATTTCTTAGAAATATTAAAAAAGTTAATGCAAAAATAGGGGATATTTAACTAAAATCAAGCAGTAAATTTGAATTAATGCAATTATACTCTTCCATTTTAAAACTCAAATCTCAGCTTTTGTGGGCTAATATTTTTATCAAAAATCAGGATACCACACTTATAAATGTCAATGCAGGCTGCATCCGGGATTAGTGTGGATAGCTCACGCCATGCCTTTGCCATTTCTTTTGACCAGTAAATGTCGTCAATAATCATTACCGCACGATCAGATAGTTTTGGCTTTAACTGGTTGAAATAGTTCAATGTTGATCTGTACGTATGATTTGCATCAATAAATGCGAAATCAATATCGCCAGAACCTGGAAGAAACTGCGGGAGGGTACTATCGATATTTCCTTTCAGGATTTCTATGTTCTCTTGCTCGAGATCCCTGAATGCCTTTTCAGCGATATCGGCAACCGGTGCGCATCCTTCGAAAGTCCATACCTTTACGTCAGGTTTGGTGGTGGCCAGGTACATGGTATTAATACCAAGTGAAGTTCCCAGTTCAATAATTGTGCGGCAATTGAAATGCCTTATCAATTCCTGAAATAATCTTGAGTATTTTGATGAGCTTATTCCTCCTTTAGCGATGGATCTCACAGTCCTTGATTCCTTTACCGATATCTTCGACCCGGCGCCGAAGTCTGTTATATTAACTGATCTTGTATTATTAATGAAACTTTTCCTTAATTCTTCGATCGATCTATCTGCGGGTATATTCTTTGCTTTTTTAAAACAATCAAGGTAAAGCCTGAACATAGAAGGACTATGCAGCGAATGTTCATTGATTTCCCTGAGTTTATGATTAATATAGGATGTGATTTGAAAAAAAGTTGGCACCCTGCTAATTTAGCAAAACAGGGGCAATCATGACAAATTCAGGAATATTAACTTTGAACTTCTTCCCATCTACGATGCGTTCCATCAGATAGGTGCCTGCCATTTTTCCAATACCCGACTTCAGGTTACATCCTGATACATAATTGTGGGACTCGCCCGGCTCCAGCACAGGGGTTTGTCCGACTACTCCTTCTCCTTCCACCTCTTTACATGTAAAAGGTCCGTCATAAATGAACCAGTGCCGGCGTTGCAGTTGTATTGTGTATTCTGAATTATTTTCAATGGTTACTTTATAGGTAAAGACATAATGAAACTGTTCAGGTATGGAAAATTCCTTCTGATATTCTTCAGTTACACTGACTTTTATGCCTTCTGTAATTTTTGTAACCACGTTAATGTATATGTATATCAAATGTTTGTAACTTATAAAAATAATCGTTTAGTTTTAAAATTGGTCAAATTTGATATTAATTATTTTTGATTTATTATGAATGTCAGAATAGAGCCGACATGGAAAGCCAGGTTATCGGAAGAATTTGGAAAGCCTTATTTTCAGCAACTTACGACATTTGTCCGTAATGAATACAGCAAATACAAAATATATCCACCCGGTAAAGATATCTTCAGGGCTTTTGACAGATGCCCCGTAGATAAGGTAAAAGTAGTTATTATCGGACAGGATCCTTACCATGGACCAAATCAGGCAAACGGATTATGTTTTTCAGTAAGTGAAGGCATTCAAATGCCGCCATCCCTTATCAATATTTTTAAGGAGATCAAGAACGATCTGGGTAAAGAAATTCCACATAACGGATCCCTTGACCGCTGGGCCGACCAGGGAGTTTTATTATTAAATGCCACCCTGACCGTCAGAGCTAATCAGGCCGGTTCTCACCAGAACAAGGGGTGGGAAACTTTTACAGATGCAGCGATTAAGACCCTGGCAGAAGAAAATGAAAATCTTGTTTTTATGCTATGGGGTTCCTATGCCCAGAAAAAGGGCGAATTTATTGACAATTCCCGTCATTGTGTTTTAAGGTCTGTCCATCCCTCTCCACTTTCGGCCAACAGGGGGTTTTTCGGCAACAAGCATTTCAGTAAGGCAAACGCTTACCTGAGGTCAAAAGGAAAAAAAGAAATTGACTGGTAAGACTTAATGTATCAATGAGAATAGGCGTGACCAGCGTATCTTACTGAAAAAGCTTTCATTTTTATCAATTGAAAGCCAGATAAACAACGCTTTACCAACGACATGGTCTTCCGGTACAAACCCCCAGAACCTTGAATCTTCCGAGTTATGGCGGTTATCACCCATCATAAAATAATAATTCTGTTTAAAAGTATAGGTAGTCATCTCAGTTCCTTCGATGCTTAGTTTTCCGTCTTTTATATCAACTTCTTTATTGCTTTCATAATATCTTATGAGATCACCATATTTAGCCAGGTTATCTGAGTTGATATCGATTGTCTCGCCTTTAGCAGGAACCTCCAGCGGTCCAAAAAAATCTTCATTCCAGGCGAAAATATTCGCATTCGGGTAGATTCTGGGATTTACCTGTTCCTCCGTGTTTTTTGTTAACACCACATCCTTTACAAATGGAAGGGAATTTAAGGTATTTGCTGTTTCGGGACTTGTCATCACATAATACCCGCCCTGTGATCTGTAGAATTCTGATATATCATATTTTTTGAAAACCCGGTCATTTACTATCTCATCCGTAAAAAGGTAATACCTGAATTGCATCTTGGGTGGATTTTCAAAGGCCTCACCGTTAACATAGACCTGCGTATCTTTTATTTCTATCACATCACCTGGAACACCGATACATCTTTTTATGTAATTGGTTTTCAGGTCGACTGGATGTTCGAATTCCGGTGGGTAATTAAAAACTACGACATCATTCCTTTTGATACTACTGAATCCCGGGATCCTAACCTGAGGCAATTGTATCCAATCAACATATGATGGGATCTTCGTGCCCCAGATTGTTTGATGGGTAAGCGGAAGTTGCAAGGGTGTTTTTGGAGTTCTGGCTCCATAATGCACCTTACTTACGAAAAGAAAATCACCCACGAGCAGGGATTTTTCCATCGAGGCGGTAGGTATGGTAAAGGCCTCCAGGAATAACCACCTGATGATTGTGGCCGCTATAACAGCAAAAATAATGGCATCAAACCATTCTCTTACAGCCGATTTCTTTATTTTCTCCTTTTTCTCTCCTTTGTCTTTATTAAAGAATTTTAAGTTCATTAGTATCCTCAGGTTATAACAGTTGGCAAAAGTAATGGATTGTGATCAATTAAATTTATATTTCCAAAAAATCATTCATATCCAACATGCCTTCTTTATCTTTTAACCAATCAGCCACAAGAACCGCGCCGAGTGCGAAACCTTTCCTGCTGAAAGCTTCATGTCTTATTTCGATCCGGTCAACTTCCGATTCGTAATTGATGATATGGGTTCCAGGAACTTTCCCTGTCCTTTCACTTTTAATTGATAATGATTCCGGAACTTTCGTATTGTCATTTTCCCAATTTTTAATGCCCGGAAGGCTAGAGATTATGTCTTCAGCAAGGCTTATTGCAGTCCCGCTTGGCGCATCCTTCTTTTCCGTATGATGGATCTCTGTCATGGTTGGAACATATTGGGGATAATCCTTGATCAGGTTGGCAAGATATGCATTTAACCTGAAAAACAGGTTTACCCCAATACTGTAATTAGAAGCATAAAAAAAGGTTCCATTATTGGTTTGGCACAAGCGTTTCACTTCTTCCTTTTTATCAAGCCAGCCGGTAGTGCCTGATAATATTTTTATGCCACGCTGGAGGCAGGTGCTGATATTTTCGAAAGCAGCATCGGGTTGACTGAATTCGATTGCTACTTCCACTTTAGACGGATCGATCTCATGAAGGAGATTTTGATTATCAATATCAACTATTCCAGCGATGTTGTGTCCTCTTTCTATGGCAATGGATTCGATGGATTTACCCATTTTACCATATCCGATTATTAACAGGTTCATAAGGGATCTAGTTAAAATTCAATGTGAGTTTAAATCCATATTGTCTTGAAGCCCACATGCTCTGGGATTGAAATCCGGGTTCCAGACGGAATGTAAGGTCTTCAGAAACATCAAACTCCATCAGGTGCGCATCGATATGGGCATCAAGGATCTGGATGATATATACTCCAACCAGGACGATCATAAGAAGGTCCCGGTTTCTTCGATAGTAGTCAAGTCCCCGTTTTAAATTATCCTCACTAATGTTAATGGCCAGATCATCATCCAGCTCCTCCAAAGGGAATGATCTTTTCAATAGATATGCATTCCTGTATTGCTGGTATTTATTGTTATTGTAGCCAATAAAGTAACCAATGGTCCCAAACGCCCCGTATACAATTGGAATTTTCCAGTAACGTTTGTTAAAAGCCTGGCCAAGCCCTGGCAAGGCCGCGGATAAATAAGCTGCTTTTTTTGGCCGGTTGAATTGTTCCTCATCTACATAGATGGAATCGAACTGAATATTCATTCCGGTTGTATCCATTCCAGGTTGCAGCAAAAGCGCTTCTTGTTTTTCTTCAGGCTCTTTTTTCTCTTCACCATCCACAGGTTCATCCTGGGCATGTGTTAGTCCCGTAACCAAGAATAATAAAAAAGAGAATATAAGAAACCTATTGGTTTGCATTACAACTGGATTTCGAGAATCTCCAGGATCCTGTTCAAATCATCGACCGACATGTAGGGGATCTTTATATCTCCTTTCTGTCCACTTTTTTGCAGTATTTCAACTTTTGTGCCAAAATGTGAGGATAAAACAGTCTGAAGGTTTTTCAATTCGGTGGATAGTTCCTTTATACTGGCTTTCTCTTCTCCTTTCCCGGGACTTATTTTGCTGATCCTGCGTACCAGTTCCTCTGTCTTACGAACTGACAGGTCTTCCTTTATGATCTTATGAAATACAGTAAGCTGTACATCGATGTTCTCAATATTGATCAAAGCTCTTGCATGCCCCATCGAGATCCTGTCATCCCGTATTGCATCCTGAATATCGGGCGGAAGTTTCAACAAACGAAGGTAGTTCGTTACAGTGGCTCTTTTTTTACCAACCCGGTCACCCAATTCTTCCTGTTTCAAATTACATTCAGTTACCAATTTCTGGTAACTGGTGGCAATCTCAATCGCATTCAGATTTTCCCTTTGTATATTCTCAATTAATGCCATTTCCAGCATTTGCTGGTCATTGGCCTCCCTGACATAGGCGGGGATGGATTTGAGTTTAGCCTTTTTCGATGCGATCAGGCGACGTTCACCACTTATAAGTTGAAATTCCTCGTCATTGATACGCCGAACGGTAATGGGCTGTATAATTCCCTGAGTAATGATAGAATCGGCCAATTCGGCTAAAGCTTCTTCATCGAAATCTGTCCTGGGTTGAAAGGGATTTGATTTTATGTATTTAAGCGGGATCTCATTGATCAGGGGTTGTCTGACAGAATCGGAGACAAGTTTTGGTTTCGAATCAAGGACAGAGTCATCCAGGAGAGCCCCTAAACCGCGGCCTAAAGCACTTCTCTTCTTCACTGACTTTTTTTTATCCATAAATATGTCAATTACGCCAGCTCATTTTTGCCGATAATTTCCCGGCCAAGGTTTAAATAGCTTATGGCCCCTTTGCTTTCGGCATCATAGAACAAGGCAGGTTTCCCATAGCTGGGTGACTCACTAAGTTTAATATTTCTTGGTATAATAGTATCAAAAACCATTTGTTTGAAATGGGTAGTTACTTCTTCAACCACCTGATTTGAAAGGTTCAGCCTTACATCGTACATGGTCAGCAAAATACCTTCGATTTCAAGGTCAGTATTTAACCGAGATTGGATGATCTTGATGGTATTCAGCAATTTCCCTAGTCCCTCAAGGGCAAAATACTCACATTGAACGGGGATTATCACTGAATTTGCTGCAGTTAGGGCATTAATAGTAATTAATCCAAGTGAGGGAGAACAATCAATTATTATAAAATCAAAATCGTCTTTTATGGGGAGAAGGCTTTCTCTCATTTTATCTTCCCTGTGGTCAAGATTAACCATTTCAACTTCAGCTCCAACAAGGTCGATGTGGGAGGGAAGAACATATAAATAATCGATCTCGGTTGGGACTATTACGTCCTTGGCTTCTACATGTCCCAGCATGCATTCATATATACTATGGTTAACCTCCTTGGGATTAATTCCAAGTCCCGAAGTAGAATTTGCCTGGGGATCAGCATCAACAACAAGGGTTTTGAACTCCAATGCAGCAAAACTTGCAGATAAGTTGATGGCGGTAGTGGTTTTACCAACGCCACCTTTTTGATTTGCTATAGATATTATCTTACCCATTCGTTGAACAATTATTCCTTGAGTTGAATTTCAGCTAAATTTATTTTCCGGTTACAAATATAAAAGATTCAATCACAAAATAGCTATAAACTAAATATGTCTCTCTTAAAAAATACAATTATTCCTGCTCCATCCGGAACTCTTTCAAAATCAATAAAATACGATTTTATCTTTTTTTCTTTTTTGAAGAGCCTGTTTCCTCTTTGGCCTTCATGGCTTCTTCCAGTCTCATCTGAAACTTTGATTTTTTCTTTGAAACATTCTTTTTCCTGTTCTCATCAAGAATCCTCTTTATCTTATCTTCGTCGACGAACTTCCTTATCAAGGCTTGCTGGCCAAAAGTAACCAGGTTAGAAACAAAGTAGTAGAAACTTAAAGCTGCAGGAAAACTGTTCAACACAAACATAAATACTACTGGCATCATGTATTGCATGGATTTCATCGGTCCCTGAACAGTAGTTACCTGGCTGTTTGACCAGGTATATAAAATCGTTGAAAGCGTCATTAATATTGTAAACAGACTCACATGATCCCCGTAAGCAGGAATGGTAAATGGAAGTGACAGAATGGAATCGTAAGTGGACAAATCATCCGCCCATAAAAATGCCTCCTGTCTTAATTCTATCGAATTGGGGAAGAAATAAAACATGGAAAACAGGATCGGCATCTGCAACAGGAGGGGTATACACCCACTGATTGGATTGACGCCTACCTGCCTGTATAATGTCATCTGTTCTGCCTGGGCTTTCTGCATATCTCCACCATGTTTTTCCTTTATGGCATCCAGTTCAGGTTTTAAGACCTTAGTTTTAGCCATGGATATATAGGATTTATAGGTAAGCGGGAAAAGCAGTATCTTGATGAATATGACCAGCAGTATAATGATGATCCCGTAATTAGCAATATACCTGTCCAGAAAATTGAATGTTGGGATAATAAGGAATTTGTTTACCAGGTTCACAGGAGGCCATCCAAGATATATATTTTTCGAAAATCCGGGTGCCACTTTTTTCAATACCTGATAATTGTTCGGGCCATAATAAAATTTATTCGTCGTAATATTTCCTTGCAGCTGAATATTGGTCTTTATCAGACCAGCCTTGACAGTAGTCGTATCCAGGTTATTGGGATCGGTCATTACCACAGCACCTTGCAGCGGTTTACCACCAATAATTCCTGTGGTGAAGAACTTCTGTTTAAAAGTGATCCAGTTTACCGCTTCATTCAGGGTAGCCTCTTCCGGATCAGACGAGGATTCACTAAGGTCGTCAAAATCTCCAGCTGCAGTATAGTAATTGATGGTTGTTTTCATCTGGCTGGTTTTGAGATCTTTTTCGAATTTCTTCAGATTGTTTACCCATGTAAATGCAATCCGGTCATTTCTAAGCTGGTTTTTTAAACCATCAAGCGATATTGATTGTGTTATCGTATACGTATTACCGGGAATTGTGTAAGATTTCACGATGTACCGATTCAAATCATCTTTTGCTATAAATTGTATATCAAGGGAATCCTTGCCGGAAACGCTTGAAGCCGATATTTCAGGTGTATAATACACCTGGTTGATATCCAATGGGCCCGATTGGGTTTCAATAATTTCACTTATTGCACTACTCTTTTTATCCAGCAGAATAAGTGGTTCTTTGGCTGCCGTTTCAAATTCTTTAAGTTCAACATGGGTTATGCTGCCTCCGAGGGTGGAGAAAGTGAATATGGCTACATCGTTTTCTATGGAAATTTCTGTTTCCTCACCACTTAGAATATTTGCAAAGGGTCCTTGTGTATTAGTATCAGAAGAATCCTGAAGTATTTCCTGGTCAGATTCTGCCTGAAAGGTTTGGGCCTGTATTTCTGGTTCCTGCTGTGTAATGACATCCTGATCAGGTTTTGTCATCTCAACAGGATTTTCTACTGGTGGTTCTTCAATCGGTTTTGGAGCGAAGAAGTAAAAATAAATGAGTAATAGCCCTGAGATCAGCACTAAACCCGTTACTTGGTTTTTATCCATAATCAGGTATTGATTAATTTGCCGTTTTCAACTTTGCTTTTTTTATATTTTAAAGAAGCGGCTACAAATTTAACAAATAATGGATGAGGATTTAGTACTGTGCTTTTTAATTCTGGATGAAATTGAGTTCCTATATACCATGGGTGGTCAGCTAATTCTATGATCTCTACCAGGCTTGAATCGGGATTTATCCCGGAGAAAATCATTCCATTTTCTTCGAATTGTTCAAAATACTTGTTGTTAAACTCGTATCGATGTCTATGTCTTTCACTTATATTTTCCTTTTTATAAATGGAATGGACCTTTGTATGGGGTGTAACCTTACATGGATAAGCGCCTAGCCTCATGGTTCCTCCCTTCATGGTAATACTTTTTTGTTCTTCCATAAGATCTATTACCGGATCCGGTGTTTTAGGATCCACTTCAGTGGATGCTGCATCTTTCAGGCCCAGCACATTCTGGGCAAACTCGATTACGGCGCATTGCATTCCCAGGCATATACCAAAGAAAGGTACTTTATTTTCTCTTGCATAACGGGCAGCTTCAATTTTACCCGGAATACCTCTTTCTCCAAAACCGGGAGCAATAAGCATGGCATCCAGATGGCTTAGTTTCTTTTCTATATCCGTCGGGCTCAGGGATTCAGAACTGATCCATTCAATATTTACTTTACACTCATTATAAGCACCGGCTTGAATGAAGGATTCATTAATGGACTTATAAGCATCATGTAATTCAACATATTTTCCTATCAGGCCTATTGTAACTTCCTCCTGCGGATTTTTAAGTTTTCCTAAAAACTCTTTCCATTGATCGAGGTTGGGATCCTTGAAATTGTTTATGTTGAGTTTTTCCAGAACACGTTCATCGAGCTTTTCCTTACGAAGTTTAATTGGAACATCATAAATGGTTTCCACATCAATGGATTCAATTACGGAATTTATGGAAACGTTACAGAAAAGAGCAATTTTTCTTCTTATATCCGTTGGAAGCGGGTACTCTGCACGGCACACCAGAATATCAGGCTGGACTCCTGCCTCAAGAAGCTGTTTGACTGAGTGTTGTGTGGGCTTAGTCTTGAGTTCTCCTGAGGATTTCAGATAGGGTACCAGGGTGAGATGGATAACCAGGTGATTATGGGGCCCCAGATCAAGTCTTGCCTGCCTGACGGCTTCCACAAACGGGAGGGATTCTATATCCCCGACACAGCCACCAATTTCAGTAATAATGACATCATATTCACCGGTTTCTCCAAGAAGGTAAAAATTCCTTTTTATTTCGTCGGTTATATGTGGAATCACCTGAACTGTTTTTCCAAGAAATTCACCTTCCCTTTCCTTGGTGATCACATTGTGGTATATCCTGCCAGTGGTCACATTATTGGCCTGGGAGGTGTACACGTTGAGGAACCGTTCATAATGGCCAAGGTCAAGGTCAGTCTCTGCACCATCTTCAGTTACGTAGCATTCCCCGTGTTCATAAGGATTTAAGGTGCCTGGATCCACATTGATATACGGATCAAACTTTTGTATAGTGACGGACAGGCCTCTTGCCCTCAGCAATTTTCCAAGCGATGATGCGACGATTCCTTTTCCTAGTGATGATGTCACTCCTCCGGTGACAAAGATGTATTTCGTGGGACCCATAAGCAAAAAGTAGTTTAGTACCTATGGGATACAAATTTATGATTTATAATTGAATATATTGATGGGGTCTGGTTAAAATTGTAATAATTTTTTAATAAGGCATTATTATTGATAAATTAAAAATTATTAACCTTTTTAAGTGCATTATTTAAAAAAATATCACAAATATTTTATTGTTAAATTTGCCAGTGAAAGACAGCAGTGACTGAGTTAAAGAAATATGATACGGTTCTGGACCAGAATCCTGTATTCAGGGAAATTGGTCGGGTGGCAGATCAGATGGGTATGGAAACATACGTCGTTGGTGGATTTGTACGTGATTATTTCTTGAACAGGAAAGATGAATACTTTGATATTGATATCGTAACTGTTGGCAGCGGCATAAAGCTGGCACAAAATGTGGCCCGACATTTTGGTAAAGAAAAGAACTTGCATGTATTTAAAAATTTCGGTACGGCTATGTTCCGCCTTAAGAACACAGAAATTGAATTTGTAGGAGCCCGTAAGGAATCCTATAGCAGGGATTCAAGAAAACCTGTGGTAGAGGACGGCACACTCCAGGATGACCAGAATAGAAGGGATTTTACCATTAATACTATGGCCTTTGGGTTGAACAAAACCAATTACGGAGTTTTGATCGATCCATTCGAAGGGATGAAGGACCTTCAAAAAAAACAAATAAAAACGCCCCTTGATCCGGACATCACTTTTTCGGACGACCCCCTTCGTATGATGCGGGGAATACGCTTTGCTGCGCAATTGAATTTTGATATTACACCGGATACCTTTGATGCCATCATTAAGAATGCCGCCCGGATAAAAATTGTTTCACAGGAGCGCATCATAGCTGAGCTTGAAAAAATAATAATGACAGATAAGCCTTCCTATGGATTCAAATTACTTTTCCATTCTGAACTCCTAAAATATATTTTCCCGGAAATGGTTGACCTGCATGGTGTAGAGAAAATAAAGGGGAATGCGCACAAAGATAACTTTTATCATACCCTGCAAGTACTTGATAATGTCTCTAAAAGATCCAGGGATCCATGGCTTCGCTGGGCAGCCATTATGCATGATATTGCTAAACCCATAACCAAAAGATATGATGAAAAGACAGGCTGGACTTTCCATGGTCACGAGGAGATCGGTGCAAGGATGGTCCCACGACTTTTCCGGCGCCTGAAATTACCACTACATGATAAAATGCGTTTTGTTCAGAAACTGGTAAGGCTGCATCTCAGGCCAATTGCTCTGGTGAGTAGTTCCATTACTGATTCTGCTGTACGCAGACTGGTATTTGAGGCAGGAGATGATATCGATAAGCTGATGTTACTCTGTAAAGCTGATATTACCTCTAAAAACCCTGATAAGGTAAAAAGGTATTTGAATAACTTTGAAAAAGTTGAAAAAAAGATCCTGGAGGTCGAGGAAAAAGATAAACTTCGAAATTTTCAGCCACCTGTAAAAGGCGAGGAAATTATGAAGGTATTCAACATTCCTCCTGGCAGGGAGGTGGGAATAATAAAAAATGAGATAAAAGAGGCTATTCTTGATGGTAAAATAGAAAATAACCATTCAGCGGCAAAAAAATTCATGCTGGAATTAGGAAAAGGATTAGGTTTGAAAACAGAAAGTAAATAATAAAATGAAAATTATAATGAAAAAAGTGATTTTAGGTGTTAGTGTATGGATCTTAATGCTGGTCATGATCCAGGCAGTACAGGCTCAGGAAGAAGCGCAAGCTCAACAACAGATTGACATACGTCAAACCATGGTATACAGGATGCAAAAGGGTATATATCAGCGGGCTGTTAAATACAGCGATGTAAATGCCGCTATTAATGCCCTGTATAATATCTGTGTCCTGGAACCGCAAAATGATTCCATTCTTTATGCATTGGCTTATATTTATTTTGATAACCAGAGATACTTCTCGGCTACTTTAACCTTGAACGATGTACTTTTATTAAATCCGAATAATGCACAAGCACTTGAAATGCGTGCTGTTTCACTGGAACAAGTAGGTGCGATCGATAAATCTCTGGAGGATTATGAATCTCTATACCTAAGGGAAAATAATATAAACTTTCTATATAAGATGGCTATTCTTCAATATCAGTTAAAAAGGTATAAGGAGAGTAAAACTAATATTGATATTATGTTGAGCAAATCGGAATCGGATGAGATAAAAATATATTTTCCTGATGAAAATGATGTAGACCAGGAAGTTGTTTTGAGGGCCAGTCTGCATAATCTTAAAGGGCTTATCGCAAACGAAGAAGGAAATACTACTGAAGCCTTGAAACAATTTGGAATTGCGCTTGAAGTGCAGCCTGACTTCTATCTTGCCAAAAAGAATTACGAGGAATCATCTAACTAATCTATAAAATCGATATTGGCAGGGCGCAATGAGTATTTATACTGCTGAAATGCCTTTTCTGCATTTGATTTGCAACCCTTGGGATTTTCCCATGTCTTTATGGTGAAATTTAATTAAAACGGGATTGGAACTTGCTAAACAGAATGTTTTAATAAAAGCGTGTATTAGTGGCGACAGATCCGCACAATATGCACTTTATAAACAATATTCAAAGGCAATGTACAATATTTGTTATAGAATTACGAATGATCCCGACGATGCTAAAGATGTTTTGCAGGAAGCCTTTTTAAGTGCATTTAATAATTTAAGCTCTTTTAAAGGTGAATCATCATTTGGTGCATGGTTAAAAAAAATCGTGGTTAATTCCTCGATAAATCATGTTAAGAAGAAGAAAATATTGTCTATATCGCTTGATGGACATGATGTGGAGCATGAAGAACCTGTCCAGGACCATGAAATTATACTTGAAATAGATCGGATCAGGGAAGCACTTCAACAACTACCGGATGGTTTCCGCACCGTACTATCACTTTATCTGTTTGAAGGGTACGACCATCGAGAAATAGCGGATATATTGGACATCTCGGAATCTACTTCCAAGTCCCAATATAACCGTGCAAAGAAAAGATTAAGGGAAATTTTAAAGGAGAGAGTGTATGTCAATGGATAATCTGGAAAAATTTATCAAAGAGAACAGGGCGGCATTTGATGATAAAATGCCACCTGAAGATGCCTGGCATAACATCAATGACCGGCTTGACAACAGTGAGACCAAAGTGGTTCCGATAAGTACTTATCTCTGGCGCGCAGCGGTTGTAGTGCTGTTGGTGGCAGTAGCCTGGTTACTTGTGGACCGTTCTGATAGAGATGGTACGATTGCAGGGACAAATGAATTTATCAATGATAATGAAATTGCCTTCAATGATGTCGAAGCATTTTATATGAACGAGATAGAGACAAAACAAAGTCTTATAATTCAATTTGTTTCGGATAATCCTGAATTGGATAAAGATCTTCTGGGAGAAATTGACCAATTGGATTCAACGTATCAAATGTTGAAATCAGCGGCGGAAGTGGGACAGAGCGAAAGGATAATTGACGCTATGGTCCTCAATCTTCAAATGAGAATAGATATTTTAAATCAGCAATTAGAAGTGCTTGAAAAAATCAAAAAAATAAAGGAAAATGAAAAAGTTAGCATTTAAACAACACCTCCCATTCTTGCTTATCATCATATTTTTTGCAAGCAGTGTGTTGGCCCATGCAGAAAGTGAAAAGCGCAGGACGATCAACAAGACTTACCAGGTCAGTGGATCAACTATGATTAAGCTCTCTAATTCCTTTGGTAAAATGCATGTGGAAACCTGGGATAAAAATGAGGTAAAAGTAAATATTGAAATTATTACCAGAGCATCGAATGATGAACGGGCCCAGGATCTACTGGATAAAATTGATATTCAAATTGATGATGACAATCCATCCAGCAGCCTGTCATTTGTAACATCTATAGGAAATAACAAATCCGGCAGGAATACCTCTTTTGAGATAAATTATGATGTGAGCATGCCAAAAACAAATTCGCTGGATCTCAAAAACAGTTTTGGAGATGCCTATTTGGGAGACATGACTGGTGATGTGGACCTCAATGTTCAATACGGGAATCTGAAAGCCGGGAAATTATCCGGTGATTGTGATGTAAAATTATCTTTTGGCAGCGGGTTCAGTGAAATTGATGCTATTAAGAAAGGTGATCTGAAAGTGAGTTACTCCAAGTTGGGTGTCGAGGAAATGGGAGAAATGGACGTGCATAGTTCCTTCTCTACTTTTGAGACTGTAAAAGCCGTATCAATGGACTTGATAGCCAAATATGGTGAAGTGGAAATTGAAGAGATAGATGTTCTCGAAGCAGATGTTAATTTTTCAGGATTTGAATTGGGTAAGGTAAATAAATCACTGGTCCTTGATATTGATTATGGAGGATCCGTGGAGATCGGTCTAAGTAAAAGTGTAAAACTTCTGGATATTAAAAGTAGCTTTGGCCCCGTGAATATAAATCTGGAATCTGGTATCAATGCCAGTGTAGAAGCGAGTATGAGTTTCTGCAGTTTGAGATATGACGAAGATCAGATCGAGTTCAGTAAGATCATAAAAGACAATACATCGAGCCAGTATGAAGGTAAAATAGGTAGTGGTGCCGGAACCGTCATAAAGATTGTTTCCAAATATGGTAATGTCCGGCTTGATTAAGCAACAGGCCTATGATTAGTTAAAATTTTCCTGAAATTTTGGGATAATAATATAAGGGTGGTATCAAATGACGATTGATTAAAATCTGTCTTTTAATATCACCTCTTCTTTTTCAGAGTCATGAAGTCTCCCGTCCTCACATTTAAGGATCCTGGCCGGATGATTTTTTATCAGATTATAATTATGGGTCGCCATTATTATGGCTGTTCCACTTTTATTTATTTCCAGAAAGAGTTTAAATATACCATTGGATACTTCAGGATCAAGGTTGCCTGTAGGTTCGTCAGCTAAAAGTATCAATGGCTCGTTGATCAGAGCCCTTGCAATAACTACCCTCTGTTGTTCGCCGCCAGAAAGTTGATGAGGCATTTTGTTATCTACTGATCCAAGTCCGACCCGCATCAATACCTCTGCCATTCTTGATTTCATTTTTGATTTTTCTTTCCAGCCTGTCGCTTTCATTACGAAAAACAGGTTTTCCGATACAGTCCGGTCGTTGAAAAGTTGAAAATCCTGAAAAATAATACCAAGTTTTCTTCTCAGGTAGGGGATCTCGCTTCTTTTAATACTTTTAATATCAAATCCAGCTACCTGAACCTCACCCAACCGCAATGGAAGGTCAGCATACAGTGTTTTCAGTAAAGAGGATTTTCCACTCCCGGTACGGCCAACAAGAAAGGCCAGTTCTCCCTTTGATATATCAAAATTAACATCAGTGAGAATGGTATTGTTTTCCTGAAAAATTGAGGTTTCTTTAACCTGCACAATCGGATCAGAGGAAAAAGTCATGTTATAATTCCAGTTTTTGTAATTTGCCAAAAGGTAATTGTTCCACCAATGATTCAAATTCTTTTTCCTTTCCTTCCAGTCCAAACTTCTCGAGCCTTGTAAAAGGTCTTCCTGGTTTATAACTGAAATATCCTATCAGGATAAAATCATCATCGCGTATTTGAACATAATTGGGAATCTTCTTTTTACCTTTAACCTTTATAATGTACATAAGTTCTTTTTTTCAAATAGTAACCATATAAGAGAGAATTGGTTTGATCCTTCTGTTTATGATCACTACTTAACACAACAGATCAATAAAAGATTAATTTATCAGGTCTGAAATTAAAGTGATGAGGTAAAGATGGAAAAAAGTAAGGAGAAATAAAAAGGCAAATCGGATATCGCACCGCTACAACCATCTACCCTTGCTTCCTTCCGGACCTGGGGGAGTTCGATAGGAGCTGGTCGTATCGATTTGCCTCTGCAAAATTAATCACATTTCATTCCAATTCCAATCAGGATATAAATTCAATATATCACGAAACAGTCCCGGAATAGTCATATGCGAAAATAGGCAAAAACCAAAGCCCGCTTGTGGTGTGAAAAGATATATTAAATACGGCCTTGTTTATTGATTGCCGTGAAACACCATTAAAACAGATTGATCAAAAATCATCCAGGTCGAAATCATCCAGATCGTTCTCGAAGCTGAAATCATCCAATCCCCCGCCTTCAACCTCATCTAACCACTCAATTCTTTCCGGTATTTCCTCCCCTTCAGGTATGTTATCCCAACTCTCCTCTTCAGGATCCTGGTGATTGTTGATATCATCCTGCATAAAGGGGTCCTTATATTTGTTATAGTACATCGCTGTATGAATAATAAATGTTAGAAATAAATCAGAACAAAGAACGAATAAAGGTCGAAAATATTTTTTTGTTTTTTCAATAAAAAAACCAATTTTTTTGTGGTCAGGGAAAGTTCTCTTCCTGTTGAAAAATGACTTGCAGAATGTTAGGCTGTACGGATAAGAAGCCGGGAAGCTACCAAAAAATTTCCTCTGGATTTTGTAATTTTCCACTTGATTTACGTATTTCAGGTCTTGGAATTAATTTTAACCTGTTAATAGAGAATAAAATTTAGTAATATGGGAAAAGGTGATAAAAAATCAAAAAGAGGTAAAATTATAAAGGGAACTTATGGGGCTAACCGGCCTAAAAAAAAGAAAAATGTTGAAGCTGGTCCAAAGAATCCGAGCGGGGATAAGAAAAATTCAAAATAAATTTCATTTACGGATTCCTGAACTGAAGTTTAATTATTTGGCTCCAATAAAGACTAAAAACTATACATCCTATTCTCTTCTTAAAAAAATCCAGCTCTGAAAAGAACCATCGTCATTGATAACATTATTTACCGCTTGAAGATCAATCAGTACATTTAAAAATTTTTTGAGGTTTGTATGATCAATACACTTGAAAGTCTACCATATTCAGTGCTTATCCCTCTATTATTTAGGAAGAACTTAAATTTAAATTATCAGAAAAATTTTATTTTTCAATTCCGGGAATATTATATTCTGATAATTATTGGCCAAATTAAACCTCGATATATTCAATCCCGAGGATGTCTGCCAGCATTTCCCATTTTCTTCTCTGATCACCCAAATGTAGCGTCTGATGATGAGTACCGCCAGCAAGGAGCCAGTTATCATTACATAGTCTGACGCCTGAATCGGGCCTAAAGAAAAAATAGGGCATTTCTATTGTTGGGAATTCTTCAGTGTCCAGAATGTCACCGTACGCACAAACAAGTCGAAAATGTTCTCCTTCAAGATGCACCAGGGATACCATGGTAGCAGGTCCGGGTTCTCCCGAGAATACTGTAGTAGGAGGGTTCTCAAGGTCTCCAATACCCAAAAACCTATCAGCCAGCCTGATGGGCTTGTCCTTCCTGGCGATCTTCCAGTTACCTTCTCCCATATGACTCATCAGCATGGCATCTCTTTTAAAATCCATAGCATACATTTCGGTAAAATGTGCATCCGGAGCAAGGTAATGACCTGCAGCTACCATACTGGCTGTATTTGAATCCCCTTCAGCGGCATATCCATATCCTTCTGCCATCAGGTTAGAGGCAGCCAGCATGGGGATCTGCTTAAACCGGCCGTCTCCTTTGAATACGTCAAAATGAGCAGAAAAAGCACTATAGCCGCCTTCGACAAGTAATTTTTTGAATCCCAGCTGCATCCTGACCGCATATTGATGTCTTTCGGGTGGCATACCCGGATCGATCTCGAAATTCTTCCTGTCCAGTTCCATTTGCGCAGCTATCTCGTCATCCTTAACTTCTTCCATATTTCGAACTACCTGACCAATATATTCCCTGTTTACTTCCGGTCCGATAACCCTGGTAAAAGCGGCTTCGTCGGACAAAGTATCTCCCATTCCATGCATCTTACCGAAAACTGCCACCTTCATTTGCCGTAATGCTGTGGCTGCCTGAGCGGCCCTGGCCCAGTCCGAGACAAACGACTTGAAATTATCACTTTTCCAATCCTCTGATATCACGGTAAAATTATCACCTGCAGTCCTGATAATAGCATTGGCTGTATCCTGGGCACCGTGAATGCCCTGGTTATAGGTAAGGTCATCCATATTCCATTGAGTGGTCACTTCAGGTACCGGCTGGATGTTGGCAAGCAGCAATGGCAAGGTATTCATCTGCCAGGCCCTGACGGTTCTCATGCCAGGCCCGTAAGTTAGCATAACCACCATGATACCATCCAGTTTTTTCAGATTGAATTCCTGTATGATCTCTTCAATATCTTCCCTGTTACGGGCAGCCTTGGGAAAATCGAATGTTACTTCATCCTTTAGCTGATCGATAACTTTCCGGGCATATTTTTCTTGAGTATTTGTAATATCAGGCAGTGTATTGTCATACAATTCCTGCATTATTCCTAAAAATCCGATCTTTGGTTTATTTGTCATGATAGTAAAAATTTATTCTTGTCCGTAATAGGCATCTTTACCATGTTTCCTCTCATAATGCTTTTGAATAAGTGCTTTTTTTAATCGAGGGGCATCGCGGTTGATTTGCAATGTAAGATAGGCCATTTCGGCCAGCTCTTCCAGAACAGCACTGTTATATACAGCTTTATCCGCGGAGTTTCCCCATGTAAAGGGCCCATGGTTGGATATCAGTACCATTTCCACCTCCAGATAATTCAATTGATTATTTTTAAAATGGTTCAGGATCTGGATTCCGGTCTCATACTCATAATTTCCCTTTATCATTTCATCACTCATTACCGGTGTACAGGGGATATCTATGGCCAGATGGTCAGCATGCGTAGTGCCCAGGATAGGTATATCTTTTTGTGCCTGGGCCCAGGCAACCGCGTAGGTTGAGTGTGTATGTGATATTCCGGAAATATTTTTCCAGCTCTTATAAAGAAGCGCATGGGTTTTTGTATCTGATGACGGCCTCATCTCTCCTTCAACAATATTATTATCAAAATCAATTACCACCATGTCCTGAGCCCGGAGTTCTTCATATGGTACCCCACTGGGTTTAATGGCAAATATTCCATTATTTTGGTCTGCAGCACTTACATTCCCGAAGGTGTACAGGACAAGCCCCAATTCAGGTAACTTCATATTGGCTTCATAGCAGGATCCCTTCAAAAGATCATATTTACTCATTTTATATTGTTTGCGATTCAATTAATTCACCCAGCTCGGAATACTTTTTATAAAGTTTTTCATATTCTGCTACATGCTCAGAGACAGGATGGTATTCCTTATCAAATCCGCTGCCCATAGCTTCCTGTGCTTCTATTGTTGTATTGTATAATCCGGCGACGGTTGCAGCCAGCATGGCCGTTCCCAGGGCAGGTGTCTGTTCCGATCGGGCTACTTTTATCGGCATATTTAGCACATCGGCCATTACCTGCATTACATAATCCGATTTCTTGGCCACTCCACCAAGGGCAACCACATTCTTAATTTCTATTCCTTCATCTCTGAATCGGTCAACTATCTTTTTTGATCCGAAACAGGTAGCTTCAACCAGCGCCTTGAATATTCTGGGAGCATCACTGCCCAGGTTCAGCCCCGATATAACACCTTTCAAAGCCTGATTAGCATAAGGTGTTCTTCTGCCATTCATCCAATCCAGGGCAACAATTTCGGACTCCATGATGGGGATTTCAGCCGCCTCCTTACTGAGCTGGCTGATTACATTCTCTCTCAGCTCCTTCTTTAATTTTTCAGCGGTTTCATCACTAACAATTTTTGATTTATTAAGCAGGTTCTCAGAAGGATACATGAGCAGATCTGCAAACCAGGCATAAATATCTCCAAATGCAGATTGGCCGGCTTCCAGGCCCAGCATACCGGGAATGATGGATCCATCCACCTGCCCGCAAATGCCTCCCACCAGGTTTTCGTCATTCCCTGTCATGGGTGTGACAAGCATATCACAGGTAGAAGTACCCATGACCTTACTCAGGGTATATTCCCTTACTTCGCCCCCCAAGGCACCGCTATGTGCATCAAAGGTGCCCACAGCTACAGGGATTCCTGCTTTTAATCCCAGTTTCTCTGCCCATTCCTGGGATAGAAGACCAGCCTGTTCATCGGAAGTATATGATTCAGTATATAACCTGCTTTTAAGACCTTTTAATTTTGGATCCAATTTCACCAGAAACGCTTCTTCAGGCAGACCACCCCAATCTTTGTGCCACATGGCTTTGTGGCCTGCGGCACACCTGCTGCGTTTCATGGTCAGGGGATTATCATTGCCGGTGATCAAGGCTGGTATCCAATCACAATGTTCCACCCATGAAAATGCATGCTCTCTGATTTCAGGATCAATCCTGATTATGTGCAGGATCTTAGCCCAGAACCATTCAGAAGAATACACGCCGCCTTCATATCTGGTGTAATCAACACCTCCCCATGATCTTGATAATTTATTGATCTCGTCTGCTTCATTTACTGCAGTATGATCTTTCCAGAGTATGAACATGGCATTTGGATTATCTTCAAAACCCTGTTTAAGTGATAAAGGGATACCTTCCTGATCAACTGCCACTGGTGTTGATCCTGTGGTATCGATACCGATTCCTTTTATCCCATCAATAGAAATATCTGATTCTGATATAACCTCCTGGATGGTATGTTTCAAGCCATCAATATAATCGAGTGGATGCTGCCGGAACTGATTATTGGCCGGATCACAATATAATCCTTTCTGCCACCGGGGATAGTAGAAAACTGAACTGCAAATCTCAATACCGTTCTCTGCATTAACCAGGATGGCCCTGACGGAATCTGTTCCGTAATCCAGGCCAATAACGAAGTTTTGATACTCCATGATAATGCTTTTTTAAAAAATAAATGTCAGACTGACATTTTATTAAATTTAAAGCACAAATTCTGATTTTCAAAGATATTTTCAAATAAATCCGAAGGGTGTTTGTTAAATCACAAAATTGAGACCATTCCTGACAAGATCAACATATCTCTTCTTGTCGAACCGATAGAGAAAAGCTCCTTTTTTTGAACTCTTTTTGTCTTTCTCATCCAGTTTTTCAAGCAAATTCATAGCCAGTATCTTCCTGCTGAAATTTCGCTTATCTAATTCCTCTTCATAAATTGCTTCATACAGACTCCGCAACTGAGGGATTGTAAATTTTTTTGGTAAAAGTTCAAAACCGATAGGCTGATGTTTTGCCATGGTCTTGAGCTTTTTCTTTGCGGCTTCCACCATCTGGAGATGATCAAATATCAGCGGGGGGATATTATCAGCCGGCACCCACTGGGCGCCGTATTCAGCTGTAAGTTTCATGTTTGGTTTCATCTTGATCAGGGCATAATAGGCCACAGATAATGTTCTTTCCACAGGATCCCTGTTTACTTCGGAAAAAGCTTTCACTTCTTCCATGTAGATGTTTTTTAATCCTGTGAGTTTATGCAGGATCCGGGTAGCTGCATCGTCCAGACTCTCCTGCTTTCCAACAAATCCTCCGATAAGTGACCACTTACCTTTTTCAGGTTCAAGCGCTCTTTTTGTCAACAACAATTTAAGCTGATTTTTATCGAAACCAAAAATAATACAGTCTACGGCGACCAGTAAATGGTCTGCATGGGCATAGCGTTTTATCATAAAAATAACGTCACCAGCAAAAAATAAATTCAGTAATGCAATATATAAAAAATTGTATAAGACTTTATAAAAATCAATTCTTTTAATGGAATCCTGCTATCTTTGTAAAAAAAAGCACAATAAATGAAAAGGATATTTGGCGTAATAGTAGTCGTGGTTTTTATTTTAATCGCAGGAGGATGCATGGATAAGGAAGAGCCGGTTCCTCAGCCTCAGTCCCCACCTCCAATACAACAATAAGCTTTTATCGGATCCCGGAAAGGAAAGAAAGTTTAGCTCAATTTCTTCTTGACCAGGTAGTTAAGACCCAATGCCGCAATCCAGAGGCTCAATGCAATAATACCATATTCAAGAGAATACATTTCTGATCTCAGGCTGATCCATAGGGCACCAACAGATGCAATGATCAGGATCCAGACCAGTATTTTTAATATTCGCGGCAACAGATTTGCTTTTTTATTCAATTCTTAATTCTTAGCTTTAAAAATCGAATCAAAACTAGTAAAAAACAATGGCTTTTTTAGCTTAAAGGTCATCATAATCATGGGATCAAAAACAAGATATTTGCTGCTGTTGTTTACATTCCTTGCAAGCTCATCCTATTCACAACCCTGGCCAGGATACAACACCAGCAGATACTCTGGTTTGCATTCCCTGCCTTACCAGCCGGAAATACATTCCGTTATGCCTTCTGATTGGGACATCAATGTACTGAGTGCCAATCTGACCTTTTTTAATGAAAATTTCTTCGGGATCGATCCGATGCAGGAGATCAGTGATGGTAATGTGAACAGCATTAGCGATATATCCAAAAACAGAACAGGTTTAGTAAATGCTGTCATTCAGTTCCCTTCGGTCGCCTACAGGATCAACGATAAATCAACTGTTGGGTTTTCATGGAGGCTGCGTGCTATCATGGTCTCCAATACTTCTTCAGAAGGTGTGAGAAATTTTATAGATGATATTCAAAATCCGGGAGGATTAACCTCTTCGTTCAATAATGATTTTGCAAGAGGAATTATTGGCACCTGGGGCAGTTATGGTTTTATTTATTCTAGGGAACTGTTAAACAAGAACCGGCACAGACTATATGGTGGGATAAGCTTAAATCTAATCAGCGGTGGAGGATCAGCATACCTTGACATCTCCGATGCAAGTTTCAATTATTCACAGGATACCCTTCATAATCTAAACCTTACCTTTACCATGGCGATTACTGAGGAGATCGATAAACTGGTGAAAGAAGATGAGATCCCCTTGTTCAGCAAACTAGGGTTGGGTGTCGATTTCGGGCTGAATTATGTTAAAACATCAGGAAAAGACAATGATGAAGCCTATGATTACAAGCTTGGTTTCGGAGTGGTAGGACTAGGTAAGGTCAATTACAATACCACCCAGGCTACCAGGGTTCAGGTGCAGGCAGACAACGTATTAAAATCTTCCTTCTCAGGCATTGAGTCATTCAGGCAATTAATGGATACCCTCGTGGCCAATTTTAATATCAATAACGAATCCTATGATAAAATTGCCACCAGACTACCATTAGATATAAACCTTTATGGTGATGTAAGGTTACATAAACGTTTTTTTATGCATGTCTCCTACTCCAGGCAGATAAACTATTTTGGGAAGGAAAAGTATGATGACTTTACCTTTAACCAATGGTATATTGTGCCAAGGTATGAAAGCAAGACGATTGGCATATACCTTCCCTTTACTTATAATAAATTCCTCAATCTGGAATCCGGAATTGCATTCCGGTGGAAACCCCTGGTGATCGGAACTTCAAATATTTTCAGCTACCTCATTCAGGGCGGTGAAAGAACGAACCTGGATCTTTATTTCACGACCAGGATAATGATCAACCGGAAAAATAAAAAGTAATTCAAGAAACCTTTCCTGATTGTCAGCTGTATTCTGGCTCTTCCCGGATCTAAACTGACAACCTGACAGTTTTTAGCCAATGTTTTCAAATGGAATGATATTTGACCAAGGACTGCTAAAAAAAAGAATATATAAAAGATGAAGGAAAAAGGAAGCATTTCAATTCACACAGAAAACATATTTCCCATTATAAAGAAATTCTTATACTCTGATCATGAGATCTTTTTAAGGGAATTGGTATCAAACGGGATAGATGCCACACAAAAACTTCAGGGACTGGCCTCCATTAATGAATACCAGGGTGAACTGGGAGAACTTAAGGTTAAGGTTTCTGTTAACAAGAAAAAGAAAACCATCACCGTAAGTGATAATGGCATTGGAATGACAGCGGAGGAGATTAAGAAATATATCAACCAGATTGCTTTTTCCGGTGCGGCTGAATTTGTTGAGAAATTCAAAGAGAAGGGTGATGAAAGCCAGATCATCGGATTCTTCGGATTGGGTTTTTATTCCTCCTTTATGGTGGCTGACCAGGTAGAGATCATTACCAGGTCCTACCAGGAAGATGCAGAACCCGCCCGTTGGGTATGTGACGGATCCACTGAATTTGAAATATCCTCTACAGTTAAAAAAGAGCGAGGAACGGATGTAATTCTTCATGTGAACAAGGACAATGAAGAATTCCTGGAAGATCACAGAATTCAGCAAATTCTTGATAAATACTGTAAATTCCTGCCCATTCCGGTTGTATTTGGTGATAAGGAAGAAACAGTTAAGGATGATAAAGGAAAAGAGAAAAAGGTCAAGAAAGAGAATGTTGTAAATAATACAACGCCGATCTGGACTAAATCTCCAAATGACCTGAAAGATGAGGACTACTTAAGTTTCTATAAGGAATTATATCCATTCTCTGAGGATCCTTTGTTCTGGATCCACCTGAATGTCGATTATCCGTTCAACCTTACCGGCATTCTTTATTTTCCTAAGATCAAGAATGATTTTGAGATCAACAAGAATAAGATCCAGTTGTATTCAAGACAGGTATTTATTACTGATGAAGTAAAGGATATCGTACCAGAGTTTTTAATGCTTTTACATGGTGTAATTGATTCGCCGGATATACCTCTGAATGTATCCAGAAGTTTCCTGCAATCCGACAGCAATGTAAAAAAGATCAATGCGCATATTACCAAAAAAGTTGCCGATAAACTTGGCGAACTGTTCAAAAAAGACAGGGAGGCCTATCAGAAGAAATGGGATGACCTGAGCATTTTTGTCAAGTATGGCATGATCACTGAAGAAAAATTCTACGAGAAAGCAAAGGATTTTGTCCTGTTTAAAAATACTGATGGTGATTATTTCACCATTGAGGAGTACAAGGATAAAATTAAGACCAATCAAACTGATAAGGACAAAAAGGTGGTTCATTTATATACTACTGATCCTTCCAAACAAGATGGATATATCCAGTCAGCCAAAGGGAGGGAATATGATGTGCTGGTCATGGATGGTGTGCTGGATAGTCATTTCATTAACAACCTTGAAATGAAAGTCGAAAATACCGCATGGAAGCGTGTTGATTCGGATACCATTGATAAGCTGGTGGATACAGATGAGAAAAAAGAAAGTGTCCTTACGGAAGATCAGGAGAAGGAATTAAAAGAGTTATTTGAAAAAGCCATTGATAACAAGACGGTCACATTCAGCGTGGAACCTTTACCCGTCGATGAAATGCCGGTTGTCATTACTTTATCCGAATTCATGAGAAGGATGAAGGATATGTCAGCTACCGGTGGAGGAGGTATGGGCATGTGGAATATGCCGGAACAACTCAATGCTGTTATTAACGGCAATCACCCTATGATCAATAAGATCATCGAAGCGAAAAGGGAAGACAAAAAAACAAGACTGGCTCGTCAGGCCTATGATCTCGGATTGCTGGCCCAGAATATGCTGAGTGGCAGCGGTCTTACCGATTTTATCAAAAGGAGCGTAGACATCGCATCTAAATAGGGAGTCCTAAAAGTACACAAATGATAAGCCGGAAAATGTAATTTTCCGGCTTTTTTATTTCAATTTAAATGATTTTGTAATTTCTGTACTCGAAAGGGATGAATCCAAAATGATCCTCAACCCATTTTTTAAACTTGTGTTTAGGAGACATTTTATTAATGCTCAGATCAGGATCGAAATTCCAGTTTTTCTTTGCAATTCTTTCCTTGATAACTTCGGGGTGGGTTCCTTCAAACTTTTCAAGCAGATCAGCACTTCCATAATCAAATTCTTCAGCATAATATTCATATTGCTCCTTTGTCTTATCCGGATCATAAAATCTTAATGAATTCCTGCGCTTTTCATATTGCACTTTCGGGTGTTTCACCAATCCATAGTGGTGGATAAAAGCTTCAACGGGCTTAACTTTTAGTTTTTTGTTATCCCCTTTCCTGAACCCCTGGGCATCTTTGTAGGAATAAATGGTGGGATCGTTCCGGATAACCCTGATCTCCTTACGGTACCATGCAGTGGACGTAGTAATGTAATCATAGGAACCAAAAAAATGCAGGTATTTTAGCAATAAACCATCAACTTCAGGATGATCCTTCCATTTATGCATGGCTTCCTGGATCGGATCAATGTATTTTTCATGTAGGACCTCATCCCCCTGGACATAAAAACACCAATCCGTGTCATCAGGTACCATCCTAAGTGCTTTATCTGTTTCCAGTGCAAGCACCTTGCCGCCTTCCTGAATAGAATCATCCCATATGGTTTCCTGGATCTTAATTCGTTGGTCAATAGAACGTATCAATTCAAGGGTTTTATCTTCAGACTGGCCAACCGCCACGTAAAAGTCATCACATAGTGGTAGTATTGATTTGATGGATTCTACTACCGGAAAATCATATTTTATCGCATTTTTTATAAATGTAAAGCCGCTTACTTTCATTCGATTTTAGGTGTTTTAACTGCAAATTAAAGCATTTGGGATTGAAACTCCTCCCTGAGCATGGCATATATTATTTCATTTCTGAAAACACCATTCTTAATAACTGATTTTATCATTACTGCTTCCTTTCTGAATCCAACCTTTTCCAATACCCTTTGGGAACCGATATTGAAATCAAAAACAGGGGCTACAATCCGGTTAATATCGAATGTCTTGAACATATAGTCAACAAACTGCCTTAAAACATGAGTCATAATCCCCTTGTGCCAGTATGACTCACCCAGGAAATATCCAACCTCCATGGTTTTCCTGTATACATCATCCATGCGCTTTGTCCCAATTGAACCAGCTACCTTTCCATCTACAATTACCGCCATGTTCTCAGGCGGATCTATTTCTGAATTATACTTTATCCATCTTATGGCTTCTTCGAAGGTATAAGGATGAGGAAACAGGTCTCTTAGGTTGTTATAAATTTTTATATTATTGGCCTGGGTGGCCAACTCTTCCGCATCCCGTGATTCCCATTTGCGAATAGAAATATCCATTTCATTTTTTGTATAAAATTGTGAAAAAAATGCTCATTTATAAAGAACCAGGATTTTTAAATTTACCTTTCTGTCATTATATTTCGAGATATGATCATTGATATTGGAATTATTTAATATCATATTTAAATAAGGAATTCTACGACTATGGAAATTTTTAACAGCAATGAGGATACAACAGGTTTAATAAAACTTGCGAAGGTTACTTTATGGACAATACTGATTGTTGGTTCCGTATTAATACTTAAGTTTTTTGGGAATCTGATCAAACCACTGGTAGTGGCCTTAATCATATGGTATTTGATCAGAATACTTAGGAATGTGTTTTATGGGATAAGAATTGGAAGGTTCAGATTACCACGATGGTTCAGAACCTTATTGTCTCTTATAATTATACTCGGTATTCTTTATTCCATAATTAGCATCATAGTGCTCAATATTGAACAAATTGTAAACCAGGTGGAGCAGTATGAGGCAAGACAGGATAGCATACTCGAAACGACGGCAAGGTATCTTGGGTTGGAACATCTTTCTGAAGAGCTAAAGGATCTGCCCAGCAGTAAGGAACTAAGACCTTATTTAAATGGTTTGTTAAATTCATTAACCTCGGCACTGGGCAGCATATTTATAATTGTAATTTATCTGATTTTTATATTGATTGAAGAATTTATTTTTACCCGCAAACTGGACAAGATCTATAAAAACAACGAACAGTATGAGGATATCAAGTACATCATCAGTACTATGAATAATTCGATTAAAAGATATATCTCTGTTAAAACGTTTGCCAGTCTGCTGACCGCAGTGCTATCTTACATTGCCTTGTTGTTACTCGGTGTTGACTTTCCACTGCTTTGGGCGTTTATCATCTTTGTTTTTAATTTTATTCCTTATGTAGGTTCTTTCATTGCCACCTTCCTGCCTTCTATATTTGCCGTTCTACAATTTAATTCACTCACACAGTTTGTCTGGGTTTTCCTGAGTGTACAATTTTGTCAGACTCTTGTGGCCAATGGGGTGGAACCAAAGATCATGGGTCGTTCGCTGAACCTCAGTCCACTCGTGGTACTCATAACATTAACCATATGGGGAACGATTTGGGGAGTATTGGGTATGATCATTTCCGTACCCGTCACGTCCATACTTGTGATCGTGCTTGCTCAATTTAAGGAAACCCGGAATATCGCCATCATGCTGTCTGAGACCGGGAATGTAGAGAATATGGTGGTGCCTGAGCGTGAGACGAAAGATACAACTCCGGCACATCTCCAGTTCTGGAAATATTTGAAGAAATAATTGGCCTTATTCAAACAAGTCTTCGTCACGTTCAAGCAATAAAATGGAGGCTTGCGGAACGATAAAAAGCTTCTCATTCTCGTAGTTAACCTCTACAGCTCCGTTCTGAACAAAGATAGCAAGATCGCCTTCCTTAGCCTGCAGGGGAATGTACTTGATCTCGTCGGCTTTGTCTTTCCAGGGTTCATCTTCTTCTGCCGGAAGTGGAATCGGGTATCCTGGACCTGTCTTAATCACATACCCGGATTGTACTTTTTCCTTCTCCTTTACCCCAGGAGGGAGATAGAGGCCACTCTGCGTCTTGTCGGTGGATTTTTTTGGCCTGATCAGCACCCTGTCACCTACAACGATTAATTTCTTCAATTTATTATCTGATGTCAGTTTCATACCCTTAATATAAAGCAACAGGTAATTTAGTTCAATTATTGCAGAAAAAGAAAAATCCCACACCTGCAGCTGTTCCTTCAGGCGTGGGATCTTAATAAATATCTATCCTATTTCGTCAAGAATTGCTTCAATATCATCCATAACTCTATTCATCTTTGCCATGGTAACTTCGAATGGTTCATCTGTTTCCATATCGATCCCTACTTTTTTAAGTGTAGGAATGGCATATTCAGAATTACCACTGGAAAGAAAATCAATGTATTTATCGACCATTTCTTCGCCACCTTTAAGCATCTGCTCGGCCAGCATGGTTGAGGCAGTGAAAGAGGTGCTGTACTGGAACACATAAAAGTTGTAATAGAAATGGGGGATATAGGCCCATTCAATGGCGTAAACATCATCAATAACCATTACACCATCTTCATGTCCATAATATTTCTTTAATATATCAAGATATATCTCACTGAATTTTTCTCCAGTCAGACTTTCACCCTTTTCCGCCAACTCATGGATCTTAAGCTCGAATTCAGCGAATTGTGTTTGCCTGAATAGGGTAGCCCTGGCATTTTCCAGATAATTCCCCAGAATTGAAAGCTTGATCTGGGGATCATCGATCTGGTTCAATACATGATCCATTAATAAAGCTTCATTGGCTGTTGAAGCTACCTCAGCGAGGAATATCGGATAATTTGCATTTATAAACGGCTGGTGCTTGTTGGA
This sequence comes from uncultured Cyclobacteriaceae bacterium, assembly GCA_965365275.1. GTDB lineage: Bacteria > Bacteroidota > Bacteroidia > Cytophagales > Cyclobacteriaceae > JAGTVG01. The sequence goes on along the minus strand of CBDUBA010000005.1, from coordinate 63,597 downwards.
AAAATAGGAATGCATGGTATGGCCCAGTTCATGTGCCAGGGTACCTACATCTTCGTACTGACCGTTGTAATTTAAAAGAATATAGGGATGCACATCGTAGGCTGATCCGTTTGAATAAGCCCCAGAACGTTTGCCTGTATTAGGATACACATCTATCCAGCGTCCGTCAAAAGCTTCCTGTAATGTATTTACATATTCATCTCCGAGTACTGCAAGGGCTTTCTTGACCATATCATATCCCTCCTCGTAGGTATATTTCAAATCCACATCGTTTACCAGCGGAGCATATATATCATAGTAATGCAGTTCTTCAACGCCCATCATCCTTTTTTTCAATTCCAGGTACCTATGCAGTGTAGGAAGATTTTTATTGGCATTTTCAATAAGCTTGTGATATACCCCTGTGGGGATATTGTTGGAATTCAGTGATGCTTCAAGACAGGAATTGTAGTTGCGCACATTTTTGACAAACATGTTTTCCTTGACTTTGCCATATAACTGCGTTCCCAGCGTCATTTTAAACTCATCCATTTTCTTAAAGAAACCATCAAAGACCAATTTGCGGTCTTCACGTTTCGCTCCGGCCCGGTGCAGCGCGTACGCCGATGCGTCCAGTACCACCTTTTCCCCGTTTGACAAGGTCACTTCAGCTCTTGGCATTTCCGCATTTGAAAATACACTGTAGATATTTGCGGAATTGCCCTGCATTATTCCTGCTTCCGCTATCAGGTTTTCTTCAGACGCATTTAATGTATGGGCTTTCATACGATATACATTATCGATGTATTGTCTGAATTTTTCCAGTTTCGGCTCATCCCTGAAGAATTTATTAAGTCTTTGCTCAGGGATGGATAATATTTCAGGGTCTACATAGGCTGCGGCAGCACCAAACTTTGTGTACAGCTGATTGGCTTCCTGGTCCATACCCAGCGGCCCTGATTCCCGAATATCGCTATCAGAAAGCATGGAAGCATAGGATCCGAACATATAGAGTTCTTTCACAACACCTTCCATATATTCAAGTGCATTTAATAAGTTGCTGGCTGATCTTCCCAAGGTTCCTTTAAAACCGGCTACCTTTTCGAACTTCCCCGGCAGATCTTCCTTGGCCTTTTCCCAGTCCTCCTGGGTGGCGTACATGTCTGCGAGGTTCCATTTATATTTTTCGGGAATATCTGCCCTGTCTTTTGACATTTGGGTATCCTCATCTGCAGCGGCAGCCTTATCTGCCGGCACATTACACTTCATTAGCATAAATAATGACATCATTACAATACTTAGGATTTTAATGTTGTTTTTAAAAGATTTCATATCAAAAAATGTTTAGAATCACTCTAATTATCAAGCTCGTGAATTTACTTCTTTTCCTCCTAAAATAGAAGCGAGATCATCTCAAAGGATTCCAGTGAAATGATCCCGCAAAATAAACAAACGGATCTTCGGACGGTGGGAATTACCTGGGCATTTAATTATTATTTGCCCTGGTTTCCGCTACTTCTTCCACAGTCACATAACTTGCGCTATTGCCCCAGCTGTTTCGTATAAAGGAAAGTACATCCGCAATTTGTTGATCCGTCAGAAAAGCATGGGATGCCATAATATTCTGATAGATCTCACCCTTGATTTCAATTGGATCATTTAGCCCGTTCAAAACTACTTTAATTAATCTTTCCTTGTCACCCACGACCCAATCTGTATCGATCAATGGTGGGTTCATCCCTGGGGCACCTTTTCCACTCATCATATGGCAGGAGGCACAATAGGTTTGATATACTTGCTTGCCTGGTAATAAGGCTTCATCAAGCTCTTCTTCAGATTCTGCTGTTGCTGCAGCGGATACAGGCATTTCATTATATCCGGGTATTCCATCTTCATAATACATGACCCTCCATATTCTTCCCTTTTGTGAATCGACGATAAACAAGGATCCATCAGGACCCTGCGCGAGGCCACATGGGCGATACCTTGCATCTCCCGAACTTTCGATGGGACCACCGGTAAAGCCATCAGCAAAAACCTCCCATTCTCCGGAAGGCTTCCCATCTTTCATAGGTATAAACACAACATTGTATCCCTCCTGGGTTGAGCCTAGCCGGTTCCATGAACCGTGAAATGCAACGAAAGCACCGTTACGGTATTTCTCAGGGAACATTTTCCCGGTATAAAACAGAATATCATTCGGTCCCCAGTGTCCGGGAAAACCAATCAATGGTTTCTTGATCCCATCACAACCTTCGGTAGACTCTCCGTCACCCCCGAATTCAGGGCATTTCAGGCGCTGGTCTTTAAACTGATCAAAATAGCAGTAAGGCCATCCGAAGTCATCTCCTTCTTCCACATCCAGGAACTCCTCGGCAGGTAATTCCAGGTTGTCTTCTTCTGTATAATAATCCGGCCAGAATCTGTGGAGGTCATCACGACCATGTTGCAGAGCGAATAGCTTATCTTCTTCAAAATTCCATGTAAGGGCAACTGCATTACGTATCCCAGTAGCATATCGCTTGTCCAATGTTTGTTGCTGATTTAATTGATCCTCAGAAAATCGCCATATCCCTGCTCTTGTCTCAAGCTCCACACATGGGTATATACCAGGGGATCCTTCTGTTCGCGGTTCCTCCTGGCAGGCATTCGTAGCCGACCCAACATTTACGTACATGTTGCCTTTCCCATCAAATGTAAAGGGCTTTTCCATATGCCCGGTGCCATCGACCAGATGTACCAGTGTATCTACAGGACCTGATGGAAGTAATTCATTTTTATTGAGTTTCGCCCTGAATACCTGAGTTCTTGATGAGAAATATAAATATCCCTTATGCAATTCAATGCCCGTTCCTGTCACTTCGGAATATCCTTCTATATGGTCTGCCCGGCCATCATGGTTAATGTCGCGGAGGGCAACAATCCCTTTGCCTTCATTGTTCAGGCGTCGGAGATGAACATAAATATCCCCGTTCTCGCTAACAACAAGATGTCTTCCTCGCCCAAGGGTGTCAACTACCACCATTGCACCAAAGTTTTCAGGCAGTGTTATACCACCATTATCTTTGTCAGGGAATATTTCAATTCGATTCCTCCCCGGTTTATTCTTCTCCTCACAAGAAGTGAACACCAGGGTAATAAAAAGGAATATGCTTAATAAGGAGTATAAAAATCTGTTTAGCATAATATCATAAATTAATTGGGTTCTAACTTAATCAAAAAACACATCCGAAATAAATCGATTTAAATTTAAAAATTATTTAGCTATATTGAAGAATGATATTGTAAAATAAAAAGTATTGACACATGAAAAGACTGCTTTTTATTGCCGGGACTTTTACATTAATGATGTTGTCACTCGGTTTTTTACTTAAAGTGATGGAGTACGAGGGTGCAGGATTACTCATTCTTTTTGGATTGGTGGGTTTTACTATATCACTGGTTGCAGGGGCTATAAAACAAAAAACGCTATTGTTTTACACCAGCAGCCTGACCATGATCCTTTTACTTTTAGCTTGGGTATTCAATGGCCTCGAACTTCCAGGTGCCAATCTCTTGTATATGTCGGGGATGCTTGTGCTCACCCTGCTTCTTATTCCATTGCTGGGTTTCTGGATCCATAAACATTCCTGATTGAGGTAATGACTTAATTTTTTTTTACACGGAGCATTTTTTGATGAAGCTAAATCTCTCTTTAATTAAACCAGAAATATATTCTTTTATCCGCCACTTTTTAGGTGGCTTTGCATGTGTGACAGGCAGCAACGTATTTTTATATCTTTATCTCATCAAATTAAATACTATAATTCAATGAAACACATATTTTTCAAACCATTAAGTATCATAACAATACTAGTTATGGTTATTTCCTGCAATTCAATGACGGATTCAGATACCGGTTTTATAACCATGTCACAGGAAGATCTTAAGGATAAGATCATGGGTGCCTGGGCATTACAGACCATAGGAGTAACTTATGGTGGGCCGACTGAATTCAGGTATAACAAAAGAATTATCCCGGATAGCGTCGACATCATATGGAACGATACCCTGATGTATCACTGGATGACCCGGATTCCGGGACTTTACGACGATATTTATATGGACCTTACTTTTGTTGAGGTGTTTGAAAAAGAAGGCCTTGATGCACCAGCCTCCTCCCATGGCAAAGCCTATGCAAATGCTGAATATTGGTTGTGGCATGCAAATCAGCAGGGAAGATATAATATTCTAAATGGTATAGATCCCCCCGAATCAGGGCATTGGATGAACAATCCTCACGCGGATGATATCGATTTCCAGATCGAAGCCGATTTTGCGGGGATCATGGCCCCCGGCATGCCCAATGCTGCCAGTGCGATATGCGATCCGATAGGACATATCATGAACTCCGGTAATGGATATTATGGCGGGGTATATATGGCTGCACTTTACAGTAATGCGTATGTTATGGATGATATCAGCGAAGTGGTCGAAAAGTCCCTGGCGGTGATCCCTCCGCAAAGTTCTTACTATAAATGTATGCGCGATGTAATAGACTGGTGCAAGCAATACCCTATGGACTGGAAGAAAACCTGGGAGCTGGTAGAAGAAAAATGGGGTGAGGATATAGGCTGCCCTGATGGGGTACATGCAGATTTCAATATTGATGCCACCATCAATTCTGCCTATGTGATTATGGGATTGCTTTACGGGAACGGCGATTTGGATAAAACCATGGAGATATCCACCCGTTGCGGTCAGGATTCTGATTGTAATCCGGCCAGTGCTGCCGGTGTTCTTGGTGCCATGATAGGTTACCGTGCCATTCCGGAGAAGTGGGCCAAAGGCCTTGAATTGATAGAAGACCTGGATTTTAAATATACAAGCATCTCATTGAATGATGCCTATGGCTTAAGTTTCAGGCATGCCCTGGAAGTGATCAAACGAAATGGAGGTGAAATAGGTGAAGATAATGTTAAGATAAAGGTCCAGGAACCTGTTGCTGTTCCTCTTGAGGAGAATTTCCCAGGTTATAAAATTCTGGAAAGAAGGAAAATCGATAGAACATTCGTTTCAACAGCAGAAACAGAGGTAAAAATAGATTTTGAGGGCGTAGGTGTTGTTTTGACAGGAAAGACGCACAATAAAAAATTCTCCGATGTATGGATGCTCTCAGATGACGATCAGACAATGAATAATTTCAAGCTCGAAACAGAATTTTATATAGATGGTGAATTGGCTACCAAGAATGTTCAGCCATTAAAATATATCGAAAGAAACCTGGAACTGTTTTATAAATACGAACTTCCGCCGGGCAAACATGAATTGGTTATAAGAATCATTAATCCACATCCGGATGTAACTCTTCGTATAGGGGATTTGATTACCTATACCAAATAAGCAAGGAAAATATAATCTGGTTTTTTATTATTAATCCGTAATTCTCTCTTGTATGATATTTAGTAAACAAATCCGTATTTCTGCGCTCATTGTTGTTATGGGCTCTTGTATATTGTCCTGTGAATCAGTACAACAAGCGAAAGAAAGTGATTTAACGGAAATCGTGATTCTGGCAGGGGCAAAGAGTCACCCCGCCACCCTTCATGAGTATATCAAAAATGCAAGGCTCATAAAGGCAATGCTCGACAATGCTGATAATTTAAAAGGCCTTCGAACCACAATATATGAAAATGGATGGCCGGATGATCCCTCCGTACTGGATCAGGCGGATCTAATCCTTACCATATCCGACGGTCGTGATGGCCCGGGAGGGGAGATGGTGCCGTTCATGAAGGAGGGAAGAATGGAAATTATTCAGAAACAGATGGATAGAGGTTGTGGAATGATGACCTTCCACTTTTCAACCTTCGCACCGGACCGGTATGGTGAACAGATCCTTGATTGGGTAGGGGGGTATTTCGACTGGCAGAATGATCAGGGAGAAAGGGAGTGGTATTCTGATATTACCTTTCTGGACGTGCCAGTAGTTCTTTCAAGTCCGGACCATCCGGTTTCAAAAGGTGTTGAATCTTTTCAAGTTGTCGAAGAATATTATTTTGACCTGAGGTTCCGACCTGATGATCCAAGGTTATCTCCAATTATTGAAGTCCCCGCACTGGAAGCAGAACACCCGGATGGTAAAGTGGTCGCCTGGGCAGTAGAAAGAGCCGATGGAGGCCGTGGTTTCGGTACTTCACTTGGACATTTCTATGGAAACTGGAAAAATGAGGGTTACCGGAAAATTTTGCTGAATGCCATAGTATGGACCGCGGGACATGAAGTTCCTGAAGGAGGTATAGAAACATCATACCTCACTGACAGACAAGTTACACAATTACTTTTTGGGAAAGATTATAAAGGGCTTATCCTTACGGGAGATAATTATCCCGGGCATAAATGGGAAGAGACGACACCCTTGATTCATAAAGCCCTGGAAATGAACGGGAATATTCATATGGATATTTCATATAATATAAACGATCTTTTTCAATATGATTTGGGGGATTATGATTTTCTGGTATTCAATTACTGTAATTGGGAAGATCCGGATCCGATCTGGGATGGATCTAAAGAATCCCTGATAAACTATGTTGAAGGAGGTGGCGGACTTATGTTCATCCATTTTGCCAATGGTGCTTTCCATTTCTCTTTGCCGGATGCCGGTGAATCTGACTGGCCCTATTACCGTACACTGTGCAGAAGGGTGTGGAACCACCATGGGAACAGCACGCATGATAAATATGGATCCTACATAGTAAAGGTTGTAGATCAGGAACATCCCATTACTGAGGGGATATCGGATTTCAAGGTGAGCGATGAATTATATTACAATCAGGAAGGCGACGAGCCAATACATATACTGCTTTCTGCCGTATCGAAGGATACTGAAAATGAAGAACCTCAGGCCTGGATCTATGAATTAAGTCAGTCAACTGGCAAGACATCAAGGGTATTCCAGACCACCTTAGCCCATGATACGGTATCCCTGAATGTGCCGGAATTTCAAAAGATTTTGTCAAATGCCGGGTTGTGGTTATCGAAAGGAACCGCAAGGTGGAGAGGTTTGTAATATACCTTGAGAAAACATGCTTTTGCTTCAAAGAGATAAAATGCGTTTAACTGGCTGTGGCCACGCAGGCTATAACCCCTCCCCGGCGGGATAGCCTGTAGCCAGTTTGTATTTTTAGGTCAGCAGTTTGAGAAAATGTGTTTTGGGTCCGTGAAGCATTTAAACTCTATGCCATTGCCGCTTGGATCCTTAAGAAACATAATGGCTTGCTCACAAACCTGTTTTTCATGCTTCAGCTTGGGTTCAATAAGAAACTTTATTTTAGTTTTTTTCAATTTTTTAGCAAGTTCCTCCCAATCGGATTTTTTCAGGATCACGCCAAAATGGTGTAAAGGAACCTCCTTGCCCTCGACTGTTATTGTCTTAAGGTCATTTTTCATCTGGGGATTTTCGTGAATTGAGAGCTGATGACCGAAAAAGTTAATATTCAGCCAGTTATCAGTAGATTTGGTTACATTCCCTCCCAGAACATCAACATAGAATTTCTTTGTGTCCTCAATATTCTTTACAGAAAAAGCAAGGTGAAAAGGTATAGACATATTCTCAAAAAGCTCTTGATAAACTCCGGTATGAAATTAATAAAATTTAATGAAATTATGCGGTGAAAAACCAATTTTGATTTTCTGTTCAGATACAATCCTGTATTCAATTTGTACTTGAAGGTTCCAGCTTATATCTATTAGTCGTCATGATCCATATGTCAATGGTATTATAAATCAAGTTTCGGTATGCTGAAAGGGATGGTTTCAGATAGATCGTATCGTTTTTTCAAATTCATTCAATAAATGGGAGGCATTATCCTTGTTGAAACAAAGTGGTGGTTTAATTTTAATTACATTGTTATACGGTCCGTCTGTACTGAGCAAAATGCCTTTTTCTTTCATGGTGTTAATGATCGCCCCAGCTTCTTTTGTAGCTGGAGATCCATGCTCTGATCTTTTGACCAATTCAATTCCTAAAAATAATCCTGCACCCCGGACATCCTGGATCAATTCGTGTTCCCTTTGCATCGATTTAAACCCTTCCATCAATCGATCGCCGACTACTAATGCATTATCTTGTAAGGACTCTTCTTCTATCACGTCGAGAACGGCTTTACCTATTTCGCAGGAGACAGGATTACCGCCAAAGGAACTGAAAAATTCCATCCCATTTTCAAAGGCTCTGGCTATTTCATCAGTAGTTACAACAGCACCGATAGGGTGGCCATTACCCATAGGTTTGCCCAGTACCACAATGTCCGGCATAACATCATACAGTTCATAAGCCCAGAAATTCGATCCCACGCGTCCAAAACCCGTTTGAACCTCATCCGCGATGCAAAGGCCATTTTTATCCCGGACTTTTTTATAGATTGTCTTCAGGTAGTCCTCACTTAACATTACCTGACCACCACAGCCTACGATCGGTTCGCAGATAAAGGCGGAAATAGGATTGCTCATAAATTCATCAATCCGGCCATATAGGTCTACTTCGGAGTAGTTGGTCTCATATTCTGATCCGGGCAGAATTGCAGTATGAATATGTGGTTCTGCACCTCTTCCACCCTTTCCTTTGAATTTATAAGGACTAATTTCAATGCCCGTGGTGGTATTGCCATGATAGCCATGATCCATAACGATCAGTTCTTTTTTATTCGTATAATTTCTTGCCAGTCTTATGGCCAGGTCGCTGGCGGCACTCCCTGAGTTGACGAAGAAAACCTTATTCAGGGCAGAGGGAAATTTATCCAATAGTCTGGCAGCATATTCATTCAAAGCATCATATAAGTATCTCGTATTGGTGTTCAATTTTGCCATTTGACGTTGTCCGGCGTAGACTACCCTGGGATGACAATGCCCAACGTGCATGATATTATTTACACAATCAAGATAGGTTTGTCCATTTTGATCAAACATGTATTGGAATGTTCCCCTTTCCATAACTATGGGATCTTTGTAGCTTAGGGATAAGGCTTTACTGAAATGTTCATTACGTTTATCTACATAACTTTCTTTGGATTCCTGAGACCTTGGGGGTAGGGAACAGGCACTACGAAACGTGTTTTCGGCATAATCAGGACTAATGGCGATCCAATCCGACAATAATTTCCAAACTGCTTTTTCATGAATCGAGACATAGGTATCATCAGGCCGTTGCCTTTTCAAGTAGGCTGACTGGCAGGCGCTCATACAAAGTCTTGCTGCGAGCAGATAATAAATGCGTTTTATCTCAATGCCCTGTATAGGAAGCACCTTGTGATATCCTTCCAATACTTTTGAAATCTTTAAAAGTGGGTCTTCCGCATCAAGGGCTATGTAGGCTGCACCAACGACTACCTCATTTATAGTAAATGAATAAACTGCGTCCCCAAAATCGATGGCTCCAATGATCCCCTCTTCATTGGATAGTATGTTCCAGTCATTGGCATCATTATGTATAATACTTTTCCGAAGGAGATGCTGTACAGGCGAGATGTTTTCATGAAATTGTAATAGAAAATGTTCAATCAGTTTTCTTTGCCCTGGATCCTTGATGTATCGTAGAAAATCCACATATTCCGGAAAATACTGCAGGTCCCAATCGTAATGCCTGGCCTTGATCTCGGGTGAATGGAAGTTAATAAGCATTTTATCCATTTCCGCCAGGAATTCCCCGAAACCAATTAGCATATCATCTGTATGATTTGTTTTAGCAAGAAATTCTCCGGGAAGATATTTTAATAGCCTTGCCAGGTATTGATTGCCTGTCTCATCGGTATATAAATAGATGCCCTTCCCATCCAATCCTGTGATGATATGCGGGAAATCATACCTTTCCAGGTATCTTAACTGGTCAAAAATAAGATTCTGTGCTTTAAGGATAGGCTTATCTGTCAGGTCCCGGCTTAGTTTTAAAACATATACCGGGACTGAATTGATGTAAAGTAAATAATTCTTATCTACATGTCCGTCAAGTGGTTGTATTTCAGGCGAAATATCATATTTGGATCTGAGGAAGTTTGATAATGAATCCTTCACTTTATTTTTTTTGCCAATATACTTATTTTCAGATTTTGAATACTCTAATACACTTCTTTTTCCGTCCATGCGAGGATGGAAGCAGGGATGATGTGTGCAAGATATAGTAAAGAGGCTGCGAAGACAACATCAATTGTACCTACGCCTAAAATTGCGAAGAGGTATACCAATATTATTACAATAATGACAAAAGTGCTGTAGGATACCCTTATTGCATTGGTTACTACTTGAATCTGCCTTTCATCCAGGTTTTCAGTTTTTTTATGCGTTAGGGCCCAAAGTCCTGAATTTACATAAACATATACGAAACTAAGGATTAATATTAACAGAAATACACCTGCGAAAGCAAATCCAGCCCAATGGGATAAGCCAATGCCATATTTTGTAATCTCAAAGAATACTAAAGTCATAACAAGGGCGAAATAATTAATCAGTACGCCTATTCTTCGATTTTGTATGGGAATGTTGTGATCCATGATTATTGATTTTTGGTTTTATCATATAATTCCTGACTCAGGGGTTTCATAGGCTCGGTAGAAAAAATAAACTCAATAGGTAGTTTAAAATATTCACTGATCTTAAAGGCGAGGTCCAGACTGGGATTATATTCTTCTCGTTCAAGATATCCTACTGTCTGAAAGTTCACCCCAATCTTTTCTGCCAGATCCTTTCGAGATATGTCACGTTCTTTACGAAGTAAGCTAATCCTATTGTATAATTTTCTCGATATCATGATATAATAAATATATATAATGTTGTAAATATACAACGAAATATAATAAATAAATGTTTCACAATAGGTGATTTTTAAATAAAATAATTTATATCTCTAAATATCAAAGTTTACCTACTGGACAAAATTTGTGAAATAAGGCCATATTTGCAGCTATGATAGTAGCAGTAACAGGCGCTTCCGGACATATAGGTATCAATCTCTTACCACTTCTCATAGAGAAGGGATATGAGGTCAGGGTATTGGTTCATAAAAATACAACGGCATTTGAGGATATGGATGTAACTCCTATAAAGGGAGATCTAATGGACAAGCAATCGCTTATTGAATGCATTGATGGGGCGGAGGTACTCATTCACCTGGCTGGAGTGATCACTTTAGAGAAAAAATCTGCTGAAGTATTAAGAGTCAATATTGATGGAACCAGGAATTTGCTCGATGCGGCTAAGGAATTAGGTGTCAAAAAATTTATATTTTTCAGTTCTATTCATGCGCTGAATGTTTTCCCTCTAACAGGGATTATGGATGAAACCAGAGAATTAAATAAGGAAAGTCAGTTTGATTACGATCAGTCGAAAGTAAAAGGGGAGGAAATGGTGTTGGAAGCATCAGGGAATGGATTCAGTACTGTTATCCTCAATCCTACTGCCGTTCTTGGTCCAAATGATTTCAAGCCTTCGCAATTGGGAAGAGCGCTGATCCAATATTTCAAAGGCAACATTCCCGCCACACTAAACGGGGGGTATAACTTTGTGGATGTAAGGGATGTAGCTGATGCAACGGTAAAGGCTATAGATAAAGGCAGAAATGGGCACCGATATATCATTTCGGGGAAATGGAAAAGCATCCAGGACTTAGGTGAGACAGTCCATAGATTCGGTGGGAGTAAGGCACCTAAAATAACCGTTCCATTTTGGTTAGCCAGGTTAGGGGCGGGATTCTTAAATCATTTTTCGTCGGAGAAGGACGAGGAAAGATTATTTGCTCCGGCATCTCTTGATACCCTTGAAAACAGCCATCGAAATATTTCAAATGAAAAAGCCATTCATGATTTGGGTTATCACCCCAGAAATTTTGATCAAACCATCAGAGATACTATTGAATGGTTCAAATTGAACAATTACTTACCATAACATGGATTATTCACTATTTAACATATTGCTATATGCCTGGATAGGATTGGCTATTATAACATTTATTTCTCTTTTCTTTATCTCAGCACCGTATGGCCGTTTTGTTAGAAAGAACTGGGGACCTGAGATCCCAAACTGGCTTGGATGGATTATTATGGAGTTGCCATCCCCTGTTTTGGTCATGTATTTTGTTATAACCGGCGAAGGTATGAAAAATGCTGTAATATGGTTCTTAGCTGCCTTATGGGTTTTGCATTATTTCCACCGGACGTTTATATATCCATTCAGGATTACCTCAAGAAAAAAGAAGATGCCCTTTGCAGTGGCTTTAATGGCTGTGGTTTTCAATATTGGGAATGGTTTTTTCAATGGATATTACCTGGGAAATTATGCCGGGAGTCTGCATCATTATACTTTTACCAATATCTTTTTTATACTAGGATTGATAATGTTTTTTGCAGGTGCATTCATCAACTTACGTTCTGACCAGATCCTTATCAATCTCCGTAAGAACACAAGCAGCGGTTATGCCATACCTTATGGAGGCATGTTTAAATATGTCTCGTCTCCCAACTATTTTGGAGAGTTGATCGAATGGCTTGGATTTGCTATTATGGCAGTTGGCCTGCCGGGCTTTTCATTTTTCATCTGGACTTTTGCGAACCTCGTACCCAGGGCCATTGATAATCATAAATGGTATAATCAGACATTTGATGATTATCCAAAGGATCGAAAGGCTATAATTCCTTATATTTTATAATCTCCGTGACAAGAAATTTGAATGTCAAATTGCAAACTATTCATTCGAAAATATAGTATCAAATAGCAAAACTCTCATTTTTTTTATATACTTGTTAATTGCCTTTCTCAATAATGAAATAAAATGTGCTTGATGCGAAAAATTCGGCATTCATACCTTGTTTTAGTACTGATATCATTTTTTACATCGTGCATTCCGCCTGTTCAGGATGCGCCCCCTGATCCAAGGTCATTTGATGAACCCGATACCGACTTGCTGGATCTGGGAGTAGCACTTCCATATTTCGAAGATTTTATGTATGCGCTTGATAAAACCCATTTAACCCACCTGATGGCAGAAAATGGGCCATATACTGTATTTGCCCCTGTTCAGGCTTCATTTACAATATTCCGAGCTGAAAACATGATCAAGCATCTGGATGAATACCCTAAAGACAAGCTGGCAGATATTCTCCGATATCATTTTATACAAGGGAAATGGACCTTAGCGGATATTCCACCGGGATATCATGCATCCTTGTTGCCTGAAAGGACGACAGGTAATCCAATTGACTTATATATAGAGAAACCAGATGTTTTCCTGATCAATGGATTGAATACTATAGATGAACCTGATCTGGCAACTTCAAATGGATATATACAAAGTATTAAAACGATACTGACAATCCCGTCAATGCTGGATCATCTTTCAGTCAACAAGGATTTCTCACTTTTAAAAGAGATACTTGAACGCGACGATCTGGACCGGGACTTAATAAATTCAATATCAAATGAGGATCCGGTTACCTTGTTTGCACCGACCAATAAGGCCATTCTTTCTTTTTTAGGAACAAATCCTTCCTGGAAAACCGTTTATGATATCCCATCGGAATTACTGAACAATATCCTGGGGAATCATTTGGTTATTCATCATAACATTGTATTGAATAGTCTAAAGAAGGATACCAGCCTGATTACAGAATCTGACCGGGAAATTACTGTTCAGATAGATTATCCGGAATGGTCGGTTTCTGGGCCATCTAAAAAGCTGGCTAACCTCACTATCCGGGATATCCAGGCGGCAAATGGCATCATTCACCAGGTCGACCGCGTGTTGCTTCCCTGATTTGGTTTGGGAAATTGGCCAAACTAAAACAGAAATCCGACGCAAAACTGGAAAGTATGGGTGTTTGTTCTGGTTCTTTCCCTGAAACCATTTGTAATACCTATGGTATAATTCAGGTCGAAATTGAACATCGCCACATCAAATTGAGTTCCGAATCGAGCCCCAAGGTTATAAAAATGCAGCTGGGCTTCTTTAGGTTTAAATGTTCCTTCCTCACCAAATACATTATACCTGCCTTTCAGGCTGAACCGGTTGACCAATCCACCGTAGACAAACCATTTAAAGACCGGTGTTTTCACAGGAATGTAACCCAGCAGTATTGGCCAGTCCAGTGCCCGCATCTGTATACTGATGGTCTCATCATCGAAATCTAGATCAGCACTATCCGTCAGAGAAACACTGAGTCCATAATCAATAAAGGTCAGACCCGTTTCAAGAAAAGCTTTGCGCTTATCCACACGAAAGCTCCCGCCCACCTGCCATCCGATAAGATTATCTGAGTCCACATCCTCAACCCTGTAAGACAGAATGGTTGAATTAATCCCCCCAAAGATCTTAACATACATCTTGGGTACCTGGGCAAAGGAAGATGCCGGTATGATTAAAAGTAAAATTATTATAATCTTTTTCATTTTCGATGTGTTTATGCCGGGAACAGGTATTCTTTTCCATACAATACGAACTTCTTGTCCATGATGCGGGGCCACATGGGTTTTTCAGGTAAATTTTCCTTTTGCCATTTTTCATGGGTTGTGCGCAATTGTTCAAAAAGATCAGGCATCTGTTCTTTCAGGTTGAATTCTTCGGATTTGTCTTTTGTAAGGTCATACAATTCGGCCCAGCCATCCCGGGTACTCAGGATCAGTTTATAATCCCCATCTCTGATGGCCCAGATATGATCGGCCCTCCAGAACAAATGGTCATGCGGCCGGTCATTGTTCCTACCGGTAATAAATGGCATCAGGTCTACGCCATCATATTCTCGGTCATCCGGCAGTTGTCCACCGGCATTGATCACCGAGGTAACAAATATATCGGCTGATGAGACCGGGTATTTGTACCTGGAGCCCGCCGGGATTTTCCCTTTCCATTTCATCATGAAAGGCACATTGATGCCCCCTTCGAACTGGGTCAGCTTTCCACCTTTCAAAGGTCCGTTATCTGTGGCTTTTGTATACGATGCACCCCCATTATCGCTCAGAAGATAAATAATGGTATTTTCCTCAAGTCCGAGGTCTTTAATTTTCTGATGTAGAGCGCCAATGGCATCATCCAATGCGGATATCATGGCATAATAGACCCTTTTGTTATCATCTTCCACGTGTTCATACATGCAATAATAGTCCACCGGTGCCTGGAAAGGGACATGAGGGGCAGAAAAGGTACAATACAGAAAGAAAGGATCGTCTTTATTTTTTTCAATGAATTCCATCGCCTTATCCCGGAAAGCGAAGGTCAGGTACCTTTCTTCATAGACTTCTTCACCCATTTCCATAATGGCAGCTTCCCCGTAGCGCCCCATATTCCACTGGTGCTGGGCACTGAAAGATTCATGTTCATGGTTAATGACATGGCTCCAGTGTTTATCTGGCGTATACAGAGAAAAGGCTCCGTAAAACCCATATTGGTAATCGAATCCCCTGTTCATAGGGAGGTTGTGCCTTGAAATGCCAAGATGCCACTTACCCGTAATGCCCGTAACGTAGCCCATCCTTTTAAACATTTCTGCCATAGTGATCTCGGTAGGAGGTACGCCTTGCTTGCGAACCTGCCATTCCGCGGGAAAATCAGGTTTCGCCTTGATAACAAAATCACCCGTATTGGTTAGATATTTTCCAGACATATATTCGATCATGTTCGTGGGGTAATGTTCCATGATCTGGGTCTCGAATCCATACCGGTTCTGGACCCTTCCAGTCATGATCCCGGCCCTGGATGGTGCACAGGTAGGCGCTGTAACATATCCTTCATCGAATATCACCCCTTCATATCCCAGTCTGTCAATATTTGGTGTGGAGATATGATCCACTCCATAGGCTGAAACTTCATATTTTCCCAGATCATCTGCCACGATAACCACTACATTGGGCGGTTTTTGTTTTCTTTCAGCCGATTTCTGATCAGCTAAGAATTCGGCTTTACCATTTTTCAGCTCTTTATCCCATTTTATTCGCCATTTCGTTTTTGTAACTGAAATGGGATAACAAGAGGAAATGACTGTAATCAGGATGAAGAGTAACTGTGCTTTTGACTTTATCATATGTTAATTACAATTTAAATAGCAATTCCATTTTGATTGGAACTGTTGTTTCAAGAAAAAGTTTTATTGGGATCACATCCTCAAAATCATGTTTAGGGCTCAGATCCGCAATTATAGTTCAGCTTTTGCATTCAGGCTGACTTTTCCTTTATATCTGTAAGGAAATCAAAATTTACTATGAACCTGAATTATTTCATAATCAAATCGTAGATTATTTAAATAAAATTCATACTTTATTCTGGATTCTGACAACTATCTGATAAGTGGATCTGCTGGACGAATTAGCCCGAAATTTCATTTAAGGATTGACTCAAAAAAAATAATAATGAGTACTATTGATAGACCCTGGGAAAAGCTTCTGACCTTAATCCGCTCAGATGATCCGGAAAAGGTTCAACATTATTTAAGTTTGCTCGAAACGGAAGAGGTTGTAAGGTCAATAAACCGTTTGAAAAAAGAAGATCAGCTAAAACTTATGACCCTCATATCACCGCAGGAAGCGGCGGATATCATTGACGATATACATGATACTCAAGCTGTCGATATTATCGATAACCTTCAGGCAAGTGAAGCTGCGGCAATATTGAATGAAATGCAGAGCGACGAACAGGCAGATATTCTATCTGATCTTGATAAGAAAGATGCCGAAGCAATCATCCATAAAATGGAACCTGAGGAAGCCAGCAGTGTTAGGAAGTTGATTAAATATGGTCCCGACACCGCCGGAGGGATGATGATAACAGAATATTTATCCTTTGATGAGGACATGACAGTCCATAATGTCATACAATACTTTAAGGATAATGCTGATCAAATTAAATACTACAGCCTTAAGTATATCTATGTGGTATCAGGAGATATTCTGTTGGGTGTATTACAGATACATACGCTTATTCTATCGCCGGAAGATACCCGACTTGCAGAGATAGCAATTAGGGATACCCGTTGGGTAAGAGATAGTGCTTCCATTGACGATCTGATCAGTTTCTTCAATAATTATGATTACTATGGTGTCCCGGTTCTGGATGATAATGACCAGCTTGTTGGTGTGGTATTAAGAAAAAGTGTACTGGAAGCTGAAGCAGAAAAAGCGAATATGAATCTTTTACAGACACAGGGTATCGTGGGGGGAGAGGAACTGCGTTCATTTCCATTATTCAGACGATCGGGACGTCGCCTATCCTGGCTCAGTGTAAATATATTTCTAAATATAATTGCTGCAAGTGTAATTGCCTTTTATCAGGATACCCTTAGTTCAGTGATTGCGCTGGCCGTCTTTTTGCCGATCATATCCGATATGAGCGGGTGTTCGGGGAATCAGGCCATTGCAGTAAGCATGCGGGAACTTTCCCTGGGATTGGTTAAACCGAACGAAGTAGTGAGGGTATGGCTACAAGAGGTCTCCGTGGGATTGATTAATGGTTTCGTTTTAGGGTTGTTGATTGGCCTCGCTGCTTATTTATGGAAAGGGAATGTATATCTGGGATTGGTTGTTGGCGGAGCACTCGGCATTAACACATTGATCGCCGTTTCGTTGGGAGGTACCATCCCGTTACTGTTAAAAAGATGGGGAGTGGATCCCGCCCTGGCTTCGAGTCCTATTCTAACTACTGTGACTGATATGATCGGATTCTTTCTGGCTTTAACTTTCGCTAGCATTGCACTGGTTCATCTTGGCATTTGATGCTCCTTCCCGTGAAGATTAATGGCCCAAAATTAATCACAATTCCATGTGACTTATTGAAAATTTTACGTCTAATCATTGGATTAGTATAAAATTTGAAATCACCAACAATAGAATTGGCGGATTACAGAGTAGTAACAAAAATGCCATTGCAAGGGACGAATATATATAGGCGCAATCGGATTACAGTCAAATATCATTTTATAAAACTTGTTACGGGTACTGATCTTTCGAAGAGAAGAATACCTGTAATGATGATAGATTCCGGGAATCCGGGCCCCGTGATATGGATGACTGCTTGTATTCATGGAGATGAGATAGCGGGAACTGTGATCATTCAGGAATTGTTCAAACTATTGAAAAGGGAAATCCAATTCGGCAAAGTACATGCCTTTCCCATTGTGAATCCATTTGGTTTTGAACAAAAAACAAGATTTGTTCCTTATTCCAGGGAAGATCTTAACAGGTTATTCCCTGGTAATGAGCGTGGTTCTCTGGGTGAAAGAATTGCGGCCATCATTTACAATACAATAATGGATGAACACCCAGATCTGGTTCTTGATCTTCATAATGACTGGATCAGGTCTATCCCTTACACCTTGCTGGACAAGGATTTTGAATCCTCCAATGATCCCCAAATCGTAAAACGGATAAAAGAATATGCATTTGCTTTGGGCTTCCCTGTAATTAGGGATTCGGAACATTTGGCAGGATCGCTCACCGGAAGGCTAATCCAAAATGGTATTCCAGCATTAACACTTGAACTGGGAGCTTCCAATTATGTCAATGAAAAGAACATTGAGACAGGTGTAAACGCCATATTCGGCCTGCTACAGTCTATTGGCATGGTAAAACAACCAGTTGGTACTTCACCAAACCATCAGGCTAAGATGTCTAATAGGATCCTGAATTACAGTCAGATGCCCTTGAGTTCCACCAGTGGAATAATTCGATTTTATACCGCTGCAGGAGAAACTGTACAATTAGGCCAAATGATTGCCAGGATCTATAATGTGTTCGGCAAAAAACAGGAGTCACTTCATGCAGTGCATGATGGATTGGTTTTAGGGTGTTCTGATACATCATTGTCATTCCCAGGATTTCCTGTTATGGCATTCGGGATTGACAAAACATGAAAAGGTCATACACAATTGAATTTAATAAACTAAATCATAAGATATAATGAATTTGCATAAGAAGAAATCCAGCCAGATCGTTGAGATCCTGGGGCCAGTGGAAAACCTGGAGAGTTATGTAAAGGCTGATTGGTGGAAGGAGATCTTCAATGCCAATTACCTAAGGACCGATGGCGATGTGGTAGAAAATGTTGCTGCCACTCAGGAAGAAGTTCAACTGTTCCTGAATATTCTCAAACCTGAAAATGAAAGTAGCCTTCTCGACTTATGCTGTGGACAGGGAAGGCACGCTCTTGAATTCATACGACTGGGTTACCCGAATATTACTGGAATTGACAGGTCACACTACCTTATCAGCAGGGCCAGAAATATCAATAAATCAATGGGATACAGTGCGGTTTTCAAGGAGGGGGATGCCCGTAAGTTGCCCTTCCCGAATGACAGTTTTGACTATGTGATTATTGCTGGCAACAGCTTTGGATATTTTGAATCAGTCAATGATGATATGCGGGTGTTAAACCAGGTACGTCGTGTATTAAAACCCGGAGGGAAAGTGCTCATAGATATAACAGATGGGAATTACATGAGGGAGAATTTTCAACCCAGGAGCTGGGAATGGATTGATAATCAATACTTCGTTTGCAGAGAAAGAGAACTATCTTCGGACCATGAGCGACTGATATCAAGAGAGGTCATTACCCATGTGAAAAATGGAGTGATCGCAGACCAGTTTTATGCGGAAAGATTATATACCCATGACAGCTTATCAGATTTATTGAAAAAAGCGGGTTTTGATAATATTGAAATGCATTCTGATCATTTTACTGCCTCCACCAGGGATCAGGACCTTGGCATGATGGCGAAGCGTATGCTCATCAGTGCCCGGATCATCAAAGATTGGACAAAAACCGCTAAGAGGAGTTCAGGAAAATATAATGTAACTGTAGTTATGGGAGATCCACGGATTTTTGATAAAATCAAGCCCAATGGCCAATTTGATGATGATGATTATCATACGATTAATGAGCTTAAAAAAGCATTGTCCAGTTTGAAAAATTATCACTTCAATTACCTGGATAATCATCAAAACCTTATAGATGACCTGAAAAAGAATAAAAAAGAGGTGGATCTCATTCTCAACCTATGTGATGAAGGATTTTACAATGAAGCCTCCATGGAACTGCATGTGCCTTCCCTATTGGAAATTCTAGGATATGAATATACAGGCGGAAATCCGCAATGTCTGGCCTATTGTTTCGATAAATCGCTTGTTAGGGGAGTTGCCCAGGAATTGGATATACCTGTGCCCAAGGGCTATATCATTAATCCACAAGATACGACCTATTATGATCTTGCTATTCAATTCCCGGTTATTGTCAAACCCAACTTCGGCGATTCCAGCATTGGGATTAATCAGAATAGTGTCTGTTATAATGTTAATGAACTTGAAAATGCCCTGGTTTTTACCAGGGAAACTGTAGGGTATGATAAACCCATCGTTGTTGAGCAATACCTAAACGGGCAGGACATTAGTGTAGGTGTTATCGGGAATCCTCCCGAGTCTTATGAAATACTACCAATTATCCAGGAAGATTATTCTGTCCTACCCCCTGAGTTGCCTAAGATCTGTGGGTATGAAGCAAAATGGGACCCGGAATCTCCCTATTGGAATGTAAAATCTATACCGGCGGTAATTGATGACGCAACCCGTCGTTATCTGACCGCTTCCTGTATCAAATTGTTTGAAAGGCTTGATTGCAGGGATTATGCCCGTTTCGACTGGAGACTAGATGATATTGGCACACCTCGCCTGCTGGAAGTTAATCCAAATCCGGGCTGGTGCTGGGATGGCCATCTTGCAAAAATGGCAGCACTCGGAGGTGTTGAATACCCCGAAATGCTTGATAAGATACTGAATGCAGCAATAAAACGGTTGAACATCCGAAAGCAGGTTAATAATTTAGTCAATGTCCATGAAGAACCAGCATCAACATTGGGAACTTAATCCATGACAAACAAGAATTAATTTTAGAACTTCATCAATGGAGAGCATATATCAATTTTATAAGCGTAATCTATAAAGAACGTACATCGGTCAGGGAACCTGTAAGGCAATCATTTTACCTGATTATTATGAAAATTTCAGAATGCACTTAGAAGAACCGTAGAATGTTTGCTGATTTACCTGTATTTAATTTATTTTTGATAAATACAGAGGAAAGAAAAAAACGATTATGAAAGCAATGGTACTTACCGGGATCAGGCAAATGGAAATGATGGAATGGCCTGATCCAATGATTACAAAGGATACAGATGTCCTCCTGAAACTGGAGGCGGTTGGAGTTTGCGGATCAGATATTCATTATTATTCAACCGGGAAAATCGGAAGCCAGGTGGTTCAATTTCCTTATCCTGTAGGTCATGAATCAGGAGGCACTGTAGTAAAAGTAGGAGATGGGGTGACAGCTGTAAAACCAGGAGACAGGGTAGCCATTGAACCAGCCATTTCCTGTGGCAAATGTGATCAATGCCTTGAAGGCCGGCCCAATACTTGCCGGAATATTAAATTCCTTGGTTGTCCCGGACAGATCGATGGTTGCCTTTCAGAATATATAGTTATGCCGGAAGAGTGTTGCTTTTTAATCCCGGACCATATGAGTTTTGCTGAAGCGGCCATTTCTGAACCCTTAGCAATTGGTGTATATGCCGTAAAACAATCTATACCCATGAAGGGTGCTAAGGTTGGGATCCTTGGATTCGGCCCAATAGGTATGAGTGTTCTCCTTCCGGCTAAAGCATATGGCGCAGAAACATTTTATGTAACTGATAAAATCGATGATAGACTGCAGCTTGCAAGGGAGGTTGGAGCAAACTGGACCGGAAATCCTGACAAGATCGATGTTTCAGAAGCCATAAATAACGAAGAAAAAATGCAATTGGATGTTGTATTTGAATGTTGCGGCCAACAGGATGCCATTGATAATGCCCTTGACATTCTTAAACCAGGCGGGAAGCTTATGCTGATCGGTATTCCTGAAGTAGATCATCTGTGTTTCAAAATGGATCTTATGCGTCGAAAGGAGATAACGGTGGTTAACGTGAGACGACAGATTCATTGTGTTCAGGAAGCTTTGGATCTTATCGCCGATGGCCGGGTGGATGTATCTAAAATGACCACACATAATTATAGTTTCAAGGATACCAAAGCTGCTTTCGACCTTGTTGAAGGGTATCAGGATGGGGTAATGAAAGCGATGATCAATTTTTGATGGTGAAACATTGCCGGGAAATAGTGCCTTGTGAAAGCGTGTCATTACTCCTATTGAAAGGCGCCATTACTCCTATTGAAAGGTGCCATTACGCATATTGAAAGGTGGTCATTTTGCATTTAGTAAACCGGCTATATCACATATTGAAAAAGGCCAAGCATGTATTGAAATCCGGCCGTTATTCATATTGCTAACTGACCATTATACATTTTGGAAAGCAGTAATTAATTATATTTAACATAAGTTTTTACAGGTAATGAAAGTTGACCATTGCGCATATTAAAACCTGACCAGGCTACATATTGAAACCTGACAATTTAAAATGAGAAAAAGTAATTCGGAATTCTGGTATCTTGTTTTGTTTTTCGTACTGGTCAAAACCAGCATCCACCTCTTAACAAATACCAACTACGAATTACATCGTGATGCTTTTCTATATATAGCACAGGGGGACCACCTTTCCTGGGGTTTCCTGTCCGTACCTCCGCTCACGGCATTCCTGGGAAAGATTGTGCGGTTAGTATTTGGGGATTCAGTCTTTGCCGTACGGTTGTTCCCAACCATCATAGGCGGGGCATCCGTCGTGTTTATAAACCTGATTGTACGTGAAATGGGAGGCAGAAAGTTGGCCCAGATCCTTGCCAGTATAGCCTTTATTTTTTCACCTGCCTTTTTACGCAGCAATTTGCTGTTTCAACCGGTATCCCTGAACCAATTTCTATGGTTGACTGCCTTTTATCTGATCATACGCCTCCTAAGAACACAGGATCCCCGGTACTGGCTGCTGCTGGCTATAAATTTTGGATTAGGATTCCTTACGAAATATTCCATAGTCTTTTTAGCCATGGGTTTCTTTACGGCACTGTTAATCCTCCCCAATCGCCGGTTGATTCTATCCAGGTATTTTATATATGGTTTGATTATTGGAATTCTAATTGTTCTGCCCAATCTAATCTGGCAATATCAGAACAGTTGGCCGGTGGTATATCACATGGACATGCTGCGACAATACCATCTTGTGAATGTGCAGCTATCTGATTTCCTGATTGCCCAACTCATTATGAACCTCCCGGTAACGTTCTTCTGGCTTACCGGGTTGTTCTTCCTGCTTTTTCACCCTGCTTTCAGGGAGTATAAAATAGTTGGTATCATTTACGTGCTGGTGATCCTTTTGCTGATTTTTACCCGCGGGAAGTCCTATTACACAATAGGATTATATGGGGCTTTATTTGCCGCCGGGGGCGTAGTATTTGAGCAACACATCAAATGGAAATCGCTGGTCTATGTCAATATCCTTTTTATGGTACTTATCACCTCGCTGATGTTACCCTTCAGTTTGCCGGTGCTGGGGCACGAGAAAATGTTAAGCTTTTGCCAAAGAACAATCGACAGAGGTATAGATATGCCTATGCGTTGGGAAGACGGGGAAGTTCATGACTTGCCTCAGGATTATGCCGATATGATCGGATGGGAGGAGTTGGGCATGAATGTGATCAAGGTATATGAATCACTTTCCCCCGCAGACCAGAAAAGATGTTATATCTATGGTGAGAATTATGGTGAGGCAGGAGCAATTCGGTATTATGGGATAAAACGAGGTTTACCCGAACCCATAAGTTTTCATGGGAGTTTTATATTCTGGTCACCGGAAAATGTAGACGATATGGAATATCTCATCTATGTCAATGATGAGATCGGGGAACTGACTCCTTACTTCAAGGAGATCATAAAATACGATGGGATTACCAATCCCTATTCCAGGGAATCTGGTTTGCCAGTCTGGTTGTGTAAACATCCGAATGATGATTTCAGGCTTTTATATGAACAACGATTGCAGGAAGAACTTGACAGGTTCATGAAAAATCCATAAAAATCGACCCGCTCAATCCTATTAATTATTAAAATAATAATTTTTTTTAGTTTCATTTCATTTTTTTTAATGTCCTGGTTTTGGCCTGATTCCAATGAAAATTGTATATTGAATCTCATTCTTTATTTTCCTGAATATTTTTTCGTATTAAATGAGCTCATATGTCGAAACGTAATGCCTTGATCCTAGGTGCGGCAGGCCGGGATTTTCACAATTTCAATACATTTTTCAAATATAATGACAATTACAATGTGGTTGCATTTACTGCAACACAGATCCCTGATATCGATGGGCGCCGTTATCCGGCCGGATTGGCCGGGGATGCCTATCCGAACGGGATACCAATATATCCGGAAGAAGATCTGCATATTCTGATAAAAAGGTTCAATGTGCAGGATTGTATGTTTTCCTACAGCGATATATCCTATAAAAAAGTAATGTCAGTTGGTTCAATTGTGCAAGCTGCCGGGGCTAACTTTATAATGCTTGGGCCTGATGATACTATGATCAAAAGTACAAAACCCGTTATATCAGTATGTGCTGTAAGAACCGGATGCGGGAAAAGTCAGACTTCCCGAAGTATCATTGAATTATTGATGGAAAAGGGAAAAAAAGTAATAGCAATCCGCCATCCTATGCCCTACGGAAATTTACTCAATCAAAGAGTGCAGCGCTTTGCCGAAATCGAAGATTTGAAAAAACATAATTGTACCATTGAAGAAATGGAGGAATATGAACCCCACATAGTACGTGGGAATGTTATTTATGCTGGTGTAGATTATGAGTCCATACTGCGGAATGCAGAAAACGATAAAAATGGATGCGATGTTATTGTCTGGGATGGAGGCAATAATGATTTACCCTTTATACGTACAGATCTTATGATCACAGTAGCCGACCCTCACCGGGCAGGCCATGAATTGAATTACTATCCTGGCGAGGTCAATCTTAGAATGGCTGACGTGGTCATAATCAATAAGGTAGATAGTGCCAAACAAAATGATATACAAAAATTAAAAGATAATATCGCTTCAGTTAACTCAAAAGCCATGGTGATTGAGGCCAACTCACCGATAAGGGTTGATGATTTGGATATAATAAAAAACAAAAAAGTGCTGGTTGTCGAAGATGGGCCCACACTTACCCATGGAGAAATGAAATTTGGAGCTGGGGTTGTGGCGGCGGAAAGATACGGTGCATCTGAAATTGTTGATCCCAGGCCTTTTCTGGTTGGCAGTTTAAAGGAGACTTTTGAAATATACCCGGATACAGGCCCCATTCTTCCTGCCATGGGGTATGGTAAAAAGCAACTTCATGACCTTGAACGGACTATCCAGAATGTTGAATGTGAGGGTGTTATCATTGCTACACCTATTGATTTGAGCAGGGTGATAAATATTAGTAAACCGTATACGCGCGTGTATTATAGTTTGGAGGAAAAAAAGGATCCCCAATTGGGTAAAATTCTTGACAGGTTCTTGCAGGATCATTAAAAAATATTGCACTATCAATGCATCCCTTCACCTTTCCTTTTGTCTTTTATTATGACAGTATTTTAAACTAAATCTCTATGAAAACTATATTATCTTTTTGTCTAGTAATTTTATTTTTAGTCAGTTGTTCAAATTCGCATTCACAGGAAGAGAAAACGGTAGAGAAAACCTTTGATGGGATATCTTCAATTGATCTAAGCACTGCTGCCGGAGATTGTGTAATAAAAAAAGGAAATACTGATGCTGTAAAGGTTAAGGTAACCTATACTTATAATGATGATGATTTTACTCCGAAAATGGAAAAAAGTGGTTCCCGCTTAGGATTGGAAGAGAAGTTCCATGCAAGAAATACACAGGGAAGCAGCCATTGGGAACTTACCGTTCCAGATGGACTAGAGATCGAGTTCAGCTCGGGATCCGGTGATCTATCATTGAGTGACCTGAAGGGTGAGATGGACTTTAATTCCGGATCAGGGGATGCACATATTGATGATTTCGAAGGAGAACTAAAAGGAAATTCAGGATCCGGTGACTTTCATATGAAGAATGTGAAGGGGGAAGTTAAGATAAATTCCGGATCAGGTGATCATCATATTTCAGATAGTGAGTTAATGGCAAAGGCAAATACCGGATCGGGCGATGTCGAGGTTAATGACTCAAAGGGAGGCTTCAAGTTAAACACTGGCAGTGGTGATGTCGAAGCCGGCAGAATTGCACTATCCGATGATGGCAATTTTAATACTGGTTCAGGGGATGTGGAAGTTGTGCTCGCCGCTTCCCTGGTGAAGGATATCAGTGCAAACAGTGGATCGGGGGATGCCGTGATTGATTTCAATGGAAACCCAATTGAAGGAAAGGTCGTTATGACCTGCAAGAAAAGGGGAGGTAACATTAAAGCACCCTTTAAGTTTGATAAGGAGGAAGAAATAGATCAGAATGGGGAAACCTATCTTAAAAAAACGGCAAACCTTGGCTCTAAAGATATCCTTATAGAAGTAGGGACTGGAACAGGAACAGCCGAGATCAGAGAATAACAAAAAGAATTTTATGGAGGATAAATGGCTGGCCTGAGGTCGTAAAGTTCCAATCCCGGAATTTGACCTTTTTGGTTAGCCATTTCCTGTTTTCCTCAATTCCTCAATTTCCTTAATCTATAATCCATCTCTAGCTCAAAATCTGATCCATATAATCAGTTTTCATTCTCCAAAAAAATTGGCTCTGACTCCTTTTACACCTGGTTTTACTTTAAAAACTGAACCAGCCAAAGGGTACTCTTCTTTCATTTTCTGATTGTCTCCACCTGCTGTGGTAATGTAGAGCACATCCAGATCCGGGCCACCAAAAGCGCAAGAGGTCACATTTGGAGCAGGCACTCCCACCGTTCCTATTAATTCCCCGGTCTCAGGATCCCATCGGCCTACCTGGCTGCCACCCCACATAGCTATCCAGAGTTTACCTTCAGCATCAATGGTCATCCCATCTGGGCCACCCATACCATCCGGTATTGAAATTACTACTCTTTCATTGCTGATTTCACTAGTTTCAAGATTATAGTCCCATGCACGCACATTTCTGAGTGGGGTGTCAACATAATACATGGTTTTATTATCATTTGACCATATAATTCCATTAGAAACGGTAACACCTCCGAATACTTCGGCGTATGATCCGTCTGGCAGAATGGTATACAAGGATGCTGCTCCTTTTATGAACTTCAGTGACATTGAACCAACCCATAGCCGGCCGGCAGGATCACATTTTCCGTCGTTGAACCTGATCGTATCCAGTTTCTCCAGCGGATTACATATCATTTCCATCTCTTCCATTTCAAGATCAAGATCAAAAATACCATTTTCCAGTGCAACAATGGCGCCACCTGATTTTGCTGGAACCACAGTTCCTATCCGCTCTATAACATCGATCACCCTGTTGTTTTTTGTCTCCGGATCATAGATATTCAGTTTCCTTCCTTCAATATCAACCCACCAGAGTGTATTTGTTTCATGGTTCCAGATTGCCCCTTCACCGAGGCTTGCCGGAATCTCCAGTTCCAATTCCGCTTTGAGTATTTCCATAGTATTCTCATCTAAATTTTTACTATCTCCGGAGGGCTTCTGGGTACAGGAATTCATCACAGAGATCAACAGAATAAATAAAAATGTGTGCTTCATGTTTTTCAATTATTCATTGTAACTCCATAGTAACTCGATCGTTTCACCACCAATGCCCTCGGTATTCACATAAGCGAAACGTCCTGATCCGGGTTTCCCTTTTTCTCCCCAGCCGCCAGACATCGAGATCTTATACCCCCGGTCCTTGAAATACTTGATTGCTTTATCCATATCCGGGACACCAAATCCCAGGTGCTGAAATCCTTCACCATATTTCTTTATATGATCCTCATATACCGTCGGAGGCTTTAGGGGGATGCACCATTCGTATACGATATTGCCATATCTATACCAACCAAGCTTCATGTCAAAATCAGCAGGTTCTTCATAATATTGTTTTCCCCAGGTCTCTCCGTGTGTGATCTCCATGGCAGGGAATCCCAGGGATTCCCAATACGCGGATACTTTATCTGAACTCGACTCTTTGATGGCAAAAGCAAATTGATTGAACTTCATGCCAAGATCATTGTTTATTTCGTAATTATCGAATACGGAAGCCTTCCCATTCTGGAATCCAATAACATATTTGCCTTTCTTACCGGTTTGCATGTAGGTAGTACGGATGGATTGATTTTCGACCATTATTTGTCCATCCTGGAGGACCTTTACACCTGCGTTGTTAAGCCTTTGAACTTCTTTTGCTAGGTCTACCTGAGAGGGTACATTATGCAACAAGGCAAATACACCATTCCCATTTTTCTTCAAAAATTCAGAAAAAGCACTCGTGCCGCTAACAGGTTGGATCCATAGTATTTTGGCTCCACCGAGATATGCCGTATAAAGATGTACTTCAGCCTGTTTCACCTCACTTTTATACGTCAGTTTTTTAAGGTTCATGAGTCCCTGGTCTTTTATGGATTTAAAACCAATGTTTTTCCAACCTTCTGCAACAGATTGAACATCATTTACAACCCAAATAATAAGGCTAACTTCACTATAGAATTCCCCGGGCTGACTTTTTGCAGATACACCTATGCCCAGAAACAGAATCGGGATTATTATCTTTTTATACATATTCATAAATTAAAAAGTAAACAACCTTAATTTACCCACATGAAACGGACATTAAAAATTATCATCCCAAAATTTATATATAAAGGCATAAGAAGATTTGGAATTGTAGATTTCAGATTCATTGATTTTTAGTATAAATTGATAAAAAATCTTTTTACTGATGTATTTTGGATTCTTTATAATGTTTTTAGCAGGATTATTAAATCCAGACAAAGCTAATCTGAATGATTCAGCAGATGTCCTTAAAGTGAATACTAAGGGGAAGATGAACGAATATACTTTCTCAGTTACCCTGAAAAGTCCGGATACCGGATGTGATCAGTATGCCAATTGGTGGGAAGTGATCACTCCGGAGGGTGACCTCGTTTATCGTCGCATACTGGGTCACAGCCATGTTAACGAACAGCCCTTTACACGATCTGGAGGGCCGGTTCATATCTCTGATGATGAGGAAGTGATTATCCGGGCACATATGAATAATACAGGGTATGGAGGCAAAGCTTTCAAAGGATCAGTATCAGCTGGATTTATACCCGTCGTGCTTGCCAAAGATTTTGCCATAAAGCTTGAAACTACTGATCCTCAACCCTCCGGTTGTGCGTTTTAATTAAAATTTGATGAAAAACACAAGTTTACTTTCTATCCTTTTTTTAGTGGTCTCCCTCATGTCCTGTAAGCAGAAGGCCGAACGGGCTGAATTCTTCGGATTTGATTATCAGCCTAATATTTTATGGATCACCTGCGAGGATATGAGTCCGCATTTAGGCTGTTATGGCGATGTTCTGGCAAGGACTCCTACAATCGATAAATTGGCCTCCCAAGGCGTCAGGTATACCAATGCTTATTCCATATCAGGCGTATGTGCACCCAGCCGTTCTGCACTGATCACGGGAATGTATCCCACCACGATCGGATCAATGCATATGAGGACCATGACCCGAACCTCTGCCATTGACCAGATCACAGATCCGGAATTACTGGCCATTCCAACCTACGAAGCAGTCCCACCCCCTGAAGTAAAGTGTTTTACCGAATATCTCCGGTCAAATGGCTATTATTGTTCGAATAATTCAAAGGAAGATTACCAGTTCAAACGGCCAATAACAGCATGGGATGAAAGCAGTCGTGAGGCACATTGGAGGAACAGAAATCCGGGCCAGCCTTTCTTCTCCGTGTTCAATTTTACCGTTACGCATGAATCGCAGGTTTGGGTCAGGGCAAGCGATACCCTGATTACTGATCCTGCGAGAGTAGAAGTGCCACCGTATTATCCTGACAGCCCGGTAATTAGAAGAGATATTGCCAGGCATTATGATAATATTGCCCTGATGGATGCGCAGGTTAATGATTTGCTCGGTCAATTGAAAGCTGATGGGTTGGAGGACAGCACAATAATCTTCTTTTTCAGTGATCATGGGGATGGACTTCCCAGGGCAAAACGATGGATCTACGATTCAGGGATCAAGGTACCCCTTATCATTAAATACCCGGATAACCGCCTAGCAGGAGAATTTACGGATGAGTTGGTTAGTTTCGTGGATTTTGCTCCAACCATACTGTCATTAGCAGGTATCAACATTCCGGGTCATCTTCAGGGGCAGGCATTTGCCGGTTCCGGGAAAGCAGAAGCCCGGGATTATATCTATGCTGCCAAGGACAGGATGGATCCTGCCATGGATAATCAGCGTGCGGTAAGGGATAAACGATATAAATACATCAGGAATTATATGCCGGAACGTCCCTATGTTCAATTTTTACCTTACAGGGATCAGATGGCGCTAATGCAGGAATTATTCAGATATGAAAAGGAAGGTAAATTGAATGAGATTCAAACTCTTTGGTTTCAAAAGACCAAACCCATTGAGGAGTTATATGATACATGGGAAGATCCTTATGAAGTAAAAAACCTGGCCAGTGATCCAAGGTTCCATGATATTTTAGAGCGGCTGCGTAATAAACACATGGAGTGGAAAGAATACACAAAGGATTGGGGACTTATTCCGGAAACGGAATTAATCAAAAAGTTATGGCCGCCAGACGGTATTCAACCCATAACCCGTGAACCGGATATAATATTAGAAAATCTTGAGGACCCGGAAAAACTCAGTGTGATTATTAGTTGTGATACAGAGGGAGCCTCCATAGGATATATGCTGAATGATACGGGAAAGTGGTTGCTTTATTCAGGCCCCCTGCAGGTACCGGGGAATACCAAGATATCCGTACAGGCAATCCGGATTGGCTATAAGCCAAGTCCAGTAATTACAAGAGAATTATTAACATCTTTAGATATGTTATAGCGCCGGAAAAATTTCCTGTCACTATTTATCCAGTTCCTTGATCTTCGTTCTGAGGAAATCAGAAAAAGGTTTACTGAATTCTTTCCTTTTCAATCCGTATTCAACAATTGTTTTCAGGTAATCCATTTTATTACCTATATCATACCTTACACCTTCGATGATTGAAGCCATGACCGGCTCCCGTTTTGTCTGATACATCAGGGCATCTGTCAACTGGATCTCATTGTTTTTCCCCCGGGATGTGTTTTCAAGTGCCTTGTAAATATCAGGGGTGAGGATATACCTTCCGGCTATGGCCAGGTCCGAAGGAGCTTCCTTAATTCCAGGTTTTTCAACAAACTCACTGATATCAAGGATCGTATCACTTATTTTTTTGCCCCCTACAATTCCATATCTGGATACTTTATCTTTTGGTACCCTTTCCACGGCCACTATTGAACTCCTGTATTGAGCGTACGCGTCAATAAGTTGTTGAGTTACCGGCATTACAGAATCTATGATCGTGTCTCCAAGCAATACGGCAAAAGGTTCATTTCCGGTATGAAACCTGGCATAATATATGGCATCGCCCAATCCATTTATTTCCTTTTGACGGATATAATGTATATTGGCCATTTCCGCCAGATGCCGGATCTCATTGAATAATCCATTTTTATCATCTTCTTCCAGGCGGGCTTCAAGTTCCGGATTCCTGTCGAAATGATCCTCAATGGCACGTTTTCCTTTCCCTGATATGATCAAAATATCCTCTATTCCGGAATCAACCGCTTCCTGTACTACAAACTGGATTGTTGGTGTATCAATAATAGGAAGCATTTCCTTTGGTTGCGCCTTTGTCGCCGGAAGGAATCTTGTGCCTAATCCGGCTGCGGGTATTACTGCTTTCTTTATCATCTTAAAAAATATGTGGTTTAATTACTCTCGCATTAATTGCTTTCAATTCTATAATTAGTTTTTTAAGCATGTCGTCGTTTTCATAAATACCAATGATCGAGCCTCCCGAACCGGTAAATTTTGCTGAAGCCCCACATGCCCGAGCAGTTTCAACCATTTCCAGGTTGCTGTCACTGATATTCATTATTTTTCGCCTTTCATCAAAGTTTTCATTCATCAATTGGGATAATCGCTTATAATCACGCTTTAGTATTGCTTCTCTTCCCTCATCTGCCAGGGATGCAATCCTGTTCAATGAAGACAACGCTACCGCATCTCCTTTCTCATATCTGGCCTTAAGATCATTGAATATTGCTCCTGAAACTTTTCCGAGATCTGTTTTATAGGCTATATAAAGTCTGGGTAATAACCTGGGATCCAGTTTCTCATATTTGCCATATCCCCTTTTATCGAGTGTTTTGCGTTCGAAATCCATAAAAACACAGCCTTCGTAAACCTGAATAACCCTGTCCTGAAGGCCTGCGTTTATACCTAATTCTTCAACCTCGGTAGCCAGAATGATAGTCGGCAGCAACTCCTCTGGGATGGATACCTGGTAGAATTCCATTAATGCCCGAAAGGTGGCAGTTACTATGGCTGAGGAACCTGCCAGGCCAACCTGTCGCGGAATTGAGGAATGAAATCTTATTGTAAAATTTTTACCATTCAACTTGATATTATTCTGAAGGCAGTACTCAGCAAATTTTTTAATAGAGGCTTTCACCAATCTGGATGCTCCGTAATAGCCAGTCAGGTTAACAGATTCAACAAGGTCATGGATATTTTTATAAATATTCAGATCCTGATCCATAGGTTCAATATGGAGTTCCGGAGTCTCATATAAAGATATGTGCGCTCCGAAATTCCTTACTATAATGGAAATGGTCTTACCGAAATATCCGTCTGAAGGATTTCCCAACAGACCTGCACGTGCAAATGCCCTTGTTTCAATGATCATTCAGGGAAAACTTATTTTCTTAACAATGCTTCCGCCTCCTTATTGAAGCTTAAGGTTGTTTGTGGGAATGGAATGTTTATTCCTTCTTTGTCGAAAGTAACTTTAATCTTTTCCTGAAGGTCAAAATAAACACTCCAGTAGTCAGGATTATTTACCCATACCCTTAAAGAAATGATCACAGCACTATCAGCCATGGATAGAACTACTACCTGAGGTTCTGGCTCATTTAAAATCAATTTATTGGCAGCTATAATATCCGAGATCACTTTTTTAGCTTTTGAAATATCATCTTCATACCCAATAGATGCATCTATCACAAGTCGCCTGGTTTCCTGGGCGGAAAAATTAACAATAGTGGATGCAGCCAATTGACCGTTTGGTATAAATACCACCTGATTGTCAGGTGTTTTTAGGACTGTATTGAATATCCTGATCTGGTCGACGGTGCCCATCTCGCCGGCCGCTTTAATGAAATGGCCTTTTTCAAATGGCTTTACTGTTAGTAAGATCACACCCCCTGCAAAATTGGCCAGACTGCCTTGCAATGCCAGACCAATAGCAAGACCAGCCGAACCCAGAATAGCCAGGAAGGAAGATGTGGCCACGCCTAAAATTCCAATGATCGGAATCAAAACCATCACTTTAAGGGTTATATTGATCAACCTTGACAAGAAAGGACGAAGTGATTCATCCATCTCTCTTTTTTTCATAACCCTGTTTAGGAAACCAGTAAATCTGTTGATAACCCAGAATCCTACAATAAGCAGGACGATAGCAAGTACAAATTTGCCGCCAAATTGAATCAACAGATCCTGAGCTGAATCCCAGTATTGTTCAAGTTTGCTTAATTCGAGTTCTTCCATATTGGTTTCAATTTTAAGGTTAAAGGTTAGTTTGTTAATTAAATTAATCTAGCGAAAATACTGCCTTAATCATAATCAAACAATTAATAAATGGGTTAACTTGCTGAAAATATTGCATTATATTTTATGGTCGAAATAATCTAAAATGTCATTTTTTGAAGATATATCCAGGAAACTTTTTCCATCAAATAAAAAAGTAGGCATTTATGAAGTCCTGAAGCGCGATCAGGGTTTTGTGAATAATTACCAGGAATGGACTGCAATGTCAGAATGCCTAAAGTTGAAAGAGGATCTTATAAAATCCTGGGAATTCAAGTTAAAGGATTTGACCCCACCCCTGGATATTATCACGTATCTTTCGGATTATGCTAACGGCTTTACCCTGTATCCAGGGAGCGATGATAAAAATTATACTATGACCTATTTGATGGAATATATGAAGGATATGCTGGTAAGTGCTTCTTACCGGCTGGTACATTCAACACGAAAGATGGAAGAGAAAAATAAGAACATCGAGATTATAGAGAATTATCGACTGAAGCCTCCTTTTTCAGTTAAAATTCCTTATGATCAGATGTATGGAAATATTGAGATCGAGGTTTTGAAGCATAATCAGCTGGAAAAAAGATTAAAATTCCTTGTTTCGGTGTATTCTGACAGAAAGTATACCAAACCCCTTGCTTTCCGGGAATTATTAAGTTATTTGTTTGACAATTGATATATTATCATAATTTTTAAACCCTTCCATCGTATATAAAATAGATGAAAATAGAAGCACCATGAAAAAATATGTTACACTTACCTTCATACTAACCGTATTCT
This sequence comes from uncultured Cyclobacteriaceae bacterium, assembly GCA_965365275.1. GTDB lineage: Bacteria > Bacteroidota > Bacteroidia > Cytophagales > Cyclobacteriaceae > JAGTVG01. The sequence goes on along the minus strand of CBDUBA010000005.1, from coordinate 29,065 downwards.
TCCTGAATGCCTATGGCCAGGGTTTTTTGAAAACCTCTCTGGAAATTACGATCCGTGACCGTCTGGGTAATACTGTTGAGGGGGTTAAAGTGAAAATATACAAGACCCACGAAGACTTTCAAAGTGATGTCAACTTTATTCAGGAGCCCTTAGAAACCAATGCTAAAGGGAAGGTCGTTTTTAAGAATCTGGAGTCGGTTCCCTATTACATAAGCGCGGTGAAAGGGGATAATAATAATTATGGTGATGGCGAAATGGTTGATACCCTGGTAGCCAACCGGAAAAACAAAGTCACAATTATTATTCGCTGATCTTTTTTTAGAATTTTCAGGCCTACCTGATCCCGGACTGCCACTGCGTGGCATTCTTTTTATCGATGAGCGATCAGTAAAGGTATCCGGCGGTTTTCAATGATGCGGCGCGCTACACTGGGAATGATCAGGTTTGAGATGGTGCTCCTTCCATAAGCTCCCATTATAACAAGAGGATCTTCCACGCTTTCCGCAAAATTCAGTATTTCCTTGGATGTGTTGTATCCATTCAGTAATTGTAATCCTACATTTCTAAAATGCTCCTTAACCAGCTCCATGAGTAATTTTTCATTGCTGATTTCTTCAGCAGCACTTGGAGAAACGGTAAGGATGGTTGTTATTTTATCCTTAACGGCAAAATCAAAGAGATTACTGAAAGCCCGGATGGCAAAAACTGATGATTCTTTACCGTCATAAGTGAGCACAATGTTCTTGATCGGTTGAATATTTTCAGGAACGATCATAACCGGACAACGGCTTCCTTTAAGAATCTGATAAAGGAGTGAGGTATCCTTTTTTCCAGTTACATGGTTGAAGAAGATCTCATAACTGAGAATCAACAGATCGGCGTATGTTGTCTGTTTTATCAATTCATGTGCAGTGATCTTGAAGTTGTTGTAGATCTGATAACGTATCTTGGCATGTTTCACACCTTTCTCGAAACTAGATATAACCTCTGCTTTCTGACTATCCTCTTCCGACAAATGATCAATATTTCCTGGATTGTTATCGATCATTGATGCTTCCTTAAGATAACTGCTCACTTTTGAGGTATATGCCATATCTTTTACAACAAAAGCAAGAAAGAGGTGATCAGATAATTTTGGAAGAAAATCGTTTGCTACTGTTACAATATCGTTAACGAATGTTGATTTTTCCTCTAATGCGACTAAGATCTTTGCCATTTCCTTCTCCCTAAATTTTCAATTTACATGTCCAGACCGGCCTTCTGGCATGGTTTACTATGTCTTCGGCAATACTACCGCTAAGCAAGTGCATAATACCAGTCCTGCCATGCGTTGCCAGTGCGATCATATCGGCTCCTATATCTTCACAGAAATATATTATACCATCCTCCTCTACATAGTCATTATAAACATTTAATGAATAATTGCTGATATTGTATTTCTCCACAAAGCTTTTCATCTCCTTAAAAATAGTCCGGTTTGTTTCGAAATTATTGGGCGTATTGATCTTTACGAGATGTAATTTGGCTTTGAAAATATCTTGTAGCTTAAATAACTCTTCCACAACATGGGCCTGGTCGCCCTCAAAGTTAGAGGCGAAGGCAATATTATGGATCTTTGTATAATCGCGTTTCTTTTTTATTGTGATTACCGGGCATTTTGCATGTCTTACAACCCGCTCTGTATTCGAGCCGATCAAAACTTCCTCCAATCCAGTGGCACCCTTTGTGCCCATAATTACCAGATTTACATTTTCCTGTTCAATTTTCTCGGTAATTACAAAATATGGATTGCCAACTTCTACGACTTGCTTTATCTTTACAGATCCCGGATCAAGCCTCTGGGCCATTGCCCGGATCTCATCCTTAGAACGGTTCAATAAGTTATTAATAAAAGATTCATCAAGATTATCCAGTGGAGGTTCTGCGCCACCGATAACGTTCATCCCGCCACCCCATACTGAAGATAATCCAGGATAATCTACAACATTGATGAGAATAATCTCAGCCGTACTCTTTAAAGCAATCTGATATGCAAAGTCCAGCGCATATCCTGCCTGTTCAGAAAAATCAGTTGGAACTAAGATCTTTTTCACGATTATAAAATTAAATGGATAGTCTAAACGTACCTATCCTGTTTTGCTGCAAATTAAGGAAAATCACGAAAATTATGTAATGATGGCTATCAGCGCAAAATATGATTTATGTCATATGCGCTGAAAGGCTGGAATTTAAATACCGTAGAAGTCTGCTTCTTTCACAAGTCCCTGGGGATCAAGTACTTTTATTTTCTTGCCCTGAAGGGATATTAATTCCTGGTTTTTGAATTCAGACAATAAACGGATCACTGTTTCAGTGGCTGTGCCAATAATATTGGCCAGGTCTTCACGGGATAAGGCAATATCAATTAATGTGCTGTTTTCTTCACCCTCCAGACCATATGATTCTTTAAGCATCAGTAATGTGGCAGCCAGCCTTTCCCTGACGGACTTTTGTGCTATAGTGACGAGTTTTTGCTCCATAATCCCCAGATCATCACAAAGTTTCTGCATCATCCGCTTAAAAAATCTGGGATTGTTATTCAGTATATTCAGAAAATCAGCTTTAGGGATATAGCAAATGGCTCCTTCTTCAATTACAGTTGCGGATGCATTATAGAACTCTTCGGAGATCAAGGCACGGTAACCTATGAAATCACCAGCTTTTGCCAGGTTAAGGATCTGCTCCTTACCATCCGAAGTAATCTTATAGACTTTTACCTTCCCTGAATTCAGGCAGAATAAACCCATTGGCCGGGTTCCTTCATAATACAGCGTCTGCCCCTTCTTATACATGATACATGATTTATGAATGTCCAGGGATTCAAGATCGTCCTGGTTCAAGTCAGAAAAAAGGGAGTCTTTTTTACTGGCGCAAAAAGCGCAGCTTATTTTGATGTTCTTTTTTGTAGCCAAGTTTTTACTGATTTTTCCGCAAATTTACTCACTATTAAACTAGTATCCAATAAGATATACGGGCTAAATTCCAACATTATGAAAGTATTTCATATTTGTCATTCTCAGGTCTTATTTTAAGTCCAATTTTGAAAATAATACTAATCCCAGCGTAATAATAACCGTTCTGTTGAAAATTTTGTTTTGAAAAAAATTATCAGACGAAGTATGAAATTTACTTTATCAACAATCCAATCCCAAATAAAAGGGTAAAGACCAAGCTGGAAATGGCCATTTTTTTAAGACTGGGATCTAACTCAGATGCTGTAGTATTATTCTTTACTTCCAGACCGTTCTGAATGAATAACGGTAAGGAGAGAATAAATAGAAATTGAAAAGGGGAATCATACTCAATAATCACATAAATAACCGCAAGACCAAAGCCGACACCCAGCAATAACCAGTGATATATAACCGCTTTTTCCCTTCCTATTCTGACCGGTATGGACTTCTTGCCGGCTAGACTATCTGATTCAATATCGCGGACATTATTTACGTTTAAAACAGCGGTTGCAAATAATCCGGATGTAAATGCAGGAAGTATATGATAAGCGTTAATATAACCTGTGTATAAAAAGCATGTACCCAGCACCCCGAGTAGTCCGAAAAACAGTAGTACAAACAGGTCGCCAAATCCGGCATAGCCATATGGATTTTTTCCCATGGTATACCCCATGGCAGCCAGTATAGCTGCAATGCCGAGAAATAAGAAGATAAAAAAGGAAGTATTCAAACTTTTAATGGCTGTGTAAAGAAGCAATGTTCCTGAAAATAAGGATAAAATAGCCGTAATTGATATCCCAATTTTCATAGACCTTGCTGTAATGGTGCCGGATTGTACGCTCCTTGTTGGTCCTTCCCGACCAGTACTATCAGCGCCATGCAGGGAATCACCATAATCATTGGCAAGATTAGAAAGTATTTGCAGAAATATGGTTGTCACTGCGGCCAATATGAAGATTGGTACATTGAAGAGGCCCTCATCAGCAGCAAGAAATGAACCCATAGCAATACTGGCAAGTGCCAGTGGAAGTGTGCGTAATCTAACAGCCTGTGTCCAGGCCTTAAATTTGGATGATGAATTCATTTATTTTCATTCAGGATAAAATGCTGAAACCAGGATAATAACTGTTTATCCGGTTTGCTGCCATATTTATCACGAGGTGTCCTGATATTTATGAAAGCTTATCAGGATTTCCGGTCTTTTATCCTGCTACTTTATTTTTGAAATGATGTCATCAGATAGTGGTTCTACTTTTGAAGGGTAGAAAGCCACCAGTTCGCCTTTTTCGTTCACAAGATATTTGCAGAAATTCCAGCTGGGGGCTTCATTATTCCATCCATTGTATTTTTCTTCAGATAACCAGTGATATAAGGGATCCATATCATCTCCTTTTACGGATATCTTTTCAAACATCTGGAAGGTTACTCCGTAATTCTGTGAGCAGAAAAGGGCTATTTCATCATTGGTGCCAGGCTCCTGTTTGCCAAAATTGTTCGCAGGAAAACCAAGAATGGTTACTTTGTTGCCATAAAGCTCATGTAACTTCTGAAGATCTTCATATTGTGGGGTATAACCACATTTTGATGCAACATTGACAAGCAATACCTTCTTGCCTTTCAATGTATTGAAATCTACGGTAGAACCGTCGATAGCCTTCATTTTAAAATCATAAAAGCTTTCAGGTACGTCACTGGTCACTTCAGGACCAGTAAAAGAAAATTGAAACAAGGCGATGATAATCAAGCTAAGTATAAATCTTTTCATAATTATAAATATTTACATTCTTTCCGGGACATCAATACCTAATAAACTCATTCCATGCTTAATTGTTCTGGCTGTTAGACTTGACAATGACACACGGAAATTTCTTCTATCTATATTATCTTCTTTAAAGATAGAAACTTCTGTATAAAAACGGTTATAATTTTTAGCCAATTCAAAACAGTAGTTCGCTATAACTGACGGTGAAAAGTTCTCTGCTGCCTCCATAATATCTTTCTTATATTCGTTCAGGGTGGCTATCAGATCCCTTTCCGTTTCGTGCAATTCCCACTCTCTGTTTACATGTGGCTGATCCAGATCTATTTTTAATTCCAAAGCCTTTCTGAGGATGGCAGATATTCTCGCATACGTATATTGGATGAATGGACCGGTGTGGCCCTGAAATTGTATAGATTCCTCTGGATTGAACATCATTCTTTTCTTAGGATCTATTTTTAAGAGAAAATATTTCAATGCGCCAAGTGCAAGAATCCTGTATAATTGCTCAGCCTCTTTTTCAGAGAAATCATCGATCTTACCAAGTTCAGCGGTCTTAATTCTGGCTGTCTCAACCATTTCATCCACCAGGTCATCGGCATCAACTACCGTTCCTTCCCTCGATTTCATTTTCCCACTGGGGAGATCCACCATTCCATAACTTAGATGATGTAATCCATCTGCATAGGGACGTCCCAGTTTGCGGAGGATCATAAACAAAACATCGAAATGATAATTCTGCTCATTACCGACAACATATACAGATTGATCAAAACCAGATTCCCGGTATTTTAAATCTGCTGTTCCCAGATCCTGGGTCATATAAACAGAAGTCCCGTCTGATCTAAGCAACAGTTTTTCATCCAGACCATCATCACTCAGATCAACCCATACCGAACCATCCGGTTTTTTATAGAATAATCCTTTGTCAAGTCCTTCGGCAACGATATCTCTTCCAAGTATATAGGTTTCAGATTCATAATATGTCTTATCAAAATCAACACCGATGGTTTGATAGGTCGCATTGAATCCATCATAAACCCATCCGTTCATCTTTTTCCATAGATCAAGGACTTCCTGTTCTTTCTTTTCCCACTTGATCAGGTAATCCTGAGCCTCTTGCATCAAAGGGGCGTTTTTTGCCGCCTCTTCCTTTGCCATTCCATCCTTGATCATTTGCTCAATCTGCTTCTTATATTCCTGGTCAAATCTCACATAGTATTTGCCAACCAGGTGGTCGCCTTTGATTCCTGAACTATCCGGTGTCTCTCCATTACCGAAATTTTTGTAGGCGACCATAGATTTGCAGATATGTATACCCCTGTCATTAACGAGGGTAACTTTCTCAACAATATTACCTGTGGCCTTCAATATCTCAGAGACAGAATACCCAAGAAAATTATTGCGTAAATGGCCAAGATGCAGGGGCTTATTGGTGTTCGGGCTGGAATATTCAACCATTATCTTCTGCCTATCTGCCGTGATCTGTTCCCAGGCGGGGATTTTATAATCAAATTCAAAAGACTCAAGCCAGGTTCTGTCGTTTATGACCAGATTCAGAAATCCTTTCACAACATTGTATGAGCTTACAATACCAGAAGATCCCTGAAGATAGGAACCCAAAAGCTCAGCAGTTTCCTCGGGTTTCTTTTTTGAAATTTTTAAAAAAGGAAATACAATAAATGTGTGGCTTCCTTCAAATTCCCTGTTGGTTGGCTGCAATTTGAATTCGGCCGGTTGTATCTTATGGTCAAATAATTCTTTGAAGGCTTTGGAGAAATAAGTTTTAAGAATAGAATCTATATTCATTATCTATATTAACAGTAATTATATTAATCCGATTATTCCATATAAGGATCATATTTGGGGTGCAAATGTCGTAAATAAATATCAATTTACTTCAAATAATTTCTTTCATGAGCGATTATTTTTTCTGCAGCTTCCAGCAGGTCCTTAACGACAAAATCAGTTTTTGTATCCGGAGACTTCTCTCCAATAAATATAGTGCGTATCCCAAGTTTTACAGCGGGTATAAGATCTCGTTTACTGTTTCCAACCATCCAGGACTTGTTCGGATCGATGTTAAATTTAGCCATTGCTTTTTCAAACATAAGGGATTCAGGTTTTCTGAGCAGAGAATTTGAGAAATCGGGATAGTAGGATGAATAATATATCTTATCGATCAGGTGACCTGTTTCCTCCATCATATAATCATGGCATTTCTGCATATCCTTTTCGCTGAATAATCCCCGGGTTATTCCAGCCTGGTTGGTAACAACAATCAATAAATAGCCGTTTTGATGCAAGACAGATAGGGCTTCCTGTACACCCGGGATGATCTTGAAATCATTTATCCTAAAAGTATATGTACCACGTTCTTCATTGATCACCCCATCGCGATCAAGAAACACACATTTATTCATTATCCCATTTCAATTTTCACATCTTCGCTGACCGGATGGCTCACGCAGGTAAGAATGTAACCGGCTTCTATTTCTTCATCCGATAGACCATCAGGATCATCCATTTTAACCTTTCCGGAAATTAATTTTCCGCGGCAACTTGTACATATTCCGCTCTGGCAGGAAAAAGGCATATTGATATCCGCGTCAAGGGCTGTTTCCAGTATATATTCATTGCTTTTTACCATAATCTCATGCTCTTCGTTATCCAGCATGATGTTAACCCGGCTCTCTGTATCAGGAACTTCGGCACTGGTAGTCTCTTTTACATTAGTAGCGGGGCTGTAGAAGCTTTCTTTGTGCCGGTTTTTCTTGTCTATCGATAGAAGGTCAAGCCCTGTTTCTACGGTATCCATCATGCCCTGTGGGCCACAGGTGAATATCGAAGATCTTTCGGGCTTTATCTTATTCCGTTGGAAAATATCCACAATCATATCCTGGGTAAGCCTGCCTTTGAACCCATTCCAGTTCTCAGAGGGCTTAGAAAGAATATGTATCACTTTGAGTCGGTTATGATATTTATCTTTCAACTCCTCAAGTAATTTTTTATAAATTATTGAATCTTCTGTTCTGTTCTGGTATACAAGAATAACATCTGATTTTGGTTCGGAGACAAGAGCGGATTTCATAATTGACATAATAGGTGTCATTCCGCTTCCCCCAGCAAATAAGACAAAAGTACGTTCTTTCTCCCCATCGAATTCTGTTGTGAAATTGCCTTTGGGTTCCATGACCTTTATCTCATCACCTGGTTTGATCTTGTCCACCAGATATTTAGAGACTTTGCCATTGTCTACTTTTTTTACTGTTACAGATAGGGAAGTGTCAATATCCGGGGAAGAGCTCAATGAATAGGACCTTCGGATTTCCTCTCCCTCAATATCCAGGATCAAAGTCAGATATTGACCGGGCACATAGGTTATTTTATTTTCCGGATTAGAGAAAATAATAGAAACAGAATCATCCGTCTCTTTGATAATATCCTTGATCGTGAGGTAATAATACTTTGCACCTGACGATCCTTTGATCTTACCATTTTTGATATTTTTTTTGAATAAGCTTAATACCATCTCTTGTTCTTTATAACAAATTATATAGTCCCGGTAGGATTATAAAATTTTCAATTTCCCATCTAAACTCCCTAATTCTGCAAATTTATAATTTATCGATATCAATTTACCTGTCTTCGCAGAGAGATATTTAAAATTATTATAACCTGTTATGCTGAAAATTGTTGGTTTTTAGGATTTATTAGATGGATTTTTTATTGTAATTTATACCTTTGCTCTTTCTAATTTTTATTCTATGAACAATTCGGAACTCCTCGCTATATCTCCGGTTGATGGCCGGTATCACAAAGTAACAAAAAGTCTTGCGCCCTATTTCTCGGAATTGGGGTTATTTAAATACAGGATCCAGGTTGAGATAGAATATTTTATCCAATTAGTCAACTTACCCCTGCCCCAGCTTTCAGAATTTGACGGGGAATTATTTGAAGATTTAAGATCGATATACAGGGATTTTGATGAGCAAGGTGGAGTACGGATCAAAGAGATTGAAAAAGTCACCAACCATGATGTGAAGGCAGTCGAATACTATATAAAAGAGGAGTTTGATAATCTTGGCCTGTCAGCATTCAAGGAGTTTATACATTTTGGGCTTACATCCCAGGATATAAATAATACGGCTACCCCCTTATTGGTTCGGGATGGTTTTGAAAATGAGATCTTGCCGAAGCTGGATTCATTGGTCCACCTTCTTTGGGATATCAGCGAGCAATGGGAAAAGATCCCGATGCTTGCCAGGACACACGGACAACCTGCTTCCCCGACAAGACTGGGTAAGGAAATTCAGGTTTTTCATCAACGCTTAAAAAACCAGATTGAGCTACTGGCGCATGTACCCCATTCCGCAAAATTCGGGAGTGCTTCAGGTAATTTTAATGCACATTATGCAGCCTACCCGGAATTTGACTGGCATGGATTTGCTGATGAATTCCTTCACGGTCTTGGCCTTGCCAGGTCTTTTCCAACCACCCAGATTGAACATTATGATAACATAGCTGCATTTTGTGATGGCATAAAAAGGATCAATACCATTCTTCTTGATTTTTCCCGGGATATCTGGCATTACATATCCATTGAATATTTTAAACAGAAGATCGCTAAGAATGAAGTCGGCTCATCGACTATGCCGCATAAAGTGAATCCCATAGATTTTGAAAATGCCGAGGGTAATCTGGGATATGCCAATGCTGTTTTTGAGTTTTTTGCCTCTAAGCTTCCAGTTTCAAGATTGCAGCGTGATCTTACAGATTCCACTGTATTACGAAACATTGGGATTCCCTTGGCGCATAGTTATATTGCTTATAATTCCTTAATTAAGGGCATCAATAAACTGGAATTGAATGAAGCCAAGTTGAATGAAGACCTTGAGAACAACTGGGTGATAATAGGGGAAGGAATACAGACCATCCTTAGAAGGGAGGGATATCCCGAACCCTTCGAAGCGGTTAAAGCGCTTACCAGGAAAAATGAAAAGATTACCCGGGAAACTATAGCTGAGTTTATTGATGGATTGGATATTAACGAGGCTGTAAAAAATGAGTTGAAAGCATTATCCCCATCCAATTATATCGGGCGATAGATTTACCCATAAATGCTCCGGATCAGGCAATAGCTTCGAATTCCCCCTATCAATCCTTCGAATCGGGCGATAGGATCCCATCCCTAACCCACAAAATCACCATATTGATACCTGCATTGCTTGTATTTTTTGTTCAGCCTGATCTGCCAGCCAGGCCCGTTCTTGAAAAATAATACAGTTTTTACTCCGAAATTATGCATGAACCGGTTGAAACCATTCCTGTTGGGAGGCATCTTCTCAGGAACGATCAGGTATTCAAACCCAAATTTTTTGGTGACTTCCTCAAAGCATTTATTGCCGCTTAAAGTGCCTTTTGAATCGCTTCTGACAATATATCGGATCTTTTTTTTCTTCGGGCCTTCTTTTTTTGCATCAGGCCTGGCCCTTGGATTAGTGGCCTGAGTGGATAAAATATCCCCGTTTTCCGATATGGATTGCCCAAATCCGTTCAGGCTTAGCAGAAAGAAACCAATAAAAACCAATTGATATTTCAATAGCCGCATTCCCGCAGAGTTGCTTTCACACAAAGGTAGGGAATCATGGAAATTATCATATCAATCTGTCAGGAATCTGCCTCAGGATCATATAATGTCTGGTTCTCCTCGAAATCATACAGTGTAAGCAGTCTCAGGTTGTAATAAGCAGCCCAGAAACTTCTTAAAGATTCGATATAAGCCCTCTTGGCATCGTCTTTATCACGCAGGGCGAGGTTCAAATCGGTAATGCTGATTTTACCTATCAGATACCGGTTTTTAGCAATTTCATATCTTTTATCCGCTATTTCATCAGCTTTCTGAGAGATGCCAACCTGGTCTATAAGCATTTTGAATTGTTTTACCTGGGTGAAAATTTCTTCATCGAAGTTAATTTCCTCCAGCTGAATGGTATATTCCTCCAGCTTCAGGCTTGCTTCAGCCGTTTTAACCCTGGATTTCTGACGTCCCCAGTCCACAATGGGTATCTGGAACCCAATACGTACCTGCGTGCCATTTACTGTGTTTCTGTACATATCAGGAAGACCAGAAGTAGAATATCCAGAAAGGCCATATCCAGCCTCGAGTAAGGCATTCAGCCCCGTTTCACCTCGTGCCTGGGCCACATCCCTCTCGGCTTCAAGCTGTCGCCTGACAAACCCGACGGCATCCGGCCTGTTTTTTCTGGCAATGTCAATCGCTGCATTTTCATTCACGTTAAATTGCGGAATAAAAGCAGGCAGTTCCAGCGTAACGTTTTCTATATAGGTAATACCCACAAAGGTTTTCAGTCTCAATCCTGATGTTTCAAGGTCAACCAATGCCTGGGCCACCTGCTGCCGCGAGTTCATAACATTAAGTTCAAGATCCAAAAGTTCATTTTCAGCAATCCTGCCCAGGTTATATCTTCCCTGTCCAATCTTATATATTGTATCATTATTGGCCAGGTTTTTTTGTGCAATTTCCAGGCTGATCTGCGCCAGTAAAAGATCGAAAAACCGGTTTGTAGCTATCAAGGATATGTTTTCCAGGTCTTCCACGAATTCCCTTTTTGATTCTTCATATCTAAGCGGTTCAATGCGCTTATCCCATTTCAGGTCGTTAAAGAAGAATAAAGGTTGTTCCAATCCTATTCCAACGGGTACACCACTATAAATCTTTTCATCTGTCTCAAAATTATCAAACCTGTTGACTCCGGAGGTGAGACTAAACCTTGTGCCCGTAACAGATAAAGATTGCTCCAACCTGAGATTTACATTTGAATTATTCTGGTTTACCAATCTGAAGTCATAGGATCCGTCAGGTTGCCTGACCTCATCAAACCTTCTTGTCCAGCTCGGGAAGACACCATCCAGGGATAATTGGGGGTTATAATTTGACTTAAAAACCCGGTACTGCCAATACCGGTTTTCCTTTCTTACAGATGCCTGAAGGGCCCAAATTGACCGGTTCCTGGCAAGGCTGACTATTTCTTTCAGGTCAAAGGTTTCAGTTGTTATCAATAGGGTATCCTGTCCATAGGTAATGATTGATATACAGGAAAACGCCAGTACAATAAAAAGTGATTTAATTTTATTCATAACGTAAAGAAGTTATAGGATCCTGTTCCGCAGCTCTACGTGCCGGGGTAATGCCAAAAATCAGTCCGACCGTGGCTGCGACTCCAAATGATACAATGATTGAAAATGAGGTGACAATTGTAGGGATGTCGGCAATATTGGAGATGATCAGTGCCATTATAACACCCAGTATCACCCCGATTATCCCGCCTGAAATACTGATCATTACAGCCTCCAGGAGGAATTGTTGAACGATATCGATTTTTTTTGCACCGACAGCCAGCCGGAGACCGATTTCCTTGATCCTCTCAAGGACAGAGGCAAGCATGATATTCATGATACCTATGCCTCCTACCACTAAGGAAATTCCGGCAATTGCACCCAATACAATATTAAAAATGTTTTTAGTTCGCTGTTGTTGTTTTAATAACATCTCGGGAATGGTGATCTCATAATCCACAACATCATAATGCCTGCGCCTCAGCATTCTGGAAATGATCTCGGCGGTGGTTTCAAGCTGGTCTGTTTCAGCAACCTGGACTGTTAGGCGGTCTATCTGGTGATAATTTATTGCCTTTTCATCCTCTTCGTCATCTTCACCCCCTCCTCCGATGATGATCATTCTGCCCCGGCTGAATCCGGATCCACCGGTAAGCATGGAGCCGGTCACGAGATCTCTGTTCTCATATCGGATCAATATTGATTGAATAGGCGTATATACATCCATGTTAAAATTCCGTATTCCCAGGTTCTCCATACTTTTTTCCGAGATGTATCTCTCTTCAAGGACACCAACTACTTCGAGCCACTGGCTTCCGCATTTAATGGTTTTGCCAATAGGATCTTCCGTCGGGAAAAATTTAGTTTGTACTGCTTTACCGATGATACATACCGGTGATCCCAGGAGGATTTGCTCAGGGGTAAACATTTTGCCTTCCGCCAGATTAAAAGTAGTGAGTTTAAAATACGTGGGTGTTACACCGACCAGTTTAGTTGATCTTCTTATTCCTCTTTTAATTATATAGGTGTCAATTATTATTTCGGGACTGTTTTCCTCGATGGTAGGAATTATATCTATAATGGCCTGAGCGTCCCTTATAGTCAGTCCAGGTGAGAATTTCTTTTTCTCTTTTTCCGTATCATCACCAGATTCAGTAAGGTTTTGTTCCTCTTGCTCCACAATGGGCTCAATTACGATATTATTGACTCCCACAAGCCTGATCTGTTCAAGTATTTCCTGCTGCGCCCCGTTCCCGATGGCCAGCATGGCGATTACAGCTCCTACTCCAAAAATTATTCCCAGAGCAGTTAATATAGAGCGCAGTTTATTGGATATTACTGCATCAAATGCCACATAAAAATTGGCGGATAATCTTTCCCACATAAGATAAAATTATATTAAAAATTAGCTATCCTGACCTGAACTTTCCTTTGAATTCTCTATTTGAGACTCTTTCTTTTCTTCAGAGGCTTCACTATTTTTCGTGTTTTCCTGATCAACCTTTTCAGCTCCATTTGATGTTCCTGCAGATTCATTACTGTCCTGATTTTGTTGACCACCCTGGCGCATCCTTCTCATGCCACCGGGAGGGCCATCTGCCGGAACGGTTATTTGTCTTCCGTCAGGTAATGTGATCACCCGCTCTTTGGGTTTTTCCTCAACCTTTGGTTCTTCTATGTTTCGTTTGCCATCCAGTTCAGGCAACAAAGCTATCGGTTCGTCTTCCATTCCATCAGGTACAGAAAGATATACCCTGTCTCCGGGTTCAAGGCCCATATTGACCACTGCTTCATTATTGTTTGTGCCCCCAAGCTGGATTTCCTGTTTCATTTTCTTGATGCCTTTTCTTACAAAAACAAAGGAGATAGAATCATCTTTGCTGTGGAGGCATTCAAGTGGTACGTAAAGCGCAGAATCCAGTACGCTGGTAATGATCCTGTTACTGGTTGTCATCGAGGGTTTGAGCATATCGTCTGATCCCTGGATTTCAATGGTAGCCTCAAATACCTTAGCATCTGAATTAGGCCGTTGTTCACCAACATTGGCCACATTGGTAACTATTCCTTTGAGTTTTTTCTCCGGAAAGGCATCCAGACCGATTTCTACCTGTTGTCCGGATTTGATCTTACGCACGTCAACCTCGTTTATATACGTTTTGGAGACCATGGTTGTAAGGTCCGGTAAAGTAGCAACGGTGGGGTCCCAGGAATTGATCTGGGAACCGGCTTTTATGGCTTTCCCATCCCATCCTTTGGCATAGATTACCATACCATCTTCCGGAGCAAATACCGTAAAAGAATTGGCCAGTTCCATCATACTGTTCAGTTCTCGCTGGCTTTTTCTCAACTCTGCCGCAACATCCGCCATTTTTGCCTTATTTTGCTCAAGCTTAATGATATAATTGTCTTTAGCCTGCTGAAAATTCCGCTTGGCTTTCTCCAGATTGATCTCATTCTGCTTAACCGTTGCGGGCGGTTCATACGCTGATTGTTCCAGTACAAGCTCCGCTTCTTCTACAGCGTATTCCAGATTGATCAATTCATCTCTTGCCTGCCGCATTTGAAGGGCCGTATCCAGCTGGGTTTGAATATATTGAGATTGAGCCTGTTCCAACTCGATCTGCTGGTCCTGGAGTTTGGTGTTGAACTCCGACCGGTCAAGATTCGCAATCCATTCCCCTTTTTTTACCACGGTTCCCTCGGGTATGATGTCGTTTATGGTGACATTATATATCCTGAATTCCCGCAAACGAGTAGGCCCCTGAATTTTTACAGAGTTTTTTGCCTCAAGCTCTCCGGTTGTAGTGATGTCAACTATAAATTTTCCGGTTTTTACTGGTAAAATGACTTCGTTAACCTCAGATTTTCCCGACCCCTTAAAGGTAAAGAACAGAACCACGACTACAACCACGGCACCGATAACAATCAATGAATACTTTTTCATATCTAAAATAGTTTAAAGCAAGTTTCCAAAACCTTTCAATAAATAAAATTTCCAGGTGTTAAGATACATCTCAATTTTGAAGAAAATCTATTTTTTAATGTTAAGGCGTTAATTAATTAGACTAAATTACGACTCTTATCGAAAATATTGAATGAAAATTATTTATTAGGTATAATTTTGAGATGCCCGGTAAAAACCGATACTATTCGCAGTGTTTAATAAGTACGGATAATCAGGGTTATGGGTATTATAAAACCCGAAATCTTATAAGATCTTTATGAAATATTTTATCAGCTGGATCATAAAATATATACCAAGGACGGTATTACAAAGATTCAGTCATTTTTTTCTCAGGATTATCCAGGTGTTCTATCTCGGTAAAAATGTTGAATGTCCGGTGTGTGGAAGGGTATATCGTAAGATGTTGCCCTACGGGAGAAATCCGGCCAGAGAAAATGCCCTGTGTCCGAATTGCCTTTCTCTTGAAAGGCATCGATTGATCTGGCTTTATCTACAGGATAAAACAGGCTTTTTCAGGGATAAGATAAAGTTTCTCCATATTGCTCCCGAGCTTTGTTACATCCATCGGTTTGAAAGTCTGCCCAATCTTGATTATATAAGTGCTGATATTGAATCACCCCTTGCAAAAGTTAAAATGGACATTCACGAGATCCCGTCTGAAGATAATACCTTTGATGCTGCCATGTGCAATCATGTCCTGGAGCATGTCCGGGATGATATTCTTGCTATGAAAGAGATCTACAGGGTATTGAAACCAGGGGGCTGGGCCATCTTACAGGTGCCTTTCATGGGTAAGAACCTTAAAAAGACCTTTGAAGATCCTGCTATTACTTCACACAAAGAACGTGAGAAAGTATTCGGACAGCGGGATCATGTGAGGATATATGGTCATGATTATGCTGAAAGATTAAGATCGGCAGGATTTGAAGTTATGGAGGACAGGTACGTCATGGAATTATCTGAAGAGATGGTTAAAAGATATGCCCTTCCTCCAGATGAGATCATCTATTTCTGCTTAAGACCGGCCTGAGGTTGTTCCTCAATTGTGCAAGTAGGCGAATCAGGAAGTTTGATTTCTCAGGCCTAAGAAAACCGGCTAAATAAGCTGCTATCTCAGGTGTTCTTAAATAACCAAAGGATTTGTGCGGATTCCTATGGTTGTTAATGCTGTAATTATTATCAACAACCATGTTCTCTACGTGAATTCCCAGATTATTTTCTGCAAATATATCTGTCAGATCGTAGATCAGGGCAATTTTATCTTCCAGATCCGAATAATTTATCCATCGTTTGTAAACATTAGGTGGGGTATGCAGCTTAACCGGGAAAAGGTGATTTGAATTATTTTCCACAGAGATCTTTGCCCGTATTACCGGGAGTCCAAGTGGTGATCCCATGGTAAGGAAAGAATGAATATTAACTTCAGGAATTGTAAAGGTCAGCACATCGTAGGCAATAATTGACCCCATCGAATGACCAATGATCAAAATCTCATCAT
Organism: uncultured Cyclobacteriaceae bacterium; assembly: GCA_965365275.1. GTDB lineage: Bacteria > Bacteroidota > Bacteroidia > Cytophagales > Cyclobacteriaceae > JAGTVG01. The sequence continues at coordinate 12,710 of CBDUBA010000005.1, read as the reverse complement.
CTTTATATTTTTTAATTATGTTGGCCGTTCTTTTACGAATAACATCCTTGGCTTTGCATTTTACTTCTTCACCATCTTCACATTCCTTTTTATAGTAACCATCCAATTCTTTAAAATAAGTCCGAATAATGCTGTCTGTTATGAAGGAAAAATTGACAGATTGGTCCTCATTAAGAAAGATCTTATCCAGTTGCTCCTCAAGAATATCGAGAATTTTTCGACGGATCACGTGAGGATCCGAAATATAGTTGGAAGGTGCCGGAGTATAGATTTCTTCCATGAACAGGGGGTGTTCCGGATCATTTTCAAGCGGATCGAGGGGTTTATCATGAAAAACATCTGCCCAATATACCAGCTCAAACCTGAAGTCTTCCCTGAAACTAGTATATTTCCGAAGGCCCTCTTCAATAGACTGCTTCCACCACCCTTTAAGAATTTTTCTGGAAGGTTTGTTTCCAAGTCCATGAATTCCTATGATGATTTTTCCCATAACGAAATATCCCCCAATTTTCGGGAATTTATACTAAAGATCAGGTATAATTTAACAGTAAATGAACATCTTACTGATGTAGGTATTAAATTTAAGAAACACAGGGTAAATAATTCATTTTCCTGATGAAAACATATTCTTCCGGATTGAGATTTTATCAAGTTGGGCTGGCAGTGTTTTTATTGTTTTGCTTCATTAATCCTGTCTGGTGCCAGATGCCCGAATTGCAGAACTCCGATAATTTCAGGCTGATCACATTAAAATATACCAATTCTTCTGGCGAAAAGGGAATAACCCATTTCGAATATAATGCCTTTGGTCAGTTGACCTCATCAAGGTGGGTAAACTTTAATGGGGAGAGAAGTTCAACTAACAAATATGTGTTGAACAAAAAAGGGGAAATCATTGAAAAAACCAGGGAATTCAGTGACTCCATTTCCTCTATACAAACCTTCGACTATAATTTATGCGGTAAGATCTTAAAGGAATCTTATTCACGTTCTGATGGTATTTCAGGGAAAGTTATCTATAACTACGACGAACATGGAAAACTAAGGAATGCACATTGTCAGAAAATGAACGGCTGGTTTACCGGCGACATCCAATATGTATATAATTCCTATGATGTGCTCGATGAGGCAATAATTCAAAGAGATGATCAGACCATTGGTTCAATCCATTATCAGTATGATATCAATGGCAATCTGCTCCTCGAAAGATGGGATTTCAATGGTTTGTGGGAACAATTGTTTATTTATGAATATATAGAGGTACCCAATACGGTTTTCCTGTATTCGAATCCATTCATTATTAATAACGGTTTTTTCAGGATAGAAGAAGAATTTTATTCCTATGATGATGGGAATGAGGGGCCATCGAAATATCTCTATTCAGGAAATAAATTAATAGAAAAGACATTTGAACGTTCGGATGGTATGAGTACGGTTACACGTTATCATTATGATGAATGGGGCATACTCCTGAGCTCAGACAGAGTCTATTCAGACGGGAAAACTGCAGAGTTCTTTTATACCTTTAATGATAACCAGCAATTGACCAGAAGATGGTTTAAGCGTTCCGACGGCCTTGAAGGAGATGAAGTATACAACTATGATGCGGAAGGCAGGCTGATCATGATCAGATATAAGAAGATGGATGCCTGGCTAACAGGGATTATGGCCATAAGTCATGATGCAAACGGGCTACCGGTCAAGGGCTTTTTTAAAGGAGATGAGAACTTCGATGCCGATGTGTACTTTTTGTATGACGAGTATAAAAACCTCATAACAATTCGATGGGATTTTTCATTTGGCAAAAGCCAGATATACACCTTCAGGTATAAAGCCATCTATAAGGAAGGGGAGGGCTTGGACGATCCCCCTCAGTAAATTTCATACTCAGTTTAATCATTACAATGCTTATAAAGATCAATCTGTTTAATTACAATGTCAAAGTGATAAGAAAACTAATAAATTATTTTTTAAATCTTTTGAGAAAGATACGATGAAGAAAAGAAACAGCATCAGATTTCAGCTAACATTGGCAGGTATTATGTTTATAATATCCATTTTTATGAGCGTTTCCTATTACTTTAAAATATCGAATACTGAGGTGGATAAGCTCACACTTATTGCTTTTTATGTTTGGATATTTTCAATCTTTGCATGGCTCATAAAGGTAATTCATGATGTGAGATTGATAAAGCGAATCGAAAATAAGCAAAACTGATATGATATTGACAGATGTATCATAAATTGAATGAGTATCCCATCAAGAATCGAATAGGAAACAAATTGTCATTATTGAATGAAGTCAAATTTCTTGCCTAATTGCCTGTGAATCCATGAACCTGACTACCGCAACGGCGTCAATTCAATTTTCCTGAATTCTACTTCGGATCCTTCTGCCTGAACAGCAATCTGACCTTTTTGTGCGGTACAATCATATCCATGATTTACCATGTCGCCATTCACCCAGACTTTAATTTCGGATCCCAGGCATTCTATAACCATAGTATTCCATTCCCCGACAGGATTTTCTGACCCATCGGTCAGATTGATAATTCTTCGTTTCTTACCTTCTGTTATACCCCACTCTTCTTTGGGACCTCTTCTTTGCTCCATATCGGGAACTGTTATATCCTCGACGATACACCAGAAATCCCCGGCATTTTCATGCATCATCTGTATCTCCATTGATTTCGGGAACATTTTATACAGGGCCCGTGGGGTTGAAGCATGAACCAGGACCCCGCAATTACCTGGTTTTGCAGCAAATCGGTAATCTACTTCCAATTTGTAGTCCATATACACATCATCCGTAATCAGATGTCCTCCTGGAGTTCCTAAACTCACCAGCATACCGTCCCGTACGATAAAAGGCATCTTCGCATCCGGATCATCATCCATAGCAGGTACATCTGCATGCCATCCCGTTAGATCTTTTCCATTGAAAAGGGATGTTGTCTGAGATAGTGCTGTAGAGGCAACAAAGGCAAGGATCGTAATAGAAAAAATTGATATTTTAACAGTTTTCATTTTTGAATTGTCAATTTAGGACGTTGATTGCTTTTTAGAATTTTTTTAAAAGAACTTATATAAAGGTGAAAATTAGCATTCAGAATTGCAATTAAAAAAAGTAGATTTCATAAAAGTAGTATGATTTACTTCAGCAGCTTTTTGTTGACTCTGAAAACCGAAAGGAGCAGGGGATCATTCCGCCTGTCCGGAATTTCTATGGAGGGAATGGAAGGGGCATACCCTAAATTAACTTTTAAAATATTGTCATTCCATAATGTGAGGGGATCAATCACAATCCAGTCGCAGCTCATGGATGAATAGCTGGGCCAGAACCAGCCTGTATAAATCAATTCATTGTTTACAACAATACCAAATGCCACGCCGTGAACAGAATGGTCCATGTTGTCAATTTTGTTTATTGCGTTTTCTGAGATTGTAAAGGAATACTCATCTGGATGGTAGGATAGCAAGTCCTGGAATTCCAGGAATGGAGTGGCTTCAGTTATGACCGAGGCTTCATTGATCTGAAAGAAATGATCTCCGGTTGTTTCAAAGGACTCAAGTAAATAGAGTTCGACTTTTCCCTGGGTTGCGGGCAATTCTTCTTTTTGGCTGCAAGTGCTCAATATAAGTATAAGAATTAAGCAAATAGCAGCGAAGGTTAATTTACGATCCATTACAACAGGTCAAAAAGTTTTTAAAATGACCCATTTTACTAAGAATTGGTTGGATGAATTAGGGTAAAGGAAAAATATTTTCTTAATTTCATCTGTTTAAAAAATCTAAAAACATTCAGGAACTCACATAAATTTTATCATTCTTTTTTATGAATTTAGCATGAAGAAGATTCATGTTCGTTTCAGAACCTAATTAAAATCGCATGAAGAATACTAGAAGAAATTTTTTGAAAAATTCCCTGATGGCAGGATCTGTTCTAGCAACCGCCGGATGCACATCCCCGGTCAGTGAAGAGAAAAATACATCAAATCCCAAAGAAGTAAGACGAAATCCAATAGGGGTTTCCACTTATTCATTCTGGCAGTTCAATGGTCCGAAAGAAGAAACTCCAATGGAATATTGTATTGACCAAGCTGCCAGATTGGGTTTTGATGGTATTGAGTTACTGCTCGTTCAAATGACATCGGAAGAGAAACCCTATTTGAATAATCTTAAAAAACAGGCCTTTCACGCCGGATTGGACCTTATGGGATTTTCAACCCACCAGGGATATGTTTTCCCCGAAAAGGAGAAAAGAGATGAAGAGATCAAAAAGACGATACACCAGATCGAACTGGCTTATGAGCTGGGTATTCCTACCATGAGGTTAAACACCGGGCGATGGGGCACTTCAGGATCATTTGATGAATTAATGGATAACCGCGGTATTGAACCCGTATTGGAAGGATATACTGAAGAGGACGGTTTCAAATGGGTAATTGATTCCATTGAACAATGTATCCCGATAGCCGAAAAGTGCGGGGTAGTACTTGGCCTGGAAAATCATTGGGGCTTAGGACGTACTGCTGAAGGTGTTCAACGCATTGTAAAGGAGGTAGACTCACCCTGGCTTATGGTTACTCTTGATACCGGAAATTTCCTGGAAGATCCTTATGATCAGCTGGAGATGCTAGCCGGACAGGCCATTCTAATGCAGGCTAAGACCTACTATGGTGGAGGGAAATGGTATACACTGGATCTTGACTATCCCAGGATTGGCGAGATCATGCGCAATGCCGGGTATAAAGGATACATCTCCCTTGAATTTGAAGGGAATGAAGATCCCCTGATCGCAGTTCCAAAGAGCCTCGAGGTATTGAGGGATGCCTTCTATTATGAATTATAGCTGGTGATCCATTCATGGAGCTTAATGTTTTTTCTTTTGATCTGGACTTAAGGTACCCATTTGCCATATCCAGGCATACATATAATTCAATTCGATGTTTTATTGTTGAATTACGTAAGGGCCGGCATTCAGGATATGGTGAAGCTACAACAAATCCCTACTATCAGGTAACAGAAGAGCGTTTAAATGCATCTTTTGAAGAGGCACGGATATTTCTTAAGGATTACAAGTTTTCGGATCCGGCAAAACTCTGGTCAGATATTTACACGGTATTGAGTGGCAACACTTTTGCGCAGTCCGCGCTCGATTGTGCTGCACACGATCTTTTCTTTAAAATGAAAGGTGAATCTTTCATGTCGCAATGGGGAATTTCGTATGAGAAATATCCATTTACCAGCTATACACTTGGTATCGGAACGATTGATGAATTAAAAAATAAAATGAATGACCTGCCATGGCCAGTTTATAAACTGAAGGTTTCAGGTGTGAATGATGCAGAAATTGTGGAAGAACTTCGAAAAATATCGAGTGCGCTGATCCGTGTAGACGCAAATTGTTCCTGGAGGATAGATGTATCCGAAAAGATCGCTAATGACCTGGAAAGATGGAACGTGGAATTTATCGAACAGCCATTTGGTGCTGAACAATTCCAAGAAACCCGGTTGTTATCGATGAACAGTTCCCTGCCAATTATAGCGGATGAAAGTTGCCAAAAAATTGAAGACATCATGAAATGCAGGAACAGTTTTGACGGCATCAATATTAAACTATCCAAATGCGGAGGATTAACACCAGCTTTTCACATGTTGAAAATGGCCAGAGAAGCAGGTCTCAGCATAATGATAGGTTGCATGACAGAATCTACAGTGGGGATATCAGCGGCAGCACAGCTATTACCATTTGTCGATTATGCCGACCTGGATGGTCCATTGTTGTTATCAGAGGATGTGGCTTCAGGATTGACCTATAAAAACGGATCTCTGATACCTGGTAAAGGGTATGGCCTGGGATTTAATTTTAAAGGAAGGAAGTTTACACGATCTCTGCCTGATTAGCAGGTGTTATAATATTAGAAATATAAATGAAGGTATCCGGAACTTTTATAAAGATATGATTGATGGTAGGTAAGAATTTGAAGCAAAACTGTATGATAGGTTTTATTCTTATAATCCTAACATCATGCATTGATGAAAATAGGGAAAATCCGCTTGAAAAAATTGTAGGTTCACTTTCCGGCGAATATGAAGAAATAGTATCCAACAGACAACAATACAGACTACAAATATTATATACTCAGATTGATAGGGATCAGGATAATCAACCGCAATTACGTACGTGGTCCTACCATGTCGATTCTTCTGCCTATTTCTATCCCGCGAGCACCATAAAACTTCCGATAGCCTTATTGGCACTGGAAAAGATCAATAAGATCAATATCCCAGGTCTAAAAAGCACTTCGGTTATGATAACTGACAGTGCCTACTCAGGACAGACAAAAGTCTTATATGACAGTTCGGCAGAATCCCTGAAGCCTTCTGTAGCACACTATATCAAAAAGATCTTCCTGGTTAGTGATAACGATGCATTTAACCGTCTGTATGAATTTCTGGGGCAGGAATATATATATGATGCCCTGGTAACCAAGGGATTTCTTAATTCCGGGATCCTGCATAGGTTATCTGTTTTTCTATCTGCCGATGAAAACCGTCATACCAATCCTATTCGATTTTTTGATCAGGATACCCTGGTCTATCAACAACCGATGCAGATCAGTCCGCCTCTGTTTACTGAAAGAAAGGATATATTTCTGGGGAAGGGATATATGGTGGGGGATAGCCTGGTTTCTGAGCCCATGAATTTTTCTGAAAAGAATTTTATGTCATTGAAAGATCTTCATAATATCCTCATCGAGACTATCTTTCCGGGAAAGCTCCATGGAACACCTCTTTTTGATCTTACTAAGTACGATTATAAACTTTTATATAAATATATGAGCATGTATCCCAGGGAGAGTGATTATCCTCAATATGGAGATAAATATCCTGACAACTATTGCAAGTTCATTATGTATGGTGATGATACTGCTCGCCTCCCCGGACATATCCGTTTATTTAACAAAGTTGGGCTGGCATACGGATATGTTATAGATGTAGCCTACGTGGTTGATCTTGAAAATAGAATAGAGTTTTTCCTGAGTGCAGTAATAGATGTAAATCTGAACCAGATTTATATGGATGATAAATATGCCTATGATTCCCTGGCCTTTCCTTTCTTCGCGGATCTGGGGAAAGCAGTCTATAATCATGAATTAAACCGGGAAAGATCTTACCATCCCGACCTCAAAAGATTTAAATTTGATTACTGAATAAAATTCTAGGATATGCTAAAGGTTATCGTCCCAGGGAAGCTGGTTTTTGTATCATTTTTTTTACTTTTTTCCTGCTCTGAGGAAACACATGAGATTGAAAATATTTTAATTTCTGTTCAGGAACATTTTGTTCCGGATTCCAGGGTTGCCATTTTTGATGTGGAATTTGTAAAATCAAGAGATGGATTACTGTTAAAAGGGGAGACTGATCAGGAAAATGCTGTAAAGGCATTGCTTGACAGCCTCGATCGCATCGATATATCTATTGTGAATGAAGTGGAGATCCTGCCTGAGAAACAATTGAATGGCAGACACTGGGGGTTGGTGAATATTTCGGTATGCAATATCAGAAAAGAGCCCCGGCATTCGGCCGAGCTGGTGACGCAGGGAATACTTGGAGCACCGGTTAAGGTATTTAAGAAAAAAGGAAGCTGGTTCTTAATTCAAACCCCTGACCGTTATATTGGATGGGTAGATGCAGGAGGGATAGAATGGCTGGCAGAGCATGGGTTAAAGGAGTATATTAACAGGAAGAAGATAATTTTTACCGGAATTTACGGATTTTCTTATAAGAATCCGGAAGAAGATTCAAGAATCATATCAGATCTTACATCAGGAAATATCCTTTTTCTGGAAGAAAAACTTGATCATTATTATAAAGTCTCTTATCCTGACGGACGACTAGCCTTTGTAAGAAAATCCGAATCAAGAACCTTTGAAGCATGGTTATCCGAAACCAGTTTTGATCCGGATAAGCTGACTGCTGTGGCTTACAGCATGTTGGGATTTCCATATTTATGGGGAGGGACTTCCTCTAAGGGAATGGATTGCAGCGGGTTCACAAAGACCGTTTATTTTATGAACGGATATGTACTGCCACGTGACGCCTCCCAGCAGGAAAGCATAGGCACACTGGTTGATGATAAAAAGGCTTTTGAAGCCCTACAGACGGGTGATTTGTTGTTTTTCGGACGAGCTGCAACCGATTCTACAAATGAAAAAGTGGTTCATGTCGGCATGTGGATAGGCGATATGAAATTTATCCATGCTTCTGGAAATATTCATGTGAGCAGTATGAATCCGGAATCCGATATTTTTGATGAATATAACCGAAACAGGTATCTGCGGGCTAAAAGGTTGGCCGGATCTGATGATGAAGATAGATTAATGTTAAAAACACATGGGATTTCCACATGGTAGATAAATTATTGATTTAAGTAAAAGCATCTAACTCGCTGTTTTTCAGCGTATTTAAAAAATATTCAAAAATTGCGATTTTCTTACTTGTGTGATGCCCCGCTGGTTTTTAATGTGTTATTCTAATATTTAATGTGGTTCTTTCCATCTCGAAATAAGAAATTTTGTTCAACAATTAATCATGTGTTATGGAACAGACCGCAGAAAGGACAGAGACAGCTTATGAATTTTTACTTAGAAAGGGTATAAGGAAAGTTCACCAACCACATAAACGATATAATTTAACCATTGCTGAACTGGTTGATTTTCTCAATGAATATGCAGAAATCTCAACTCAGGATCTGGAAGATTCAGGATATTTTACTGATTCGGTGAATTTTAGATTCAGTGCTAACAATGATATCGTAATCTAGCGTTATATATACGATAAAATCCAATATACAGGATCATGAAAAAAATATATTTAACACTAGCATTACTAATTATTTGTACAATTTCCTTTGCTGGACCAGGTCTCGGCATTAAAGGGGGGGCAAATTTTGCCACACAGGATGCAAGTCTTCTTGGAGTCGATATTGAGACTTCAAATATTACTGGATTTGTTGGAGGCGTGTACGTAAACTGGTTTTTTGGTGACAAGATCGCACTTCAGCCAGAATTATTGTATTCCAGGAAAGGATCAGTTTCTGATTTGATACAGGGCACAAATAGTGATAACTCAGACAATAAGTTAACCTATTTTGACATTCCTGTTCTATTAAGGTGGCAAGTAATTAAATTCCTGAATCTACATGCCGGTCCTCAATTCAGTATTCTGACCAAAGCGGAAGCAGATCTTGGATCTTCCGTGGTTGATATCAAAGATGAATTGAAAAACAGTGACGTAGGATTGATAGTAGGTGCGGAGGCAAATCTTCCGCTCCGTTTAAATCTTACGGCAAGGTATGTGTTTGGCTTAACAGATGTATCAAACGTTGAAGACATAGAAATAAAGAACTCGACATTTCAGTTGACCCTGGGAATCAGGTTAATCGGCAATTAATTTTTTGATTTTAACTGTCTATAGGTAGGTCCCGCCCCAGGCGGGACCATTTTTTTTCATTTATTTCCGGTTCTCATCTTTTAAATTATCCATTAAATCCAAATTTAGGGCAGCAGTGCAAAATTTCCCCGTAATTTTTAATTAAATTACAATCGGATTTTTTTAAACTGTATAAAATAAAACTTTCTGAATTATGAAAAAGATAATGCTTACCGCAGTGGTCGTCCTTCTGGCTTTTGGATCATACGCTCAAAAAACCTCTGATGAAAACTGGATCCAGCTTTTTAATGGGAAAGACCTGAATGACTGGCATGTCAAGATTAACGGTTACGAATTGAATGATAATTTCGGAAATACTTTTTACGTGGAAGATGGTGTAATGAAAGTGAAATACGATGAATATGAAAAATTTGATGACAGGTTCGGTCATATTTTTTATAAAAAACCATTTTCATATTACAAAATCGCTGTAGAGTACAGGTTTGTTGGTGAGCAGGCACCCGAAGGACCGGCCTGGGCTTACAGAAACAGTGGCATAATGGTACATGGGCAGCCACCTCATACGATGGAAAAAGATCAGAATTTTCCAATTTCCATAGAAGTCCAACTTTTGGGTGGTGATGGGGAGAACAAAAGACCTACGGCGAATGTATGTACACCTGGAACAGAGATTGAAATGAAAGGAGAAATGGTAAAGGATCATTGTACCAATTCAAAATCCAAGACATATCATGGTGACCAGTGGGTTAGATTAGAAGTAGTAGTTATGGGTGATAATTTCATCAGTCATATTATGGAAGGGGAAGAAGTGATTTATTATTCTGCACCTCAAATTGGTGGTGGGACAGTAAGCAATTTTAACGAAGCAATCAAGAAAGATGGTAAGCTACTTACCGGTGGGTATATTTCTCTTCAAAGTGAATCACACCCCATTGAATTCCGCAAAGTCGAATTGCTGGAACTGGAAGGGTGCATGGATCCCGAGGCAAAGAATTACAAAACTTATTACGTAAAGTCTAATAAATCAAGGTGTGTGTATGATTAAATAGGCTGGGTAAGTTCTATATCTTATATCCCATATTTGATCCTGGCTTTAGGATGCAACATTTACTTTTATATGATTACTATTAGGTTCGGATTTTTAAATTCATTCTATAAAAACTTAATAATACGTTAAACGAGACTTTTATGAAAAAATGGATCCTCAGGGCATTATTGATCCTTGTTATCGCCGGAACCATCTGGGTAGTTAACCTGTTATGGTTCAGACCGTTCGACATAAGACATTTTTATGACAAGGTATTCTTCACATTCGCATTACAAAATCCACAAATGGTGTCAGGGATGGGTCTTCCCATTCTCAGCGATATCTATAATGACAGATTGAATGATTATTCCTTAAAAAAGGATTCTTCGGATTTTGCATTCCTGAAAAAGGTCATTGTTGACCTGGATAAATATGATTATGATAAACAATCACCTGCAAATAAATTAAATACGGATATTCTCAAATCATTCCTTGCCACACAGTCTGAAGGTGAAAAATTTATGTATTATGGATATCCTGTAAATCAGATGGGAGGTATCCAGAATGGATTCCCGAGTTTCATGGAATCGACACACCTGATAAAAGACAAAGAGGATGCGGAGGCTTACATCAGCCGTTTAAATCAGTTCCCGGAAGTTATTGATGATGTCCTCTTGGGATTGAAGCTGAGAGAAAGTATGCAAATTATACCCCCAACATTTGTAATTGAGAGGGTACTTTCAGAGATGAATGGATTTGTGGGAGCCACTGAGGAGGGTTCTGTGGAGCAGGAAATCGATGACGATCCCGTAAGGAAAAACATTTTATATTTTTCATTCGAAGAAAAACTGGATGAGTTCGGTAAACTGGATGAATATGAAAAAGCCGAAATGCTGGACCAGGTTTATCAGGCTGTAAATGAATCCGTATTTCCTTCCTACCAGAAACTTATTGATTATTTTGAATATTTACTTCCCCATTCTGATGAACGGGATGGTGTGTGGAAATTACCACAAGGGGATGAATATTATAGGTATAGGCTCAAGTCAACGAATTCTATAGCCATTGATCCCGAAGAAATACACCAGATAGGACTTTCTGAAGTTGAAAGGATTGAAAAGGAAATGAAGGAAATACTGATCTCCCAGGGCTATGATGATACCAGCCGAAGTGTTTCGGATCATATATTAGAACTTAACAAGGAGGAAAGATTTCTTTTCCCTAATGATGATTCCGGTCGTGAAATGGCCATAAAAGAGTACCAGGAGATCATTGATCACATCAATGCAAACCTTGATGATCTTTTTGATTTGCGGCCAGAATCATTGGTTGAGGTTAAACGTGTACCCGAATTCAGGGAGGAAGGTTCCGCAGGTGCTTATTACAGTGGCCCGGCACTTGATGGATCCAGACCCGGTGTATTTTATGCCAATCTCCGGGATATGAATGAAGTGGTAAAATTCGGAATGAAAACACTTGCATACCATGAAGCTATTCCCGGCCATCATTTTCAAATAGCACTGGCTCAGGAATTGGAGGGTTTCCCGATGTTCCGCAAAATTCTGGGATTTACTTCCTATTCTGAAGGCTGGGCACTATATGCAGAAAGACTGGCGTGGGAATATGGTTTCTACGATAATGATCCTTTCGGAAACCTCGGGAGATTACAGGCTGAAATGTTCAGGGCTGTTAGACTTGTGGTAGATTCCGGAATACATTTTAAAAAGTGGACCAGGGAGGAAGCTATTAACTATATGGTCAGTCATACCGGGATGTCACACTCAGAGGTCACAACAGAAATAGAACGTTATATCGTCTGGCCTGGCCAGGCTACAGGGTATAAGATAGGAATGATCAAAATTCTGGAATTCAGGGACAAAGCCATGGATCAGCTTGGTGATCAATTTGACATAAAGGAATTTCATAATGTAGTTCTGGGTAATGGTGCCTTACCCTTGGAAATCCTCCAGCAATTAGTTGATGAATATATTCAGGAAAAGAAAGGTGCCTGAGCAAGAGGATCCAGGAAGATTTTTTAACCCCGGATCAGATCTGTGGATTAGAAATGAAAATTGATCAGGGAAAGGCATATGTGTTTATATTAATTATGAATTAAATTAGCAAAAGGGTAATCGGCCAATTTTTGAATTCTATTTGAAATCTTTAATATAAAAGATATGAATATTAAACGTTTGATCCTTCCTACACTTGCAATGTTTGTAAT